>JANNYB010000029.1:0-56282 GCA_031409875.1 Acidobacteriota bacterium | reverse complement strand
AGATGGATAATACCACAGAATTTGAGATATTTGAACAGAAAATTTATCCGCCATTGGTGGCAAGTTTAGGTGAAATCATTGACTTACGAGCCAAGAGAGGAGTTCGTTATCAGCTACTTTCATTACTTATCTTATTGTTTTTAAGCAAGTTAGGCGGAGCAGACCGTCCGGCTGAGATTGCTGATTGGGTCATTTACAGATTTGCTGAACTAAAATCTTTGCTGAATTTGGATTGGAAACGCGCTCCACACGAGGTAACGTGGAAACGGATGTTGGAAAAGGCGATTGAGGCGGAACAAGTCGAAGAAGTTTTTGGGAAATATTTATCCGAGATGAGTGAAGATGAAGCGGAGAGTTGGAATTTAGACGGGAAAGTGGTTTGCTCAGTTCGGTCTGAAGATGATAAGCAGTTGCATTTGTTAGCTTTACAGGAATCAAGAGCCAATTTAGTAGTTGAGCAAACAGCACTTTTGGAGGGTGAAAATGAGATTAGTGCGGGAAAAAGATTATTAGGGCAAGCCAATTTAAGCGACAAAATCATTAGCGGAGATGCAATTTTTGCTCAGACTGAGTTATCGCGGACAGTAGTGGAAAAGGGTGGAGATTATTTATGGAAGTTGCGAGCCAATCAAGGAAATATTTACAAATTGGCAGTTGAGCATTTTGAGCAAGGAGCAGACAAATATTTAGCCACAGCGGAAAGTGTGGACAAAGGACACGGGCGAATTGATGAGCGATTTTTGGTCACAAGTTTTCGAGTGGCGGGGCAAATGGAGTTTCCATATTTGGAACAAGTTTTTAGAATAACCCGTCGAAGTGAGGAAGTTAAGAGTGGGAAAGTAAGTGAGCAAACGATTTATGGGATAACTTCGGTGTCGGTAGAGAAGTATTCAGCGAAGGATTTGTTAGACTTAACCAGAAAACATTGGCGAATTGAAAACGGGTTACATTATCGGCGGGATGTTACTTTCAGAGAAGATGAAGTGCAGAAAAAATCGTTCAATGGCGGACAAATAATGGCGGCATTAAACAATTTGGCAATCGGAATATTACGAAAAACAGGCTGGGAAAATATTGCCAAAGCACGGAGATTTTATGAGGTTTTTACCGCCAAGGGACTAAATTTAATAACTCAGCCAATTGTTGTCTGACTTTGCAATAGCCCTATTCATACAACTGCAAAGAATCAAAAAACTTGTCAATTTTTTCGCGGTTTTTCTCGATTGTTTGGCTGTAATTATCAGGTTTTCTGATTTTCAGATGCACCATCAATTGAAATAATTTCTGCCCGACGACAAAAACTCTGTGAATATTAACTTCCTGCGGCGAATCTTGGTAAATAAATTCAACGCCTTTCGTTTTGCCGAAATCAATCGGATTTTCATCGAGAATTTTACTGCCGCGCAAAATATATTTTTTCATCCAAACGGCATAATGTTCTCCCAAATCATCGCGCTTCGGCAAAGTGTTTTTCGGATATTCGCGCACTTCGAGCAGATAAAATATGTCGTTTATATCGGTCTGAACCGTCGTGGAATTTATTTCAAATTCATATTCGCGCATTTTCCGCTCGCTCGAATCGGGCGTTTTCGGAAAAGAAAGTTTCAATTTTAGCGTTTTTGAATCAAATTCCTGCCAATTTTCAACTTCGACTTTCGGCTTCTGCACCGACATCGAACTAACAACTTTCGGCTTCGGTTTTTTAGTTCTTTGCGCTTCAGCAATCATTACGCCAAAAATTATAAGACAAAATGTTAGCGTGAGAATTTTCATAATTTTTATTTCAACCTTGCGCCAATATCAACATTTTCAAGAAATGCCGCCAACGCGGGTTTTTCGCCTGTTCCGTCTTCCAAACTCGCGGCGCAAATCATTCCGTTTGATTCGAGTCCGCGCATCATTCGCGGTTTGAGATTTGCGACGACGACGACTTTTCTGCCGATAAGCGTTTCAGGTTCGTAATATTCCGCCAAACCTGCAAGAATCTGGCGCGGTTTTTCTTCGCCCAAATCAATTTCAAACCGAAGCAGTTTATCCGCTTTCGGAATTCGTTCGCAAACTTTTACTTCGCCGATTTTCAATTCGACTTTCAAAAAATCATCAATCGTGATGAAGTTTTCTTCTACTTTTGTTTCTTCTGTCTTCTGACTACTTTCTTCTAACTTCTCTTTTTCGATTTCATTCATAACTTTTGTTTTATCAATACTCGGAAACACGGCTTTCGTTTCGCCAATTTTTGTTCCCGCAAGTAATTCTCCGTAGATTAATATTTCTGGATTAACTGTTGCAATATCTTCGCTTAGACCGATTTGCGCGTAAATATTTTTTGTCGCTTCGGGCATTATCGGATAAAGCAAAACGCACAACCAGCGCAAAGTTTCCGTGGCGCGATACAAAACTGCGTTGAGCGTTTCGGCTTGATGCGCGTCCTTTATCAATTCCCAAGGCTTTAAGTCCGAAATCATTTTATCAATTCGCGCAATCACATTCCAAAGAGTTTCGAGTGCGTTTGAAAACTCGTAATTATCAAATTTTCTAACAAATTCATCTCTCGCGTGTGTCAAAACCGCGACCAATTCTTGTTCATCCGCATTAATTCCGGCGCGTTTTGCAAACAGATAATTTTCTTCTGCAATTTTTCCGCTCGGCACAATTCCTTCACGATATTTCGTAATCATCGAAAGCGTGCGCGACGATAAATTGCCTAAACCTTTCGCCAAATCCGCGTTTGCACGAGCAATCAAATTTTCATAACCAAATTTTCCGTCCTGCCCAAAAACCATTTCACGAAGCAAAAAATATCGCAAAGCATCAACCTGAAAATGCTTTTTGAGAACATCTAATTCAATAACATTTCCGAGCGTTTTGCCCATTTTGCGTCCGTCCGCGTCAAGCCACATTCCGTGCGCGAAAACCGTTTGCGGCAAATCAATTTCCGCTGCCAACAAAAACGACCACCAATAAATTGTATGAAAACGTAAAATATCTTTGCCAACCAAATGATTCGCATTCGCCCAATATTTATCAAAACCCGACTTTTCCGAATTCCCGTAACCTATTGCAGTTATGTAATTTGAAAGCGCGTCAAGCCAAACATACATAACGTGATTTTCGTCTTCGGGAACAGGAATTCCCCACGCGACCGATTTTTTTTCACGCGAAATCGAAAGGTCTTGCAAACCTTGTTTGATAAACGCGACAACTTCGTTTTTTCTTCCTTCGGGGCGCAGTTTTTCAGGATTTTCTTCGATAATTTTCAGCAAAGTTTCGCCGTAATCCGAAAGCCGAAAAAAATAACTTTCTTCCTTCACTAAATCAAGCGGTTTTTCGTGAACCAAACATCTTGGAATTTCTTCGCCGCTACGAATTTCGTATTCGGTTTCGGTCTTAAATTCCGCACAATTCGGACAAAACCACGCTTCATAAAAACCTTTGTAAATCGTGGAATTGCCTTTCGGAGTTTCGTTTTCGGCAATTTTTCGCCACAGATTTTGCACGCCTTCGTAGTGAAATTCGGAAGTCGTCCGCATAAAAATATCGTAATCGGTCAAACCGAAATCAGCGAACATTTTCTTCATCTCGTTTGAGATAAAATCAACATATTGTTGCGGCGTTTGATTTTTCGATTCGGCAACGCGCTGAATATTAACGCCGTGTTCGTCCGTTCCCGTGAGAAAAAACGTCTCGAAACCGCGCTGTTTTTTATGCTTGATAATTACGTCGGCAACCGTCGTCGTGTAAAGATGTCCAAGATGCGGCAACGAATTAGCGTAATAAATCGGTGTTGTGATGTAAAAAGTTTTCGACATATTTTGTGATAAGTAATTTTACCCTAAGTAAAAAAGATTTTGCCCGCGAAACACGCAAAAGACGCGAAAAAGAAGAAGAAAATCTAAATTTAGATTTACATTTTAGCGTGTTTCGCGTGTTTCGCGGGCAAATAAAAATTCAACGATTCGGCTGTGCTTTGAAAAATTCGTCGCCTTTGTTGTATTTCGGCATTTTCTTCAAATCCGAAACGCGCAGACCGATTGCCAAACTCACTTCGAGATTTTGCACAACTCCGTCAAAACGCCAGAGTTCGCTGAAATTATCCGACGGCTGATGATAATGTTTTTCGTTATATTCAGCAAAACGCTTTTTCGCCGCGTCTTTGTCTTGACCGACGTAATTTGTGCCGCTTTCCACGTTTAACGCCGGAACGCCGCCTTTGGCAAACGGAAAATGATCTGAGCGGAAAAAGAAACCTTGTTCGGGATGTTCGTCCGCCGCGTAAGTCATTCCGCGTTCCTTCAAAACACTTTGAATAATTTCCCACAATTCGGGCGAACGCTGTGCGCCGATTGCGCCGTAATCAGTCGTCAAACCGTAAAAATTTGCGCCGTCGTGATTGATATTTGCGGCAGTTTTTTCGAGCGGAAAAACCGGATGTTTCGCATACCATTCCGCGCCCAAAAGTCCTTGTTCTTCGGCAGTCGTGAACAGAAAAACCTGCGAGCGTTTCGGCTGTTCTTTTTTCGGCAATCGCGTTATCGCTTCGGCAATCGCCAAAATCGAAGCGCAACCCGAAGCATTATCAAGTGCGCCATTATAAATATTGTCGCCGCTTGCGTCCCGTTCGCCAACGCCCAAATGATCCCAATGCGCGGTGTAAATTACGTTTTCGTCCTTTAATTTCGCGTCGCTTCCTTCCCAAATTCCGACGACGTTGTTTGATTGAACGCGCTTGATTTCGCCTTTGACATCAATTTTCGCATTCACGCCGAGTTTGACCGGCTTGAAATCGCGGCTTTGCGCTTCGGTTCGCAATTTGTCCAAATCTTTTCCGCTTTGATTAAAAATCGCTCGCGCCGTTTCTTCAGTCATCCACGAACGCCAATTCAGAAAAGGCGTTTTGTCGTCGGAAGTCCGCGCCACATCAAATCGCCAATTTCCGTTTGACGTGCGAACGACGTTCCAGCCGTAACCTGCCGAATCTCTCGTATGAATCAAAATCACGCCCGCCGCGCCCATTCGCGCCGCTTGTTCGAGCTTGTAAGTCCAACGTCCGTAATAAGTTAAACCTTTTCCGCCAAAAAGATTCGGTTCTTTTTCAGTCGCCGGCGGATCGTTGACCATCATCACGAGAATTTTACCGCGATAATCGTCTTTGTCGCCTTTGAAATCGTTCCAATTCTGTTCAGGCGCATCAATTCCGTAACCGACAAAAACCATTTCCGCATCAACCGAAATTTTATCGGTTTGCGCTCCCGTCGAGCCGACAAAATCGTCGCCGAATTTATAATCTTTCCCGCCGACGCTTAAAACCGTCATCGGATTCGTCTTCACCGCAACCAGCGAAACAGGCTGAAAATAAGAACCGTTATTGGCAGGTTTAATGCCGAGTTGTTGAAGCTGCAAAGCAAGAAATTTCGCCGCAAGTTCACCGCCGCGAGTTCCCGGCGCACGACCTTCAAAACCGTCGTCGGACAAATATCGAACCGTGTTTTTTATCTTTTGCTCGTCAAAAAGATTCGTATATTTGCCTTTCGTTTGGGCAAAAGAAGTCGAACAACAAAGCGCAATCAAACAAATTATCGCCAATAAATTCTTTTTCATAATTTTTTATGTTTCGGGAAAATCTTCATCAAAAACAATCTCTGCATTTCTAAATTCTTCAACAAATTTCGTTGCTTCATCCGCTTCCGACGCAGGAACTTGTATCTTTATTCCGCCAACGGCATTCGCTAGCAAATTCATCACGCCGATAAGATTTGCATCCGCCAAATAAACATCGAAACCTTTTGCAATCAACTGACCTTCAAGCATTTCGGCTTCAAACAAATCATTCGTCGTGGCAATTACTACCAATTCTTTATCCATAATTTTAACCGATCTTATAACATTCTTTCGGAAGTGTTACTTCCCCTAGATATTCGCGCTTTCCAAAACTCAATATCAAAATATAATAATTTCCGCTTCTATCTTGGGAAAACAGGTCGTCTGAAACCAATTCAGCATTAAAACCTTCTTTGCAGAATTTGTTCGCATCATAGCGAATCCAACCTCTTTTTTCCAACTCGTTATTTATGTGTTTGTAAAATTCCAAAGAATCTATTTCGGTTCTATAACGAGTTTCCAAATTAGCCCAAACATCTTGTTTGCTTGTGTTTTTGAAACTATTCACAGCCGTTTTCGGCGGCAGTGCAATTTGTTTGAACTCATTTTCAAGTTGGGCTTGAATTTGCTGAAACTTTTCTGTGTCCTTCAAATTCTCGTCAAGTTTTATGTAACTGATAACCGCATAAATTCCACCAATCACAAAAAAAATTACGAATAAGGCAACTTGAAAATTAGGATTTCTGAAAAAGTTCAGATTCATATTCTAACCTTTAATCAAACTCATCGCTTCCGCACGAGTTCGCGCGTCTGAACGAAAACCGCCGAGAACGCTTGAAGTTATCGTTTTTGCGCCGGGTTTTTTTACGCCGCGCAAGGTCATACAAGTATGTTCGGCTTCGATGACGACCATCACGCCAAGCGGTTGCAGATTGTCAAAAAGCGTCTGCGCGATTTGTTGCGTTAAGCGTTCTTGAACTTGCAAACGACGTGCAAAAATCTCCGCAATTCGCGCAAGTTTCGACAAACCGACGATTCTTCCGCCTTTCGGAATATACGCAATATGAACTTTTCCGACAAACGGCGCAAGGTGATGTTCGCACACGGAAGCGATGGAAATGTCTTTGACAATGACCATTTCATCGTGCGAATCTCCGGGCAAAGCAACGATGTGCGAAGCCGCATCTTCCCACATTCCTTCGGTCAATTCGGCGTAAAAATCCGCCACGCGCTCAGGCGTTTTCAGCAAACCGTCGCGGTTCACATCTTCGCCCATTCCTTCGAGCATCAAGCGAACGCCCGCCGCAATTTTTTCTAAATCTACTTTTTTATTCAATTTTTTTTTGTTCTGAGTCCCGCCTTTAGGCGGCTTTACCGCCGCGCTTCGCGGGCGGTTGCCGCATAACGGCGGGACTCAAAACTTATTCTTCCTAAAATTTCTCTTTCGATTTCGCGCAGAGATTTTCTTGATTTTAGCGCAAATTGACGCATTTGGTCATATTCGGGTTTTGCATTAATTATTTTTCCGCCGAAACGGGCGATTTTTACATCAATTTCGCCGTAAGAAGTTTCGATTTTTACCGTTTCACGCGGCAGACAATTTCGTTCGATTTCCGAAACACGAACGCCGAGCGTCGAAGTTTCCGTATAAAGCAATTCGATTAAATCATCTTTTTTATCATTTTCGCAAAGAATCGAAATCATCACTGCCGGACGATTTTTTTTCATCTGAATCGGCGTGAACCAACAATCAAGCGCACCGATTTCAAAAGCGCGTTCCATTGTAAAACCTAAAAATTCCGCTGAAATATCGTCAATATTCGTTTCCAATAAAACAAGATTTGAACTAATTTCAGATTTCAAATTTGAAATTTCAGATTCAAAATCCTTTGCGGCTTCGCGTCTTTGCGTCTTTGCGTTAAAAGTCTTTCCCAAAATCAGCCGCAAAACATTCGGAAAATTTGCATGATCACGAATTCCCGCGCCGTAAGATGTTTTTTCGACAATCATTTCGGGCAAATTTCCGAATTCGCTACAAACCGTTGCAATAATCGCCGCGCCGGTTGGCGTGATTAATTCGCCTTCGATTTCGGTTGAATAAATTGCAAAACCTTTGAGCAATTCGGTAACGGCAGGCGGCGGAACGGGAAATTTTCCGTGCGCCATTTGCACGAAACCGCTGCCAACGTGGATTTTTGAACAGACGAAGTTTTCGATTTCCAACATCTCGAAACCGATACACGCGCCGACGACATCAATTATCGCATCCATCGCGCCGACTTCGTGAAAATGGACTTTTTCCAAGTTGATTCCGTGAATTTTCGCTTCCGCTTCGGCAAGTTTTTTGAAGATTTTAACGGCGCGAATTTTTATTTTTTCATCCAGCTGCGAATCGTTAATGATTTTTTCAATCGTTGAAAAATGACGATGTTTTTTTTCGTCCGTGATTTGAACATCAGCGTAAATTGCCGAAATGCCGGATTTATTTTTAGTAGAAAATTCGATTGAAAAATCGGGAATATCGAGCAATTTAATTTGTTTGACAAGTTCGCTTTCATCAACGCCAAGCGCAAACAACGCACCCAAAATCATATTGCCGCTTGCGCCTGCGAAACAATCGAAATATAAGGTTTTCATTAGATTTATGGCAATGCCCGCAAAAGTGATTCGCGCATTTCTCCGGCGGTGCGCCAGCGAAGTTCGACATCTTTGGCGATGGCGGTTTCGATGACGGCGGCGACGCGGTGCGGAATTTCGGGCATTCTTTGAAGTATCGGAATTATCGGTTTTTCAAAAATCGCTTTGACGGTTTCGGCGATTCCGGCGCGTGGCGAAATGTCGAGCGCGTGCGTTCCGGTCAAAAGCGAATAAGCCGTCATTCCGCAAGCGTAAATGTCCGACGGCGGGCGAACTTCTTTGAAATCTCTGACTTGTTCGGGCGGCATATACGCAATTGTTCCGGCAACATCGCCAACCATTGTTACGCCGCTCATTCCGGCTTGTTTGAAACTCTTGGCTAACCCGAAATCCGTTAATTTTGAACGATAATTCGGGAAATTTCCTTCGACTAAAATATTTTGCTCTTTGATGTCGCGGTGAACGAAACCTTGTTCGTGGGCAAAATCCAAAGCCGCTAAAGTTTGCTCGATAATTTTGACAACTTCTTGATAATTCAATTTTCCGCCACGATGTTTGGCGAGTTTTGATGCGTCCATTCCGCCGACAAATTCCGTAACGAGATAAACAATTCCGTTATGCGTTCCGTGTTCGATATAGCTGACGATGTGCGGATGTTGAAGGCTTGCGGCAACTTCGATTTCGCGCAAAAACCGCTTTAAAGATTGTTCGCTGACGGCAACTTCCGGCAGTAAAGTTTTTATCGCCACAGGTCGCCCGTCTTTTTGCGAACGCGCCAACATTACGCAACCCATTCCGCCTTGTCCTAAGATTCGAATCATTTCGTAATTCGGAATCGGTTGCGGATTTTGCTTTAATTTTTCGCGGCAATCGTCGCAAACGTAAGACATTTTCGCGTCCGGGCGCGAGGCTTCGACGCTTGCCGGAATGCCGCAATTTAAACATTGAATCGTCACGAGCGAAGGCGTGTTTTTCGTGAACTCGCCGGTTCTGGCAAGTTCGGAAGGAGTTTCATTCTCGATGACATCAGCCGAAACGCCGACTTCGAGAATCGTTTCGCCGCCTTGAATGCGGTCGCCGTTTTTCAAATGTGCGGTTTCGACTCGGAAACCGTTGACGTAAGTCCCGTTAAGCGAACCCAAATCGCGCAAAAAACAACGCGGCGGTGCAATCTCCAAAATGCAGTGATGCCGCGAAAAAAAACGGTCTTGGGGCAAGCAAAAATGTGAATCTTCGCTTCGCCCAATCATAAATGTATCGTGTTGGTCAAACGTGAAAACCCGCCCAATTTGAGGACCCGAAATCACGCGCAGTGTTACTCGCATCTAAATTAAATCAAAACCTTTTTTATCTTAAAACGAAAGAAATTAATAACATACCGAATGAAACTAATAAACTGACTCCACCCAAAACCATTCCGCCGATTGCCAGATTTTTTCCGCCGTATTTTTGCGGATCGCCATTGGCGTTATTCATTCCCATAAATCCCGTAACAATCGCCGCAATACCGAGCGGCAGGGAAAACAAACCGCAACAGAAAGAAAACAAAACTGCGCCCGAGCCGCAAATTATCGCGGCAACCGGCAGATTTTGGTCAATTCCGCCGCTCGCATAAACCGGCGGCGACATATAATTCGGCGCATTTCCTTGCGGCGACATCGGTGATTGCGGTTGCATCGGCGCACTTTGCCAAGGCGAAATCGGCGGCGTTTGCGGTGTCGGTGCGCTTTGCCAAGGTGTTGAAGGTTGCGGCTGTTCTTTCTGCCACGTCGGAGTCGTAAAATCGTTTCCGACATTCGGATTCGTCTGCCGTGTTTGCGGCATCATCATTGTCGGCGGCGGCGCGTCATCGTCTTTTATTTCTAAAACTCCGCCGTCGTTCAAACAAAAATTCAAACCGTCGTCTTCATAATGTTGTTGGCAATTCGGGCAAATTTTCATTAATTTTTCCTTTTGAATAGTTTATGAACAAAACTTTTATGGATATTATACCAAGTTTTTAATTTTTTTGTTCCGATAATATTTATCATTTATCATTCAACATTCAACATTTATCACTTATCACTTATTTCGGTGAGTTTATTCAACGAACTTAGAATAATAAATGATAAATGATAAATGTCAGTTCAGTTCAAAGTTCCGCCGCAACGACCGCAAAATTTAATATCCGAAGGATAAGAAGAACCGCATTTAAAACAAATTCTTTCAACCGAGCGCGTCAAACTATGCGGAAGAACCGAACGCAGATTTGATGGCGACTTCATCGGCGGATTACTCACGGGCGGAGTCGGCTGTTGAACTTGCGGCGGCGGATTCGTCGGCTGAACGAATTGCGGCGGCGTAATATTCGGTTGTGCATTCGGCGGCACGTTACCTTGCGGCTGACGATTTGCATAAACAATTTGATTCGGCGGTTGTTGTTGCGGTTGTTGCAATTGTTGCGGTTGTTGTTGTTGTTCAAAACGAAAACCGCAACGCCCGCAAAATTTCGCGGTTAAAGGCAATGCAGATTGACAACGCGGACACGGCAGCGTTTGCGGCGCGTCGCCCGGACTGATTAAAACAAACTGTCGCCCGCCGCATTTCCCGCAAAATTTTACGCCTTCGGCAAAGCGCGATTGACAACTCGTGCAAGCCACGATTCCGGGCATAATGCTCGATTGCCCGACGCTGCTGCTTCCGCTTTGCGAAGATGACGGCTGACTTGCGGTTTCTTTGACAGTTTTCAGTTGCGCTTGAATAACTTGTTCGTTGCCGTCTTCGCGGACTTCGATAACGCGCTCGTCGTCTTTTTCGCCGACTTTTGAAACTCTTAAAATATGCTGTCCGGCAGGAACGCTTGTCAAAACTAATCTGCCAGAACGCCCGATAATCCCTTTGCGTTCATCATTAACATAAACTTCGGCTTCAACCGGCGCAAGAATTACAAGACGCGATTTGCCGACGTTTTTATCGTCTTCAACGCCTAATGCCGCCGTTTCGAGTTCCGAAATCCAATCGGCAACCGAAGCCGGACGTTTTGCCGCTTCGATTTCCAAAGATTTCATAATTGCGGCTTCGACTTTTGGCGGAATATCCGAACGAAGCGACGAAAGCGGCGGAGCTTTGTGCATAATCTTCTGCATCACAAGCTGCATAATGTCGCCGACAAACGGCGTTCGACCGCCGAGCATCAGATAAGCAATCGTGCCGAGCGCGTAAATATCGGCGCGAACGTCAACGCCGAGTTCGGGTTGCATCTGTTCGGGAGCCATAAATTCGGGCGTTCCGATAATTCCGCGTGATGAAGGCGTGGCATCGGAATTCGCATCAGTAACAGTTTGATTAACGATTTTCGCCAAACCGAAATCGCCGACTTTGATAAAGCCGTCGCCCGTTGATTTGCCCTTCTGCATTATGAAAATGTTTGCGGGTTTCAAATCGCGGTGCAGAATTCCGGCATCGTGCGCGGCTTCGACACCGTTGGCAATTTGGCGAAGCAATGAGATGGCGCGGTTGACGGTCAAAGTTCCTTCTCGGCGCAGCAGCCGATGCAGAGTTTCGCCGGGAACGTATTCCATAATCAAATAAAATACGCCTTCTTCGGTTTCGCCGAAATCGGTTACGTCAACAATATTCGGATGTGAAATCGAAGCCGCCGAAAGTGCTTCACGTTCAAAACGCGCAATCGCTTCGCCTTCCTGCAAATTTTCGCTGTTCAGAATATCTTGCCGAACGGTTTTGACGGCAACGCGCCGTGTTCCGAGATTATTGTCTTTGGCAATATAAACCTGTCCCATCGCACCGCGCCCGATGCGTTTTTCTAATAAGTATCTTTTTGCGAGAAGGCGCGGACCGGGCAAAGCCATCCGCGTCGCCACTTGGTCAACCGGACAAATATTCTCGTCATCTTCGTAACAAACTTCACATTTCGGACATTCTTTCATATTGCCGTAAGTATTTTCACTTTTTTCACTAAATCAATCAAATTGAAAGAACGCCCGAAAGCCGAAATTTTGCAAAAAGTTCTGAGTTCAAACTCCAGTTAGCCAAAAAGTTCAGAGTTCAAACTTCAGTTTGCCGCAAACGCGAGCGACAGCAAGGCGTTTGCCTGCGCCGATAATTGAAAAAAGTTCGAATTTATCGTAAGCGTGTTTTCCGTTTACCGAAATTTTTTCCGATAATCGCCGTTGGCAAACACTTTGCTTCGCTCGTATTTACGGCAAACTGAAGTTTGAACTCTAAACAGACTCTTGCTATAATCCGAATTCTATTGGGTCGTTAGCTCAGTTGGTAGAGCAGAAGACTCTTGTTCATTAAAAATGGGAGCGTTTATTGGAAACAATAAACTGAAAATGCGGCTGTATGCTGGAACACCCTGAGAGCTTCAAATACGAACTTCGGTCGTGAAAATTTTGAAGATTGGGCAATCAGCAGGCAACCTTGACAAAGTTCTGCGGATTAAATCAAATGTTAGAAAATTAAAGAAACTTTATGACACTTGAAAATCCGAATAAAAAAGAAACTTTGGGAGAAATTGCTGTTTCAAAAGAATTATTGAAACTTGGCTACAGCGTATTTGTCGAGCTTGGAAATCATTCTAAAGTTGATTTGATAGTTTTGGACGAAAATTATAAAACCTATAAAATTCAAGTCAAAACCACTAATTCGACGAATGATTGTGTGTTGGTTTATTCAACTAAAACTTGTCTAAATCCAAAATACAATTCGACTTATACAACTAAACAAGTTGATGTTTTTGCAATTTATGTAATTGATAAGGATTTAGTTTTTTACATAACGGCAAAAGAAATTCTTGAAAATCGCAAAAATTCCAAATTCAGATTATCACTAAGCAAAAACGGGCAAATTAAAAATGTTCGCTTTGTTAAAGATTATCTGAACTTCGAGAAAGCCCTCAGAGACTGTATGCCGCACGTCCAAACAGATAAAGCTGTGGATGATGAGCCAGTCCAGACTACAACGCAAAAATATTTTGCGGCTAATGAAAGTTAGTGTGGTATGTAATCTTCGGGTCGCAGGTTCAATCCCTGCACGACTCACCAAATATTAACGGGCAAGTCTTTTCAAACTTGCCCGTATTTTTTTGTTAAAAAAAACTTAACTGTCCCGGGTTATTTTTAATTTCTGTCAATGCGGAAAAAAAACTTTTTCGCTTTTTCCACTTTTCCACTTTTTCACTATAATAAAATCTCTATGATTGATGAATTTGCGTTCGATAATACGGAAGAACGCCGCAAAACGCGCCAAACGCAAGGCGAAGGTTGGATTGAGGTAATTGTCGGTTCGATGTTTTCGGGAAAATCCGAAGAATTGATTCGCCGTCTGCGCCGCGCTCAGATTGCGCGTCAAAAGGTTCAGGTTTTTAAACCTGTGATTGATAATCGCTATTCGATTGAACAAATCGCGTCGCATTCGGGAATGACGCACGTTTCAAAACCCGTGATGACTGCCAAAGAAATGATGGCGCAGATGGAAGACGACACGCAAGTCGTCGGCATTGACGAAGGACAATTTTTTGATATGGAAATTGTTGATGCCGTGAATAATCTCGCAAATTCGGGCAAACGAATTATCATTGCCGGACTCGACCAAGATTATCTCGGCAGACCTTTTGAACCGATGCCGCAACTTCTTTCAATCGCCGAATTTATTACAAAAACTCACGCGATTTGCGTTAAATGCGGCTCGACGGCAAATTATTCACAACGAACTTCGGAATCAACTTCGCGCGTCGAAGTCGGCGCAAGCGACAAATACGAAGCCAGATGTAGAAAATGTTTCGTTCCGCATTCGGACGCGGCAAGTGTTTAAGGGATGAGGGATTAAGGGATGAGGGATGAATAAGAATTCCACTTAAATTCATCCATTATCCTTTCCACTTTGTCCGCGTATAAGCGATGCGGAAATTATTTTTCTCGGCGTTACGTTGCGAAATGCTTCCGGGCGATGCGCCCATAATTGCAATTTTGCAACCGTTTTCCGCCGCAAATCGCAAACGCGCATTGAGCAAAGCGTTTTGTGCGCCTTGTCCGCGAGCTTCGGGCATCGTGCTTGCGCCCGCGAGAATCGCGGTATCGTCGTAAATAAAAAGCATTCCGGTTGCAATCGGTTGAGAATTTAATTCGGCAAGATATGGAAATCCGCCTTTCGTGTTTGCCGAGATTTTGCCGAAATTAAACATAAATTCCGCCAAACCTTCCATTTCTGTCGCCCAGCCGTCGGCGGAAGTTTGCGCCCAGAGTTCTTCTTCGCCTGTCTCGATAATTCGCGTTTTTATGTTTGGATTTATCGGTAAATTTTGTTTATTTTCAAGTTCTTGATACAAAACGCTCGTCAATTCACAAGGCTGATAACCGCGCTCGTTCAATAAATTTATCAAAGAAACATCCGCCAGCGGCGAAACTTCGTGGAAAATCGGCGCGTCGTGTTTTTTGAAAAATGCTTCGAGTTCATCTAACTCTTTGTTCGTTATTTCCTCAAAAATGCCGAGTCCGAAAGTCTGCGTCAGCGGCGATTCGATGCCGTCAAACATTGCGTAAGCTCCGGCGACTTCAATCCATTCCGCACCAAATTCCGGCGAAATATTTTGACGCGCTTCGACAAACGAAGCGTTTGCCCGCGCTTCGGTGCGTTCGAGTTTTTGCGATAAATTTTTGTCTGAATATATCATTTTGTTTCAAGAGCCAGCGCAACGGCTTTTTTCAGCGGCATTGCGCGTCCTTTAATTTTAGCACGATTGAAATAGTCTTCGCCGATTGCCGCACGCGCTTTATCGAGGTAAAGGTTTAGAAAATCTTCGTCCGTGCCTTCGATTTTATAGCCGATTGATTCGTAAATTTTTTCCAACGCGCCAAATAAACGCGCCGCTTTTTCCATTGCGCCGTCCGCGACTGCCAACGCCAAAAATCTTTCCAATGCAAAGCCGATAACCATCTTATCGCCCGCTTCTTCGGCGAGTTTCAAGGTTTCGAGCGCGTATCTTTTTGCGGCTTCGTAATCTTCCAAAAGACACGCAACCGCGCTCAGATTGACCGCCGCAAGTTGGATGAGATGTTTGAACGATTCCTGCCGCGCCATCGAAAGCGATTGTTCGTAAAAGCGTCGGGCGTTTTCGTAATCTTCCTGCGTGCGAAAAATCTCGCCCAGACAATTTGCCAGACGCGCAATTTCGTAGCGGTCGTCAATCGCCGTTGCAATTTCAAGACCTTCTTCAAACATTTTCAAAGCCGACGAAAAATCGCCCTGCATCATTTTTACAATCCCGAAACCGTCGAGCGCGACAGCAATCATTTGTTGGTCGCCGATTTCGTGGGAAAGTGATAAACTTTTTTCAAAAAATTGTTCGGCTTCCGCCATATTTCCCTGATTCCAGCTCAGATTTCCAAAACCGCACAAAGCTCTGGCGCGAAGTTGCGGATTTGCGTCATCGCCGCATTTTTTCAAGGCTTCGCGCATCCGGTTCGCGCCTTCGGAAAGATGCCCGCGCCGAATCCAAAACTGCGGCAGTGCGCCCGCAATTCGTAGAGCGTTTTCGGTTTTTTCGAGCAAAGACCATTCGAGCGCAAGCCGCAAATTGTCGTGTTCCACTTCGGTTTTGTCCAGAAATTCAACCGCGTCTTTGCTTCTGAAGCCAAGCATCGCAGATTCGGCAAAGCGGACGAAAAATTCGACGTGCAGATTTCTGATTTCTTTATCTTCGCCGGTTTTTTCCGGCTCTTCACGCGCAAATTCGCGGACGACTTGGAGCATCTTAAAACGCGGTTCGCCGTCCGGTTGTTCGGTTTGGACAAGCAGACTTTTATCAATCAGCGAAGATAAACAGTTGAAAATATTCAATTTGCCGTCAGCATTGGCAACGGCTTCCGCGCTGTCGAGCGTGAAACCGCCACGAAAAACAAAGATGCGATTGAACAGACATTTTTCGTCTTCTTCGAGCAAATCATAACTCCACGCAATCGCATCGCGCATCGTCCGCTGACGTGCCGGCAAATCCCGTGCGCCACTTGTCAAAATTTGCAAACTATTTTCCAGACGCTTTTTGATAGCCTTCGGCGCGAACAATTTAACCTGCACCGCCGCCAGTTCAATCGCCAGCGGCAAACCGTCAAGTTGTCGACAAATTTCCGCGACGGCTTCTGAGTTTTCTTCCGTCAAATCAAAACCGGCTTTGACGGCTTTGGCGCGTTCGACAAACAGCGCGACAGAAGCAATTTTCGCAATTTCCAAATCATTTTCCACCGGAATTTCGAGAGGTTGAAGCGTAAATTCGCGTTCAAAACTCAGATTCAAACGAACGCGACTGGTTATCAAAATCTTCAAATTTGCCGAATCTGCCAACAGTTCACCGATGTTTGGCGCGGCTTCGGTTATTTGCTCGAAATTGTCGAGAACGAGGAGAATTTTGCGCTTCGCCAGAAAATCTTTCAATGAATCTGTTTCCTTCACACCGAGCGTCTGCGCGATTGCCTGTTCGACCAATCCGACATCGGCAATCGCCGATAAATCAACGAAAAAAACGCCGTCCGTGAAATTGGTCAGCGATTTTTGCGCGACTTCTTTGGCAAGCCGCGTTTTTCCCGTGCCGCCAACGCCCGTCAATGTCAAAAGCCGCGTTTCTTTTTGCCGAATCAAATCGGCGATTTTTTTTAATTCCGCCTCGCGCCCGATAAGCCGCGCAAGTTCGCCCGACAGATTATTCGGCGTTTCAAAACGCTCGTCCGTTTCCTTCGTTTCCGCTTCGGGCGATTTCTCTCCTCCAGTCGCGCGTCTTTCAAAAAGTTGTGTCGCCGGTTCGTTCCGCGTAAAATCGCCTGAAGGCGATACTCTAAACCGTTCTTCAAATTCGAGGCGTTTTTGAATTTGTTCCAAATCGGCAAGCAAAAGTTTTGCCGATTGGTAGCGATTTTGCTTATCTTTTTCCAAACTTCGGCGAACAATTTCTTCCAATTCGGGCGGCAAATAGAGGTTTAATTCGTGCAGAGGTTTTGGCTCTTTCATCAAAACCGACGCGATAATGTCGCTTGCCGTATCGCCCTGAAACGGCAGAGTTCCCGAAAGCATTTCATATAAACAAACGCCGAAACTGAAAATATCGGTCTGCCGATCAATGTCTCTGCCGCGGGCTTGTTCAGGCGACATATAGTTTGGCGTTCCCATAATCATTCCGGGCATCGTGCTGTTTTTGGCAATCGTTTTCGATTCCGAATCCCAATCGTTTTCAACAGGTTTTTCAATCAATTTCGCCAGCCCGAAATCCAAAACTTTAACGATTCCGTCGCGGCGAATCATGACATTTTCGGGTTTGATATCGCGGTGAATGATTCCGGCTTCGTGTGCCGTTTGGAGTGCCGAAACAATTTGCACCGAAATTTTAAGAACCTCAGAAAGATTCGGCTTTGAAGCGTGAAGAAACGCGCCGAGCGTTTGCCCTTCGACAAATTCCGAAGCCATAAAACGCCAGCCGTCAAATTCGCCGATTTCGTAAATTGTCAGAATATTCGGATGATTTAAGGCGGAAGCCGCTCTTGCTTCTCCGATAAAACGGCGAATTCGCCCGGCATCCGCCGCAATCTCCGACGACAAAACTTTTATCGCCGCAAGTCGTCCGAGTTCTTCGTCGTCTGCCAAAAAAACTTCGCCCATACCGCCTTTGCCCAAAAGTTTTTTTATCGTATAATGCCCGATTTTGCGGTCAATAATGTTTTTTTGCGCTTCTTTTTCGGTAAATATTTCGGCAATCAACGACACGGGCGCGTGGTCAATAAAATTATCAGAAGATGACTCAAAAGAAAGCAGAGCTTCAACCTCGTGCCGCAACTCTTTGTCCGTGCCGCAACGTATTTTGAAAAAATCATCCCGCGCCTCCGCCGGAATTTCCAACGCCGCGTGATAAATTTCTTCGATTTGTCTTAGTCTTTCCGAATCCATCAGAGATTATTTTGAGTTTTGCATTTTGAAAATAATATCACAAGATACGGCTGAAGATTGATTTTTTTCATCAATTCGATAAAACGCGGTTCTTTTCTGACAAGATTGAAAACCGGATTGGCGTTGGCGCGGTAGAGTTCGTATTCTAGAGTCGCCGCCGCCAAAAAATCGCTTTTCAACTCGCGCTCGAAACCGACAACGCTCATTTTGACTTATTATTTTCGGCTGATAACCGACTAACAAAAATGTCTGTTTTATAATTGAAATCCGAAGCAAAAAAAATATTTTTTAATTCGGGCATTTTTGCGCGTTTTCGGCTTGCATTTTCAAAACTTCCTGCTAACATCTGCAAATTGTTTGTGATAAATATTTCGCAAACAATATTAAATCTTTAAGAGGACAATTAGAATGGAAATGAAAATTAAATTTTTCGCAATTACGTTGGTAGCAACTTTCGCGGCAATGATTTCAGCTTGCGGCGGCGGCGCAACCAATACGGCAAACAACACGGCGGCTAATAAACCGGCGAACACAACGAACACGACAACGAACACGAATTCGGCGAATAATACGACGAATGCGGCAAACAATTCGACAAACAGTTCGGCAAATAACACGGCGGCAACGACAAAAACCGACGGCGAAACCGTTAATCTCGATGCAGCAGGCGTTAAAATAACCGTTCCGAAAGGCTTCAAGCACGAAAAAGACGGTGATGCGATTTTGGTTACGACCGGCGACGACGGCGTTTTCGTAGTCTTTTCCGTTCCGGGTGCTGACAGCGATTTTGAAGCGGCAGTTAAAGAATCAGCCAAAACTTTGGACACTTATATGAAAGATGTCAAAGTCGAAGCAAAAGACCAAAAAGACACAATTAATGGAATGGAAGCCATCGGCAGTGGCGGAACGGGCGTGGACAAAGAAAGCGGCAAACCTGTCGAATGGCGTTTGATGGCAGTCAAAACCGACAAAAAGCCTGTTTTGATAATCGTCTATGGCGAAAAAGCCAGCTTGGAAAAAAATTCAAAAGACGGCGAAGCCTTGATGGGTTCGTTGAAAAAACAATAGTTTTTTTAGAGTCTTTTCAAAATAAAGAAGCCGTCCGAATTATTTTCGGACGGCTTCTTAAGTTTTGAGTCCACGCTTTAGCGTGCCAACCGCAAGCGAAGCAACGCGGTTTCTGTTTCGATTAGCATTCAAGATAATAACGCAAAGGCAACCGCTTTGCTTCGCTCGCGGTTGCCGCCGACTAAAGTCGGGACTCAAAACTTTACGCATTTGCAGATTTATACGCCGGAAGCGAAACCCGCGCTTGCTTTTCTTTTTTCAAACCCAACGCCCAATCCGCTTGCATTAATGTATGAATATCTCGCGTTCCTTCATAAATAACAGCGGCTTTGCAGTTTCGCAAATATCTTTCGACCGGATAATCGTTCGTGTAACCGTTTGCGCCGTGAATCTCAATCGCCATCGAAGCCGCAGTTTCCGAACGAATTGTCGCTTGCCATTTCGCCAAACTCGCCGCTTTTGCCGAAGTTTTGCCCATATTTTTCAGATAACCGCATTTCAACCACAAAAGATGCGTCATTTCATAATCGGCTTCCATATTAGCGATTTTTTGTTTGACGAGTTGAAAATTCGCAATCGTCTGACCTTGAACTTCCCGCGTGTTTGCATATGAAACCGAAGCATCACGCGCCGCACGAATCACGCCGGTCGCACCAGCCGCAACTGTGTAACGTCCGTTTTCGAGTGAAAACATCGCAATTTTAAAGCCTTCGCCTTCTTGCCCAAGCATATTCGCCGCCGGAACTCGAACGTCTTGCAGTGAAAAATATCCGGTATTTCCGGCTTTAATTCCAAGTTTTCCGTGCAAAGTTCCCGACGAAAAACCTTCCATCGTGCGTTCGATAATAAAACAAGAAATGCCCGAATGATCGCGGTTCTTTTGTTTTTCCGCGTCCGTCCAGCAAAAGAAAAGAAAATGGTCGGCAACATCGCCCAAAGAAATCCACATCTTTTCGCCGTTCAAAATCCAATCGTCGCCGTCGCGTCTGGCGTAAGAACGCATCCCGACAACATCGCTTCCCGCATTCGGTTCAGTCAATCCGAAAGTCGCAAGTTTTTCGCCTTTCGCTTGCGGGACGAGATATTTTTGTTTCTGTTCCTCAGTTCCCCAAGTCAATAAAGACAAAGAGTTTAACCCGACGTGAACCGACATTGCGACACGCAAAAACGTATCGCAAGCCTCAAGTTCTTCACAAACAAGCCCAAGCGAAACATAATCAAAACCCGCGCCGCCGTATTCTTCGGGAATACAAACGCCCATCAATCCGAGTGCCGCCATTTTGTCAAAAACGCTCCGCTCAAAATGCGATTTTTCATCCCATTCCTTAATAAACGGCGCAACTTCGCCATCGCAAAATTCCTTGACCGTTTTCGTTAACGCAATATGTTCTTCCGATAATTCAAAATCAATCACAGTTTTATAAATTTCCTCTCAAAAAAATATTTTGGTAAAAAGTAACCTTAAACATTTTAGCATCGAAAGAATTTAGATTCTATTTTCAATCCAACAAAATATTTTTCCCATTTATCCAGCCTTCATCCGAATCGGAATCGGAATTTTTCCCGCAACCTAAATTCGGATCAACGCTACACCCGTATTCCATAACTTTGACGCGATACCAAGTTACATATTCGCCATCATCACGGGAATAAGAAGTTTCGTCCAAAATTTCCACCGTTGCGCCTTTAAAGTGTATTCCAAGGCTCATCGAATCTTTATTCGACTCATCGCGGATGTTACTGTCAGTCGTCAAACGTCCGGTTCTTTTGTTTGTTGTTGAATTCGTTTGTCGAACGTAATTTGAATTTGCAGGTTTATAATTATTGTTTCCGTAATTTGTGTATTTCTTTGCGTTTGATAAAACCGCGTTATTTGTTTGGTTTGCATTCTGATTTGTATTATTTGTCGTTACGTTTGAACTGCTCGATGAAGCCGCAAGCCAAATAATTCCGACGATAAGCACTACCACAAAGGCTGCTGCGCCAATCAATATTTTATCTTTATTTTGTTCGGTAACTTCTGTAAACGCAGGGGCTTCAACGATTTCTACCGGCTTTGTTGCAAATGTTTCTGCGGGTTTATGATCGCCTCGCGGTGTGCCGCATTTTTTGCAAAAAAGATATTCTGCCGAAACAGGTTCGGCACATTTGCCGCAAAACTTCCAGGTTTGCGTTACTGCCGAAAGCGGAACAACTTGTTCGATATTTTTGAACAAATTCGTGCCGTCCGTCAGACAAAATTCATATTCATCGGGAAATTGACGCGAACAGGTCGTGCAGGTTTTCATAGCTTTCTCCTTTTCTTAGATATTCAAATTTTCGAGTGCATTTCGCGCTTCTAACAAATCTTCCTGTAATATGGCAAGATTTCCGAGTTCTTCCGATAAAACATCTCCGGCGCGATTGATTTGCGATTTAAATTCATCGGAAGCACCTTCAAACATCATCTTGATTTTTGATACTTGCTGATGAACTTCTTTGCGTTTTTCGTTTTGTTCAATAACTTTTCCGGCTAATTCCTTGTTCTCGAACAACAATTCGTCGCGCCGTTTGCGGATTTCTTCCAACTGTCGTTCGGTTTCGACTTTGGCATCTTCGGTGCGTTGTTCGACTTCGCGGAATTGGTCGCTTCCGATTTCGGCACTCGCGGCGCGAATTTTTTGTAAAGCATCTTCCAATCGTCCGGCGCGTTCCCGATGCTGTTCAATATCTTCTTTCATTTCTTCGGCTTCTTCATTCTGTTCCAAAGATTCTTTTTCAATATCAGCAAGTTCAAAATTACTCATAATGCTCTCCTTTTTTACTTTTTCGTTTAATAAAACCGGCAGTTCTTTGATGCCGTTTTCCTTTGCCATTAACAAACGATGCCGCCCGTTGGTAATATCAAAACC
This sequence comes from Acidobacteriota bacterium, assembly GCA_031409875.1. Lineage (GTDB taxonomy): Bacteria > Acidobacteriota > Blastocatellia > Pyrinomonadales > Pyrinomonadaceae > CALMEH01. The sequence goes on along the minus strand of JANNYB010000029.1, from coordinate 34,158 downwards.
ACTTTCAATTTTGGTAACATAAATGTGGTCGTTGCCAAAATATAAGTCGAAAAACCGCAAGTCTTGGTCGTTAAATTTCAGATTGCCGTCGTCATCTTTCATTTCCGATAACTTCTCGCGGCAAGCGTAGCCGTTTTTTTTCTCAAACAAATTACCTTTGTCTAAAAACGGACGCATTCTTTCCAATGAACGAAAACTTTCAACGGCATTTTCCCGTGTGAGTTTATTCCACTCCAATTCATCGCCGTTCACTTCAAACTCCTGCGGATTGACCCAAGCCGGACGACTTTGCCATTCATTAAATTCTTTGCTTTCAAACAATTTTTCCATTATTTTGACAAATACGGCAGGATTTTTTCCGTATAATGCACCATCACACAACCATTCCGCACCGAATTGTTTTCATCTTCTTTTACGGCTTCCAACATCTCCGCCAGCGCGACAAATTCAGAGGAAACTTTGCCGAGTTTTTTTCTTTCGGCAATTTTTTCTTTAATTACGGGTAATTTTTTATCGGCAAACCGCTCAATTTCCTCGCGCAGACGCAAATCGCAAAAACGGCAAATATTGAAACATTGCGAATACGGCAAAAAGATTTCGCTTATTTGCTCACGAAAACTTTTCATTTGTTCGGCAATTTCCCAATCAAACGGCGGCGGTTCGATTTCAATGCCCGCATCTTCGCAATTCTTCTTAAAATTCGGCTCGACAATCAAACGACTCCGCGATTCGTCGCCGGTAAAAAACAAACTTTGTCCGGGGGGCAGCGAAAGAACCTGCTGAAATTGCGCTTCGTTCAGATTCATCGTATCGCCCATAAATCTGGTGTCTTCGATGGAATTTAATTTGTGCATCACCTTGATTTTCGTTTGCTTGACGGCTTCGGCGGCAATCGCCGTCGGCAATTGGTCGGAGATAACGATGCCTTCGCCCCAAGCCCGCATTTCCGCCAGCATTCCTGTAAAAAATCTGATTGCGACTTCTTGCGGATTAGCGCGATCTGCGCTGCCTTTTCCGTCGTTTCGTCCAATAAGATTGTGTGCTTCTTCAACTAAAACCAAATGCGATAATTTTTCTTTTCGTTCGCGCTGATGAACTTTGGCAGTAGCGCGGACAAGCGACAAAATAAACATCATCATCAAGGCTTTTTCGTCTGCGTTAAACGCATCAAGTTCAAGAATAACGGGCTTTTGCATCAACATTTCAAACGGAATCGAACGCCGCGTATTCAAACATTCGCCTTTTGCATCTTGCGTCAGAGAAGCGATTCTCAATTCCAAAGCTGCGCGAATATTCGCGGCGGCTTCGCCTTTATATCCGGCGTTTGAAGTATGTTCGATAACTTTGCCGAGCAAATCCTGCATTGTCGGCGGTTCGAGATTTTCGTTGTCGCCGTATTTCGACCAGCCTTTATCAAAATACATATCCGACAAAGCGCGTTCCAAAATCATCGGCAAAGGTCCGAATAAATCAAACGCGCCCGAAAAACAAGTCCGAAGTGTCGAAAGATGTTCGAGCAAAGGCACGCCTCTCGGAACTTCAAACGGATTGAAGCGAAACGGCGAAATCATCTCGTTACCGACAGTGAAAACCAGTAAATCGTCCCGAAAACACGGCAATTTTTTCAAACCGCGATATTCGGTTTTGGCAGGCTCAATGACGATGAACGGAATACGATAATTGTCCCAAAGCTGTTGCAAAAGCGAAAAACAAAGCGTTGTTTTGCCGGAGCCGGGCATTCCGACAACTAACAGATGTTTGACCAAATCATCAACCTTGACGTTGGCGGCTTTTGGCAATATGCGTCCGTCTTCAGAGAAATTTCCAAGCCAAATTTCGCGCTCCAAATTTGTCGGCGCGATCAAAGGTTTGTCTTTTTCAGACTTGCCGAGTCCTTCATCCAATTCAAAACCGGGACAGCCGTCGCGCCCCGCAGTCGGAAAGCGAAAAAATCCTGAAATCTCCTTCAAATCCGCGATGCGGTGCAAACGTCGAATCGTTTCCGGCGATTCTTCCAACTGCCAAATATCATCACGGCAAACGGCGGGCGAAACCGAACAAAAACGCGCCGCGTTCAAAGCCCGTAAAAATGTCGGATGATTTTCACCGATTTCTTTAATTTGAGGATTATTTGCCGCCGCCAGTGCGTAGGATGAAAGCGAATTCAGAATCGCCGTCGGCGGGTAGCTGTCCCACGAAAGAGCGCGGATTGCATAAAGAAAATAACTGTGTTGCGCCGAACCGTAGCGTTGCAAAAGTTCATCATAAACTTTTTTTGCTTCCTGTGCGTTTGGGTCGGCTTCAAATTTGTAGCGCACCGGCTCGGAATACAAACCGCCGCCGACAGTTTGCTCGAAACTTCTCGCCCATTGGTCGCAGGTCAGTTTCCAACGATTCAAATGAGCGCGTTCCGCATCGGTTATCGGCTTTGTCGGAACTAAGCAAATATCAACAATCGCTTCGCGTCCGTGCGTTTCGCGCATCATCGAACGACAAAATTCAACCATATCGTTTGCCGACGGCTCGAAAAATCGCGGAACGTAGTAAAATGAAAAACCGCAATGTTCCGGCTTATGCCACGCCTTCGGAACGTCTTCGGGTTTGAGCAATTCGGCAATCGAGCGCACACCTTCCAAGTCTAAAATCTTTCTAAAAAGTTCCTCGTTTTCACGGCGTTCCTGATAATCAACAAGGCGATATTCATTTGGAAAATTACGCTGAACAATTTCACGGAAACGCTTGATTCCTTCAATTGCCTGCCGACTGTCTTCTCCGCAACTGCGCCCGATTAAAAATAATCTGACGCGCCCGCCGTCCGCTTGCGGCTGAAAATAATAGCGCAAGCTAACGGCAGAATAAACTTCGAGCGTGTGCAAAGCCGCGAGAAACTGATTCATCCGCTCACCCATCCGCCCGACACGCTGGGCTTTGTCCAATTTTGCGTAATCTGCAAAACGCGGCGAACTCAAATCGGGAATCGCCGGAATTTCAAAAACACAATAGCCGAGAGTTGCCGTCAAAACTTCAATGCCGATGTCATCGGGATATGATGCCCCATTCCAAATACCGATACGCGCCGACGAATAAAAATCGGACGGCGAACCTTGCGGATTTATTTCACTGCTTTCCATTTTTGCGTTTCTTGAAAAAATAATTCAGCCGAAAATTAAATATCTAATCCGAGTTCTTCTTTTACTCTATTTTTAGCAACTGTCTTAGCAGCGGTTTTCGCCATACTTCCAATTGATTGCGAAGGTTGCGCCATTTGTTGCGGACTTCCCGGCTGTTGAATAGGTTTTTGAAAATCAAACAATTCGTTTTCGCCGCCTTTTATTTCCCTGACAATTTTTCCGCCGCCTTGCTCAATAATGTCGTCCACAACTTGTTTGAAAACCACGTCCATCGCTTCGCGGAAAAGCCTCGCATCGTCAATTTTGAAAGTTCTGAAAAGTTCCATACGAGCTTTGTAAAGTGAGCGTTGATATTGTTCGCGCTCATATTTATCGCGTTCTTTGCGTTGCAGGTCAATGTTTTGATTCATCTGATTTAGTTGGATAAACCCGTAAACAGTAAGTGCAATGCCGCCAACCAGAAGCAGAAAACCCAAAGCTGACACGCCGCCGCGTCCGGCGGCAAGCATCAGCAACCCGATAAAACCGCCGCCGATTCCGCCCAAAATCATCAACAGAGGCGTTTGGTCGCCGCTCGAAACCGATGGCGGCGGCTTTGGAATCGGGTCGGGTTGCATTCCGATTTGAAACTGAAGCGAAGCCCAATTGCCCATATAATCCAACGCCAAAATCATTTTCAAGCCGCTGTAGGCGTGATCTTTTAATTCAGCAATAATACGCGGACGAATTTCGTAATAATCATTCATCCAACGTGCCTGCGCGATGTAACTTTCAACCGGAACTTGTTTGTCTTGAATAATGCTCTGCACCCGCGCCAACAGTTCATCAGGCGAAAGATGTTTATGAGTTTCGCTCAAAAGAATGGTTTGTTCGTCTAAAATCAACACCGGGCGGCGTTGCTCAGGCGGCATCGGCGGCTCGGATTCGGTAAAATTCCAGACATTATCGCTGGCACGAAATTCGATAAACCGATAATTTTGCGAATTGGTAACGCCCGCCGTTGTCGGCTGAGGTATTGGCTGAGATTGCCCGAAAATTATCGTTTTCGGTAAGGGCGCACTAACCGGCGGTTCGAGATTTCCGGTCGGTTTTTGTTTAATCAATGTCGGTTGTTCGATAGTTTGGCTGTTGCCGCAAAAGTAACAGAATGTCGAATCATCGTCAATCTTTTTGCCGCACGCGGTATTTTGACAAAGCATATTTTCTTATCCTCAATTTTGTAGAATGGTAAATTAAAAAGCCTGAAATCAGATATAAACCACCACGCGCCCCGAAAGATAGCCTTTGTGTTTTTTCGAGCCGCTTACATAGACTTCGCCTTCGCCATTGTCGGCATCGAAATGCGCTTCGCCGTTGCGGTCGGTGTATTCGCCCGAAGTTACGCCGCGAAAGATACTGCTGAAGCCGAGCGCGACTTTTTTGCCTTCTGCCGGTTTGCCGGAACTTTGATAAATTACTTTGACGGTAATCATATTTTTATGAATTTTGTGCCTGAAACTTGCGCGTGTGAGATTTTTATACTACATTAGCCTTTCAAAAGCTACTCAATTTTTTTTGAGCATCGCCAAAATCTATTTTTGCGAGGTTTTCAATTATTTATGCCCAAGACATTTTCACGCTCTTTTGAATTTGGCGGTTTGTGTTTTCGCCCGGAAACAAACCGACTCGAAACAAATGAAAAAACCGAAACTCTGCCCCCGCATTTATCACTTTTTTTGCTGTGCTTGGTAGAAAAACCTTTTGAATTTATCAGCTACGAAGAATTGCGCCAAAACATCTGGAAAAATACAAAAGAAGTAGATGAAAGCGTTAAACACAACATTCACGTTACGAAAGCCAATCTCGTAAAAATGCTGAAAAATCTCGAATTTGATACAAAATTGCTCAATTATTCGTCCGGCAAAGGTTATGCGCTGAATGTGGAAGTCGTGCAAATTTCGGACTCTGAAAACATCAACCAAGCCGAAATTCACCCCGAACAAATTGCGCTTCTTCCGACTGCGGAAACGAATCAGCGCAAAAATTCTTTTAGCCAATACATTTTGTTTGCTTTGTTAGCGAGTATTTTTTACGGTTTGCTTTATTCGATTGCTCTGGTTTTGGAGATTGCCTATCAATTTGACCGTTACGGCAAGAAGGCTTTGTGGCTTGGCGTGCCTTTGATTTTTTTGAACGGCGGAGCGATGTTTGCCGCTTTGAGTCGGAATTTCAGAGAAAATCGTTCATCGTTTTGGATTGGCACGGGTTTTCTGATTGGCGGTGCAATTTTGTCTTGCGTGGCGGCAATGTTTTTTTTACCGTCTGAGCCAATAACCGCCGCTCGTTTTCAATCGCAACCGGCTTTTGCGGCATTTTTGAAAAACGCTCTGATTTATTTTTTGCCGCTCGGCGTGTTTTTTGTTTTCACGCCGTTTTATTTGGCAAAAAGCGGCAACGGCGGCAAATTTCTCAAACTTCTGCCGAATCTTTGGGGAATTTTGTGTTTGGCATTTATTTATTCGCTTTTTTCGACGTTTTATCTTTTGGACAATTTGCTTCCATCGCCGTTTCACGCCACTTTTGTTGCCCTGTGTTTTCTGCGTTTCATTGTCTATTTCGGTTTGGCTTTAGGCTGTCTTTTGTATGCCAAATCGCTTCTCGAAATTGATGTTTTGCCCGATTTCAATCTGCGGCGTTATCGTCAAACGGTTTTTGCTTTTGTGTTGGCATCAATCGGTTTAGGCTTGGTGATGGCGGCAAATCGAAATTTCAAATCGCCGCAACTGCGAACGGTTGAATTCGCGGCTTTGCCAAACCAAGAACGCCAAATGTTTGTCAATTTGAGCGGTGAAAATTTTGAATCTGAAACCGTCTGCATCCGCGTTGCCGGAGTCGATTGCGCCGAAGCCGCGCCGTGTCTTGTGCCGCACAGCGCGTTACGCAAACATTCGATTATCGCCAAAGATTCTCTGCAAAATGTTCCGCTGACCTTGCCGAGCGGCGAATTTCGGCTGTATGCTCAAAACGGCGATTCGCCAATGTCGAATGCTATCATCTTAAATGTTCCCTGATTTTATCGAAGCTATGAAAAAATTGATTTTTGTCTTTGCCATCGCTATTATTTTTCAAACAAACATTTCGTTCGCTCAAAACAAATCGAATGAAAAAATTCCCGCAATGCCGAAACTTCTTTCGCAGCGTGAGCAGATGGAGGTGCGCGAGATTTGGTTGAAAAAGCGTTTGGATACAATGCTTTTGCCGATGATGCGGAAAAATAATGTTGCAATGTGGATTGTTGTTAATGAAGAATTTAACAGCGATCCGGCGACGGAATATCTCGTGCCGCCGATGCCGATTGTTGGGAGTCGTGATTTTTTTATTTTTGTTGATAATGGCAGTGAAAAGCTCGAACGCATTGCGATTGTGCGTTATGCGGAAGAGCGTTTGAAAAATCATTACGCGATGATTAGCGTTTCGCGTGATAAATTGGGCGAAACTTTGCGTTCGACGATTGCGAAATATAATCCGAAAACGATTGCGCTAAATTATAACGGAACTCGTGGACAGCAAAACGGTTTGTCGCAAGCCTCGTATAAATTTTTGGCAGAAAATTTGGGCGCGGAAACCGAAAAGAAATTCGTTTCGGCGGCGAGTTTGTTGACCGAATTTTTCGACACGCGCTTGCCCGAAGAACTCGAACATTATCGAACGGCGGTTTTAGTTACCGATATTTTAACGCGCCGCGCTTTTTCAAACGAAGTTATCACGCCCGGAAAAACGACGGTCGGCGATGTGCGTTGGTGGTTTTTGCAACAGATAAATAATTTGGGTTTAAAAACTTGGTTTCAGCCGGATTTGCGCGTTCAACGTAAAGCAAAAACGTCCGCCATAAATCTTCAATTTCTCTCGGTTGCCGATGAATCAATGGTTTTAGAACGCGGCGATGTCATTCATATTGATTGCGGTTTGGACTATATGGGACTTTCGACTGATTGGCAGAAACACGCTTATATTTTGCCAAAAGGCGAGAAAGACGCGCCGGACGGATTGAAAAACGCGCTCAAAAATACGAATCGTTTACAGGACGTTTTGTTTAGCGTGGCGCGTGTCGGAATGACGGGAACAGAGGTTTATGACGCGACAATGGCACAGATGAAAACGGAAAAGATTTCAGCGATGATTTATTCGCATCCGATTGGCACGCACGGACACGGACTCGGCGCACCCATAGATTTTCGCCGTGCGATTGGCACTACGCCTGACCGAATCCGGCTCGGTTCGTATATGTCTATCGAACTGAATACTTCGACTCAACTTCCCGAATGGAATAATCAACCGATTACAATTATGGCGGAAGACGATGCGTTTATGACTGAAAACGGCTACGAATTTTTCCGTCCGCGACAGACGGAATTTTATTTAATTCGATAATTTCAACCGCGAAATACGCTAAAATACGCTAAAATGATTTTCGCGTATTTCATGGTTATTAAATATGATACCAATCCCCGAAGCAATAAAAATTATAAGGCGTGAAACTCCCATTTTATCGTCTGAAACGATTGAACTTGAAAATTCCATTAATCGCATTTTGGCGGAAATCGTCAAAGCCGATATGGATTTGCCGCCGTTTGACCGTTCGCAGATGGACGGTTTTGCGGTGCGTGTCGAAGATGTGAAAAATGTTCCGGCGCATTTGCGAATCATCGGTGAATCAGTCGCAGGCGCAGGCTTTGACAAAAAATTAAAGTCGGGCGAAGCCGTGCGAATTATGACCGGAGCGCGTGTTCCCGAAGGCGCAAACGCCGTGCAAAAGGTTGAATCAACGCGCGAAAATTACGGTTTTGTCGAGATTTTGGAAAAACCCGACATCGGTCAAAACATCAACAAACGCGCTTCGGAAATCAAAAAAAGCACGAAGATTTTTGCGAAAGGCGAACTGATAAACGAACAGATGATTGCCGCGATTGCTTCGTTCGGTTATGAAAAATTAAAAGTTTTTCAAAAACCGCAAGTCAAAATTCTTTCAACGGGCAGCGAGATTGTCGAAATCTCGGAGACACCGAAAAAAGATCAGATTCGTAATTCAAATTCGATGATGCTCAAGATTTTGACCGAAAAAGCCGGCGCGGAAAGCGAAATTTTGCCGCACGTCCGCGACGATTACGAAACTTTGAAGCATAAAATCGCCGAAGCTGTCGGAATCGGCGCAGAAGTTCCGATTTCAAATTTCAAAATAAAAAAATCCCAAATCCCAAATCCTAAATCCCAAATTTTAATAATCACAGGCGGCGTTTCCGTGGGCGATTATGATTTTACGAAACCTGTTTTGAAGGAATTAGGCGCAGAGATTTTCTTTGAAAAAGTTTCGCTGAAACCGGGCAAACCGACGGTTTTTGCGCGGCTGAATGACGTTTTGATTTTCGGTTTGCCGGGAAATCCCGTTTCGGTTGCGGTTACGTTTTATCTGTTTGTGAGAACCGCGATTTTGCAGATGCAAACGGCGAAATCAAGCGAATTGAAAACTGGTTTTGCCGTTTGTTCCGATAAAATTAAATCCGCAAAAGAGCGCGATTGCTATTTGCCAGTTTCGCTTTCAACGAATAAAAAAGGACAATTAATCATCGAATCTTTGCGCTTTTCGGGTTCATCAAATTTCATCGCTTTTTCACGCGCCGACGCGCTCGTGTTCGTGCAGCAAGGCAAAGATTTGGAAAAAGGCGCGGCGGCGGAAATTTTGTTTTTGTAGTTTGCCGTGTAAAATTGTATTCAATGAGCGAGGAAAATTTATTTTATCCACAGATGAACACAGATAAACACAGATGTATTTCTGATTTTATCTGTGTTTATCTGTGTTTATCTGTGGATAATTTTTCTTCTGCTTTTCAATAATTTATGCAAAAAGCAGTCGCAATGGCGCATTCGGCGATTTATGAAACCGTCGAAAAAATTTTGGAAAACGAACCTCGCGGACGAATTTTAGACGTTCCCGCCGGACACGGTGCGCTTGCCGTTAATCTAAAAAATCTCGGTTTTGAGGTTTTTTGTTGCGATTTATATCCGGAACTTTTTTCGCTTGACGGTTTTGAAATCAAAGGCGGAAATCTGGATGCTAAACTTCCCTACGAAGATGATTTTTTCGATAAAGTCGTTTGCATCGAAGGCTTGGAACATATCGAAAATCCGGCGAATGCGATTCGTGAATTTGCGCGGATTTTGAAGAAAAATGGTGAGTTAATCGTCAGCATTCCGAATATTATGAACATCGAAGAGCGTCTGAAATGGCTTTTTAACGGTTACACTTCGCACTTCAAACCGCTGTCGGCGGAAGCCTTAGACGAAATCCGCGAAAGCATCAAACAAGGTTACGCCGGAATGGATGAAGTTGCGCTGCACGTTAATCCGATTGGTTATTCCGAAGTTCGATTTTTACTCGAAAAAAGCAGTTTTGCGGTTGAAAAAACTTATCTCGACAAACCGAAAAAAAATTCGCTTCTGTTTCTGCCGATTGTTTGGACAATTCGGCTTGCATCGCGTTTTTCTTCAGCAAATAAACGCAAATCTCGCTGGACGAACGAATTAAATTCCGACGAAGTTCTGCTCGGCGGCAACACACTTATCTTTAAAGCAAGAAAATTGTCCACAGATAACCACAGATGAAGATAGATAAAATCATAAAAAATATCTGTGTTTATCTGTGTTCATCTGTGGATAAAAAACTCTTATGAATAAACTTTCACATTTTGACGAACACGGAAAAATAAAAATGGTTGACGTTTCAGCCAAAGAAACGACTTCGCGCATTGCGGTTGCGTCGGCGAAGGTTTTGCTGAACGCGGAAACGCTCGAAACCTTGAAAACTCAAACAAATCCAAAAGGAAATCCGCTCGAAATTGCGCGAATCGCCGGAATTATGGCGGCGAAAAAAACTTCCGAACTCATTCCGCTGTGCCACCAAATCAATCTTTCAAAAGCGGACGTTCGCGCCGAATTAAAAGATTACGGCGTTTATCTCGAAGCCGAAGCGAAAACAAATTCGCAAACAGGCGTTGAAATGGAAGCACTTACAGCGGTTTCGGTCGCCGCGCTGACGATTTACGATATGTGCAAAGCCGCGCAAAAAGACATCGTTATCACGGAAATCCAATTAGAATCGAAACAAGGCGGCAAAAGCGGCGATTTTTCGCGCAAATAATTTTTTAGTCAGTATTTCAGTATTGATGCTGACGAGAAACACTTTCGGAATATCTGATAACTGATAGCGAATAGTTGATAGCCGAAAACTAATGATTATCAGCTATTCGCTATTCGCTTTCAGCTATTGCGAAGGTAAAAAAAACAAACTCTCAAGACTTTCAACGAAAATTTTTGACAATTAAACATTTTTGGCATATTTCAATAAAACTTTCGTCATCTAAATAAGTTCTTTGGTTAAGGACGAACTTTAAGGTAGAATAAAACGTAAAGTTTCGCAGAGATTTTGAAAAGGAGTTTTAGAAAATTATGAAATACAAAGTTGCCGAAGATTCGCGTCCGGCTTTGACGCTTTTGTTGATTGCGACGGCGGTGAGCGTCGGTTTGTGGCTGATCAGCAAGTATTTTTTCCCGTCGCTGAATTATCTGGTTTATCCGCTTCAGCTTTTTGCTACTTTCATACACGAAGGCAGCCACGTTTTAGCGACCGTTTTAACCGGAAATTCCGTGCAAAGTTTGACCGTTTCGCCCGATACGAGCGGCGTTGTTTGGTCTGAAACTTCGGGTTGGTTTTCACAACTGCTGATTTCGAGCGCGGGTTATCTCGGCACGACGGCTTTTGGAACTTTGCTTCTGGTTTGGATGCGCTACAATTTTTCATCGCGCAACGCACTTTATTTTTCGAGCGGCTTTGTCGGGTTAATGACTATTATTTTCGGGCTTTTGATGCCGATGTTTAATATTCTTTCGGTCAAAGTTACTTTCGGAAGCGTGATTTTTACGGTCATTTCGGGCGCAGTTCTTTCCGCCGGACTTTTTGCTTTGGCGCGTTTCGGTTCGATTAAATGGGTAAATTTCGGACTCGCATTTCTCGCCGTTCAATGTTTGCTAAACGCGCTGTTCAGTCTGGTAGATTTGTTTTTCATTTCCGCCACGACCGACGCACATTCGGACGCGGTGAATATGGCAAATTCGACCGGAATTCCTTCGCTCGCGTGGGTTTTCATCTGGATCGGAGTTTCGATTGCGATGATTTCCGTCGGATTGCGGCTTTATGCGGTCAGCCAAAAATCAAGCAACCACGAACTTCCTTTTGAGGATTAATTTTTTTGCCCACGAAACACACGAAAGAACACGAAAATAAAAACCTAAGAAAAAACTTTTCGTGTATTTTGTGTGTTTCGTGGGCAATTATTTTTCATTATGCTTAAATTTGCGTTACTTTTAACACTTCTTCTTTCCGCCAACCTTTTCGCGCAAGTCAAAACCGTTCCCATTCCTCTAGCGAAAATTCCTTTTTCCGAATCGCTTCAAGCGGTTGTCGTTACAACCAAAGATTGGACGAAAACGAGCGGCGCGGCGCAAATTTTCGAGCGCAAAAATATAAAATCAAAGTGGAAATCGAAGGGTGAATCGTTCGCTGTTGTCATCGGCAAAAACGGAATGGCTTGGGGCGCAGGTTTGAATGATTTGCCTTCGGATACGGGCAGATTGTTGATGAAAACCGAAGGCGATGGTAAATCTCCGGCAGGTATTTTTCCGCTTATGTCAGCCTTCGGAACAAGTGAAAAAGCAGATTTTATCAAGTTTCCATACACACGCATCGAAAAATGGACGGAATGCGTTGACGATGCGAAATCGAGTCATTACAACAAAATCGTTAATCGAATGCAGGTCGGCGATTTTAATTGGGAAAGCTCGGAAAAAATGCTCGAAATCGGCGCGGTTTATGATTTGGGAATTTTCGTCGGACACAATTCAAACCCGATTAACAAAGGCGGCGGTTCGTGCATTTTTCTGCATATTTGGAAAAACGAAACCGAAACGACCGAAGGCTGCACGGCAATGGCGAGAGAAAATATCGAAAAATTATTGAAAACGCTCGAACCCTCAAAAAATCCGGTGCTGATTCAACTTCCAAACGACAGCTACAAACAATTTCAAAAGACGTGGAAACTCCCGAAACTCAAATAACTCTCGATGAATTGCCAATTGGCGCGAGGCTTCTGGTTCGTTCAAAAAAAGATTGGCGCACTGCCGTAATTTCAAAAATCTCGGATGAAAAAGTTTTGCTGATTGTTTGTTCGCCTTTCGGCAGAACCTATCGCCTGTCGCGCAAAGCCGACGCGGAAATCATTTTTGACGGAAATATTCCTCTGCTCAAAATTCAATCGGATGAAAATTGGCGCGAAAATTTTTCGTCCTACGATGTTCGCTGGTAAAAATAGTAAATCTATCAGTTATCATCTACCATCTTTCATCTATATAGAAGGAGTAAATTTTTCCACATTCTATATAATTGATAGATGATAACTGATAACTGATAGATTTATTTTAAACGGAAAAGTCGAAACCATTAAGCAGACTTTACCAATTACCAATTACCAATTACCATAAAATCTTTACGTTATGACAGCACCAAATATTGAAACAATCGTATCTTTATCGAAACGGCGCGGATTTGTTTTCCCCGCGTCGGACATCTACGGCGGACTCGGTTCGAGTTGGGATTACGGCTCACTTGGCGTTGAGCTTGCCAATAATATCAAGCAATCTTGGTGGCGTTGGCTGGTTCACGAACGCGACGACATTGAAGGTTTAGATTCTTCGATCATTCAAAATCGCAACGTCTGGAAATATTCGGGACACGAAACGACTTTCAGCGATCCGCTCGTTGATTGCCGCGAATGCAAATCGCGTTTTCGCGCCGATAAACTTGAATATCCGAAAATTTCCGATGATGCGGAAGTTCAAAAAGCGTTTGAAAATACGTCTGTTGAAGAGTTGATTAAAGACAAAAAATTTCCGTGTCCGAATTGCGGCTCAAAAAATTTTACCGAGCCGAAACAATTTAATTTGATGTTCAGCACGACCGTTGGCGCAACTTCCGCCGAAGACGATCCGAGCGCGTTGGCTTACTTGCGTCCCGAAACCGCGCAAGGAATTTTCATTAATTTCAAAAATGTTTTGGACACTTCGCGCCGCAAACTTCCCTTCGGCATCGCGCAGATTGGCAAAGCGTTTCGCAACGAAGTTACGCCCGGAAATTTCATTTTCCGCACACGCGAATTTGAGCAGATGGAACTCGAATATTTCTGCCGCCCCGAAGACGCGCCCGCAGTTCATCAAGAATTTATTGACAGTTTTCAAGAATGGTTCGCTTCGCTCGGAATCACGCCGGAAAACATCAAACTTTACGAGCAATCAAAGAAAGAATTGTCGCATTATTCGGACAGAACGGTTGATATTTTGTATCGTTTTTTCCCCGAACGCGAAAATGAAGACGCGCAATTTGATGAATTGATGGGACTTGCAAATCGCACGAATTACGATTTGAAAACACATTCAAAAAAACCGGAAGATGCTGAAGGAAAACGACTTAATCCTGATTCAACGGAAGACCTTTCGTATTTCGATCCGCAAACAAACGAGCGTTTTTATCCGTATTGCATCGAACCTTCGGCAGGCGTAAATCGCACGATCTTGGCAGTTTTGATGGACGCTTACACCGAAAAAATAAATGACAAAGGCGAAAAGCGCGTGATCTTGAAATTAAAACACAATCTCGCGCCAATCAAAGTCGCCGTTTTGCCGCTTGCGAAAAACAAACCCGAAATCGTGGCGATGGCAAAGCAGTTGAAAAAGGATTTATTGCCGTCAATGCGAACCGTCTATGACGACACCGGCGGCATCGGCAAACTTTATGCGCGGCAAGACGAAATCGGCACACCGTTCTGCGTAACGGTTGACCACGAATCTTTGGAAGACAACGCTGTAACTGTGCGCGACAGAGATACTTGGGAACAAGAGCGTGTTAAAATTGCAGAATTGAAGGATTATTTGCGAAAAAGATTGGAGGAATGAATTATGTTGACCACCATCGAAGCCGAAATTGATGTGAACGGCGAAGTTACGTTTCTCGAACCATTAAAAATCGCCAAAAAAAGTCGGGCGATTATCACTTTGCTTGAAGATGAAAAGCCTTTGCGAAAAACGAGGCGGACGAACGGGAACGCGGACAATAATGACCGTCAACTCGAATGGCTAAAAGCAAACCGCGATAAATACGCAGGAAAATATGTCGCTTTGGACGGCGATAATTTGGTTGCATTTGCCGATACTTTGCCGGAAATTCGTCAACAAATAACGGGGCGCAAAAATCTTTTTATCGTCAAAGTATTTGCCGAAGAAACAACTGTTTCCGCCGGTTTGTAAATTATGCCGTATCAACTCGAATTTGAAAAATTAGTTCCGTTCGACATCAATCAAGATGGAATTTCGCTTGATGCCGAAATCAGATACCAAGACGCAAGCGTCCGAATCAAAGCCAAAATTGACACTGGCGCGACCTATTCGATTTTTGAAAGACGTTTTGGCGAAGAACTCGGTTTGACCATCGAAAACGGAATGCGCCAACGCTTCGGCACGGCGACAAGTAGTTTTTACGCTTACGGCTTTCGCGTAACACTAATTACGGCGGACATCGAATTTAATTCAATGGTCTTTTTTGCCGAAGACGAAAACTTCACCAAAAATGTTTTAGGCAGAATCACTTGGCTGGACAATTTGGTTTTCGGGCTGATTGATTACGAAGGCAAAATTTACCTCAGCAAATACGGCGATGAATAGATTTATCACATCGGAAATGTGCGCGACAGAGATACTTGGGAACAAGAAAGAGTTGGCATTGACGTTCTGAAAGAGTATTTGCAAAAAAAATTACAAACGTGAGGTTAAAATGAAAGTTTTGCTAACTCTTTTTAGTTTTATAGTGATGTGGCAATTTGCCTGTGCTTCAAAAGCGGAATTACCGCAAAATTCTGTTCCTATTGACCTACAAAAGGAAGAAAATGAGGCTCAAAAACTTATTGATGCCGGAATCAAATTTGATTTCACAAGCAATGCCGACGGTGTTACTGGAGAAGGCGGAACTTATACGGCTCACGGCTATAAATCGTCGGACGGAATTAAAATAGGGACACAGGTTGGATTTTATAAAGAGGAAGAAAATGCAATTAAATGTTTTGAGAATGCTTTGAAGGAATTATCAAACACTCTTAAACGTGAATCTGTATCAGACAAAAGTGGGAAAATTGAAGAAAGAGTTGTGGCGATTTCCAAAGAAACGAGTTTTTTTCGTGGAGAATTTTTAGTTGGGAAAAGAAAGGAAAAAGGCTGTGAGATTTATTACTCATCATCATTAAAACACTTACTTGCCTTTGAAAAACGTAGCGATAGAAATTAATTGAATCTCTGTGTTGAAATTACCTGAAAAAATTATCAAATTCGCCGAAATCATCAAGCAATCGGGCGGACGCGCCGGTCTCGTTGGTGGTTGTGTGCGCGATGAGTTGATGAAAGAATAAATTGATGTCGGAAGAAGATAAAAAAATCAAGCATCTTTTCATAGACGAAGCGGGCGACCTGACGCTTTTTAATAAACGCGGAAAAATTATCGTTGGGGCGAGAGCCACGACAAGCCTTGTTTGATTGATTCGGGCTTTCCGTCCGAATTTGCCGGATTGCAGATTGTTGATTATTATTTGTGGGCGGTGCAAAGAATGTTCGAGCGCGAAGAAGATAGATTTTTCTATTCGGTCGCTTCGGATTACGAATTGATTTTAGATTTGGACGACAAGCGCAATCGTGAAAAAGGTGAAGTTTATTCGGAACACAACCCGCTTGAGATGGGAAAAATAAAGCCCGTGGCAGGCTAGTTTCGGTTTCCCGAAAACACGGCTTGAAGCCGACTTTCACCTGAATTAGCGGGCAGTTTTTATTGTAAGTTATTAAATGTGAATGAGCAACTGTTTATTTCGCACTTTATTTCACACTTTTTATGCAGAAATTACCCGAAAAAATCATCAAACTCGCCGAAATTATCAAACAATCGGGCGGACGTGCGATGCTCGTCGGCGGTTGTGTGCGCGATGAGTTGATGAATGTTGCGCCGAAGGATTGGGATTTGGAAATTTACGGCATCGAACCGCAAAAATTAAGAGAAATTTTAGAAACTTTCGGGCGTGTTGATGCGGTTGGCGAAGCGTTCACGGTTTATAAAATCGGGCAGGATTTGGATGTTGCTTTGCCGCGCCGTGAGCGGAAAATTGGGCGCGGACACAGAGGTTTTGTCGTCGAAGGCGATCCGCAAATGTCGTTTGAAGAAGCGGCAAAGCGGCGTGATTTTACGATAAATGCGATTTTGAAAGATGTTTTGACGGGCGAAATTATTGATAATTATGGTGGACGCGCCGACATTGAAAATAAAATCTTGCGAGTTGTTTCGCGTGAAACTTTTGCCGAAGATTCGCTTCGAGTTTTGAGAGCGGCACAGTTTGCGGCGCGGTTTGAATTTGAAATTGATGGAGAAACGATTGAAATTTGCAAACAGATTGATTTAACCGATTTACCGAAAGAAAGAATTTGGAGCGAACTCGAAAAACTGCTTTTGAAATCGGCAAAACCTTCAATCGGATTGCAATATTTTTATGATTTGGGCGTTGCAAATCAGTTATTTCCCGAACTCGTTGCGCTTGTCGGCGTGCCGCAAGAGGCGGAATGGCATCCGGAGGGAAATGTTGACGTGCATACACTTATGGTTACGGACGAAGCGCGAAAATTGATTGATAATTTGGAATATTCAAAGCAAATTACGGTGATGCTCGGTGCGCTTTGCCACGATTTCGGGAAACCGGCGACAACGAAATTTTTTGACGGTCGCTGGCGTTCGCACGCGCACGACGAAGCGGGTGTTGAGCCGACAATTTCGTTTTTGGACAAACTCGGAATTTTTACGCTTGACGGTTACGATGTTCGCAAACAAATCATTGAAATCGTGCGTTATCATTTGCTTCCGGGAATGTTTTATAAATCTCAACCGGGCGACGGCGCGTTTCGTCGTTTGGCGCGAAAAGTCGAAATTGATTTGCTTTATCGCGTTGCCAAAGCTGATAGTTTGGGCAGAAATCCCGAATGGTTGCCGAAGGAAAAATGGTTCAAAGCCGAAGCGCAAGAATGGTTTATCGAGCGCGTCCGCGAACTCCAAATCGAACACGAACCGCCACAAAGAATTTTGATGGGCAGGCATCTTATTGATTTAGGGTTGAAGCCTTCGGCGGAATTTAAGAAAATTCTCGATGCCGTTTATGAAATGCAATTAGATGGCAAAATTACGAATTTAGATGACGCGATTTCTGAAGCTAAAAGAATGCTTTAAGGTGAAATTGAAACTTTCGGAATAGCTGATAACTAATAGCGAATAGCTGATAATTAATGACGCGGGTTTTCATTATCAGTTATTCGCTATCAGCTTTCAGTTATTCCGAAAGTTTCAATTTATTCACTCAAAAGCCGTGAAATTGACATTCTCCATCGCTTCAAAAACTGCGATTATCTGCGGTGAAAATTGATGCGTTTTGTGCTGAACATTAACGACATAACTTTCTCCGATTGCCACATTATCGAAGCGATAAAAGCCAAACGAACTTGTCATCGCGTAGCGCGTTTCGCCATTGGGCAGAGTGATTGAAACCGTTGCGCGGGCGACTGCATTTCCGTTTGCGTCCGAAACTTTTCCGCCGAGCATAACGCTTGCCGAGGTTGGAGCTAAAATGTTAATTGCGCCGTTTTGGAAAGTTGATTGCAGCGTGTTTGCATCAATATCCGAAATTGCTCGAATAACCGGCAAATCGCCAAAAGTCAAAGGCGTTTGTCCGGCGGAAGCATTTGCCGCGACGTTGAAACGAACCGTTACGAGATGGCGCGTTCCGGCTAGAATTCCTTCGCCAAACGGCATCGCCAAAACTACACCGACTTTTCCGGCTTGACTGACATTCGGAATCAAGGTCGCGTTTTGCGTGTCCGCGCCTTTGGTTACGAGCGGCGCAGAAAGTTTGTTTGAATCATAATTTAACGTAAATCCAAAACCGTTTTCCGTGCCTTGTGCGTCCGTCGCAATCGTTACGAAAACCTGCTGTCCGGCTGATGCGTCAACATTGACGACGCGAACGATGGTCGGAATTAAGTTCTGAGTTCCGTCTTTAGACGGCTTCTTCAATTTTCCGCTTTCATCAAACTCAAACAAACTCGGCGCATATTGCCCGCCGACCGGATTTACCGCATCAACGGCGGCGGCGTAACGTCCGGCTTGCGTGAAATCGGCAACATCAAGCGTTCCGTTGCCAAGCGAAACTCGCGGCGCACAATCGGCGCGTTGAAATTCGTTATAAAGCGGATTTACGGTGTCGAGTCCGGCGACAAATCTGCCGACTTGCGTAAAGTCTGTAACCGTAATCGAGCCGTTATTTTTGCCCGTTGGTCGCGGCGTAACATCGGCTTCAAAGCCTTGTGCAAATTGCACTGCGCCGTCCAAATAATTTGTCGGAAGCGGATCGGCGTTTGAATTGACGACCAGTTTTCCGATTGGCGTATTGCCAAAAGTTACGGGCGAACTGTAAGCGTTTGTCGGCAAAGTATTGAATGTTACGATGACGATTTGCTTTGTTCCGGCAGTAAAATTTTGATTTACCGGAAGCGCGAGCAAAACGCCGACTTTTCCGCTTTGCGAATTGTTGATAATCAAGTTTGCCGCCAAAGCGTCTGCGCCGAGCGTTACGTTTGGATTTGTCAAAATATTCGTATCAAAATTCAGCGAAAATCCGACCGAATTTTCATCGCCTTGCGCGACTAATTCGACATTTGCCGTGATATTTTGTCCCGGCGCGGCGTTTCCGCCGATGATGCGAAGTTGGCGCGAAGGCGCGGCGGTTGCCGTGAAATTCGCGTTCAAAACATCGTTCGACAGATTATTATATTGACGATTTATCGGATTAAACGTGAAACCGATTGCCGCAGGCGTAACGGAATAATTGCCGTTTGGCGCAAGATTTGGGAACGAATATCTGCCGCTTGAATCGGTCGTCGTCGTCGCCGAAGACGCGCCTTGCAACGTCATTGTTACATTCGCAACCGGCGCATTATTGGCAAGTCTGACTTCGCCGCCGATGGTGTAAAGCGTTCCGTTATCGTTGTCGAAAATGTTCAAAACTGCAATTGCGGGAATGCCCAAACTTGCGCCGCCGATTGGATTTGAAAGCACAAGATTGACTGATTCGGTCGGTTCGGGAAGGTTGTCATCGGCAAGCGACACGAAAAATGTTTTGGTCATTTCGCCATCGCCGAAAATTAAAGTTCCCGAAGCAGGCTGATAGTCGGTGAAAGGCAAAGCTGTTCCGCCCGAAGTTGTGTAATCAACCGTAACTGTTCCGGCTGTTCCATTTGTGCGTTGCACTGTAACTTGCACCGAATCGTGTTCCGTGCCTGAATACGGCGCGAAACTGAAACTAAATTTGCCCGGATTGTCGTCGTCTTTAATCGTTCCGAGTCCTTGATTATCGCCGAAAGTCGCGTTTGTCGGATTCGATAAATTGACGAAAAATGTTTCGTCTAGTTCGGGCGTTAAATCGCCGATAATTGTAACCAAAATATTTTGCAGCGTTTCGCCCGACGCAAAATTTACCGTTCCGCCAACGGTCGCATAATCCGAAGAAGCGGTCGCCGTGCCTTGCGCCGTGATGTAGTCAACCGAAATTGGGAAACTGCTTGCTTCCGAAAGTTGGACGCGGAACGAAAATTGATTTGTGCCGAGATTTCCTTCAAATTGTGAAACGTCCGTCATCGAAATTGTCGGCGGATTGTCGTTGTCCAAAATCGTCAAAATTGATGTCGCATTTGGCGTTAGAAAAACGCCCGGCGATTGATTGCTCAAGGTCAAATTTATCGTTTCGTCGTTTTCATCGAGCAAATCATTATTGATTGGAATATCAAAAGATTTGACGACTTCGCCGTTTAGAAAAGTAAAAGTTCCGCTTTGCGCCGTGTAATCTTGTCCGGCAGTTGCCGTGCCGCCCGAAGTTGCATAATTAACCGAAATTGTTCCTGCGCTTCCGCCATTGCGATTGACGACAATCGTGCGTTGTCCTGCGCTTTCAATCGCCGAATAGTTTGCTGCCGAAAAAGATAAATTTCCCGGCTCGCCTGTAACCGCAATACATTGCGAAAATTCGGAAGTGTCGCCCGCGCCGGCGTTTGTAAAAGTTGCCGTCGCGGTGATAAATTGCCCGACGGTCAAAATTGTCGGAAAGCTGATATTGCCGATTCCGTTGAGCGAATTGGTCAAAACCGTCTGCGTTCCGAGATAGAAACGACCTTCGCCAAAGCCTGAAGCATCGCACGAATCAACGCGATAAAAATCTATATCGAAATGCTCGTCCGCCATCGAATCTACAAAACCTGTAATGCGCGTCGGCGTGGCGCGTTGCAAAACAGGGAAATTTTGCAGAGAATTCGCTCCTGCATCGCTGTCGCCTGCATCGTTTAGCGTAACGCCATCAGATTTCAAATCAATGCCGAGACCTGAATTTGAATAAATTGAATTGGCGCGAATCGAATTGAGCGAGCCGTTAGCGACATTTACGCCGTCTGCGCCGTTAAATGCAATGTCGTTGCTTCCGCTAATTGCGGCATTGCCGATTTGGTTGCCGAGCGCGGATTGATTGACATAAATTCCTGCACCAATATTGCCCAAATTTGCGCCGCTTGAATTTGTGCCGATAAAATTGTTAAAAACTTTATTGCCGTTCGCGTTCGAGCCGATCAAAAAAATGCCGCTGTCGTTGCCCGAAATCACGTTTGAAGCGATGTCGTTTCCGGCAAGTCCGACTTCGTTTTGTGATGAAGCGATTCTGATGCCAACGCTGTCATTTGCAATTTTCGCAGTTGCAAGTTCGTTCGTGCCGATTTTGTTGGCGAAGACTTTTACTTGGCGGACTTTTTCGGAAATCCCGATGCCGTCGCCGCCGTTGCCGGAAATTGTGTTGCCGTCAAGCGCGTTTGTGTCTGAGCCGATAACGATTGACGAATTTGTAAAAACATCATTTTCGTAAAGATAAATTCCGGTTTCTTGATTGCCTAAATCGGCAGTTCCGGCAGCGTTTGTGCCAATTCGATTGCGGCGAATCGTTGCCGGAATACTTGCGTCGTTAATTCGGATTCCATCGCGGTCGTTGCCTGAAATTAAGTTGCCGACATCAATTCCGAGAGACGTTCCACCGATTGCCGCCGAAGAAACTTCAACGCCGAGTTGAATGCCGTCAAGCGTGTTTCCGACATCAGCATTGCCGTTTAAACTCGTGCCGATGTAATTTCCGGCAATCGTCAAAATTCCCGATGTCGCCGAAATTCCGCTCGAATCATTGCCCGAAATGATGTTTCGTCCGTTCGCTAAACCGTTGCCGATTTGCAAAGAATAACCGAATCCGGGTCCGCCAAAACTGATGCCACTACCCGTATTCCCAACATCGGCGTTTCCGGCGGAACTCGTGCCGATAAAATTATTGAGAATCGTAAAGTTTGTATCGGCATTAAATAAACCGAGCGCGAAAACAATATTTATGCCGTCGCCTTGATTGCCCGAAATTACGTTGCGTTCGCTCGTTGGTGTGCCGCCAATGGTGAATGTGCTGTTGGGATAAGCGTCAATTTTGATGCCATTATTGCTATTTCCCAAATCAACCGAACCGCCGCCATTTACGCCAAGATAACTGCCAACAATCGTTACGTTACAGCCTTCCGCACAATGCGAAAAAATTCCGTTTCCCGTAAAACGATTGATGACGAGCGATTTTATTGTTACGTTGATTGATTCGCCCGACAACGGACTCGCAATATTAAAGCCGTCCGAATTTAAAGCGGCAGCATTTAATCCGTTGACTTCAATCAAAGGATTACCGCCGAAAAGTGGTTGCGTTGTGCCGTCAATCGTCAGCGACGACGTAATTGCGGGAATTTCCAACGTGATATTTATCGTCTGAAAATTGCCGCCGCCGACATTAAAATTTATTGTGTCTGCGCCCGTTCCGTTGGCGTTGGCGTTGGCAATCGCGCCGCGCAAACTGCAATCATTGACGGCGGCGGTGCAAGCTGTCGCCGTAACATCATCAGCCCGATCAACTGTAAAAGTTGCGGCATTTGCCGTTGAAAATAGGAAGAAAGTTAAAAGAAATAACGGTAAAATATAAAATCTCGAAAACATAATCGGCTTAAACTCCTTAAATTTTTTCGTGCCTCTTTGCGGAAAGATTCCCGCCGTTTGCACTAATGAAGCTATTAAGCCCGACCTAAAAATAAAAAACGCCACCCGTTTGGGTAGCGTTAAAAAAGGATGAGGGATGAGGGATGAAGGATGAATAGGAAAGTGAGAATTATTGCGTTGGTTTGAAAAAAAGGATAAAAGGATGAAAAAGCAATCTGCTTTATTCATCCTTCATCCCTCATCCTTCATCCTTCAAATCACTGCCAATATAAAACGCTTGAGCCGCAGTTTTTCCAAACATCGCCGCGAGTATTGAGCCAAACGAGCGTTCCGGCACTATCAGTCAAACTGATATTATTATACGGATTGATATAGCGGATTTTCCCGTCGTCGGGGCTGATTGCCGTAACGATGATAACGTGCGAACCGCTGCCCCAATTTCCGGCACACCAAAAAGGTCCGTGCGCGGTGATAAACTTGTCCATCTCGGTTGCGTCAAAAACGCCGCCGCCCGCGCATTTCATTCCAAGCAAAGTTGCAACTTCACGACATTCGCTCATCGCAATTCCGTAATAATCGCGCATCATATACGGTTTTAAATTTGGCGAAGCATCCAAAGTTGCCAGAATCTTGTCCGGGTCTTTGGTTTTGTCGCTGGTTTTATCCTTTTTCCATTCAAACATCATTTCCAAACAGCTTAACCAACAACTTGCTTTGGTTGGCTGCATTCGCGGTTTTACCGCCGGTGTTGCTTTTGTCATTGTCATAATAATTTTCTCCTTTATTAAATTATGAATTCAGTAATTGTTCGGAGTTCCAACTTTAGTTGGTATTTCGCCAGCGAAGCGCGGCGAAATCAAAACGCCAACTAAAGTTGGAACTCCGAACTAAAAAATAATTTTGCACCATTATTTATTGCGATACATTTGCCAGCGACGAAGCCGGAATGTCGTTGCTCAAACCGAATTGGACAGCTTCGGTATCGCCTAAACTGCTATTTTTGCGAATATACCAAGTGCCATCGCCCGGACGATAGACGACAAAATCGGCAGTATTTCCAGAGGCATTATTGGTGTCAAAATCGCCAACTTGCGGAATATCGCTGGAAATTCCCCATTGCACAGATTTGAATGTGTTGAAATTGCTTTCGATGTAATACCAAACGCCGTCGGACGGACGATAAACAGCGATGTCGGTTTTGCCGTCCAAATCGAAATTCGCAGCAATCGGTTTATCGCCGTTTTGTCCAAATTGACGAGCAATAAAATTATTGCCGTTGGCGATATACCAAGTTCCGTTTGACGGACGAAAAACTGCTAAATCGCTGCCCAAACTCGTTCCGGCAAAATCGCCGAGAACCGGAATATCGCCGTTCACGCCAAATTGTTTAATGGTTGCGCCGCCGTCCGAACTGCGAAGAATATACCAAACGCCGCTCGACGGGCGAAAAACTGCGATGTCCATTCGTCCGTCCAAATCGTAATCGCCCGGCACGACTTTATCGGTCGCCACGCCCCATTGCACGACTTTGTAAGAATTGTCGAAACTGTTTGAAATATGCCAAAATTTTCCGCCGACACGGTTGCGCGTAACGGCAAAATCGGTGCGTCCGTCGCCGTCATAATCAGCCGCCACCGGATCATCGCCGCTTGCGCCGAATTGAACAGCGTTGAAATTATTGGTGGTTGAATCGAGCGAATACCAAGTTCCATTTGACGGACGAAAAACTGTGATGTCGGTTGCGTCATCGTAGAAAACTTCAGCCGTTGCCGCGTTGCGCGAGCCGAAATCGGTGTTGTAACTAACTTTTGTCGTGTCCCAACGCAGCGAAAAATTGCTCGTCGGCGTGCCGGCTTTCGTGTCAACGGCGATGTGATAAGTTATGCCCGCTTTTGCCAAAAATGTCAGGCGGCTTTTCTGAGAAACGGAAAGATTATCGTTTTGCACAATCGGCGTTAAAGTTTGCAAAGTCGCGCCGCTATAAACCGAAATCGTCGAATTGAGCGATTGACTCAGACTGCCGATTGTGTCAAATGTCAGACTGCGGTCGAAATTAGTCGGATTCGTGATTTGAAACCAGACGGATTTATCGTTATTGCTGATTCGCGCCGGTTCGTTCGGCTCATTTGTGGCGTTAAAATTTGTGCCGACGACATTGCCCGACGGAAAAGCTAAAGTTCGGGAATGAATAAAATCGTCGCTAAACGGATGATTTGTTTGCTCAAAATTGAGGCTGAATTGTCCGCCGACGATATTTGCGCTGTTATAAACTCCGACGACAATTGTGTAAGTCGTTCCGGCAGTTGCCGCAAATTCGACAAAAGAAATATCATCGCCGGAAGAATCGTTGTTATGTGCCACGATTGACGACGACGACGGATTTCCCGCATAAACGCCGATTGCCGCGTCAAATCCGTTTTCTAAATTTATCGCTTTGAAATATGTCGGATTGGTTTCCGGTGCCGTCCATTTATACCAAACCGTTCGATAAATAACGCCCGGATAAATATGATTCAACTCGCTTTGTTCACGGGTTGCATCAATCGTTGTGCCGCCTGTTGCGCCAACCGTGCCGGAAACAATTTGGGCATTTGCCTGATTGTCGTTGCCGGGCGCGGCGGCTTGCGCGGCGATTGAAAATAGAAAGAACGCTAAAAATGACAGAAAAAATATACGTTTAAACATTACTAAATAGAACTCCTTTATTAATTTTTCGGGCGCATCAAAAAACGATTTTCGCCTCTGGAAACTATTTAGCCTTAACCGAAAATAAAAATCGCCACCCGTTTGGATAGCGATGTTTATTTTTTGAAAATAAAATTAAGATTTCTCAGACAATCCGATTTTGCAAGGCTTTGGCAACAGCTTCGCTCTTTGAATGAACTTGTAATTTTTCGTAAATGTGCCGCATATGGAATTTTATGGTGTTGTAACTAACGCTCAACTGTTCGGCGGCGGTTGTGTAATTATGACCTTCGACAAGCAGTTTCAAAAGTCGTGTTTCGTGCGGTGTTAAATCGTATTCAACTCGTTCCGGCGGACGAATTTCGCGGAAAAGTTTGATAACTTTGGACGCAACTTCGGGCGACATCGGCGCACCGCCTGAAACTGCTTCACGGATATTTTCTAAGATTTTTGCGGGCGAAGTTCTTTTCAACAAATAACCACTCGCGCCGGCGCAAATCGCGTCAAAAATGCGCTCGTCATCGTCATAAACCGTCAGCATCAAAACCGTCATATCCGGATATTGTTCCTTTAAGATTTTGATGCCTTCGATGCCGTCCATACCGGGCAAACCGATGTCTGAAAGAAGCACGTCGGGAACATTGCCTTTGATGCGCGAAATCGCTTCTTCCATCGAGCGAAACGCGCCCGAACATTTAAAGCCTTCGGTAAAATTTATGAGCGTTGCCAAACCTTCGCGGATGTCGCGCATATCTTCAACGATTGAGGTTGTGATAGTTTTTTCAGATACGTTTTCCATAAATTAATTAAAGGCTATTTTAAAAATATTTGTTTGCCCACGAAACACACGAAAGACACGAAAAAAGAAAAAAGTTTTTTAGATTTTATCTTCACTTTTCGTGCTTTTCGTGTGTTTCGTGGGCAAAATCTTAAGTTTTAAAACAACTACTTAAAACTTAAACTTTTTTTACCGCAATGTCGCCACCCGTTTGGGTAGCGCGTGCCGAATTATTTTTTGCGTTGAGCGGCAATGTCAGCAAAATTTTCGTTCCCTTTCCGATTTCCGAAATTATTTCGACTTCGCCGCTCATTTCCGAAGCGCGTTTTTGCATATTCAGAATTCCGTTGCCGCCGATTTCGTCGGCAAACAAATCTCCGCCCGTTGTTGATAAATGTTGCGTTACAAAGCCTTTTCCGTCGTCGTTGATTTTCAAAATCAAATTTTCTTCGGATATTTTTAATTGAATTTCAACGTGCTTTGCGTCGGAATGTTTGACGATATTATTGATTGATTCTTTGAATATCAAAAACACTTCGCGGCGCAAATTTGTATTGACCGTAATTTCTTCGTTCGATTCCGGCACGAGAAATTGGAAACCGATTTCACGCGCCGAAAGCACGTCCGAAGCAAATCGCCGCATTCTTTGTGTCAAATCGCTCAAATGATCTTTCGCAGGATTAATTGACCAAACAATATCGCTCATTGTGCTGACCAATTCGTTTGAAACTGAGGTGATTTTGGTTAAAGGTTCGGACGCGCCGTTTTTACTTTGTGCCTGCGCGACTTCCGATAAAATCGCAATTTGCGTCAAACTCGCGCCGATGTCATCGTGCAAATCGGTCGCAATTCGTGAACGCACTTTTTCAAGTTCGGCTAATCTTTCCTCGCGTGATTTTCGCAAATATTCTTCGGCAAGTTTGGCTTCTTCCAAAGCCGCGTTTATTTCACGAAGCCGCGCCAAACGATAGCGATAAAATGCCGCGACAATAACCGTAACCAACAAAATGCAAAGCGCAATAAACCACCAACGCGCCCAAATCGGCGACAAAATTTTGAATGAAACAACTGCCGGATTTTCGCTCACAACGCCTTCGGAATTGACAGCACGAACAAAAAAACGATAATCGGCGGGCGAAAGATTAGCAAAAGTTACGGTTCGTTGTTCGGTTGGTGCGCTCCAATCTGCGTCTGCGCCTTCGAGTTTATATTGATAGCGCAACGATTCTCCGGCACGAAAATCGAGTCCGAAAAATTCAATTTGCAAGTTATTTTCGGTGTGCGCGAGTTCGCCTTTTTCGATTTCCGTGTTGCCCAAATCCGAAACCGATTGTTCAACTCCGGCAATTCGCAAACCGCCGAGAAAAATTCGCGGCGCAGAAGATTTTTCGTCCGGTAACGGAATCAGCCGCGACACGCCGTTATTTGTCGCAAACCATAAATTGCCGTTTTTGTCGCAATGCGAATCAACCACAAAATCCGCCGCTAAACCATCGCTCACCGAATAATGTTTAACTCGTCCCGAATCAGGCGAAAGCCGATCAACGCCGCGAGCCGAACCGACGTAAATTCTGCCGAAACGGTCTTCGGTAATCGTGCGAATGTTGTTACTTTTCAAACCGTTTTCAGTCGTCAAATAAACAAACGAAGGCTTTGCCGCGCTCGGATCATCGAGCCGAATTAAGCCGACAGTTGACGAACCAAGCCACAGACGACCTTTTTTATCAATGTGCAAATCAGATATAAGTCCGGTCAAAGGCAAGCCGCTGTTATCGCTGAAATCGGTAAATTTTTCGCCGTCAAATCGTGCCGCGCCGCCTTCGTAAAAGCCGATCCAGAGATTTCCGAAAGAATCTTCGGCAAATGCGGATGAAGATTTTCCTTTCGGCAATCCATCGGCTTCAGTAAAAGCGACAAAGTTTTCTGCGCCTTTTTTGAGCCGTGCCAAGCCGTGTGATGTTCCGCTTGTGCCGCGTGTCGAAACCCAAATATCGCCGCCGGAATCTTCAAATATCTGAAACATTCCATTAGATTTCAAACCTTGTTCGGTTGTATAAGTTGCCGTCGGCGTTTTTTTATCGAGTTCTGCAAAATTATTTACACCGGAAAATCGGTAGAGTTTTTCGCCTGTCAAAATCCACCAATCGCCCTTTGAATCAAGCAAAGACGGGCGCGAAGTCCAAAGATTTTGTGCATTTGGCGCAATTTGCGGTTTAACGATTTGAAATTTTGCGCCGTCAAAACGATTGAGATAAAAATCGCGCCCGACAAAATAGAGTGTTCCGTCCGTGCCTTCATTGATGGCGAAAAAGCGCGACGAATTTGTGCCGTCCGCCGTGCCGAAAGTTACTAATCCGTTGCGGTCGAGCCGCGCAAGTTCGGCGTGTCCGCCAATCCAAAGATTTCCCGCCGCGTCTTCCGCCATCCGCGACATCACATTCGGCAAACCTTCCGCGTCCGAATGCAGATGCAAAACGCCGTCGGCAAATTCCAATAAATAATTTTCCGACGTTATCCAAATATTTCCGTCGAAAGTTTGCACCGATTTTTTAGCATTTATTTTTTCGACAAACACGCTATTCGTCAAACGAAAAATCTCGCCGCCTTTTTTTGGTAATTGCACAGGTTGATCGGGCTTTAATTCGATTATCGAAGTTGGCGTAAGCGATTTTTCGATAATTTGTCCGGTTTCGGTCAAAGATTCAATCGGTTCGGGTTTAATAACGAGAATTTCGTCTAACCGCGTCAGCCAAAGCCGCCCGTTTTTGTCCACGAGTATCGAAGAATTGCCGCTGCTAACCGGCGTTTCGTATGAATAATAACCTATTCTGCCGTCAGGCAAACGGCGCACTAAACCCCAACTCGTATTGAGCCAAAGCGAGCCGTCGGTTGATTCGGTGATGTCGGCAAATGTAAATGTAGTGTTTGGTTTAGGCGGCAATTTTAAATCAATTAGTTTGAAATTGCCTTTGCCGACATTTTGTTCAAACAAATAAAGTCCGTTCGTGCCGAGCCATAAATTTCCTGCGCTGTCTTCAAAAAATACACCTCGTGCGTTAGTGATATGTTCGGCATTAAGCCTTGGCGTTTCCGAATCAGGCGGCGAAATTCCGTTCGGATTAAAACGATAACTTCCGCCGGTCGTCGAAATCCAAAAAATTCCTGCGCGTGTTTCGTAAATATTTTCAACGCCGGGCGACGTATCTTTTTCGCCGATTTGATAAGTTACAAAACGCGAACCGTCGAAACGCGAAAGTCCGTCGCGGGTGGAAAACCACATAAATCCACGCGAATCACGATAAATTGAATCAACAAAACCGCTGCCCAAACCGTCCGCCGAAGTATAAATTTTAACCGGCAACCGCTCGGCGAAAATTAAATTGGACGCAAAAAGAAAAACCGTCAACAAAAACAGCCAAGCAGGAATGAAACGAAATGTTTTTGCACTTTTCGACATTATCTCCGTTTCGTGAACAAAAGTTTCTGCCGTCAAGTTTTACACAAGCCGCCGAATTGTTCAAATTTCAAGTTTTATCAGCGATAAATTAGAACTCGGCTTTGTCTTTTGCGGCAAATTTATTAGACTGTTTTTGAAAATCAAATGTCGGAAAAACCCTATTCAAACACAAAAATTTATTTAATTGCGCTGATTTTGGCAGTCGGCGCGGTTTATTATTTCAGCAATCCGAAGCCGCAACATTATTACGATTACACATTTCGGGTTGCCGATAATATTTTAGACGGCAAAATTGGTTTCAAGCAAAAACAGCCGGATTGGTTAAATGAATTCGTGCCGTTTGAAGGAAATTGGTATTCGGTTTTTCCGCTCGGAGGCGTGATTTCGATGATGCCGTTTGCCGTTTTCAAATCAATCGGCGTTATCAAAGAAATGCCTGCCGCACTTATTTCCGCGCTGTCGGCAAGCGTGATTTGTTTGTTTTTGCTTTTAATTGGTAAGCGTTACGAAATCGGTTGGGGCAAACGAATTTTGCTTGCGCTCGGCATTTTGTTCGGAACTTGGATGTGGACAAACGAAACTTTTGGCGGCGCGTGGCAACTTGCGCTCGGCTTTGCAATGATTGGCGAACTCGGCGCAATTTATTTCACGGTTTATGACAAACGACCGTTTCTCGCCGGAATATTTTTCGCGCTCGCTTTCGGAAATCGCACGGAAAATCTGCTGACTGCGCCGATTTTTATGTATTTGCTTTTGCGCCAGCCGCAATTACAAATTTCAGATTACAAATTACAAAACCTCGAAACTGAAGCGGAAAATCTTAACGTAAAAATCAAAAAACAAAATAAACACAAAAGAAAAAATG
Organism: Acidobacteriota bacterium; assembly: GCA_031409875.1. Lineage (GTDB taxonomy): Bacteria > Acidobacteriota > Blastocatellia > Pyrinomonadales > Pyrinomonadaceae > CALMEH01. Next base: position 3,978 of record JANNYB010000029.1, on the reverse strand, counting down.
CCGAAACGAAAACCGAAACGCAAGAATCTTTTATCAAAAAATTCAAATCTGAAATTGAACATCTGAAATCTGAAATAATCGGCAATCGGCAATCCGCAATCCGCAATCTTGCAGCGTTTTGCGCCGTTCCGTTTGTTCTCGGCGTGTTGACCTTAATTTATAACTACGTTCGTTTTCATTCATTTACCGATTTTGGTTACGCCCGAATTCCCGGCGTTTTAGACGAACCTTGGTATAATCACGGAATTTTTTCGGTGTGGTATATTCCCGGTCAAGCGTGGGAAATGCTACTGAAAATGTGGGAAACGCGCCCGAATTTTCCATATCTGCGCCCTAACGGTTTCAGCAGTTCGATTCTTTTTTCGAGTCCGTTTTTGTTTCTGCTTTTGCGAAACGGTTCACGCGATAAAATCTTAAAATATCTCGCGTGGTTGGCGATTATCATTCTGACAATTTTACTCTGGATGCACGGAAACTCCGGCGGCTGGCAATTTGGCTATCGTTATGCAATGGTGCTTTTGCCTTGGATTTTTGTAATTTTGCTCGAAAATAGTCCGAAAAAAATCACAATTCCCGAAATAATATTTTTCACGATTTCTTTTCTGCTCAATGCTTTTTCAATCTACCTTTTTCATTGGACGGAATATATGAAAAGTTAGAAATTTCCGAGAATATTTTTTGCCTACGAAACACACGAAATATACGAAAAATAAAATCAAACAATTTTTCGTATATTTCGTGTGTTTCGTAGGCAATAATTTGACTTTAACTTACGGACAATTGCAATCTTTGTAAGTTGCCGCAACCGGAATATCGCCGACTGTTCCCCAGTTAGCAATAGGTAACGGAGGAGTAGTCCAATTATTGGCACTTCTCAGAACAAACCATTGAGATGCTCCCATCCCCGTGCTTGGACGATAGATTGCCATATCCGATTTGCCATCGCCGTCATAATCGCCCGTTACAGGAATATCGCCAAGAACACCTAATCCCCAATTTCGCACTAGAGTCGCAGGCACACCGCTACTCGGTTTAATCCACCAATCGCCTGTGCTTGGTCGCCAAATTCCGACATCAGCACGACCGTCACCGTCAAAATCGCCGTCAATCACGCGGTCGCAGGCTGCTCCCCAAGTAACCTGTGATGTCGCGCCTGTTGAGCTGTTGACGATGTAAAAAGTTCCCGTTGACGGGCGAAAAACCGAATAATCCGATTTGCCGTCGCCGTCAAAATCGGCGGTAACGAAAGCTGCCGAAGCCGAACCTGCCAATACGAGCAGTGCGAAACTGCTTAACAAAATGTTGCGAACAAAATTTTTGATTTTCATAATTTTTTATCTCCTAAATTTAACTTTTGAAGCCGAAAAATTCGTGCTTTCAAATAGATGTGGCAATTTTCTTCAAAACGTAACGAACTTTTTTTTTCGCCAATGCTTTTCGCTGTTTTGAAAAAGAATATCGCTCTGACTATCTATAAGCGTATTTTTTAGTCGAAACGTATCATCAACTCGAAAAAAAAATAAAAAAAGATACAACACCGAGTTTTTCCTCGCTGATTTCAGACGGCTTTCGGTTTATGCTAATCTTAACTTTCGTCAAAAATGCTTCTCGACATTACACCATTAAAAGTTTCACGCGATTACCGGCTTTTGTTTTTCGGTCAGCTCATCTCGTTTTTCGGAACGATGATGTCGTTTGTCGCAATTCAATGGCAGATGTTTTCGTTGACCAAATCGAACGCGATGGTCGGATATATTGCGCTTGCCGAATTTGTTCCGATGTTTGCGATGGCTTTGATCAGCGGCGCGATTGCTGATGCTTTTGACAAACGAAAAATCTTGCGTCTGACCGAAATCGGACAAATTATCGTTACCGGAATTTTGCTCGTCAATGCGCTGATTCCTTCGCCGCAAATTTGGGTAATATTTCTCGCCGCCGGACTTCACGCCGGTTTTGCCGCGCTTCAACGTCCGGCATTTGAATCTTTAATTCAGAAAATTATTCCCAACGAATTAATGACTTCCGTAATGGCTCTTAATTCGGTGCGTTGGAGTTTGGGCGCGATTATCAGTCCCGCAATTGCCGGAATTATCACGACAAGTTTCGGCGTTTCAATCGCTTACGGCATTGATTTTGTAACATTTATTGCTTCGCTTATCGCGGTTTTTATGATTAGCAAAGTCGCCTCGCCCGAAAATCCCGACAAACCGAGCGTCCGAAACATCATTACCGCTTGGAAATATGCGTTCAAAAGAAAAGAACTTTTAGGAACATATCTCGTTGACATCGGCGCAATGTTTTTTGCTTTTCCGCAAGCCTTATATCCTGCGCTTGCAGTAATTTACGGCGAAAAATATCTCGGCTTATTTTTAACTGCGCTGGCTTCGGGCGCATTTTTGGCAAGCATCACTTCGGGCTGGACAAAATCAATTCAACGGCACGGTTTAATGGTCGTCATCGCGGCAATTTTATATGGCGTTTCGATTACGTTTTTCGGCTTTGCAAACAACATCTGGCTCGCTTTATTTTTTTTGGCAGCCGCCGGATTTTTCGATATGATCAGCGGAATTTTTCGCGGCGCAATTTGGAATCAGACGATTCCAAATTACTTGCGCGGTCGAATGGCAAGCATCGAAATGATGAGTTATTTGACCGGACCATATCTCGGAAGCGGCAAAATGGGCTTAGTCGCCGAACATTACGGCGTGCAAAACGCCTTGATTTCCGGCGGAATTTTATGTGTAATTGCAATTATCGTGATTGCTCTGTTTTTACCGAAATTCCTAACCTACGACGGACGCGACGGCATCAAACAAAAGGAATACGAAGAAAAATTGAGAGAATCGGGCTTTATGAATAAATAAAAAAATGAGCGAAAAAGAACTCGAAGAATTAGTGGAAAAAAATATGGCGGCAAAAATTGTTTCAACCGCCAGCGGCATAAAAGCGGTTGAAAAACTAAAGGAAATTGCCGACCGCGAAGACGTGAAATTCGTCGTCATCGGCGGTTTGGCAATGCACCTTTACGGTTTTGACCGCGCTACAAAAGATATTGATTTTATTGCAGATAAAAGACTTTCGCTCGACGTTAAGAGATTTCTGACATTTGGCGGCGAAAGATACGAAATCGAAGTTGAGGGCGAAAAAATTGATGTTGCTTGGATTATTCGGCGCGACCAATATAAAGAATTTTACCGATTGGCTCTTGCCGAATCTGAAGAATTATCACACGGTTTTCGCATCATTACGCCCGAATGGTTAGTTATTTTGAAATACATCGCCGGAAGACCGAAAGATGAAATTGATATGCTCTGGCTTTTGCAACAACCGGATTTGGTCAAACGGCGTTTGGTGAGAAAAAAAATAATGCAAGTTGTCGGCGCAATGCAAGGCGATTTGATTTTCCGCGAAATCGAACGCCGCTATTTTCCGTTCGCCACCAAAAGAAAAAACGGCGACGAAAACGAATCCTATAATCCCGAAGACGAAGACGAATATCCGAACTACAACGAATAAATTATGGCAATTTTAAGAAAACGGCAAATCGAAAATTTACACCAACTCAACGGCGAAGAACTCGAAGAATTTCTCGCGTCGCTTCCCGTTTCCAAAGAAGATATGGAATCAATGTTTGAATTCATTGAAGACGAACTCTACGAAACCGAGTGCGACGACACGGCGCGTTTTGCGATGCAATATATGCTTAACGAAAATCTTCCTTTCCCCAAAATCCTCGCGTGGCTCAACGCCAACGGCGGACATTGCGACTGCAAAATTATGCAAAACATCGAACGCGAATGGCGCAAGGCTTTCCCCGAAGATTAAATGACTGGAGCGCGAGCGTCCCCGCATGCAATTATGGCGTTGGCGCGTCAAATACAATATGATGTAATAAATTTGAATAAAGTACGTGGAGTTTTGGGGGTTGTGGGAAAAGCTCAATGCAAGGGGGGCCGCTGGGGGTGGAGTGATTTTTTT
>JANNYB010000028.1:0-5518 GCA_031409875.1 Acidobacteriota bacterium | reverse complement strand
CGGCGTAATCGGAAAATTAAATAACGTCTGGTGGAGTTTGTCGAGCCATATTCCGAACGCGGCTTTGGTCGCCAACGAACTCGCGCCGCGAATTGCCGAAAGATTGGCAAGTTATGAAGTCCAAGCCGCGCTTCTCGTTCCCGCCTCGCGTTTGTGTCATCAAACTTTGGGAATCGTCGCCCGCGAAATCGAACGGCAAGGAATTCCGACAATGATGATTTCCGTTGACCGCGCAATTACCGACAGAATTCGCCCGCCGCGCACCGCTTATTACAGCGGAAACATTGGCGAAACCGTCGGCAAACCGAATTGGAAGGAATACCAACTCCGCGTTTTAGACGAATCTCTGCGCTGGATTGAAACTTTAGATCAGCCGACTTCGCGCAAATTAGCAGTAGATTTGGAAACCGAAACCGAAGAATCGCGGGGCGAAAGATAAAAAAGTAAAAAGTAAAAAGTAGAAAGGCAAAAGTTAAGAGATTGTTACTTTTGCTTTTTTTACATTGCCATTTGCCAATTTTTTATGGAATCCAACGGATAAATCAGCATTAAAATATTGAGCAATAAACCGTCTTTAATCCAAATCAGCAGAACAATTTCCGTCAACAGAAAAAATATCAGAGATTTCCACCAACCGATTTTCTGTGCAATCAGAAAACCAATCGTGCAAGCGACAATATCGCCAACGGAATTTAGAATCGAATCGCCGAAATAATCGAGCGAAGCCGTATTTTCGCGGTATTTTTCGATGATAAAATTTGAGTTTTCCAAAATTTCCCACGCCGCTTCCGCGAAAATTGCAATAAATAATTGCCAAGCGACGGAAAAACGCGAAAAAATTAAACTCGCCAACCAGAAAAATAAAACGCCGTGAAGAACGTGCGTAAAAGTGTATGGATCGAAAAAATGCTGCGAAGTATGACTGCTGTTCCACGCTTCGTTGACGTAAACTCTGTAATCGCCGAATTTACACCACCAAAGTCTGCCTTGCGCGTAAAGCACGACGACCATCAAAATCGTTGCGCCGAAACTCAAAATTATCGGTATCGAAGATAAGTTTTTGTCTTTTATTTCAGCCATCTAAAAAAAGATTTTCGTTTGCTTCGAGAAAATTTACAAGTTTTCTGCTAAATTCTTTTTCTAATGAACCGTGTAGAAATGTTAAATCGCGCCGGTGAGCGCGAAAAAGTTTGGGATTTTGTGATTATCGGCGGCGGCGCAACCGGGATCGGTTGCGCGGTTGATGCCGCTTCGCGTGGATTTTCCGTGCTTCTTTTGGAGCAAAACGACTTCGGCAAAGGAACTTCGAGCCGTTCGACAAAACTCGTCCACGGCGGCGTTCGCTATCTCGCGCAAGGCAATCTTTCTTTAGTTCGTGAAGCCTTGAAAGAACGTGGATTGTTATTAAAAAACGTAGCACATCTTGTTCACAAACAAGCGTTTATCGTTCCTGTTTATAGTTTTTTCGACAAGTTTTTTTACGGCGTGGGATTGAAAATTTACAATGTTCTTTCGGGAAAATTAGGTTTCGGAAAGTCTGAAATTTTGTCGAAAAAAGAAACGATTTCGCGTCTGCCAAATGTCAAAACTGAAAATTTGCGCGGCGGAATTTTGTATTTCGACGGGCAATTTGACGATGCGCGGCTTTTGATAGATTTGGCAAAAACGGCGGTTGAAAACGGCGCGGCAATTTTAAATTATGCTGAGGTTTTCGGCTTTGAAAAAACTCTTGGCGCGATTGACGGCGTGAATTTTAAAAACCTCGAAACCGGCGAAAATTTCACCGTCAAAGCCAAAGCTGTTATAAATGCAACGGGCGCATTTTGCGATTTGGTTCGCAAATTATCTGATAAAAATTCACAACAAATTATCGCGCCGAGCCAAGGCATTCATCTTGTTTTCGATAAAAAATTTCTGCCTTCAAATTCTGCTTTGATGATTCCGAAAACTTCGGACGGGCGCGTTCTTTTTGCAATTCCTTGGCACAAACACGCGCTTTTCGGGACGACTGACACAGAAATTAAAACTGCGGATTTAGAACCGACAGCGCAGGAAAAAGAAATCGAATTTATTCTCGAAACAGCAAAAAATTATCTTGAAAATCCGCCGCAAAGAACAGATATTTTGAGTATTTTCGTCGGCATTCGTCCGCTCGTAAAATCAACGAATGCAAAGAATACGTCGAAACTTTCACGCGATCATACGATTGAAATTGACGAATCGAATTTACTCACAATCACGGGCGGAAAATGGACGACTTACCGGCGAATGGCGGAAGATGCAATAAATCAGGCGATAAAATTAAACGGTTTAGCCGAGAAAAAATGTGTAACGGAAAATTTGAAAATTCACGAAACTTCGGAAGATTTTTCATCGGAAAAGCTAAACGAAGATTTCGTTGTTTTTGCCGTCATAAATGAGATGGCGCGGACGGTTGAAGACGTTTTGGCGCGAAGAATGCGAACATTATTTTTAAATGCAAAACTCGCCGTCGAACTCGCGCCGCGTGTTGCCGAAATTATGGCGCAAGAATTGGGCAAAGATGAAAATTGGATTGCCGAACAAATCGAGAATTTCAACCGCACGGCGAAAAATTATCAACCGACTGGAGCGCAAGCGTCCCCGCTTGCAATGAGCGCAGAGCGCGAACAAACTTCTCGGAAGAAATGAACTTGAATTTACGCGAAGGCTTTACGCCGCTGAAAAGCACGGCGTTTGCAAGCGGGGACGCTTGCGCTCCAGTCGTCTGATTTGCCAAAATAAGCGTTTATGCCGCTTCGTCTTTTAAAAATTTTACTTCACGCCGGATTTTTTGTTTCGGGAATTGCAACGGTCATTGTCGGGCAGTTTTTGCCGATTTTGGCAACGAAATTTTCGCTTGATGACGCGCAAATCGGTTTGCTCTTCCCTGCACAATTTACGGGTTCGTTGATTGGAACTTTTTTCACGAGTTGGTTCGGCAAACGTCATAAATTCGTCGCGGCGACGGCGTTCGGATGTTTGGCGATGGCGATTGGCATTTTGTTTTTGAACTTTAATTCGTTTGAATTGGTTCTGTTAGGTTTTTTGATAAATGGCATTGGCATTGGACTTACGCTTCCGTCAATCAATATGCTGATTCTCGAATTAAATCCGACGCGCATAACTTCGGCTTTGAGTATTTTGAATTTTTTCTGGGGCGTTGGCGCAATTATCAGTTCGCCGTTTGTTGATTTTTTCTCAGATAAAACCAATATTTTTGCGCCGACAATCATTCTTTCGATTTCCCTTTTCATAATCAGCGCGGCGATTTTTTTTCAGCCGAAAGATTTTGAGCGAAAAAGTGATTTAAACGAAATGGAGAAAGATTTTTCCGTCCCGATTTGGTCAAATCCGGTGGCTTGGGCGATTGCGGCGTTTAATTTTGTCCACGTCGGATTTGAAAGCGGAATGGGCGGTTGGCTGAAACTTTACACGGAAAGAGTCGCAGGCGGCGAAGTGAAATCCGCGTTTCCGCCGATACTTTTGTTTTTTGTTTTTTTCGTTGTCGGACGCGGCGTTGCGCCGATTTTCTTTCGGTTTTTGAACGAAAATCGGATGCTGATTTTGAGTTTGCTGATAATTTTAGCCGGAATGATTGTTCTGCTTTTGGCAAAAGACGTTTTGATTTTGAGCGTCGGCGCGTCAATTACAGGCTTTGGAACGTCTTCGATTTTTCCGACAAATGTTTCGCGTTATAACAAAATTTTCGGCGAAACGGCTTCGCGCCGCGCCACGCCGCTTTTTATCTGCGGCACGCTCGGCGCATTTTTAACGACTTGGCTGATAGGTTTTTTATCCGATAAATTCGGCAATCTGCAAGCCGGAATGTTCACGCTTTTGGTCAGTGTTTTAATTTTGATTTTGTTGCAAATCGGCTTGAGCATTCGCGGCGGAAGAAAATTAACCACAGATGAACACAGATAAACACAGATATTAAATCAGGATTTCATCTGTGTTCATCTGTGGTTAATTAAAATTCTTATAACTCCAAAGACTTCAAATATTCACGAAACTCTGCGCCTAAATCTTCGCGTTTGAGGGCGAATTCGACGGTTGCGATTAAAAATCCGAGTTTGTCGCCCGCGTCGTGGCGTGTGCCTTCGAGTTTGACGGCGTAAAAAGGTTTGCCTTCTTTGAGCATCAGGCGCATTGCGTCCGTGATTTGGATTTCGCCGCCCGCGCCTTTTTCCGTGCGTTCGATAGCATCGAAAACGTCGGGCGTTAAAATATATCTGCCGATAATTGCCAAATCCGAAGGCGCATCTTTGAACGCAGGTTTTTCGACCATATCGTTGATTTTGAAAACATTGGGCGTAACTTCTTCGGCATCAATCACGCCGAAACGCGAAATTGCTTCGCCTTCGACTTGCATTGTCGCAATGACGGGCGCGTTATATTTTTCAAAAACTTCGATCATTTGTTTAAGCGCAGGTTTTTCCGCATCAACGACATCATCAGCCAAAAGCACGGCAAAAGGTTCGTTTTCCGAAAAATCTTTGGCTTGATAAATCGCGTGTCCTAAGCCGAGAGATTGTTTTTGGCGCGTGTATGAAATGCGGCAAAGTTCGGAAATTGCGCGGACTTGCTCGAAAAAGGCGGTTTTGCCTTTTTCTTTCAGAATGTCTTCGAGTTCGTAAGAAATATCGAAATGATTTTCAATCGAGCTTTTTTCGCGCCCGGTAACGATCAAAATTGATTCGATGCCCGAAGCAACGGCTTCTTCGACCGAATATTGAATCAGAGGTTTATCAACCAACGGCAACATTTCCTTCGGCGAGGCTTTGGTTGCCGGCAAAAATCGCGTTCCCAATCCGGCGGCGGGAAAAACCGCTTTGCGAATTCTTTGTGTCATAGTTATTATATGGTCTTTGGTGTTTGGTTTTTACAAAGACCGAATATTAAATTTTAGGTTAAAAATGGCTGATAAACAAATCTTTAAAGTCGTGTTGGAAAAGCACGAAGGAATGGACGCGACGGGAATTACGATTCCGTTTGATGTCGAAAAAGTTTTCGGCGCAAAGCGCGTTCCGGTAAAAGTTTCGGTGAACGGCGTGGAATATCGCAGCACGATTATGCGTATGAGCGGCAAGTTTATGATGGCTGTGCCGAAAGTTTTCCGCGATGCCGCAGGTGTGAAAGCCGGTGAAACGATTGAAGTTACGATGGAAAAAGATTCGGAAAAACGCACCGTCGAAGTTCCCGAAGATTTTGCCGAAGCCTTGCGAAAAGCCGATTTAACCGACGTTTTTGCGAAGATGAGTTTTACACATCAAAAGGAATACGTTAATTCTGTAAAAGACGCGAAAAAAGAAGAAACGCGCCTCAGACGAATCGAAAAAAATCTGCAAATGATTAGGGAGAAAAAAAAGTGAAATTTGGTTTTTTATTAATTTTGTGTATATGTTTTGCCGCGTGTTCGGCGAATGAAACTGTCAATCAAAAACCCGCAAACGTGAATAAACCTGCGACGAATTCGGCACAAACTCCACTTGCGGTC
>JANNYB010000027.1:0-39820 GCA_031409875.1 Acidobacteriota bacterium | reverse complement strand
CGCCTTTAGGCGGCTAAAACCGCCGCGCTTCGCTGGCGGTTGCCGCCTAAAGGCGGAACTCCAAACAGAAATTGCCGCGCCGATTATTATCAAGAAAAACAAAAATCTCGAACAAGCGCATCTGATTATTACTACGCCTTTTATTTCGGCAGGAAGCGAAAAGCGTTATGCGGCGGACGTTTTGACGAACGCTCTCGGCGGTGGAACTTCATCGCGTTTGTGGCAAAAAATCAGAGAAGAAAAAGGTTTGGCTTACAGCGTCGGCGCAAGTGCGGCGATGTATCAGGATTGCGGAGTTTTTCAGATTTACGCCGGAACTTCGCCGAAACAAACCGAAAAAGTTTTGGAAATTGCGCTCAAAGAAATGCGCGAAATCGTCAAAAACGGTATTACCGGCGAAGAACTCGAATTGATGAAAGCGCAATCGGTCGCCTCGATTTTGCTCGGTTTGGAAGATTCAAGCACACGCGCCGGAACTCTGGGGCATCTCGAAATGATTCACGGCAGACAAATTTCGCTCGAAGAAACTTTGCAAAAAATTGAAAAAGTTACAGTCGAAGAAGTCCAAGATTTAGCGCGGGAATTTTTCCAAACCGAAAAAATCGGCTTCGGCGCATTGGGAAATTTGAACGGCTTGAAAATCAGCCGCGAAAGATTGGAAATTTAACTTAAGTTCTGGATAAGAAATCAAACTCAATAAAACAGGAAATTGCCCACGAAACACGCGAAATACACGAAAAAAAGACAGATAATTTTGTTTTCTGTTTTAATTTTAGCGTGTTTAGCGTGTTTCGCGGGCTAAAATTCTTTGTATTTGATTGGGTCAATTTCGCCCGCTCGCGCAAATCCGCGCAGACGCAAGGCGCACGAATCGCACGTTCCGCAGGCTAAATTTTCGCTTCGATAACACGACCAACTCAGATGAATCGGCGCGTTTAATTCCAAACCTTTTTTGACGATTTCGGCTTTTGAAAGTTCGATAATCGGCGTTTTTATTTTGATGTTCGTGTCGGGTTTCGTGCCTTTTTCGATGGTTTTTTCAAACGCTGAATAAAATTCGGGACGGCAATCGGGATAACCGCTCGAATCTTCTGAAACTGCGCCGATGTAGATTGAGTTTGCGCCCAAAACTTCCGCCCAACTCGTCGCAATCGAAAGCATATTTGCATTGCGAAATGGAACGTAACTTGTTGGAATCTCGACACTTTCGAGATTTGCTTCGGTTACTTCAATTTTTTTATCGGTTAAACTCGAACCGCCGATTTTTGCAAGATATTCAATCGAAACATCAAGCCGCTTTTCGACATTATAAAAATCAGCAATATCAATAAATGCTTGGCGTTCACGCCGTTCGGTTCGCTGTCCGTAAGAAACGTGCAGAAACGCGATTTCGTCCGATTTAAGCCGCGCTACCGCGGCAGTTACGCACGAATCCATTCCGCCGGACACGAGACAAATTGCAATATTTTTACTGTTCATCGGATTTATCAAAATCGAAGCAAACAAATTTTGCTAAAAACTTGCTTAAAATGAGCAAAATATTACCCATAATAAAATATGGCAACAAAAAATAAAACAAACCAAACGCTAATGGAAGTAATAGAAATGCCAAAATCCATAAAATAAAACTACCAATTATTAAAATCACTCCGATAATCCGAAAAGTCATTGTCGCAAGTTTTTGATAATGTGTCATAAATTAAACTCCGTGAACGTCTGCGCCCCAAATGTATTTGTGTAATTGCAAATTCAGACGAACTTTCAAGCCGCTTTGTGAAATAGTTTCGGCGATTTTCGGTAAGTTTTCAACGCCGAAAACGGGCGAAATTAAAATCTCTTTCGTGCGATTTTGCAAATCGTATTTTTCGATGATGTTCCGCGCAAACTGCCAATCATTTAAGTCAGTAATGACGAATTTTACTTCGTCTTTTTCTTTTCTCAATCGTTCGAGATTTGCCCAATGATTGCGTTCCGATTCGTTCGATGCAGGACATTTTACGTCTAAAATTAGCTTGGCGCGACCATCAACTTTTTCAGTTGAAACATAGCCGCCGGTTTCGATTAAAACTTCGTAACCTTTGTCGCAAAGCTCTGTGATAAAAGGAAATACATTTTTTTGTGCGAGCGGTTCGCCGCCTGTTACCTCGACCAAATTGCATCCGAAGTTTTCTAATTGAGCGAAAATATCTTCAAACGAAATTCGAGTTCCACCCGTGAAAGTATATTCGCTGTCGCACCAAACGCAACGCATCGGGCAACCTGTTAAGCGCACGAACGCGCACGGTCGTCCGGCGTGCGAAGATTCGCCTTGAATTGAGAGAAATATTTCGGTAATTCTCAAAGTTTGTTTGTTGTTTGTTGTCCGTTGTCCGTTTTTCATTGATTCTAAAATAGTCCGAACCATTGATAATAATTGAAAATTTCGCCGATGCCGAATGATGCGAGATTGGCGACGACAATTGCGATAAAAGAGCGAATCCAGTCGTTTGATTCGAGAAGATCTTTTCCGCGAAAGGCGAGCCAGAAGAAAAAACATTCACCGACCGGCGCGAAAGTTTCGGCGACAATTAGATACAAATTCCGTGAATAATCGAGAAAAATCGCGGGCAAAACCAACACGACAATCGGATATGTGCAAGCCGTCAGCCAAATGCCGCACGAGAGTTTTTGTTTCAACGAAAGTTTTGGCGAAAGCCCGAAAAACAAAACCGGCGTTTCGATAAGAATGGTCGTCAAATAACCAATCGGCAAAAAAAGCCACAAACGGTCAAGCGGCGCGTTTTTTACAATTTCGATGGCAGGTGCATCAAATAACATAAAATTTTTAACCACATAGGAACATAGCAATCATAGAAAAGAATTTTAGAATGTAGCGAAATTTCTTACTTTTTTCTAACCTATGTTTTCTATGTTCCTATGTGGTAAATCACTCCTAAAGCATTTTCACCAAAAACGGAAATTCCGCCAAAACGTGCGCCATTGCGAAGGCAAAATAGATGTCGCGGGTGATTTCGTAATTTACCGAAAAGCCGATCCAGAGCGCGAAAACGAATAAAAATCCGATTGCCAAAACGCCGAAAATCAGTTTTTGGAAACCATTTTTGTTTGAAATAAGCGGAATTTCTTTTAATCGCCACGGAATTGCGCGTTTATCAATCAGCGGAATCAGCAAAATCCAAACTGTGTAATGAATCGTTTCGAGAAAAACGTGCGTGGCGACTAAGAAATGACTCGAAATATTCGGCAAAATCTGGCTTCCGGCATGTTGCGTAATGCGCCAGAAAAGATTTGTTTCATTGGATAAATCGGGCGCGTTGGCAAATGCAAAATATAATATTGCAACAAAAAAAGGAATCGTCAAAAGGCAAAAATGATAGCTTTTGAGCCATTCTTTCTTAGTGCGGCGAATTTGTCTTTCGAGAAACCAAAGCGCAATAAACGGATGCAGATAAACGAGCGAAAGACTGAAATATTGCGGCGCAAGCCACACGAAAGACGCGAATAAAAACGCGACTGCAAACGCCAAACTCCAATCAGTTTTCGGCTTTTGCCGTCCGCGCAAATAAAACAAAAGTCCAACCCAAAGCACAAACGCTGTGTTCCAACTTGAAACGGCAATCATCCAATTTTCCGCGTTCCAAAACCAGTTTCCACTTCCGAAATAAATTATCAAATACGCAGAAGTTAAGACAATTACGCCGCCGATTCCGACCGCATAAAACAGACGCGATTTGCCCCAACGCACAGGCATTCGCGCCGCAAAATAACGAAATTCAAACGCATTATGAACGCCTGCAAACAGAAAAATCGTAACAATCGAAGCCCAAAGCGGAAACGTGCCAATCAAAATTGCTGTCAAAACGCAAAACGACAAAAAGCCAAACGCGAAAACTTGCGCTGATGTGATTTCAAATTTTGCTTGACGAATTTCCTGCATTTTATTTTTTGCCCGCGAATTTACGCGAATAAACGCGAATTATTTTTTCGATTTATTCGCGCAGATTCGCGTAAATTCGCGGGCAAATAGCCTTATTCTTTATTTGTGGGCTTTTCTTCGCCCTTGTCGGGAACGATTAGTTCAATTTCGTTAGCGTTATCGGAAACCTTCACTTTGATTTTGCCGCGAGCGTAGTTCCAGCCGAAGGTAAAGAGTTCTCTTTTGAATATTTTGCTCGAAATGCTTCCCAATTCTTGAGGCGGTCCGCCGTTGGCAAAAACGAGCGTTGCCGCCGAGCCGACAAGCAGTAAAATTGCGCCAACAACCAGTGTTTTATTGAGTTTGCCGTCTGTTTTTCGAGAACGCGCAAACCATACGCCGCCAAACACAAACGCTAAACTCAAAAACAAACCGCTGACGACGGTTTGCGTCCGCGAAATCGCAAAAACGGGCGAATCGTCTGAATCATCAAGCCCTTCGAGTTGGGCGCGAAGCTGTTTGATTTGGCTTTTCGGAATAATCAATGTCGCTTCCGTTACGTTTTTGTCGAGCGTTATTTTCATATTCGAATCAATAGATTTCTGCTGTTTTGGCGTTGCCGTCGGCTTCGGCGTGTCCGGCAAACGAATATCTGCGAAAGCGGAAAACGATAAAAGCGCGATAAAAACGATTGAATAGATAAATTTTCTCATAATTTTTGATTTACTGGAAAGATTTTTGAAAATTATATCAGTAATTTTAATGTTGGAACAGCCTTAAATATATTAGACAGAAATTGAGTTGCAAAAGTCTTTGATTAAAAAGTCCAACACGCTTTAGCTTGTTGAAATGCCGGCACATTCAACAAGCTAAAGCGTGTTGGACTTTTACTTCGATAGCTTGTTTATATGGAAATAAAAACTTTGCGTCTTTGCGTCTTTGCGCCTTTGCGTTAAAATTTTAAAAAATAGGAGAAATTATGAAAAAACAATTAAAAGATTTTATGGAAGCCATCGGGAAAGATGCGATTGCCGTGATTCCTGCGGCGCACGAAGTTACGAAAAGTTACGACACGGAATTTAAGTTTCATCAAGACCCTGATTTTTATTATCTGACCGGATTTCCCGAACCGGACGCGATTGCAGTCATCAATCCGTCGGACAAAAAAAACCCATTTACTTTATTTGTTCGTCCGCGTGATCCTTTGATGGAAACTTGGTATGGACGGCGCGAAGGCGTGGAAGGCGCGAAGAAAAATTACGGCGCGGACAAGGCTTTGCCGATTGAAAGATTTGAAAAAGAATTGGCGAAAATGCTCAATGGCAATGAAAAACTTTACTATCGTTTCGGGCTTGACAACAAACTCGACCAACAGATTTTGCAATATCTTTCGGGGCAAAGATTCCGTCGTTTGAAAACTGCTTATCCGCCGCACACGATTATTGATCCGACGCTGATTATCGGCGAAATGCGTCTGCATAAAACTGCGGAAGAAGTCGAATATATGCAAAAAGCGGGCGATATTGCATCGGAAGCGCATATTTTGGCGATGCAAAATTGCCAGCCCGGAATGAACGAAGCGCAAATCGAATCAATTATCGAACATCATTTCAGAATGTCGGGCGCAAACGGCGCGGCGTATAATTCGATCATTGGCGGTGGCGATAATGCGACGATTTTGCATTATGTCGAAAACAATATGCTGCTCAAAGACGGCGATTTATTGCTCGTTGACGCGGGTTGCAATTTCAATGGTTATGCTTCCGACATTACGCGAACATTTCCCGTCAACGGCAGATTTACCAAAGCCCAACGCGAAGTTTATGATGTCGTTCTCGAAGTCCAACTCGAATGTCTCGAAGCCACCAAAAAAGGAAACACCGTCAAACAACGCCAAGAACTTTCGATTGAATTATTAACCGAAGGAATGAAAAAGCTCAAATTATTAAAAGGCGACACGAAAAAATTGATTAAGAAAAAGGCTTACGAAAAATATTATATGCACGGTGTCGGGCATTATCTCGGCTTAGACGTTCACGACGCGGGCAGATATTTTACCGAACAACGCGCCAAAAACTCACGCCCATTCGCGCCCGGAATGGTCTTAACCGTCGAACCCGGCTTATACATTCCGCCCGACGATAAAGACGCGCCAAGCAAATATCGCGGAATCGGCATCAGAATCGAAGACGACATTCTAGTTACCGAAGACGGGAATCATAATCTAACCGCCAAAGTCCCGAAAGACGCAGAAGCGATTGAAGAAATTATGAATGCGGGAAAATAATAAAAGGATAGGAAAATCAGCTATGAAAAAGAATTTTGCTTTAATTTCGATTCTAATTTTTGTATCTGCCATTTTAGCCAAAGGTCAGAGTAATTCGTGGAATGGGTTAACTCCTTTGCGCTCGACGCTGGCTGATGTTGAAAAATTGCTCGGAAAGCCGATAGATAAATTCTACCGCAACAATTTTGTTTATAAAACAGAAAAATTTTATGTGAGTGTCAATTATTCAGAGCGTCAATGCGATTCGGGTTGGGACATTCCTAAAGATACTTTGATTAGTTTAAGAGTTTCTGCTTCTGATAATTCAGGTAAAAGTTTTGACGAATTAAAACTTGACCGAACTAAATTCACTTATTCTGTTGACGATGCTTTTTATGGCTCTTGGCGAAATTCTGAAGAAGGTTTGATTTATTATTTTGGTAATGTTGACAGCAATCTTGAGTCAATTACATATATCCCGAAAAAATCCGACAATCAGACTTTGAGGTGCGACGGTTTTCCGCCTTTCGCGCCTGAAGGCAATCATATGAGATTTGATTATATGAATTTCTATTCGATGGAAAAAAACAGAAAAGAAAATTTGTATGAACTCAAAGTAAGGTTCGATAATATAATGATAGAGGCAGGGCAAAATGATAAATATAAAGTTTATGCGGTGATTTATTTTGATAATAAACTGCCGTTTGAGAAGTATGAAAAATTTCTTGCCGAAGTAAAAAAATGGAATTACGATTTCAGAAAATATTCACCCGAACAACTAATTTTCATCGAAGGCGGTTTGCGCGAAGAATCGCTGATTGAGTTTTATCTTTTGCCAAACGAATATGTGCCGCCTTCGCCTAATCCAACATTGCCGAGTCCGCAATTTATGAAAAAACAAAAAAAGTAAATTCTGCGATAGTTACAAAAGACACGGACGAAATTGAAGAATTGATGAATGGTAGAAAGTTAAGGTGATTTTGTCCCGACCGATTTAGCGAGAATCATCGCAAAAAAATGCAGATTTTATTGTAAAATCAAAAATGAGTTAAATTTATGCAAACCGAAATAGCAGAAACAATTTATGAAAAAGTAAAGGTTTTATCGTTGGACAAACAGGAAGAAGTTTTGGAATTTGTCGAAGAAAAACTTGCTTTTGCGGAAAAGAAAGATTCGCGCCCGATTTGGGAAAAGATTGTTGAAATTAGTAACCGAGTTCCTGAAGAGGAATGGGCGAAAATTCCCGTTGATGGCGCGGAAAATCTTGATCATTATCTTTACGGTGCGCCGAAAAAATGAAAATGAGAAAGATTTTTGCGGACAGTTTTTATTGGATTGCGCTGATTAATCCGAAAGATCAATGGCGACCACACGCTTTGGATGTGAGCCGAACTTTAATTGATGTGGCGATTGTAACAACTGATGAAATCTTAACCGAAACATTAAATTATTTCGCCGAAAGTGGTAAGTTTTTGCGGCAAACTGCGGTCAAAGATGTGCAAGCAATTTTGCTGGATCAAAATGTCGAGATTATTTCTTGCACTCACGAAAGAGTTTTGGACGCGATTAAACTTTACGAATCGCGTCCCGATAAAGGTTATAGTTTGACCGATTGCATTTCGATGCTGACGATGAAAAATCTTAATTTGCGTGAGATTCTGACGCACGATAACCATTTTGAACAAGAAGGATTTACGGTGTTACTTTAAGCCGTAAATCCTTTTATTTTAGCGAGTTAAACGAACGATTCTAAATTTGCCTTTGTAGTCTTTTTGAGTGATTTTTTTGTTAGCTTTGGTCATTGGCAAAAGTTCGTCGAGATAGATGGCGAAGCCGTCGAATGATGCGCCTTTTGGTCCGAGTGTGGTGTTCATTTCAAAGGTTTCTTTGGTTGTGCCGTTGCTGATTTCGACTTTGATGCGGGCGTTTCCGGCTTGAATACATTGGACGGTTGGCGGACAGCGCGAATCTTCAACGACCGACACGAATTTGACGGTTAATTTACTGCGCGAAAATTTCTTTTGTTTGCCGAATTTAATTGTTTCTTTTTGTTCAGTTTGCGCGTTTGCCGTTTGCACTGCGCCGAATACGAAAGCCGTAAAAATCGCTAATAAAATTGTTAATTTTTTCATCTCTTTTTCCTCAAAAATTGTTTTAGTTGGCATCTTGATTGATGCGCTTTCTTAGAATGTTTAAAGGTTGCGGAAGTTGCAAAAAGTTTTGAGTCCGCGCTTTAGCGTGCCGCAAACGCAGGCGAAGCCTCGATTTTGCTTGTGTGATAATCAACTTGAGTTTTAATCGAAGTTGAAATCGCTTCGCTTCGCTGGCGGTTTAGCCAACTAAAGTTGGAACTCAGAACTAGGGCGTGAGCCATTTTGTTTCGAGATTGCCGTTGTTCCAAGTAAAAAGCGAACGGCGATGTCCGCGGACGTTCATTTCTAAGCAATCAATTTCTTCGATTGTTGAAGTAATCACCACAAAATTTGCTTTGCCTTGTTCGCTTTCTTCGCGTGTCGGTTCGCGGTCAATCAAACTATCAGGCAAGCCGGAAGTCGGCGTTTTGCTTAACTTTGTCGGTGCGTCGCCAACGTAACAGCGGCGCGAAAAAAGTTCGGTCGAAAGCCATTGTTCTTCGTGCAATTCATTGCCTTCGACGTGAATTTCGGCAGTTCCTTTGATGCGGACTTGCAAGCGATCTTCAGCACTGTAAAAAAGCCAATAAACATTCGGATTCGCTTCGATTTGCGCGATTTTGGGCGAACCGATATGCGAATGAAAAGCAAGCGCAGGCGGTTTGCGCCAAAATCTTCGGAGAACGACAATCCGCAAATTTGGATCGTTGCCGTCCATCGTTCCGAAAACAGGCAAATGAAAAGGATGCCGACGTTGGAGTGTTCCCAAATCGAGATTTTTCCAGATCGTCTTTAAGATTTCTCCGTGTGAAATCGGCTTTTCCCACATTTTTGCTTCTGCTGTCATAAAAGATTTAGCCACGAATTACACAAATTATACCATTTTTTGATTCGTGATATTAGTGTAATTCGTGGCTAATTTATTCTAACTTATCAATTATCACGTTGCAAAATCAACTGTTTTCGCGTTTGTGCAATATCGGTTAAACACCTGTGAGGGTTTTGAGCAGAGATTCGAGCATCTGACGCTCGAACGGTTTCGAGATAAACGAGGTCGCGCCCGATTGGATGCTTTCGACTTGAAGTTTGATGTAATCGGACGTGCCGGTCATCACAATTACCGGAATATGACGCAGACGTTTTTCGCTTCGCATATATTTGAGCAAATCCGTGCCTTTGATTTTCGGCAGTTCGACATCCAAAATCGCCGCTGCAAAATTCGCCTCCGATGACAAAAGACTATATGCTTCTTGCCCGTCAACCGCGATAATCGGCTTTAATCCGAGTTTTTCGGCAATATCTTTGATAATAATCGTTGTCAGCATATCATCTTCAACTACCAAAAGTTGATTTTGCGTAGAGTTTGCCTGATTTTCATCATCTTTGAAATTTGCCGGGTCATAAATTTTCCAGCTTCGGCTGGCTTCGAGAAGTTGGTTAAATTGTTCGAGAATTTCTTTGAAAGATGCTTCATTTTTTGAAATAATCGTCGTCGAACCGGCTTCGGCGGCTTGCGTGAGAATGCTTTCATCGGCACTCGAATAAGCCATAATCGGCAGTTTCTCAAAACGATAATCGCTTCGGATTTCCTTGATGATTTCGATACCGGATTTATTTGGCAACATCAAATCGAGCAAAACTAAATCAGGCTTGATTTCGTAAATCATCCGCAAACCTTCCGCGCCGTCAAGCGCAATACTAACCGAGTTGCCGGATGCTCTGAGTTTATTTGCATACAATCGCGCAACAACTTGATTGTCTTCGATAATTAATATTTTTCGCATAAAATCTTTGAATTATTTTTCTAAAATGCGGCGGCATTCGGCATCAATCGCCGTAAAAGCGTTTTGCGCTCGCGCCAAAATCGGCGAGGCTTCCGAAGTGTTACCTTCGCGCCCTAATTTTTCGAGTTGCCGCATCGGTTCGACGATTGCCGTCATTCCGCAAATTGAACTTCCGCCGACAGTTTTGTGAGCGTATTGGTAAAGTTTAGCCGCATCGTTGATGCTGATAGCGAGTTCGATTTCGGTTAAATTAATAACCGTCTGCGCCAAATAAATTTCGACGACTTCGCGTTTGATGTCGTCGTCGTTATCGGTAATGTCGTTAAGCGTCGCCAAATTTACGGCGACGAAAATGTTTTGATTCTCCATAATTTTATTCGGAAATGATTAGAAATACTGAAACTCTTGAAGGATGAAAAGGCTCGAATAATTGTGTTTGGGCGTGAATTACTATTGCTGCTGTTTTTTAACTTTCGGTCGGAAAGTCTTTATTTTGTTGGAAATCCGTCTTGTAACGGTCAATTCAAATGGTAAAGTATTTAAGAAAAATTAGCAATAATTATCTTTTAATCTAAATCAAATTGGAGCAAGTAATTTAAAGTAATTACTTGCTCCAATTTGATTTAGATTTATCCGAATTATCGTAAGATTATCGAAGTTTTTCAATTATCGCGTTTGCAAAATCAGCCGTTTTCGCCGTTCCGCCCAAATCTTTCGTGCGGAATTCGCCTTCGGCAAAAACGTCCATCAAGGCTTTTTCCACGCGGTCAGCCGCATCAATCTCTTCCAAATGCCGTAACATTAAAATTCCAGACATCAAAACCGCCGTCGGGTTTGCAATTCCTTGACCGGCAATGTCCGGCGCAGAACCGTGAACGGCTTCAAAAACCGCGCCTTGTTCGCCGATATTCGCGCCCGGCGCAAGACCTAAACCGCCGATTAAACCGGCACATAAATCGGAAACAATGTCGCCGTAAAGATTTTCTAAAACCATCACATCGAATTGTTCGGGGCGCATAACTAATTGCATACAAGCATTATCAATAATCTTGTCGTCCGCTGTAATTTCGGGGTGATCTTTTGAAACATTATAAAAACATTCGAGAAAAAGTCCGTCGGAAAGTTTCATAATATTGGCTTTGTGCATCGCCGTAACTTTTTTGCGATTGTTTGCTTGCGCGAATTCAAAAGCGTATTTCGCAATCCGAGTCGAAGCCTTTTCCGTGATAATTTTAATACTTTCGACCACGCCCGGAACGACAACGTGTTCCAAACCGGCATATAAATCTTCCGTATTTTCACGGACAATCACCAAATCGAGTTCAGGATAACGGCACGCAACATTCGGCAGAGCTTTAATCGGACGAACATTTGCGTATAAATCCAGAGCTTTTCGCAAGCCGACGTTGACCGATGTAAAACCTTTGCCGATTGGCGTGGCAAGCGGACCTTTGAGCGCGACTTTGTTTCGTTTGATTGATTCGATGGTCGAATCGGGAATCGTCGTGCCGTATTTTTCAAGTGCCTGTGCGCCGATTATCTGCGTTTCCCATTCAATCTCAACGCCCGATGCTTCCAATATCCGCACGGTTGCGGCAATGATTTCCGGTCCGATGCCGTCGCCCGGAATAAGTGTAATTGTGTGTTTGCTCATAATTTTTTTATGCGGCTAATCTGAATTTTTCTTCGAGCCGCGTTACTCTCGATTCGAGTTCGCGGACTCTGACGCGGTCTTGTAGCTTTTCGGCTTGTTCAAGCATAATCGTATTTTCTAAACGGTCAATTTCTTCACGAACTTCGCGCCCCTCGCGGCGTATATCTTCTTTCAACTCATAACCAATTGACAACATTTGTTTTTCTAATAAATCAATACGATTTTTCATTGCATCAAACGCTTTAATCATTTGCTTTTTGAAAGCACTTAATTCTGTTCGCAATCCGTTAATGTCGGATTTAACTTCCGTTCGCAATTCGATAAATCCATTTTCCACATTGCCCATTCTCGAATCGAGATTTTTGACATCAACTCTAATATTGTTGACATCAGCTTTAATATTGTTGACATCAGCTTTTATTTCAGTTACGGCGGCTAAAATCAAATCCAATTTTTCATCATTCATAATTTTTATCTTAAGGAGTTGAAAGTATAATTAATAACAGTTTAACTTAAAACGATTAGACGGAAAAGACAAATGAGAGATGTTTTAATAATCGGCGGCGGCATAATCGGCTTAAGTCTGGCGCGGGAATTGAAGCGCAAAGGTTTTCAAAAAATTACAATTTTAGAGAAAAATTCGATGTGCGGCGCAGAGGCTTCGAGTGCCGCCGCCGGAATGCTCGCGCCGCAAGCCGAAGCTGATTGCGCGGACGATTTCTTTAGATTTTGCTCGGAAAGCCGCGATTTATACGAAGATTTTGCGGCTGAATTGTTTGACGAAACGGTCGTTGATATTGAACTCGACAAAACCGGAACGCTTTATCTTGCCTTTAACGAACGGGACGCAAACGAACTCGAAAAACGCTTTGAATGGCAAAAAGCGGCGAATTTGCAAGTTGAAAAATTGAGCCGCGAAGACGTTTTGAAATTAGAGCCGAATGTTTCGCCCGAAGTGCTTTTCGGCTTACGTTTTCCGCTTGATTGGCAGGTCGAAAACCGCAAAATTATCGAAGCGTTTAATCTTCAACTGCAAGGAATAGGATTGAATAAATTTATGCAACGAAACGCGAGAGACAAAATTCGTCCGCGCATTGGCGCAGAAGTTTTTAGTCGGGAAGTTAAAAGTTTAATTATTGAAAATGATAAAGTTATCGGCGTTGAAACTGATATGGAGAAATTTTTTGCGCCGATTGTCATAATTTGTTCGGGCGCGTGGACGAGCTTGATTGAAGATAATTCTAATCTGCTGTCGTCATTAAAAATCAAACCGATTCGCGGGCAAATGTTGTCTTTTAACGATAAATTTGAAAGGCTTTGCAAGCACGTTATTTATACTCGGCGAGGTTACGCCGTGCCGCGCAAAGATTTGCGTGTTTTGTTTGGCGCAACGGTCGAAGATGACGGATTTAATGGCGAAACAAATGCCGGAGCAATTGCGGATTTATTACAAAATTCATTTGAAATTTCGGCAAAATTTAAAGATTTGAGTTTGAAAAAAACTTGGAGCGGCTTGCGTCCTTTTTGTGCGGACGGTTTGCCGGTTTTAGGCGAATTTGCAGGAATCGAAAATCTATTTATTGCCACCGCGCATTATCGAAACGGAATTTTGCTTGCGCCTTTGACGGCGAAGATTTTGGCGGAAAAAATTGTCGAAAACAAAAATTCGGAATACTTGAGAATCTTCAGTCCGCAGAGATTTCTGCAAGCAAAAAGTTCTGAGTCCCGCCTTTAGGCGGCTTTTTGCAAGCGAAGCGATGCAAAAATGCGTTGCCTACCAAAGACTTTTTCAGAAACAATAAAACCGCTCCGCTTCGCTGGCGGTTGCCCGGGCTTGTGCCAGGCGGGACTCAGAACAAATTAAAACAAATCTTTCAAGCCATTTTCCAAACTTATTTCAGGAGACCAATCGAGTTCTTGCGTTATCAAACTCAAATCTGTTACATAGTTCATAGGCGCAGGCGCGGAAAGCAGATTTTCTTCATCAATAATTGCTTGAAGATTTGAAACTTGCTCCATTTTTATGACCAATTCGCGCAAAGTCATCGCGTTTTCGCGTCCGCCGCCGAGATTGTAAAGCCCGTGGCGAATTACGGAATCTTTAAACGCTTCGCAAGCGCGGGCGAAGTCTTTGACGTGAAGCAAATCGCGGCGCGGATTGCCGTTTGCGGGAAGTTGTAACCTTTCGCCGAAGTTTATTGCGTCGGCGTAATGCGTTACAAAATTCGGCGTGTTGCCTTCGGAATTCGGCGCGTAAATGGTGGAAAGACGAAAGATACACGAACGAAACTTGTTTTGATTGGCGTAGAATTCGACATATCTTTCGGCAATCAATTTTGACCATTCGAGCGCGGATTGTCCGTTGTAAAGCGTCTGACAACCTTCGCCGACTTCTGCGTAATTATCGGCAAATCTGCCGTAAACGTCTTTTGTCGAAGCAAAAATAAACGTCGAATTTTCCTTCATCGAACGCAAAAGATTGATTGTGCCTTCGACATTTGTCAGAAAAACGCTTTCGGCATTTTCGGGTGATTTGTCGAGTTCGGCGGCAAGATGAATGACGACATCATAATTTTCAACCGTCTGCGCGTCTTGCAAATTCAACACATCGAGATTCGATTTGCGCGAAAAATCGTCTGCTTTAAAATATTCGCGGATATGAGTTCCGAGAAAACCTGTTCCGCCGGTTACGAGTATCTTCATTGTTCCGATTATAAGCGAGAAAGTGAGAAAGCGAGAAAGTGAGAAAGTGAGAAAGTGAGACAATTTTTCGTTGACAATCTTGAAAGTGAAATTAAATCGTCCAAAGTTGCTGACAAAAAAACAAATCTCCCTTTCTCGCTTTCTCACTTTCTCACTTTCTCATTTATTCGCTTCGACAAGTTTTTGCATCGAATCGGCTTTGCCGACGACAATTAATAAATCGCCTTCGTTTATTTTGGTTTCGCCTGTCGGATGAAATGTAAGTTCGCCGTCTTTTCGGCGGATTGCAATGACAATCAAACTCAATTCACGGCTCAAATTTGTTTCCGAAAGTTTTTTATCGGCAAAAATCGAATGCGAACCGACGGCGATTTCTTCAAAAACCAAATCGAGCGTTTCCGCCGTGATTGAATCCATAAAGTCTGCAATTGCAGGTTTTAGAAGCGCACGCGCCATTGATTGCGAACCGATAATTGTCGGCGCAACGACACGATTTGCTCCGGCACGAATCAATTTCGGTTCGGCAGGTTCTTCGACGGCGCGGGCGACGATGTGCATATTTTCGTTCATTCCGCGAGCCGTCAAAACGACATAAACATTTGCCGCATCGTCTGACAAACAAGTTGCCAAACCTTTGGCGCGTTCGACTCCGGCTGCCGTCAGCGTGGCTTCATTGGTTGCGTCGGCAATCAAAATCGGCAGATTTTCATCCGCAAAAACGGCGACTTTTTTTTCGTCGCGTTCGATTATCACGAACGGCAGGTTTTCCTTTTGCAGATTACGGATAATTCGCCGCCCGACGCGCCCTGCGCCGCAAATGATGTAATGATTTTGCAGTTTTTTCATCTCTTTTGTTTTGCGCCGAACACCAAACGCATCAACGATTTCCGATTGAATAATTGATTGCGCCAAAACCGTCAGCGCATAAAGAACCGTTCCCGCGCCGGAAAGCATAAAAATTATTCCGAAAATTCGTCCGGCATCGGTTTTTATCGGCACATCGCCATAACCGACGGTGGTAACGGTTTGCGTTGCCAGAAAAATACTTTCCAGCAAAGTTATTTCTTCCAGCATCCAAAACCCGAACGCGCCGAAAAATATCATTACGATTATTGCCAAAGAAGCATTCAGAAATCTTTGGCGCGTAAGTTTTGAAATTGCGTAAATAAAAAGCATTGAATTACAAATTACAGATTACCAATTACAAATTTGTGAAAAAGTAACAAATCTCAGTAATTTGTAATCAGTAATTTGTAATTTTAAATATAACTAGACATCGTCGGACTAAATCCGTAAAATTTAACTGGGCAACCGCTGCGAATCGAACTCACACTAATTCTTATACAAACCGACCGAAAATGCCAAATCAAATACAAGCAAAAAACACAAAATCGAAAATGCCGCCGCGCGGTTGGTTAAAAGCGCATCGCGCCGTGAGTTATCAAGCACCGCCGGCGAGCCGTTTTCGGCGGATTTTGCGATTTTTCTTTAATGCTTACACGATTTCGTTTTCGGCTTTAATCGTGATGTTTGTTGCTTTAACGCTCACTTATTTTTGGTTTGAATACTCGGACAGAATTGATTCGCTTTTGAAAGGCGACGTTTTTACGCAATCGGCGGGAATTTATTCCGCGCCGAAAAATTTGCGCGAAACCGAACCGATAACGCCTGCCGGATTGGTTGATTATTTGAAATCTGCCGGTTATATCGAGAAAAATAATCAAGCCGATGCTTCGCGTTCGCGTTATGACATCAAGGAAAATCAAATCGAAATCGAGCCGGGAATTACGGGAACGGTTGACGGGCAGAAATATTTTCATCAACTTTCGGTGAAATTTAAAAAAGACGGCAAAACAGTTGAAAAAATTACCGATATTGACGCGAAAAAAGATGTTAATGTCGCGCAATTAGAGCCGAAAATCTTGAGTTCAATCGCGGCGGAAGGTGACGGTCGAAGAAAAACCATAACTTTTGGCGATTTGCCGCCGCATCTTGTCAAAGCCATCACGACAACCGAAGACCGCGCGTTTTTTGAACATTTCGGCGTAAATTTTCGCGGCATTGCGCGTGCGGCGTATCGGCGATATGAAAAAGATGATGATAATTCGCCGCTGGCAAATCAAGGCGGCTCTTCGATTACCCAACAATTAGTTAAAAATCTCTGGCTGAATCGTGAACAGACTTTGACGCGGAAAATAAAGGAAGCGTATATGTCAATTATTCTCGAAACGCGGCTTTCAAAAGAAGATATTTTCACACTTTACGCTAATCAAATTTATCTCGGACAACAATCTGGCGTTTCGATTTACGGCGTGGGCGAAGCCGCAAATGTTTATTTCGGCAAAGATGTTTCGCAGTTAAGTCTTGCAGAATCAGCATTTCTCGCCGGAATTATTCGCAGTCCGAATCGTTACAACCCATATAAAAACCCCGAAAGAGTTGCGGAACGGCGTAATCAAGTTTTGGATTCAATGGTGCAATCAAACGCGATTTCACAGGAAGATTATCAAGCCGCAAAGCAGACGAAATTGGTTTTGAATCAAGTTGCAAGCTCGAAAGATTTACAAGGAATGCCTTATTTTTCGCAGTTTGCGATTGAAGAATTGCCGAAAGTCGTCAGCGATCCCGAAGCCTTGCAGCATTTGCGCGTTTATACAACGATTGATCCCGATTTACAGAAAAAGGCTTACGAAATTGTCGCTAAACGCTTGGAAAGATTGGACAAATATTTTCCGAAAAAGGAAAAGGGAAGTTTGAATGCCGCGCTTGTGGCGATAAAACCGAAAACCGGCGAAATCGTCGCAATGGTCGGCGGGCGCGATTATCAACAAAATCAATTTAACCGCGCTACGGACGCAATGCGCCAGCCCGGTTCAGTTTTTAAACCGTTTGTTTATGCTCTCGCGCTCAATTCGGCTTACGATTCAAATTCGCGGATTTTCACGCCCGCGACGATGTTAAAAGACGAAAAGAAAACCTTTACATTCGGCACGGAAAGTTATTCGCCGAACAATTATGGCGACACTTTCAGCAATCAGGAATTGACTCTGCGTGATGCGCTCGTGAAATCGAAAAACACGATAACCGTTGATTTGGGAATGGAATTAAACGTCGGCAAAGTGATGAATTTTGCCGCAAAAGCCGGATTGCCGAAAGTCGAAAAAGCGTATCCTTCGATGTCGCTCGGAACGGCGGAAGCCACGCCTTTGCAGATGGCGACGGCTTACACGGTTTTTGCAAATCTCGGCGACAAAATTACGCCGATGGCAATTTCGCGTGTAACCGATGGCGCGGGAAAAACCGTAAATGCTCCCGCAGTTGAAAAGAAAAACGTGCTTCGCCCTGATGTCGCATATATTATGAACGACATAATGAAAGACATCATAAATCGCGGAACTGCCGCCGAAGCAAAGGCTTGGGGCTTTCAAAATGTTGCGGGAAAACTCGGTTATGCCGGAAAAACCGGAACTTCGCGCGATGGTTGGTTTGTCGGATTTACGCCCGAATTGGTGGTTGCGGTTTATGTCGGATTCGATAACGGCGACGATTTGGGGATGAAAGGCTCGGATTCGGCAATGCCGATTTGGGCGGAATTTATGCGCGAAGCATTAGACTTACATCCCGAATGGAACGGCGATTGGCAAATGCCCGTGAATGTCCGCCGAGCCGAAATTGATATTCGCAACGGCAAACTTTTACGCGAACTTTCAAACGAAGAAGCCGATTCGGTCAAAGCCCAGCAAGCGATGTTGAAGAAAAATCAAAACTCGAATTCAAACACGCAACCGCAGGAAACGCCGCAAGACATCAAAAATATTTTTGTAACCGATGTTCCGGCGGAATTTCGGCGCGTCGAATTATTTATTTTCGGAACTGTCCCGAACAAAATACTTTTGCCGACGACAGAAGAAGAAAAAGATACTGCCGAACAGAAAGAAACACAACCGCGCACTACGCCTACGCCGTTCACGACTTGGGAACAGGAACAGCGCGGCGAAACGGGAAATCAAAATAGTTCGACGCAAACAAATCCGAAAAGTTCGGGGCGAACCGTAATGGTGATGATTTGTCCACTTTCCGGCGCACGCGCCACGATGAATTGTCCGACAAAAGAAACAAAAACTTTTGAAGAAGGCAAAGAACCGAAAGATTTTTGCCAATTCCATCGCGGTAAATAATTTTCTGCTGGGAGCGCGGGCACCCTGCCTGCAAGATTGCAGAGCGTTTCGCGGAGCAATCTAAAAGCGTTCGAGTTGAAATCAAGTTGATTTTACCTGCAACGCCGTTAGATTGTTCCGCGAAACGCTTCACAATCTTGCAGGCAGGATGCCCGCGCTCCCAGCTAAAGTTGGAACTCGCAAAAGAATTTGTGTATAATTTTCTAGTTTTCTAGTTTTCTTTATAAATTTCTGCAATCCTTTTAGTTTGGCGCGGCATCTTTCATTTGGGTCAGAGCCGCTTTTCTTATATTTGCCAAATATTTACCGGAGGTTTTTATGTTCCTGAAATCCAAATTTTTTCGTGTTTCGTGCGCTTTAATTCTTTTGCTTGCAATGTTTTCGTTTGTTTTTGCCGATACGATTCGGCTTAAAGACGGAAGCATCATCAAAGGCAAAATCGTCAATTTTAACAACGGACAATTTACAGTTTTGATTGGCGAAGGCACGCGCCAGAGACGTATGAATTTTTACGCCGACGAAATCGAATCAATCGAATTCGACGGCACTTCGCAAATCGCCGTCATCAATAAAAACACGCAACTGCCGCAAAAAACCAACACGAACACGACAAACAGCAATTCAAATTCAAACAACACGACCGTCATCACCGTCGGGCAAAACACGAAGCCGACACCTTCGCCGACACCGATTTCAACGCCCGTGCCGACTCCAACGCCGATTATTGCCAACACGAACACGAACAACGACAACGATACGATAATTATTTCAAATCCGACCAATAACAACCAAACCAACACGAATCCGACAAATACGACGAACACGCCGAAATCCATCGAATTAAAAGTTAAAGTTTTGGCTGATAATACGTCAAACGGTTGGACAAATTCGGGTTGGGTTGTCAGAAAAGGACAAAAAATCAGAATTACGAGCCGAGGCAATATTTCGCTTGGCAACGGCAATTATTCGACTCCGAACGGCAGAACCAATTTGCCCGATCCGCAAAAACTGATGCAAACCGAACCGACCGGCGGTTTGATTGCCGTTATCGGCGACGACAACAACGATTTTATTTTCGTCGGCACAGACAAAATATTTACCGCCACACGCGAAGGTTCGCTCTTTTTGGGCGTAAATGACGGAAATCTTGACGATAATTCCGGCTCGTTTGATGTTACCGTAGAAATTTTACCCGAATAATCAGAACGGGAAGCGGTAGCGACTCGCTAAACTTCTGAGCGAATCGCTTCCCGTTCTCATTGCAACGTGAAACAGACAAATCGTATCTAAAGTTGTAAAGTTGGTAAGAAAGGTAAAATTTATGCAAATCATTCGTTCGTGTTCCGCCGCTTTTGTTTTATTGATATTGGTTTCGTTTGCTTTTAATTCCGTGATTTTCGCGCAATCGAAAACGCAGAAAGTTGAAAAGCCGAGCGGCGACGGCAAGAAAAACGAGCGTCCGAAGCCGAAAACCGAAGAAGAACTCAAAAAAGAAGAAGAAGAACGCCGCAATAAAGAAGAAGAAAAAAACGCTGTTGTTGACAATGAAGTTCTAGTCATTAAATCAAATCTCGTAAATGTTGATGCGGTTGTTTATCACAAAAAATCAGGGCAAATTATTCCGAATTTGAAGCGCGAAAATTTTGCGGTTTTTGAAAACGGTGTAAAACAGGAAATTACGAATTTTTCGATGCCCGAAGCTCCGATTACCGTTTCTTTAGTTGTCGAATACAGCCGTTGGTCGGAAATTTTCGGTGCTTACGCCAGTCGCGGACAAGAGCAGGGCAAGCTCGAAGTCGTGCGTCCGGTGGCTTATTTTCTTTCGCGTTTTATCAAACCGCCCGATGATTATGCTTCGTTGATTGCGTTTGATATGCGCCCGACACCGATTGTTGATTTTACAAACGATCCGAGCAAACTAAACCAAGCGGTTGATATTTTGCTCAGAAATAATCCGGCTTTTCGTGAAAATAATCTGTTCGACGCGATAAAATTCGCGCTTGTCGGCGGTAAAGGCGACACGGTTGTTCTGGAAAATTCAAAGGCGAAATCGGCGGAATACGGCGGAATGGTTTCGGTCAATGCAAAACGCCGCGCGATAATTTTAGTCGCTTCGGGCATTGATACTTTCAGCCGAACCAATTACGACGAAGTTCGCAAAATAATCCAAAATTCGGGCATTCCGATTTATATTGTCAGCACGGGAAATCTGTTCTACAAAATGTATGAAAACGATCTTCCGGCAACCGACGGCATTGACGGAATGCCGGGCAGATTAACATTTCTGCAAGCGCAAAATGCAATGAACACTTTCGCCAAAGAATCCGGCGGAATGCACTTTCCGGTTACATTTCAAAGCGAAATTCCGACCGTTTTGCAATCAATCAACGGACTTCTGAGAAGCCAATACAGCATCGCCTACGACTACGGCGACAAACCGCGCGAAGCCGGAAAAAAATTCAAACTCGAAGTAAAAGTTGATGTCAACGGCGACGGAATTTATGACGATAAAGAGTTTATCGTCCAACATCGCCCGTTTTTTACAACGCCGAAAGAAGAGAAGAAAAAGTAAAATGTTTTGAGTCCCAACTTCAGTTGGCAAACCGTCAGCGAAGCGAAACGGTTTCTGCGTTTCAATGCGAAGACTTCAGTTAGCAACGAATTTCTGCTTTGCTTCGCTCGCAGAAAGCCAACTGAAGTTGGAACTCAAAACGTGCCATAAATTTTCAGTTTAAATTCATCATTTGAAGTATAAACTTCCGAGCGTTTGCCGGAGAATCGGCGTGATTGTTTGAGAATCATCGGCAAGCCGCCTTTCGGGATGCTTGTGCCGTATTCGCGTTTTTGGAAAATGGCGGCGATTTGCGGATTTATGCGTTGCGTAATGCCGTAGCGAATGGCGCGTGAAGCCGGCGGAACAAAGCCGTTTGTGCGGCGCGGGTTGATGAATTCGATTGAATTGTCGTAAATAAAAATCCGCGAAGAAATATCGCGCAAAGCCAAATCTCGGTGCATCAAAAGATTTGCAACGGCTTCGCGGACGGCGTAAAGATGATAATTCGAGCGCGAAACGAATGGCGAAGTTTCTTTCGATTTTGATTGCTTCGGCGTGTTTTTCGGTAAATCGCAATAGCGTTCGATAAATTGCAGAATCGCTTCGTAAATCGTCAAGAGATTTCCGTTTAATTCGCGTGTTTCAACGACTTGCGCGTTTCCATTATCGCCCGAATATCGCGCAATCGTAACCTTTGAACGCGGAATCAGTTCGGCAACTTTTTCGCTTTTACCGAATAATAAAACGCCCGCCACCGTCGGAATAAAATCTTCCGCACCGCCAATTGCAAGCAGTAAATCTTTTTTCAAAAAATCGGCAGTTTGATAAATATTGTTGCCCAAAACGTCGTCTTCAAACTCATTTGCAAAACTCCAGAGCAAACCGTCGTCAAAATCAGTTTCTTTCGCGGTCGAAAGCGGAATATTTTCAAACGCGAGCGGACGAATTTCGTCTAACCAATTTGAAAGTTCCGCCCGCGAAATTTCACGTTTTTCCGCGCCGATTCTCAAATAAAATCTGCCGTCGTGCGTGCGATACGGCGGACGTTTGCCTTCCACGTCCAAAACGACAATGCGCCGTCCATTGTCAAAAGCAATCGTGTCGAGAAGCGGCACAAGCGGCGGATAAATGTCTTCGCGGCAAATTTTGGCAAGTTCTTCCGCAACGCTTTCGGGATTCATCAAACCCTCGATGCGAAGCTGATCCGAAACGCCGAAAATCATCGTTCCGCCAGCCGTATTTGCAAGCGCAACAATGCCTTGCGCGATTTTTTCGGGATTGGAAAGTTTGACTTTGAGTTCTAAAAAAGTGTCTTCGCCGCCGCGAATCAAGCGGATAAGTTCGCTGCGCGTCGTCGTCGGCGCAGGCGTGTTGAGGACGTATTCGTGAAAAGAACGGTCGCTTTGTTGTTCAAACCGTTGGCTATTGCGAAATTTTCTGCGCGGCATTTTATTACTCGTGTTATTTCTGTCAAGACGGCACACGCTTTAAGCCGCCCGAATGATTTGTTTGAAATCATTACCGGAATAAAATTTTCAACTCTTTTATTGAAACATTTAAAAGTGAAAAAGTGAAAAAGTGAAAAAGTTGTTTGAGTTGAGATAAACAAAACTTTTCCACCTTTTCACTTTTTCACTTTTTCACTTTATACTAATTTCGTTCTATTTATTTCAAACCGGAAACAATTAAACTAAGTGGAAACCGAAATTGTAACAGCATACGTCAGCATCGGCTCGAATTTGGGCGACAGAGCGGGAAATCTTCTGCTTGCCGTGCGCGGGCTTATGGAAGCGAGTTTTAGCGTTAATAAACTTTCTGCCGTTTATGAAACCGAACCGCGCGGCGTTGAAAATCAGCCGCCGTTTTTAAATATGGTTGCCGAAATAAATTTGACGAACATTTCGGCTTCGCAGATGATGGCGCGAATGCTCAGAATCGAATATTTGCTCGGCAGACGAGAGAAACATCAGAAAAAACCGCGCACGGTTGATTTGGATTTACTGCTTTTCGGCACATATACTTGCGAAACCGATTTTTTGATTCTGCCGCATCCGCGAATGCCCGAACGCCGTTTTGTTTTAACTCCATTGGCGGAAATCGCGCCGCATCTCGTTCATCCTCAAACGCAAAAGCCGATTACCCAAATGCTTGCCGAAGCCGACGATTTTTCAATCGTCAAGCGTTGGAATCCGAACTCCAAAACGGAAAATATTAATTCAAAAGTTATCTTAAAATCAAAAATGCAGGACGCTTGATAAGGGATGAGGGATAAGGGATGAGGGATGAATATTTCGTTCCAATTCATCCCTCATCCCTCATCCCTTATCCCTTAAACTATGGCTTATTTACAACCTGATAAACCCGATAAAATTTATTTGCCCGCAATCAGCGCGGCGAAAGAAAAAGGCGAAAAACTTGTTTGCCTGACGGCTTATGATTATCCGACGGCGCGAATTGTTGACGAAGCCGGAACGGATATGATTTTAGTCGGCGACAGCATCGGCAATGTCATTCACGGCTACGGAAACACGATTCCGGTTAGTTTAGACGAGATTCTTTCGGCTTTAATTGCCGTCAAACGCGCCACCGAACGCGCAATGGTAATTGCTGATATGCCTTACGGAACTTATCACGTTTCGGATGCGGAAACCGTGCGAAATGCGTTGAAATTAATGAAATACGGCGGCGCAGAAGCAGTCAAACTCGAAGGCGGACGCAATCGCGTTGATTTGGTAAAAAGATTAGTTGACGAAGAAATTCCCGTCGTCGCGCACATCGGTTTAACGCCGCAAAGTGTTTATAAACTCGGCGGTTATCGTGTGCAAGGCAGAACTGCCGAAGCCGCAAAACGCTTGATTGAAGACGCAAAATTATTGGAAGAAGCCGGCGCATTTGCGATTGTTCTCGAACTCGTGCCGCACGAAGTTGCTGAAATTATCACCAAAGAATTAAGAATTTCAACTATCGGCATCGGCGCAGGCGCACAATGCGACATCCAAGTTTTAGTTTTGCACGATCTGGTCGGAATGACTTTCGGCAGACAACCGCGCTTCGTTCGCCAATATGCCAACGTCCGCGACGTAATGAACACGGCAATTAAAGCGTGGATGAGCGATGTCAAAACGGGCGAATATCCAAACGAAAAAGAATCTTACGGCTTAACCGAAGAAACGAAAAAAGAATTGGAAATAGAATAAAAATGCAGAAACACGCACAAAGTAAGTGTGTTAAAATGTCAATTTGTCGCCCTTACTTCGTGCGGGCTTCTGCAATAGATTTATGATTCCCGAAGTTCTGCAAAAATCGAAAAAGCGCATTGCGGAAATTTGCCGCCGCTATAAAATTCGTGAACTGAGTCTTTTCGGTTCACAAGTTCGCGGCGATTTTACCGCGAAAAGTGATTTTGATTTTTTAGTTGATTTCGAGCCGAATTCGGGTATTAGTTACTTTGATTTTTTTGACATTCAGGAAAAATTAGAAGAAATAGTCCAAACAAAAGTTGATTTAGTGCCGAAAGACGGCTTGAAACCGTTTATTAGAAATTCGGTTTTGTCCGAAGCAGAGGTGGTTTATGTCGCGTGAAGAACTTTATTTGCAGAAACTTCCGAAAATGATCTCTTTATAGCTCAATTTGTGGAATAATTTAACAATAAAATGGCTCTAAAAAATGAACAAAATTTAATTCTACAAGAGTTGGAAATAATCAAAACCGTTTTTACCTCAACAATTAAGTTAATTCCCTCATTTAATATTACCGATGAGAAAATTTTGCCGTATGGATTACGGGCGCATACTCGTTCGATTAGTTGGATTGTCGAGCAAGTTATTACGCAACAAGCAAAATTTCACGCGCAAGAATTAGGTATTACGGATGTTGATTTCAATATGGCTGATACTTGTTTGCACGATTGCATAATTAGTGTCGGGGAAAATCGTTATTTTGTGAATGTTAAAATTCATAATGTTGATGGAAAGAAGAATAAAAATGATATTTCAGCCGTTGAAAAACTTTATATGCAATACAATTCAAATCCAAATTATCGTCTGATTTATGCGTGTTTCGGCATCAGATTTCAAAATTTAACGATTAGTTTTGACAAAGAATCAGTTCACACTTTTTCCCCGCAGTTTTTGCCTATCTATGTGAACCCAAGAAATGATAAAATTCAAGCGTTCTATCATCACACGCCGATTCATCGAACGAGAAAAGATTTTCTTCGGCTTTTGCGCGAGAATTCGAGAAGTATTATTTTGGAGTAGTTATGATTTTGGAAGATTTCACCGACAAAGTTTTCAACGAGGACGCGCTTGAAGGAATGCGTCTTTTGCCCGATGAATCAATTGATTTGGTTGTCGCTGACCCGCCGTATAATTTGGGCAAAGATTACGGGAACGATTCAGACAAACAAGAATCACAAGAATTTTTGCGTTGGACGGAAGAATGGTTAAATGTCGCAATTACAAAACTTAAACCAAATGGAAGTCTTTATATTTTTGCAACTTGGCGATATTCTCCAGAAATTTTTGTCATTTTGAAGTCAAAAATGATTATGCTCAACGAAATTATTTGGGATAGAAAAGTTCCGAGTATGGGCGGAAGCACGCGACGTTACAGTTCGGTTCACGACACGATTGGTTTTTTTGCAAAATCGAAAGACCATTATTTTGACCTTGATGCGATTCGGATTCCTTATGATGAGGAAACAAAAAAAGCACGTTCACGTTCGATTTTTGTCGGTAAAAAATGGCTCGAAGTCGGTTATAATCCGAAAGATTTATGGTCGGTTTCACGGCTACATCGTATTCACTCTGAACGAGAAGATCATCCGACGCAAAAGCCTTTGGAAATTATCGAAAGAATGGTCAAAGCAAGTTGTCCCGAAAACGGAATCGTGCTTGATCCGTTTGCCGGAACAGGAACGACTGCCGTTGCCGCACTTTTAAATAATCGCCGATATATCACATATGAATTGAATTCAGATTATTACGAGATGATTTTGAAGCGCATCGAAAGACATTCTAACTTTTTCTTGCAACCGCCGACTTTAGCGAAAAGTAATGGTGAAACAAGAAAAGAAAAAAGCAATCAGCGTTCGTTATTTTTTGAATCAAACGGTTAATTTATGGAAATAATCAATCGCCGGGCGAGAATGACATCTTTGACGCGCAAACTTCGGCGTGAGAATAAAACTATCGGATTTGTGCCGACGATGGGCGCGTTGCACGAAGGTCATTTGTCGCTGGTGGCTGAGGCGCGGCAGATGTGTGATGTTGTAATCGTTTCGATTTTTGTTAATCCGACGCAATTTAACGACAAAAAAGACCTTGATAAATATCCGCGAGATTTGACGGCAGATGCTTCTTATTTGGCGGAATATCAAGTTGATTATATTTTTGCGCCCGATGATAAAGAAATTTACGGCGAAAATTTTGCGACTTACGTTTATGTCGAAGGTTTGACCGAAACGCTCGAAGGCGCGTCGCGTCCCGGACATTTTCGCGGCGTGGCGACGGTTGTTACGATTCTTTTTAATACGATTCGACCGGATTTTGCGTATTTCGGGCAGAAAGATGCACAGCAAGTTGCGGTGATTAAACGTCTGACGAAAGATTTAGGATTTGATACGGAAATCGTTGTAATGCCGATAATTCGTGAAGAAAACGGTTTGGCAATGTCTTCGCGTAACGCACTTTTGAGCGCGGAAGAACGCAGCAAAGCCGCAATAATTTATCAATCGTTGCGCGAAGCGAAAATTGCCGTGCGAAACGGTGAACGAAATGCTTCAATCTTAGCGGAAATCGTGCGTCAAAAGGTTGAAAGCGAACCGCTCGCGCAGTTTGAATATGTGGCGATTGTTGATAATGAAACGCTCGAACCTGTTGAAAAGATTGGAGAAATGGCGATTTTGATTGCAGTTGCGGCGCGTTTCGGAAATGTCCGTTTGATTGATAACACGATTTTGAACCGAAGACAGTAATGTGGCATCAAGTTTGCATCTAATTAAGCGAGATTCAAATTTTGAATCTCGAAATATATGAAAAACATTAAATCAATTTTGGCGGGTTTAGGCTTGTTAGTTGTGTTCGCATTGAGCGTTTCGGCGCAGACGAATTTGACTGCGCTTGACGGTTCAAAAGTGAATGTCGAAGGTCAAAAAGGCAAAGTCGTCGTCTTGGCAATCGGCGCAAGTTGGCTTCCTTTGTCGAAAGAGCAAGCCGCGATTACAAATAAATTAGCGAAAAAATACGCCGGAAGCGACGTTGCGGTTTATTTCGTAACGACTGATTCGACCAATGCCAAATCGAAAAATTACGCTTCGGACGAAGAAGTTAAGGCATTTGCGAACAGAAACAAATTAACCGTTTCCGTTTTGCGCGATTCGGACGGCGCACAAACCGTTAAAAAATTCGACGTTGACCAACTTCCGTCGTTTGTAGTTTTAGACCCAAACGGCAAAGTCGTCCAAGTTTTCGGCGGCATTGACACCGATCCCAAAAACGACCTTTCGGCGAAGATTTCGCAAACGATTGACAAACTTTTGTAATGTTTTTTTTGTCAGAACAGTCTGCGGTAGCGGACTGTTAAATGTAAAACCGGAATTTTCTAAAATTACACAACAACAGCCCGCTACCGCAGGCTGTTCTGACATAATTTATAAACCAAACTTATCGGCAAACCGACAACATTCCAATAATCGCCTTCGATTTTTTCGATAAAAAGAGCGGCTTGCGCTTGCACGGCATAACCTCCGGCTTTGTCCAAAGGTTCTCCAAAATTAACTAAAAATTCGATTTCTTCGTCCGTCATTTTAACAAATTTGACGCGGGTTTTTTGAATTCCGACATTCGTCATTCGTAATTCGTAATTCGTAATTTTAATCAACGCAACGCCAGTTAAAACTTCGTGCCAATTTCCCGAAAGCATTTTTATCATTCGCCGCGCATCATCAAAATCTACGGGTTTTCCGATAATTTGATTGTCAATAACAACCGTCGTATCTGCGCCTAAAACGATGGCGTTTTCGTATTTTGCGCCCACGGCTTCGGCTTTTTCACGGGCAAGACGTTGAACATAATCTTCGGCTTTTTCGCCTTGAAATTCGGTTTCATCAATATCGGCAACGTCTTTCGTAAATTCCCAACCGACCGAAGTTAAAATTTCCGCACGTCGCGGACTTCCTGAAGCGAGAATCAATTTTGGAAGTTTCATAGTTTCGTTCTATGATTGTAATTGGTTAATTTGGAATTTGGAATTTGGAATTTGGAATTTATCCGATGAACGAACTTTTTCGCGCTTTGCCTGCGCTCTTAAAAGAATTTGACGATAACGAAGCCGTGCGCGAAGCCGTAGTTTTCGCCGCGTGGCGCAAGATTGCGGGCGAAGCGTTGCGTTTTTCGGCAGTTCCGGCGCAACTTTCGGGAAAACATCTGATTATTGCGGTTTCGAGCGAAACTTGGCGGAAACATCTCGAACATCTTGCCGGACAGATGATTTTCAAAATAAATTCCAAACTCAGCGCGGCAGTTGTAACCTTTATCGAATTTCGTGTTGACGAAACAACTGTGAAAGCCGAACGTGCTAAATTTAATAAATCAGAGGCAAAAGCAATCTCGGAAGAAGCCGCGCTCAACGAAATATCGCCGAAGATGCGCCACAAAGCCGATGCGATAAAAGACGACAATCTCCGCTATCAATTTTTGCTCGCGGCGGGAAGTTGTTTAGTGCGAAAAAAGAGAATGAAGGAACGCGAATAATTTGCTAAAATATCGTCAAGAGGTTTTTAAAATTATATGGAAATTACATTAACACCTGAACTCGAAAAACTTGTGAGCCGGAAAATAAACTCCGGGCGATATAATTCCGCGAGCGAAGTTGTGCAGGAGAGTCTTAACCGAATGTTTCGGGAAGAAACCGATTCCGGCTTTTTGAACGATGAAAAACAGAGAAAAATAGAAAATTTGCGCCGCGAAGTGATGAAAGGCGTTGAGCAGATAAGAAACGGTGAAGGTATTGTGATTGATGTTGACGATTTGGACAATTTCGCTGATGAAATCATAAACCGTGCCATGGAACGCCGTCAAAACGTGGGAGAAAATTAGATGGCAAAAGTCGAATTCTCGCCGATTGCCCAAAAGGATTTAGAAAATATAATCGTCTATGTTGCGGAGCAAAATGTTCCGGCAACACATAAAATTGTCAGAGAATTGATGAGGAAATTTGAACTTCTTGCCGAAAACCCGAAAATGGGA
Source organism: Acidobacteriota bacterium (assembly GCA_031409875.1). Taxonomy (GTDB): domain Bacteria; phylum Acidobacteriota; class Blastocatellia; order Pyrinomonadales; family Pyrinomonadaceae; genus CALMEH01. The sequence continues at coordinate 10,383 of JANNYB010000027.1, read as the reverse complement.
ACGGCAAAAGATAATTTCACAATCAATCTTCGCGCTTTTCCGTATAAAAATTATATAATTTTTTATTTTCCGATGGAAAACGGTATAGAAATTTACCGCGTTTTGCACGCCGCACGCGATATTGATTCGCTTTTTGAAGAATTTTTTGAAGGATTAAAACCGTAAATGGACGTTAGAAAAGTAGCAAAATTGGCGCATCTGGAGATTACCGATGCGGAAGTTGCAATGTTTGAGCCGCAAATGGCAAGCATTGTCGAATATATCGAGCAGTTGAACGAACTCGACACCGAAAACATCGAGCCGATGCTCGGCGGTTTGACGGCGGAAGGCGAAATTACCGACACGCGGCGCGAAGATTTCCCGCACGAATCGCTTGGACAAAAATCCGCACTCAAAGAAGCACCGTCGGCGGTCGGCGGACATTTTCAAGTTCCGAAAGTATTATGAAAGCAGAAGTTAGAAGAAAGAAATTAGAAGTCAGAAGGCGCGGATTTTTTATATTCTGTCTTCTGTTTTCTGTCTTCTGTCTTCTGTCTTGCGGCAGTATGCCGAATTTGGAACAGCGCGAATGTGCCGAAAGCGGCGGCGTTGTTAAAGAATTTTATTCGTATCATTTCGGTAATGAAATGAAGTTTTCGCAGGCAAATTTGAAATTGCGCGAAAAATTTTTAACGCCTGAATTTGCCGGAACTTTGCAAATTCAACAATCGGAAAATGATGTTTTTACGACAAACAACACGGATTTTCCGAAAGCCTTTCGCCTCGGCAAATGCGAAGTCGTTTCAACGGAAAAAACAGTTTATGAAATCGTGCTTTTTTGGCGCGACGATGTGCGAAGCGAACAAAAAATTATCAAAGCCGAAGCCGTCAAACAAGGCGATAAATGGCTGATAAATAAAATTTTGAATTAATTTATGACAATTCGAGAAACAATCGAAAAAACTTTAGACAACGCTGAAAAATTCAACGGCGAACTCAATTCTTTTCTGTCAATCGAGCGCGAATTTGCAACAACTCGCGCCGAAGAAGTTGAAAAAAATCCAACGGGAAACGCTTTAAACGGCGTGGCAATCGCAATCAAAGACAACATTTGCACGAAAGATTTGCAGACGACTTGCGGCTCGCGGATTTTGCAGAATTACAAAGCGCATTATGACGCAACCGCTGTCAAAAAACTTACGACTGCGGGCGCAATTATCGTCGGTAAAACGAATATGGACGAATTTGCGATGGGTTCGTCAAATGAATCTTCGGCGTTCGGAAATGTCAAAAATCCTTGGGATTTAGCGCGAGTTCCGGGCGGAAGTTCGGGCGGTTCGGCAGTCGCAGTTGCTTCGGGCGTGGTTCGTGCAAGTTTGGGTTCGGAAACCGGCGGTTCGGTTCGTCAACCTGCGTCATTGTGCGGAATTGTCGGATTAAAACCGACTTACGGCAGAATTTCGCGTTTCGGTTTGGTCGCGTTTGCGTCATCGCTCGATAATATCGGGATTTTCGGGCAAACCTGCAAAGACGCGGCAGACGTTTTGAGCGTCATTGCCGGACGCGATAAAAACGATTCAACAAGTGCAGATGTTGCTGTTCCGAATTATTCCGAAACTTTGAGCAACGACATAAAAGGCAGAAAAATCGGCGTTCCGCGTGCGCTTTTCGGCGAAGGTTTGGACGATGATGTGCGCGAAAAAGTTGAAAATTCGATTGAAAACTATCGCAGTTTGGGCGCAGAAATTGTTGATGTCGAACTTCCGCACGCGAAATACGGCATCGCGGTTTATTACATTATTGCAACGGCGGAAGCGTCTTCAAATCTGGCACGTTTCGACGGTGTGCGCTACGGTTTTCGCGCCGAAGGTTCACATTCGTTGCGCGAAACTTACTACAAAACCCGCGAAGAAGGCTTCGGCGAAGAAGTAAAACGCCGGATAATGCTCGGAACTTATGTTTTATCGAGTGGTTATTACGACGCATATTATTCAAAAGCGCAAAAAGTCCGCGCACTTGTCAAACGAGATTATCAAATCGCCTTTGAAAAATGCGACGCGATTTTAACGCCGACTTCGCCGTCCGTTGCTTTCAAAATCGGGGAAAAATCAGACGATCCGTTGGCAATGTATCTGAGCGATATTTACACGGTTTCGGCAAATCTCGCAGGCGTTCCGGCTATCTCGATTCCTTGCGGTTTATCGTCGGGAAATTTGCCGATTGGCACGCAATTAGTCGGCAATTTTTGGTCGGAAGATGTTTTATTAAATCTCGGAAACATCTATGAAAAAGAATTTCCGCTCGGCGCAAAGCCGAAAATTTTTGCGGCTTGATTTATTTGCTCAGTAGAGAACTAAAAATAATGCTTTTTATTTATCCACAGATAAACACAGATAAGCACAGATAAAATCAAGATAAAAAATCTGTGTTTATCTGTGTTTATCTGTGGATAATTTACTCTTTAGTTTTTCTTTGCAGTTTTTCAGGGAACTTTTTGCGGAAAATTGAATCTAATAAATTGAATATGGAAACGCTTTTAAATCAAGGGAAAACGGAGAAGGTAAATTATAAATTATTACTGGCGGCGGTTGGCGTGGCAATTTTGATTGTTGCGGGACTTGTTGGTTTTTATGCGATTCAGCCGGCACACGAAAATAAAAAAACACAACATCTCGAAGGCGCGTATGTTGAAGGAATGCCCGAATTTGAACAGATGAGCAAGAGAATTGCGATTCAAAACGATGCGGAAAATACCTTTCAATCGCCGACTGCGCTCGGCACGATTACGATGTTCACGCGCAGCACCGTTCGCAATATGAGCGATAAAACGATTACCGCTTTGGAAATAAAAGTTGCCGTTCTCGACCAATTCGACAAGGTTATCCGCGAAAAAAAACAGCTTGTCATTCCGACCGACAAAATAGAATCAATTCCGCCAAACACGAATGTATCGGTTAATATTGCCGTCGAAGGTTTTTCCCGAAACGATGACCGCGCCCGCGTTCAATGGAAAGTTACGGCTGTCAAAGTTCAATGAAATAATTGGAGCGCGGGCATCTTGCCTGCCGCGCGTTCAAGCGAAGCGAGAACAGGCGCGAACAACTCAGATTACTCGAAAGTTGATTTGTAATGCGGCGTGAACGCGCCTGTTCTCGCAAAGCCTCGAACGCGCGGCGGGCAAGATGCCCGCGCTCCGACTTTAAGTTGATTTTGCATTCTTACTTTTCAACAAACAGGTCTTCCAAAGATTGGCGAACGGGTTGGACGGAAACGAGTTTGCCGCCGTTTTCGCGGGTGATTTTTAGAATTTTATCAATGTCCGCTTCGTCGGAAACTTGAATATTTGCGCCGTTCGGTTTTGAAAAAATCTCTGCGCCGTCGATTTTTTCTTTCAAAATCTCGGCGGAAACTCCTTTGACGTTGATTTCAAAAACTTGCATTTCGCCGCTTTTCGATAAAAGTTCGTCCAAGTTTCCCGTGTGTGCTAGCTTTCCTTTCTGCAAAATCGCCACGTTGTCGCAAAGTGCTTCGATGTCCGATAAAATATGCGTTGACATAAAAACGGTCGTGCCTTTTTCGCGCAATTCGGCGATTAATTCGCGGATTTCGCGCCTTCCGATTGGGTCTAAGCCCGACATCGGTTCATCGAGAAAGACGATTTCCGGCTCGTTTATCAAACATTGCGCGATGCCGACTCGTTGCAACATTCCTTTTGAAAATTTGCGAAGCTGTTTGTTCCAATCTTTTTCGTCGAGTCCGACTTTCGTTAAAAGTTCTTCGGTTTTGCGTTTGCGTTTTGCCGCGTCCAAACCGAAAAGTTCACCGAAATAGTTCATCAATTCCGACGCTTTCAGATAATCGTAAAAGTATGGATTTTCGGGGCAATAACCGATGCGCGAGTGCATTTTCGTATTGGAAATGTCTTCGCCCAGAATTTTTGCGCGTCCGCCCGTAGGAAAAATCAAAGACATCAAAATCTTAATCGTCGTCGTTTTTCCCGCGCCGTTGCCGCCCAGAAATCCGAATATTTGCCCGCCTTCGACATTCAAAGTCAAATTTTCGAGCGCACGAATTTTCTTTTTTTTCCAGAAACCTTTTTCGTAATCTTTGGTTAAATTTTCGATTTCAACAACGTAATTATTCATAATTTTTCAGATTTTCGGAAATGTCCGTAAATAAACAAAACCAGCAAAAAACACCACGCGGCAAGCGAAATTTTTCTCGAAATCAGACTGCTTTGCGGTTCAACAAATTTTAATTCTACTTCGCACGATTCTTCGGGTAAATCAATCAACATCGTGCCGTCAGCGGCTTTTTCAATATTGATTTTCGCGCCGTTCACGAACGCCTGCCAATGCGGATAATAAAGCACGGCGATTTCGGCTTTGCTTTTTTCGCCTTGGTGAACGAAAAATTTACGGTTTTCGTTGTGCAAAGCGCGATTTTCGACAATTCTGCTATTTGCCGTGAACGCATTTTCACGCTTTAAGCCTTGATTTGTCGCCCAAACGGGTTGCCAATGTTTTAAAACTTCGGAAGTTTTTAAATCGTCAAAAAGCATTTCAAATTGTTCGCCTTGAACCGAGTTTGCGCCGACGGCAATTTGTCTGACCGACATAAAACAATAGATTACGCTCATCCCAATCAAAATTAAAATCATCGGTCGTTTTGCAGTCCAATTTTTCTTCTCGATAAATCCGAAACAAAAAGCAATCAGAACTACCGCGCAAATTGACGCGATGCTGAAAAAACGGCGCGGAAATTGAACTCTTTGCAAAAACGCGAGATTTTCCCAAATTGGCGTGCTGATTGAAAACATCAGGATCGAAGAAATAACGAAAATAATAAACATTGCCCGAATGATTTTATCGTCAAATAAATGTTTGATTTTTCCCGAAACAATCAACGAAACCGCTAAAAATGCAACCAAAAGCGCAAACATTCCGGTAACGAACCAAATGCCTCGGTCGTCCAACTCAAAATTTATTGCCAGAAAATTATTGCTGAAATCATAAAGCGGATCGGTGTTCGGTTGATAAATATTCAGCCATTTTACTTCAAATAAAATTCTCAGCCAGTAAAACGAACTTAGCAAAAGCGCAATCAGACAGCCGCCGAATAATTTGCCAATTTGCCGGAAAAAACTTTCTTTTTCGAGTAAAAATAAGACAAACAAACCGACACAAACTGCGCCGATTATCGTCATCGGCAAATTGCTCAAAATCAAAAGCGCGACTGAAACGCCAAACTTCAGAACATCAGAAAACTTGCCGCTTTCGCAAACTTTTTTTGCATACAAAATACAAAAAGGCAAAATTGAAAGCCCAACAAATTCGGCATACAAATAAGTAATATAAAGTTGGCAAACGTGATAATGCGACAAAATAAACAAGACGGCGGCGATTGTCGGTTGCCAGCGGTTTTTGAAAATTTCTTTCGTGAACAGATAAATTCCGCAACCGCCAACGCACGACCAGAGGAAAAAAGAAGCAATAAATGCCGTCTGCCAGTTGCCGAAAACGATGCGGAAAACTGCCATCACAAATTCCAAAAGCGGCGGATAAAATCTAACGGCAATCGAGCCTTTTCCGAAATTTTCTTCCGCTATCCAATTCGGCACAAAAATTCCTTGATGCAGAGAGTTGAAATAATTATTTGCTAAACGAATGTGATGTTCCAAATCTTCAGAACCGGCAGGCAAACCGAATAAAATGAACGGTAAAACGCACAAAAACGAAGCGGCGATAATTACCAACCATTGATATTCAAAGTTTTTGAAGGCGAATTTGTTCATTATTGAAGTTATTTCAGAGGGATTTTCGTTTTATCAACATCTAAAATTACATCACATTTTTCTTTGTCGAGCAGATATGGCGCAGAAGTCGGGTCAACTAAATTTTTCGATGCGTCAATGCGAAAATCTTTGCCGTTCGGAAGTTTTATCGTTTGCAAAAGCGGCAAAATTTCTTGCAGGGAATTGGCACAACGGTTATTTTTTTCTTTGAATTTCTGCAAAGTCGTGCGGATTGCGTCGCGTTCTTCGAGTGAATCGAGTTGGAGCAGGCGAAGTTCGCCCATTTCGCGGGTTTGTTTATCTTCCGAATTTTCAGCCATTTGACGATAAATTTCGCGTGCGGTTTCGCGGCTTCCGCCTTCGTTTTTCATTTTTGCCGCCATCAATTTCATAAACGGCGGCGCGTTATCGATTGCCGCGCCTTTCGTATAAATTTCAGCCGCTTTTGCAAAATCGTTTTGTCGCCAATAGATGTAGCCGAGATTATGATAAAACCGCCATTCTTTCGGGTTGTTTTTAATGCCTTTTTCGATAAATTTTATTGCGTGTTTGACATCAATCGCCGGAAGCACGACCGCGCCGTATTCATAAACCGCCATAAATTGCGGATCTAAATCCGTGGCGTTGTCGAGATAAGGATAAAGCAGACGCGGATTGAGGTTTGAGAGATTTTCGAGATTCAAATCGTCTTTGGAATTAACGACTTTATTGCCCAAATATTGAAGCGATTGAAGCCAATACCAATCCGCCAGCAAACCTTCCGCGCCGAATGTAAAACCTTTTAATTTCGTGCCTTGCAGAGCCAAATCGCTGTCGCCGTAACCTTCAGGAAGCTGCGGTTTTATTTGTTCGAGATGATTGCTCAAAACAAAAACCGCCGCGAAGCCGCAAATTATTACGGCAATGGCGATGATGGTTTTAATCGAGTTAGTCATTTATTTTTTTAACGCAAAGACGCAAAGACGCGGAGACGCAAAGATTTTTTTTTACTTTTTACCTTTTACTTTTTACTTAAAATTCCGCTTTCTGAAAATTAAAAACGTGATTGCCAGCAAAACAGTTGAATAAATAACGGCGTAAAGAGTTGCGCCGAGAAGCATTGATGTTGACGGAAATTCACCGTGCGCGGCGTTTGTTTGAAATGTATAAAAAGATAGATTCGGCATCAGATAATAAATCGCGCCGAAAAAATATATTGCGCTTTGTGAGCCGAGTTTGTTGGCAAAATCGCTCAAAGACGCGCTGAAATGCCCGATGACGAAGATGAAAAACGTCAGAAGAGCCGAAAGCGCGGGAGACGAAAACGACGAAAAAAGAATTGCTACGGCAGTTAAAATCGTCAGTTCGAGAAAAATCAAATAAATCGCGCCCCAAATCGAGCCAGCCATTTTGCCGCCGCCGACGTAAAGCAACGCGAGCGAAACGCCAACGCCCATCACCAAAACATTGACGAGCAAAGTCAGACACAAGCCTAAATATTTGCCGACGATAAATTCGCCGCGCCCGATTGGTTTTGAAAAAATCGCATAAACCGTGCGTTTTTCGATTTCTTTGGAAACAAGGCTGACACCGACGAAAATCGAGATAAACGCGCCGAAAATCAACATTGCCGTTAAGCCGAGATTGATAATCGTTCGCACTTCTTGTCCGGCGGTGAGTTCGCCCAAGAAAACGGCGCAAACTGTAAGCAGAAGAACAAATAGCACGAGATTATACAAAACTCGGTCGCGCACCGCTTCGCGGAATGTGTTGCGGGCAATAGTAAAAATTTTGCTGAAAGTTGATGAATTTGACATTTTTATTTCAAATTTCAAGATGAAAAAGCAAAGGAAGAATTAAAAATTTAGATTTGATTTTGAACCGGAGAAAGAATTATCTCCTAACTAAGTTTGGACGAAATTGCCGTTGAAAGTCAAGTAAAGCGTAGATTCCGTTGTAATGCCCCAATAAAAAGTTAGACAGAGCATTTCTGTATTTGTCGCTGAAAGCGACTGACATTATAGCCTAGCGAGAATCGCTAGGTCAGCGTTGATTATGAATTCCGTCGCTGAAGGCGACGAACAAAACGTGCGGCGATTGTGGCTCACTTTCAGCGAGCGGAATTTGTATTAACTTACCCAGCGATTCTCGCTGGGCTATAATGTTGGTCGCCTTCAGCGACAAGAACCAAAACAATCAAATTTGAACTTCTAACTTTTTGTTGGGGCTATACATTCCGTTGCCGAGACTTAAATCCATAACTTTGACAAAATCTTTAATCACGCATTTTTTTGCATCGCTTTAGCGCAAGTGCTGATTCACTATTTCTAAGGGCAAAAAAAATCGAAAAAAGTAAGGAAAACCAAGTGAGAATTGAGAGGAAAGAAGCGATTTGCACGCCGAGAGGTTCTTGGAAATAGAGTTTGACGGTTGATTTTTCGGCGGGAACGGGAATTAAGATTGCGCCGTTTTCGTCTTTTTCGACTGTAACCGCTTTTTCATTTACCGTCGCTTTCCAATGAGGATAATAAAAAATTGCGATGCGGACGTTTTCGGGTTTGCCTTCGGAAATTTCAAAGACGCAGTTTTCGGCGTTCCATTCGATAATTTTGCTCGAACGGTTTTCGGCAAGAATTTTGTCTTTTATTTCAAAGGCTTCGGATTTTGCCCAATTTGTCCACCAAAAATGAAAGCTCGGGGATTCGGGCGAAGCAAGCACGTTTTGTTCAAATTTTTCACGCGCAAGCGGCACGAAAGCCGTCGGATGGATGACGTAAATTAAGTTGAAGAAAAGCACGATTAAAATCGCTGAATAAGTCGTATAAATCCAAATTCTTTTCTTCAGAAAAGAACCTTTTTGCAAATAATGAATTGATGCCGCAGAAACAACCGCGCCGCACATTGCCGTAACGGGCAACCAACGCACGGGAAATTGTATTTTTTGAAGCGGCGTTACGATTTTCCAGACGAAATTACTGAGCGGCGTAAGCATAAAAAGCGCAAATAATCCGAGTGGCAAAACGGCGCGAAAAATGGTTTCGTTTACGTCGGATTCATTTACATTGCGACGTTTGTAAAGAAAATAAAAGATTGATGATGCTAAAAAAAGGACGGTTAAAGCAATTGTCGTGTCAATTATCCAGTCGGGATTTTCCGAAGTAGTGAAATAAATTGAAGCAGGGAAAAATGCGGTTTCATAATTGAACGCGCCGCTGTTGTATCGTTCGGAAGCGTGTCTGAGCCATTGCATTTCGGTCAGCATTTTAAACCAATAAAATGAACTTGCCGAAAGCCCGCAAATTGCGGCGGCAAAACATTTTAGCAATGGTTGCCAGCCGTTTTTTTTGCGCCAAAGCAACAGCGCGTAAATCGCCAAACAAATCGAACCGATGATCGTCAAAGGCAGATGAGTCAACACCAAAAGCGCGTAAAAACAAGCCAAACCGAGAACATCGAGCAAGCGTCCGCGAGTAAAAATTCGCGTCAAAAAAGCGAAACAAAACGTCAAAATCGAAGCGGCGGCAAATTCGGAATATGTGTTAAATGAACTGTAAAGATGTCCGAGATGTCCGGGAATAATGGCATAAATACAAGCGGCGTAAAATGATTCTTGCGGCGGAAACCAACTTCGCGTCCAATAATAAACGCCGAAAAATCCCAAAGTCATCCAAAAAATAAAACTGAGCCACGCGGCAGTAAAAAAGTTTCCCGTAATAATTCGTAAAACCGCGAGAAAATAATAATCGAGCGGCGGATAAAAACGATGTCCGATGCCGCCATAGCCGAAGTTTTCTTTATCGGAAAAACTGGGAAAATAATTGCCGTCTTGAATCGCTTGATAATAAACATCGGCAAATTTCAAATGTTGCGGCGCATCAACCGTGTCGGGAATTCCGAAAAAAACAATCGGCAAAACGGAAATAACGCCGAGCAAAATAATTGCGGCGAAATAAAGGCGCGGATTTGTCGTTTTAGTTGAATCCATTTAGGATGATTTGAAAAAGTGCGGAGGTTTTTGGAGGGAAAGTAAAAAAAAGCAGGACAAGTTGAAACTCATCCTGCTTTTCAAATATCGTTTTATTAGACGATGAATTTATTAGTTGTTGAGCGGATTTCCACCTGTAACTAAGCGGGTTATTGCACTTGCAGTAATTGTGGTATTGGTGTTGTTGGCATAAACAACGCCGACTTCCGTAATGAAGAAGTGGCGGCTACCTGTTGCCGAAAACGCTGAAGTTGAAGTGTGCGTTGCCGGAGCTGCCAAGCAATCGAAAATTGACGGAGCGGCTGTTGTTGCAGCTACCGGAGTCATCGTGTAGCCGTAGCCACTTTTGTATTGACCTGCGCCAACTGCCGTTGCCATTACTGTGTCAACCAATCCTGCACCGTTCAACTGTGCCAATGTTCCGTAGCTGCCTTGTCCGCTGGTTGATTGAAAAGTAACTTCAGCACCGTGCAAAGTGCGAAGAGCGGAAATCGCCGAACCTTCGTTAGCCGCACGACGTGAAGCAAGCAAGTTCGGGATAGCGATAGCGGCGATAATGCCGATGATAACAACAACGATTAAAAGTTCGATAAGCGAGAAACCTTTTTGATTTTTCATAATAATTTTACAATCTCCTGAAATTTAT
>JANNYB010000026.1:0-66485 GCA_031409875.1 Acidobacteriota bacterium | reverse complement strand
CGGCTAAGACTTCCGGCTCAAGTCCAAATAATGACTTGATTCGATTTTTAGGAAACATTTTTAGGTTATCAAGACTCATAACCTTAATAAATTTTCAATGAACTTGATTTTCTAGAGAAGTTTATCGGAACATCTATTACTTGCCGTAAAATTCGGATAATTAATTTGAAATCGTCCGGCTTCCTTTGCAATAAAGCCGGAACTTTGCCCCGTAATCGCAATAGTTTGAAACGATTTTTGTGGAACATTTACCATTGCCGAATTTTGCCTCTCAGATGAGAACGAAAAATCGGCAACGACCGAATCGGACAACTCCGATTTATTTACAGATTGCGAAGTTTGACTCGCCATTGCCGCCGGACTCCACGCCGACGCAATAAACGAAATCGAAAGCATCACAATCAACGCGATGGCAAACGCCATTAAATTTTTTGTAATTTTCATTTTTCTTCCTGTCCCTTTTCGGGAATTATTTGCCTAAAAGTTTTGCTTTTGTGGCAGGTCCGACCAAACCATCTACATCAAGCCCATTTTTGCTTTGAAATTGTGCGACGGCGGCTTTTGATTTTGCGCCGAAAACTCCGTCAATTTCCGTTTTTGGCAAAAACCCTAAATCGGCAAGTTTCGATTGCACCAGACGAACCGATTCACCGCGATCATTCAATCCGATGACTTCATCTGCCGGTCGCCGCGATTTGCCGCGAAGTTCGAGCATTGCCGCGTCCCACGTCAAATCTTGGTCAAATTGGTAATGCCAAAATTCGCGGTAATTATACTCTCGTTGCCAACCGTTCCACGCCGGAATTCGCTCGAATCCGATTGCCTCAGCCGCCGCCGTAAAATCATACAAATATGCTTCGACCGTGTAGCCGCGCATATCTTTGACTTTTCGTTTCACGCCGAATGAACCGTCTTGACGGGCGCATTTCAGATAAGTTCTGAAATATTGCCGTCCGCCGTGAATTTCGGAAACCAGCACGAGCGCGTTTGAATTTTGGTCATAATCGAACGCCCTCGCGGTTTTGTGCCAACTTCTCATTGCCACGCCGTCTTTTTTCGACATAAAATTCGCGGGACGCAAAACGTCGCCGCAAACCGCCAAAAAATCAACGCCGGATTCGATATAAACTTGCTCGCGCAATTTGTTAAATCGCCGCGCCGCTTCCGGTCGCATCTTCGCCATCGCCGGATTCGGCGTTTTAGTTTTGACTGGAATCAAAATTTCTTCGCTCATAATTTTTCACCGCAAAAAGAAAAAGCAGTCCGAAAACTCTTTCAAGTTTTCGGACTGCTTCGAGTCGCTATATCTATTTACAAAGGACTGCTCCGAGCCGCGTTTGTATTTCAAATCTAAACTAAATTTATCTTTTTGGCAAGAGTATTGTTACCTGATGTTTTCATCCACACAAATTTCTCGAAACATAAGTTTTTCGTCTGTTCCGGTTGATGTAATAACACCCGCCGCGAGGTCCGCGAATCAGCCGACCGTAGTATATTCGCTTGACCGTTTTCCGTTTCTTTCGCGTCTGCCTCTGCCGATTCTGCACCGCACCAAACGCCACACTCACATTCCCGGCTGCCAAAGCGTCGAAATGACAACCGAAAACCATCACGCAAATTAGTATCAATCCATTGATTTTCTTTCTCATAGTCTTGTTTTTACGGTTTTTTATCCATTTCTTCTTTTGCTTTTATTTGTTCCTCATAAACAAATTTTTGCGTGGTGAAGTCAAATGGAAAATCCTTTTCAATTTTGGATTTCAGTTTGGATGGCGGAATTGTTTTCATATATTCATACGCCTCAACTTGCTCCTCATAGACAAATTTCTGTGTTGAATAATCGTCAGGAAAATCTTTTTGAGCATTTGCCTTTATTTTGGCAAGCACTTTTTCATCATTATTCACCAAAGGCGTGTTCGCGGGATTGGTCGTATTGTTGGAATTTGCTTTTGACGGCGCGACATTTGGCGCAAATGTCGGTGATTTCCAAACGTATGGTGTCAGCGTCGGCGAAGTCCGTGAACTGTTGGCGGTATTATTCGCACATCCGCAAAATATAATGAACGATAGCACTAAAATTATTGATAAGCTAAATTTTCTCATTTCTTTAATCTCAATTAGTTTTTTATGGTTTTTTTATATTGATGCTTTTCCAATCATCTATAAGTAAATCCAAATAATCCTTCAGAAGAACAGAGATTTTACTAACATCTTTGATTGTGCTAGAACCGAAAAAAGACTTTTGCCAAGTAATTACAAGCAATTGAGATTCCTTATCACGAACCAAAAAAGCCGATTCGGAAACCTCAACACTTGCACTAAAAATCATATTTTGGTCTTCATTATAAGTTTGAAAACTTAGAACTATCTGAATTGTTGGCGCATTTTGAAGCATTGGAGCGTAAGGTTTTGTTAAAATATTCAGACCGCTTTGAATTAAATATTTTCGGACCGAAGTTTCGAGCGGTTCTTTTTTAATAAACCTTTCTGTGCCGGGCATAACATAACTGACCGCCAACTTAAAATCTTTTATTCCCTTGAGCGCGTCTTTTTGCCGACTGACATAAGGTGTATCCGTAGTTTGCGGAAATACTGCAATATTACCTAGCAAAAGGAATGCTAAAATTATTGATAAGTTAAATTTTGTAATTTTCATAAATCTCCTTACGGATGAGTATTAAATCTTTCGGGTAATTATATTCTTCCATAATTTCACCGAATGTCTTGGATTTTACAAGCCACGTTGGAATCAAAGCAATCGCCGCGAAAAAATTAGCTTCTCTATCCATTCGCCGTTGCAAACTCTTGCTGAATTTGTGTGGCACAGGATAATGCAAGAGATGATGTCCGACCTCGTGAAAACCAACCCACAATTTTTCGGCAGGTTTTAAGTTTGGTTTCAACAAAATAAATGGAACGCCTTCAACAATCCAGTATTCGCCTTTTGCTATCGCCGATGCGTCCTCAATTATCGGCACTTTCATTGCGCCGGATAATCTGTCCAAATCATCCGCGCCGAAAACCCGCTTGTTCCATTGAGGCAGTTTTTTCTTGATGATTTGTGAGAGTATAAAAGCCATAGTTCAACATTTATTCATCCTTCATTTCCGCCAATTTTTTATCAAGCAACATTTTTAATCTTTCTATTTCATCTTTAGAGCGCATTTTAGTTGCTCCGCCACCAAATTTTATTCCGACGATTTCTTCCGGTGTAGCGTTTTCAATTATCTCTCGTTTGTTTGGTCGCCCCTCATTTTCAGTCAAATACTCATCAAGCCATAATTCGTCGAAATTATTGTTCAATGCCTTTGCAAGCGAAATCAAATTAGAAGGGTCTGGTGATTCGCTAATACCTTTCTCAATCTTTGATAAGGCTTGGCGAGAAAATCCGACCATCTTAGCAACCTGCTCTTGAGTCAACTCTAAATCTTGCCTGACTTTTTTAATTCTTTTTCCAATCGGAATAGACACAATTTTCTCTTTTATTGCAACTTAGTTGACAAATGCAACTGAGTTGCTTTATTCTAATGAAACTTCAATTTGTTGAAGATAAATATAGCATGAAACTAAGTTCAACAGAAATCAAAATCAGATTGCTTCGGCGTGGCGTAACTGCCGCTTCTTTGGCGGACGATTGGGATATTCCGCCCGAAAACCTATCGCGGGTTATCAATCGGACGCACGGCTTCGTCTTTCCTGAAATCAAAAAAAGATTAGCTGGTTTTCTCCGTGTTCCCGTTTCTGCTGTCGGGCGCGAATCAAGCCGTAGTGCCGTTCACGCCGCTTGAATAAGTTTAAGTAATTAGAGTCGCAAATTTCTATTACAAAAAGAAGCTAAAAATGAAATACGAACGAAAGAACGTCGGTTCAATGCGCGAAGAGTCAATGGAAAATACTATTGAACTTCTCGCCAAACTGTCAGGCGTAGCCGCTCGCCAAATCTATAACTATCGAATGGGCAAAACCCAAATTCCCGACAATTTGATTTTGCTTTTTTGCCGCGAATTCCGCTCGACCGCGATGGTTGCGGCGTGGTTGCGCGAACAGAATACCTTAGATGAATTGGAAAACTTCGAGATTGTCCAGTTGGCAAACCGCTCCGCACGGCAAACATTGCAAGCCCACGACCGATTTTTAGAAGCCTTTGGCGACGGCGTAATTGACGGTTTCGAGTTGAGCGAATTAAAAAGCCAAACCGCGGCAAGCATGGCATGTTTCCAAAAACTCGAACAAGTTGCTGAGGACGCATATCAACGCCGCCGATGTGTGGCGTAAAGGAGAAAATAAAATGAATAAGAAAATACAAATAACAATTCCAATTAAAAATCCGGCGCGGCGAGGTCAAGAAGCCCTGTTTTATATTTCGACCTTGTTTCACGCCGCCACGAAAAACGATTTTCCGATTTTGGAAGAAAGAGAAATTGACTGCGAAACCACAGAAATTGATTCCGCGAATTTACGCAATCTGGCGAACGCCTTCATTGGCGAATGTCTGGGCTGTTTCGATGAACTGGAAGAACAAAACGCCGAGCCGGAACGTGATTCGGTCGAGAATAAAGAAGTTTTGCGAAAGGAATGGCAAGAAAGCATAAAAGCATATTCGCCATATATTTCATTCAAAAATTTTTGTCAGGGTCGGCTTCAAGAAAATTCAGATATTGATAGCGGTAATGCTGAATAAATTCGTTTCCGACAGCTAACTCTTTGAATTTAAACGATCCGTAACGGCGCAATTTTTCGGATGAGTGAAATAGAGATGTAGGATTCGGCGGTGATGATTTGGTCGTCGCCTTGGGGAACAAATATGAAAAATGATGATTCAAGCGTAAAACCCGCCGGAACGGGAATAGATTGGGAAAACCAATCAGTGCGCGAGGCATTTGCTTCCATCGTGTCGCAGGATTCGGGATTTTTTAACGACAAGCTGCCTGATGCCGAAAGCTCGAAGTGGATTTCCGATTCTCTGAACGAAGCGCGGACAACTCTGCCGGCAATGAGCGTGATGTGGGCGTTGCGAAACGTCAAGAAGATTTGGGAACTACTTCCGGCTGCGGAACAGCTTTCCAATAATTCAACCAGTTTGTCGAAATTTGAACTCATTTTTTTACTCGGCGAAATCGAACGGCTGATTCACGAAAACCCGTTTCAACCCGAACGGTCTGAAGGGGAATTTTATCTCAGAAATTCTATCAGCTAACTCTTTGAATTTAAACGCCAAACGCGGCGCGGTAACTCTTTTAAATCCAACGCGATTTGAGAGTTGGATGCGTGTTTTTTGAATTTCAAAATGAGAGTTGGATTAAGTATGAAGAAATTTACGGGATTAACTAAAAGCCTTATTTTATCGTGGCTTCAATTAGTGAGAGTTGGATTTTTTAGATGAGAGTTGGAATGAGAGTTGGATGAGAGTTGGATTTTACATTTAGTATGTGGCTAAAAACCAAGAATTTAAAAGACTTAGGCGTTTCTGACGCGACATATTATCGCAAAACCCAAAGTGGCGAATGGAAAACGCGCACGGTTGGGAAAGGGCGCAATGGCAAGCCGATTCGTGAGATTTTGCTCGAATCTTTGCCATCTGCCCTACAGTTGGAGTGGATTCGACGGGAAAACGCGCTTAGAAGCGATTCTGACGCAATTGAAGGTTCTTTGACAACTGATTGCATTGATTCTGAACGACGATTGACCGAAGCCTTAATGCGTTATGAGCCGAAAGTGCGCGAAGCACTTTTGAACGACGCGGTCAGGCTTCAGTCAATCGTTGAAAAATACGATCAAATAAATCCGAAGCGCGTGCGTAACGCGAACGGAAAACACGAATTTGTGTCGGCGGTTAAACAATTATGTCGGGACGCGGTTTGTTCCGATGCGATTGTTCTTTCAGTCGAACCCAAGCGCGGAAAAATTATCTCCGCGCACACGCTCGACGGCTGGTGGCGGAACTCTAAATCTGAAGGTCTTTGTGTTTTCCTGCGAAAACCTTCTTCTCCGCCAAAACCCTGCGATAACCGCGCGGCACAAATACCGGCATCAGCCGCCGAATTTATCGAAAAGACTTGGAGAAAAGTGCCGAGTCCGAAACATCTTTGGAAAGCGGCGCAAAAAAAAGCTGACCGCGAAGGATGGGAATGTCCGTCATCCACTTGGTTTTATCGCAAATACGACAATATTCCGAAAGTTATCTCGGCACAGACGTTCGGGACTTCTAAAGATTATCAGTCAAAATATGCGCCTTACGTTCCGCGTGATTATTCGGATATAGATGTTTTGCAAGTTCTGGTCGGCGACCATTCGGTGCGGGATGTTTCGGTTGTAATGCCGGACGGAAGTTTAGCGCGGGCGTGGCTGACATTATGGGTTTGTATGCGGTCATATATGATTTGGGGCTGGCATCTCGACGTTGTGCCGTCATCACGGACAATCGGACTGGCGTATGCGAATGGCTGTAAAACCTTCGGCGCACAGCCGCTTTCACGCCCCGAAGCCGGATATTTTTCTTATGTTTATACGGATTGGGGCAAAGATTATCGTTGCTACGATTTGACGGGCAAAACTTTAACCTTCAAAAACGCGGCAAAAATTGAGGGCGGAATGGAAATTATTACGACCAATCGCAAAGTCGGATTGCTTCAAGAATTAGAAATTAAACACTTGCTGGCGCGTCCTTACAATGCGAAAGAAAAGCCGGTTGAGCGAATTCACCGCGACATCTCGGCGTGGGAACAAAACAATTTCCCCGCCGAATATTGTGGGCGCGATGCCAACAAGCCGGACAGATGGCGCGAAAATTGGCATCGGCATCAGAAGTTGCAAAAAAAATTAGGCAAAAACATTCCGCTTTTAATGCAGGAATCGCCGTTTATGGATTTCGGTTCATACCGCGAAAATCTCGAAGGTTTCATAGCCGAACATAATTCGACCGGACACCAACGGAGCGTTTTAGGCGGACGAACAGTAATCCCGATTGAAGAATACAACGCAATGTATTCAAAGGTTCACATCACCGAAGAAGCGATGGCATTTTTATTGCTCAAATCAGCGAAAAAGAAAATCGGCAAAAACGGCGTGATGATG
Organism: Acidobacteriota bacterium; assembly: GCA_031409875.1. Classification (GTDB taxonomy): domain Bacteria; phylum Acidobacteriota; class Blastocatellia; order Pyrinomonadales; family Pyrinomonadaceae; genus CALMEH01. The sequence goes on along the minus strand of JANNYB010000026.1, from coordinate 59,411 downwards.
ACTATTGAAGGTTATCAATTGCAATTTCTTCACTCGGAAATGTCCGCCCACAAAGGCGAAGATGTTGAAATCCGCTTTACTGATAACGATTTTTCGCATATTTGGGCGATTCTGCCCGCGACGGATAGAAATCCATCGCGCATTGTCAAAGCCGATTTGGTCAATCGTTCCGGTTTGCTTAATCCGAACAAACAAACGCTCGGAGTGATCGCTAAATTAGCAAACCACGAACGCAAATTACAGCGCGATTTTTCACTACTCAACTACTCAATAATTCGCGGTGAAACAACCGAAGACCGCGCCGCCCAAACGCAGGAAATCGAGCAGGAACAGCCGCAGGAAATCCAATTGCTGGCAACCGGCACGGACGGCGGAAATGTTCACCGGATGACCAGATTCGACGCGCCGAAAATTATCGGCAGCAGCCAACAAGTTTCGACCGCACAGGTCGAGAGCGCGAAAATTATTGATATTTTTCGCAGTAAGCCCGTAACGGGCAAAATTAAAGAAGAATGGGAGGACTAGAAATGTATATGGCAATTGAAACAATAAAAGAATGGGGCGAAAATCCGATTGAAACAGGTTTGGACGATAGGTTTATTGATGACGCATTCAAGCTAATCGAAGCAAAAATTTTGATTCGCAAAATGCAATCTGTTTGCGAAAAGGCATTGACGCTTCGGAATTTGGCGGAAAATACCGACTTGTTTTTTAGCACGCCGGAATCACGCCAACGGCGTGTGGCAATCGAAGCCGAACTGCATCGCATTATTGCAGAAGCGGCTGAATTCAGTAAATGAAACGAGTAATCAAAATGCCGCAAAAGGCGCGTTATCCGAAATGTCCGGTTTGTCGTGAGCCGAAACGAGCGCACGAGTATCGGACATCGAATCGCAACCTGAAGCGTCATCGGGTTTGTTACAAATGCCGGAAGGAAAATCAAGCGGCAATTACCGTAACTTATCCCAAATCCGGTAATAGAAAAGAACCTTTTTTGGTTATCAAAAGACGAAAGTCGAAGTTCAGAAAACTCTTTTACAGCATCTCGAAATTTTTGTATTTCAGACGCAAACGAAAGAGTAAGGAGGTGTGGATGGCAATAAAAAAACAAACATTGGATTATGCAAAGTTTCCTGAGCGCGTCGCGGCGATTATCGGCAAGACATTTCTGATACGCGGCGATGATTGGGACAAATCAGATAGCCAAGCGGTTTTGATGATTCGAGATTTGCTTGACGAGCTGGACGAAAGGCTCATCGAGCGAAACAAAAATAAAAGACTTTCCCGATGACCGTTCAAAGAATCAGGAAAGCCGTTAAACCAAGTCAGCGCGGAAGTAAAACCGCACTTTTAGTTTTATAACCGCGCTGACTATCAAAAGTCAACTGAAATCGCGGAAAACGTGATTTCAAAATTTAGAGGAAAATTGAAATGGCACAATTAAACATAGTCAAAAGCGAATATTACGAACCGGATGAAGAGTTGCGGCAATGGTTTGATAACTACTGCAACGAGCATCCGAATTTACCAACCAGTGTCCTTGAGCGCGACGACCACATCGGCGTGTCTAAAACTGCGTTAGACGCTTTACGAAAAGGAACTTATTTTCTACCGAAAAGCCAAGGCGGAATTTTCGACAGTCCACCGAAAAAATCCACAATCGAAGACAAACTTCGGGCGTATCGTGAAAAAGTCGAAGGCGTTATCATCGGCGGCATTAAGCGCGGATTTATCCAAACGCGGATGTGGCAACAGTTTCAATATTTATGCAAAACTGCCGTCGAGGAAAAAACGATTGTTCTCGGCTACGGCAAACCGGGCGTTGGCAAAACGCGAGCTTTGCGGCAATACAAAACCGAAAAGATGACGACAATGCCGATTGAAATTCTCTGTTCACCGAACATTACGACTCGCTATTTTGTCCAAAAAATAGCGATGGAAGTCGGACTCGATGACCGTCTGCCGACTGCGAAGCTCGAAGATTTAATTGCGGACAAACTGAACGGCAAGCGCGGAACTCCGCGTCTGCTGTTCATTGACCAGACGAACTACCTGAACGAAAAAGGACTCGGCACGATTTGTTACCTTTGGGAAAAAACGCGAGTTCCAATTGTGCTGTTAGGAACTAAAGACTTGTTTGAGTTGTTTATGAAATCAAGTCTGACAGAAGACGTTCGCGTTCAGCTTTCGAGTCGAATTTCGTGGCATTGCGAATTTGTCGGGCTACATCTGAGCGAGGTCAAATCAATTATTTATGACACGCTTGGCGATTACGCCACTAACGAAATTGTCGGACAAATTTTCACCTTGACCGGCGGCAAACTCGACTCGGACGGCGAAACCCGCGTCGGCACTAATCACCGGCAATTGGAGATGTTACTTCCGCGGGTTTTGGCAATCGCCGAGAAACGCAAACCGGAACTCAGTAGCGGCGCAGTTTCGATGGAAAAATTGATTCACACTTCGTGGCGCAAATTGATTGTGATGTAAAGGAGGAAAAATGACAGAACGAATATTTACAATTGAGGAACAAATTCACTGCATTATGCGGCAAATCGGCACTTACGAACGGATGGTAGAAATTTTCAAGGATGATGACGAAGCAGAGTTGCAAAAGGCGATTGCTGAACGCGATTGTTTGAAATGCGTGTTGGAAACGCTTGAGTTTACCCAAGTTATCGAACACGCCGCAATTGCTTCGGAAAACAATCCTTGGCTGGAAGAATCGCAATGCTAAAAATCTTTGACAAAGTTTCGGACGGCGCGTTGCCGGTTATTCTGCCGACAGAAATCATCTGCGGCGATTGCTCCGGCGACGCGAAACTTCCGATACGAACCAATATAACGAATGACTGCCGATGTGCTGTCTGCGGCGGTCGTTCGTATGTTCTTGCTTCGCGGCTTTGCGGAGCGTTAGCACAGCATCTACAAAATTCACGAAAAGAAGAGGAAATATGGACGGAAAAACACGAACAATTTTAACAACGGAACAACAAAACATCGCCGATGAATTTGTTGCGGACTATAACTTTGAATACTCGCAAATCAGTTTTGAAGGCAATTCTCCGGAGCCGATTTTCGATTATGAAGCCTTGAATGTTTTGCGGCTTCGGCTGACGAACATTCAGATGACCGAACCGGAAGTTGTCGAACGCAACACGCGGCTCGGCATCGTAACGGTCAAATGCGCCGCGATTTTGCCCGATGGACGCTCGGCAAGCGATTTAGGCTCGGCGCAATATGCGACCTTCGATGAAGAAAATCGCCGTTTGACCGATGGCGAAATAATGCCGGACGGCTCGGAACTCGGCTCTATGCTGAAGGCGCAAAACGTCGCGCTTTCACGCGCTTTGCGCCGTGCCATTCGCTCGGTCGGCGTGAATTTGCTCAAAGCTCATTACGAATATCGCCGAAACGGAAAAGTTGCGATTGCCGAGATTGACACGGAATTTCAATCACCGGTTGGCAAAGAACTTCATCAGGTCGCCACCGAATGGGGACACATCAGAAAAAAAGATAAGACCGATTATCAAGATTTTATGGCACGAATGTTTGGCGGCAAACGCTCGTCGTTAGAACTTAACGACATCGAAAAATCGCAGTTCGTCAACATTTATCGAACGATGCTTAAAAGCCGCGCCGCCGCTCAGAAACCTGAACGGCTTGCCGCTTGATTATTTGGGCGGGGGACGCGCATCCGTAATAAACACGCGACTTAATTCAATGATAGAAAATCAAATTTTAACATTTCAAGAGTTACGAACAGCAAACGTAGAGCGATGCGAAAATTCATTTAAACATTCAATCAACGATTGGTCGCCGTCTGATTGGGCAATGGCAGCGACCGGCGAACTTGGCGAACTTTGCAATTTGTTGAAAAAACGGCTTCGAGGCGAAGACATCAACCAACAAGACATCAGCCACGAACTTGCCGATACAGTCATTTATTTAGATTTGCTTGCCACTCGGCTCGACATTGATTTAGCCGAAGCCGTTAGACGGAAATTCAATATAGTATCCGAAAGAATTGGAAGCGATGTGAAGTTATAAGGTGAAAATATATGTCGGAAATAGAAGCAAAAACGAGCAAACTTAAGGCACAGGTGGTTATAAGTTTGACGCTCAACCAAAAAGCCTCTTTAGAGCAAATTGTTAAGGAATGCCAGACGGATAGCGGAATGGTCATCGGCAGTTTGGTAGTGCAAGACAACGAACTTAAAGCAGCCTTTAGTCGGCTTCCGATAGAACTTGCCAAGCAAATAATCAAAATTGCCAACGATTATCACGGAGGAGAAAAAAAATGAAAAATAACGAATTGATTGAAACACTAAAACAATTCGACGGCAATTTACCTGTCGAATTTATGGCAAATTGTTCCAACGAAAAATGCGGCGCGATATTCTCGACGGATATTGGATTTGTGGGTAAATCAGAGCGTCTTGCGGACGATGGTTCAGGAGAATTAGAAGGTTGTGTAGTTTTAACTGAAGCCGAACTTGAGATACCGCAAACCACGAATAAGGAAACTGCGCTCATTGCTTTGCTGAGTGTCAAAGACGCTATTTGGGAATATTATCGTGCGCTTGATGCAAGGGAAAACGCAAATATCGCGGCGGGTAAGTTAGCAGAAGAAATTGAAGCCTTATTCGGATCGAGTTGGCATCAAGGCATCACGGAGAAAGACAATGCCGACAACTAATCAAAGAACATATAACAGCTATTCAATGTCGTCGCAATCGCGCTCCAAAGCCTACGGCGCGTTGAATATTTTGTGGAAGAAAATGCGCCCCGATTTGCACTTTGAAGATAAGGAAACCGTTCGGGAAGAACGCCTTGTTTGGATTGCGAATCTTCTCGGATTAAAAAAACTCGATTCGACCAAAACGCTCACCGACAAGCAAATCGGACTCGTTTTAGCCGAAATGAAGCACTTAACCGGAGAAACCCCGAAAACGCCCCAAATCACGCCCAAACCGCCACCGAGCGCAATCGTCGGCATTGTCGAAACCGGCGCGGACAATGTTGTTTATCTTTCTGCCGAACGCGCCAGCGACGAGCAAATTTACACGCTTCGGAAACTTCTCGAATTTCTTGACTGGAGTGAAGAATATCAAACCGAGTTTCTGACAAAAAGAGGTTTTCCGGCAGATATTTCCGCGCTGAGATTCAAAAAAGCGCATCCACTGATGATGCTTTTGCTGAACTCGGCAGCGCACAAAGATTTGAAGGCGCAAGGCAAACAAACCGGACGCAAAGAAACCGCGAAGCATATCCCGATTATAAAAAGAAAATTACAAATTGACCGATAAGGAGAAACGAAATGAAAGTCGGTTCACTTTTTACAGGTTGCGGCGCGATGGATTTGGGTTTGCAAAGCGCAGGTTTTGAAATCGTTTGGCAGGTCGAATTTGACCGCTTCAAACGAGAGTATTTTTTAGATTATTACTTTCCGCAGACAGAGAAATTTGATGATGTTAGAAATGTCGGACGAAAACAACTCAAAACAGTTGACGTTATTTGCGGCGGATTTCCGTGTCAAAACATCAGCATCACAGCCAACAATCAGACCGGATTGGACGGTGAGCAGAGCGGTTTGTGGCGGCAAATGTTCAGAATCATTCGGGAGTTACGACCGAGTTACGCATTCGTTGAAAACGTCGCAAGGCTTGCTTCATTCGGACTCGACCGAGTGCTTGCAGACTTTGCCTCAATCGGGTTTGATGCGGAATGGCAAACTCTACACGCATCCGATTTCGGTTATCCGTCAGAGAGAAAAAGACTATTTGTGGTTGCCTACGATAACAGCAACCGATTGGAAGAAAAAACGATGTTCTCTGAAAGTAGCTTTGAATGCCTTAAAACAGACCAAAAGCCAACGCTCGACACAGTATATCTTGAAAGTGTTGGGCGTTCGTATCCGCGCATACCCGGCGATTTATTGTTGGATGATGGGTTTCCCGCCCAACTTTCTGACCGCGCCGTTAATAAACTTCTTGAACAATTCACCGTTAGCACAGGAAATGCAGTTGTGCCGGCAATCGCCGAATTTATTGGGAAACAAATTTTAGAATTTGATAAAAATTATGATTATCTACGACATTGAAATTGAAAAAGCTATTTTGGGCAGAAACAAAACGCGAAAGCCGAACATAAAATACTGCGACGGTTTTCACGACTTCGAGAATATGGGAATTGCTTGTATCGGAGTCCACGATTTAAAAATCGGACGGACAAGGATTTTCTTAAAGGACAATTTATCGGCTTTTGAATCGCTCGTCCGCGAAACCGATTGTGTCGTCGGCTTCAACAATCGTCGCTTTGACGACCATATTTTGTTGGCAAACGGCGTGAGTTTGCCGGAAGCAAAAAGTTATGACATTTTGGAGCAGATTTGGCTCAGTCTTAGACTTCCTTTGGAATACGACTACAAAACGCACGGCGGGTTAAATCTGGACAATTTTGCTTATGCCAACTGCCGCATCCGCAAAACCGGCGACGGCGCAACCGCGCCGATTGACTGGCAAGAAGGACGGCGCGGCAAAGTCCTCGATTATTGCCTCGCCGATGTCGAAATGACGCGCCGACTGCTCGAACGAATCATCAATCAAGGCAGTCTGAAACACCCGCAAACAAACGAAGAAATCCCAATCCGCAAACCATCGCCGGAGGTGAAAATTATATGAGTTTTTCAGAGCGAGAAATAGATGAATTAAAGCGTGAAAATAAGGCTAAATGTTATTTGATTCCCTTTCCGGTGAAGAATCACAAAGCCGACAGATTAGAAACATTTGTGGAAATATTTAATCAACAGCAGGAACTACTTATTAATGAGGGGATATTTATTGAACTTCAGCTTTCGGATAAGGGATTTGAAATTCTAGTAATCAGCAGACAGCACGAACTTGCGCTATTTTTAGTTGGTGTCGCGTGGGGAAGTTATGATTCTTGACCACGTTTGGTTTTGGCGTGTCCGCTTGCCGGAGCGCAAAGATGAACCGTGCCGAGTTTTGGTGCGCGGCAAAATGAATTCTGTATTAGTTGAATTTGAGGACGGTTTTCGCGTTGTAACGAGCCGTTATGCTGTCAGAAAAAAGAAAATTTGAAATGGCGCGAAATTACCGAAATGAAGCTCTCGAAAATGTGCCGTCCGGCTATGCCGTTCTCGGCGCGATGGAGCGCGTGAAGCCGAATGATTTGGTTTGGTCTTGGAGTTCAAAAGAATGGCTTCGCGCCGATTCGCCCGATTGGTTGCAAAGTTCATTTTTAGTCCCGTTTGAAGAATTGATTTGTGTTGTGCGGAAACCTGAAATGACCGAATTTGAAAAATCAGTTCCGCGAAGAAAATTTTATTTAGTGAGGAGAAAATGAGTAAAAGTCATAAGGATATTTCAAGACAATCGTGGAATTTGGATAATCGTGAAAGTTTGACAAACGATGATATTAAAATCGGTTGTCTTCAGCGCATCGCCGACGCGACCGAAACGATGGCGAAAAATTACAACCAGCTTTTTGAGGAAAAAGAAAAATTCCGCAAATGGTATTACGAAGAACGTGCCAAGCGGCAACATTTAGAGCGAAGCATCACAACTTATAAAGGTAATTACACTCGATTGAAAAATAAACTGGAGCAACAAAATGGCTGAAACAAGTAATATCGAATGGACGCAGGCATCGTGGAATCCTTGGCACGGTTGCCACAAGAAAAGTCCGGGCTGTAAAAATTGTTATATGTTCCGGGACAAATTGCGATACGGGCAAAATCCGAATGTTGTGGTGCGCTCGAAAACGACCTTTTACGATCCGCTCAAATGGAAAGAACCGCGAATGGTTTTCACCTGTTCGTGGTCAGATTTTTTCATCAAAGAAGCCGATGCGTGGCGCGATGAAGCGTGGCAAATCATCCGCGACACGCCGCACACTTATCAAATTTTGACCAAAGAACCGGAGCGCATCGGCGATTGTCTGCCGTCCGATTGGGGCGAAGGCTACCCGAATGTTTGGCTTGGAACGTCGGTCGAGAACGAAGATTATTTGTGGCGCATTGACGAACTGCTAAAACACAACGCAAAAGTTCATTGGCTCAGTCTTGAACCGCTTCTCAGTTCGATTGATTTGTCTAAATATCTGCCGAGTTTTTCAATGTGCCGTCATAATAATCCGACCGAGAAAACTATTCGAGCGTTGCAGGAAATAGCAAAAGCCGTTCTCAAACAACGCGGAATCAAAACTATTGATTGGGTTGTTGCCGGAGGTGAATCGGGTCCAAACGCCCGACCGATGCACCCGGAATGGGCGCGATTTCTTCGCAACCAATGCCTTGCTTCCGGCATTCCATTTTTCTTCAAACAATGGGGTGGCGTAAATAAAAAGAAATCAGGACGGCTTCTTGATGGCAGAACTTGGGACGAGATGCCAATCGCACAAAACTAAAAAATATGGATAAATGCACATACTGCAAAAGAAAACGCTTCGCAGATTGGTGCGAACAATTTATTTATTACGCTGGCAAACGATTTTGCAACAAGCGGTGTTTAGAACTTTGGAAAGCGAAAAAGAAACCCAGAAAGTAGGAAATGTATGAAAAATGTAGCTGAAAATTTTATTTGTGAAGGCGTTATTTATATGTCGGATGGCGACGAAATATTGACGCTGATGAGTGTTGATGCACTTAGCCGGACACTTTATTTTATCTTGATCCGCCGTATCTGTTCTCAACGCGAACGACTAAAAAGGCATATTCACACGAAATGACCGATGATAAGCATCGTGAGTTTGCTGAATTGCTTTACGGCTTAAAAGGCTTTGTTGTCTTGAGCGGTTATCCGTCGGAAATCTATCAAGAATTATTCGAGGCAAAAGGCTGGCTGAGATTCGATAAAGAAGCTCTCATTTTAGGCGGCGGCAAACGAACCGAATGTATTTGGCTTTCCCCGCGAACGGCTGAAGCCGTATTTTCCGAACGGTAAAATCCGCGCAAATCACGCTAAATCTTTTAAAGTGTTGATTTTAAACAAATTTCCGTAGGATGCAGTTTTTTTGCTCCATTGCATTTCCGTAGGATTAAGTGATAGAGTTTAAAAGATTTAGCGTAACTTGCGAGTTTCTAAAGACTTAAAGCATTACCGTAGGATTTTTTTTATTTCCGTTGGAATTACCGTAGGATTTCCGTTGGATTTAAAGGGTTTAAGTGATTATGAATAAGCCGGAAATATACAATCAGCCTGCACGTCTGCCAACCGATGAAGAAATTCGTCAGCAACGTGCCGACTTTATTGCCGAAATGAATTGGAGGGCGGCAATAGAAACAAAAGCGCGTGAAATGCTAACAAATGGCTCAATGGTCGTAGCAAAAACAGACTTAGGAAAGCTAATTATCATCTCAAAAAAATCTTAGGCGGAAACGGTGAAGATTTGCGAGTCCAAAGGATGCTGACACGGCGTATCACGCAACTTCCCCAATTCCGCTCCAATCTATCTTGTTTATAAAAAGATGTGAAAATGTAGCTCAAAAACGAATTCCGTTTAGAAAAATAACTGCAAATGAATGATTTTAAAAGAGTTGCCGTAACTCTTTCATTTATCGTAGTTTGTCCGCACGCCCGCTTTCTATGTCCCGCTATGTCCCGTTTAGAGAATAATCTGATAATTTACATCGATTATCGCCAAAAATCAAACGGTTTCGACCGTGCCGGATGTCGTCGGCGTGTTTGCTTCAAATGGTTACAATCTCGTCGGCATCGTCGGCACAGCGACCGGATTCAACGGCGCGGGCGACCAACTCGGCACGAGCGCAATGCCGCTTGATCCGTTATTTAATCCGCTGACCAACAACGGCGGACGAACTCCGACGCATCGCTTGCAAGACAATTCTCCGGCAATTGATAGAGGTTTTAATTTTCTCGTTACAACCGATCAACGCGGCTTGCCTCGTATAATTGATAATCCGGCAATTCCAAACACCAACGGCAACGGAACTGACATCGGCGCGTTTGAATTGCAAAGCCAACCGCCGCTTGCCGTTGCTGATTTTTACACAGTCGTTCGCAATAATTCGATCACGGTTGCCGCAAACGGCGTTCTTGCCAACGATGTCCAATATGACGGCGGCGCGTTGACGGCGGTGAAAATTACCAATCCGACTAACGGTAATCTCGCTTTTAACGCGAACGGCGGTTTTATTTATGTGCCGAACGCGAATTTTTCCGGCATTGATTCGTTCACTTATCGAGCAACCAACGGCGGCGCACAAAACTCGAATATTGTAACCGTAACGCTGACAGTTGTTGGGGAAAATGCGCGAGTCGTAACGAAATTAAATGATACCGACGACGGCGTTTGCAATACCGATTGTTCTTTGCGCGAAGCGATTGCGACGGCAAATCCGGGCGATACGGTCGAGTTTGTTTCACCGCTTTTTGATACGCCGCAAACGCTCACTTTGTCGGACGATTTCAATGAGCAAGGTATTTTTATCAACAAAAGCATCACGATTAACGGCAGAGGCGCGAATCTTTTGACGGTTCGACGCGATTTAACGGGAGCGTCATTTCGAGTTTTTAATGTTTTCGGAAGCGGCGTAAATGCCACAATTAGAGGAATGATTATCCGCGACGGACGCGCAGTAACGGCAAGCGGCGCGGGCATCAGCATCAGCGAAGGCGCGAATTTGACGGTTGTTGATTGCGTAATTACCGAAAACGGCGCGAGCAGCACGATTGCCATCAACGGCGGCGGCGGAATTTCCGTCTTTGAAAATAGTTCGCTGACGTTGGTCAACAGCACGGTTGCGAACAACAATATTTCGGGTTTTGTGCGCGGCGGTGGCGGAATTTTCAACGCCGGAACGCTCAATGTCATCAACTCGACAATTTCCGGTAATGTTGCCGAAAACACGAACAGCAGCGGCGGAATTTGGACGAACGGCACGACGACGATTTCAAATTCGACGATTGCCGACAACGACGCAGGCAGCACGGGCGGCGTGGACGGCGTTCTGCAAACGGGCGGCACAACGACGGTTCGCAGTTCAATTATTGCCGCCGGACGCACAAATTCCAGCACGCCGGATGTCGGCGGCACATTTATTTCGAGCGGTTACAATCTCATCGGCAACGGCGGCACGGCAACCGGATTTATCGGCGCGGGCGACCAAATCGGGACTAGCACTTCGATTCTCAATCCTTCGATTGACGCGCTCGGCAATTACGGCGGCGCAACTCCGACACATCGTTTGCAACTTATTTCTCCCGCAATTGACAGCGGAAATCGTTTCGGTTTGACGACCGATCAACGCGGAAACCTGCGCCTGATTGATTTTCCGCAGTTTGCCAACGCTTCGGACGGCGCGGACATCGGCGCGTTTGAAGTGCAAAATCTCGCGCCGATTGCCGGATTAGATTCATACTCGACGGGCAAAAATATTGCGCTGACGGTCAATGCGCCGGACGTTCTCGGCAACGATACCGATACCGAAGGCGGCATGTTGACCGCGATTTTAGTTTCAAATCCAACGCACGGAACTTTGGTTTTTAACGCCGACGGTTCATTTATTTACACGCCGACCGCAAATTACATCGGCAGCGATTCGTTCACTTATAAAACGAATGACGGTTTAGCCGATTCAAATATTGCAACCGTTACGCTTTCCATCGTCAACAACGCGCCGACAGCGGGAAATAATGCGTATTCGACTCCGCTAAATTTTGCTTTGACCGTTGTTGCGCCGGGAGTTTTGGGCAACGACACGGACGCGAACGGCGATTCGCTGACGGCAATTTTAGTAACGAATCCGACGCACGGAACGCTGACGTTTAATGCGAACGGCAGTTTTACATACACGCCGAATAACGGTTTTGTCGGCGGCGATTCGTTCACATACAAGGCGAACGACGGCGCAGTTGATTCAAATGTGGCGACCGTAACGATTTCGACTAACTCGCCGATTTCGCTGACTGTTACAAAAACGGCGGATACGAATGACGGAATGTGCGATGCCGATTGCAGTTTGCGTGAGGCAATTATTGCCGCCAATCAAGGCGACACGATTGTTTTTGCGTCGCCGCTGTTCGATTCACCGCAAATCATCACGCTGCAAAACGCGAACGGTTTCCGCGATCTGGTCATCAATAAAACTTTGACGATTAACGGCAAAAGCGCGAAATTGTTGACCGTGCGGCGAAATTCTATTGGCGCAACGCACCGAGTTTTTAATCTCAACGGCAACGGCAGAACCGTTAATTTGAGCAATCTGACAATTACGGGCGGCGACGCGGGAACTTTCGGCGGCGGCGCAATCAACGCCAATTCGGGTGTCAGCGTAACTTTGACCAACACACACATCACGGGCAACCAAGCCGGAACAGGCGGCGGATTATTTATAACTTCCGACAGTAATTTGACGCTGATTAACAGCACAATTTCCGCCAATACTGCTAACTCTTCAACTTCGAGCGGCGGCGGAATCCACAATGAAGGAACGCTAAATATTGTCAATTCAACCATTTCGGGCAACGTCAAAAACGGCGGCAACAACAACGGCGGCGGAATTTGGAACAACGGCACGATGAGCATCAGCAATTCGACGATTGCCGACAATCAAGCCGCCGGAACAAATAGCGCGGGCGGTTTTTACGGCGCAGGCGGCGCGACGACAATTCGCAGTTCGATAATTTCCGCCAATCGCAATAATTCAACCGTGCCTGATATTACGGGCATTTTCACTTCTGCCGGATTCAATTTGTTTGGCAATGCGGTGAATCCTTTGCTCAATTCGCTTGCCGATAATGGCGGCGACACGCCGACGCATAGTTTGCAAGCCAATTCTCCCGCGATTGACAAAGGCGAAAGTTTCGGTTTGACGACTGACCAACGCGGTTTTCTGCGCGTGGTTGAAAACATCAACGTCGCAAATGCTTCCGACGGCGCGGACATTGGCGCGTTTGAAGCGATTCCGCCGTCTTTGATTGTTACGAAAATCGCCGATACCAACGACGGCGTGTGCAATGCTGATTGTTCATTGCGCGAAGCGATTGCGGTTGCCGGCACGGGCAACACCGTCGAGTTTTCGACATTATTCAACACCGCGCAAACCATTACATTGTCGGGCGCGACAGGTTTCCGCGAATTGATTGTCAACAAAAGCCTTAACATCAACGGCAAAGGCGCGAATCTAACGACGGTGCGCCGTAATGGTGGCGCAGGTTTCCGCATCTTTAACATCGGCGACAGCAATTTCGACACTAATCCGTTCGTTACTTTAACAGGTTTGACCATCACGGACGGATTTGCTAACAACTCGGTCGGCGGCGGCGGAATTGTTATCCAAATCGGCACGGCGCGAATTCAAAACAGCACAGTTTCGGGCAATACTTCAATTAGCAACGGCGGCGGAATCTTCAACAACGGAACGCTCAATCTCGTCAACTCGACTGTTTCCGGCAACATTACTACCTCGATTTCTGAAGGTAAAGGCGGCGGCATCTATTCAATCGGCATTGCCATAAACATCAGTAATTCAACGATTACCGACAACCAATCCGCCACCGGCGCGGGCGGTTTCAACAACGAAAGAGGCACGGCAACAATTCGCAGTTCGATTATTGCCGCGAACCGCAACAACGCGATTTTGCCCGATGTTTTTCGGGGAATTCCGATGAGCGGAGATTCGTTTATCGTCTCGAACGACTACAATTTAATCGGCAATGTCGGCAATGTTGAAAACTTTACGCAACCGCACGATTTGCGCGGAGATTCCGACATCCAACAAAATCCGCGTTTGCAATCGCTTACGCTGAACGGCGGCACGACACCGACACACGCTTTGTTTGCGGACAGTCCGGCAATTGATCGCGGCGACGGTTCGGGTTTGACGATTGACCAACGCGGCAACCTGCGCCCGATTGATCATTCGGCAGTTACAAATGCCTCCGACGGCGCAGACATCGGCGCGTTTGAATCTCCGTTATTTGCTCCGTTGGTCGTAACAAAAATCGCCGACACGAATGACGGCGTGTGCGATGCCGATTGTTCTTTGCGTGAAGCGATTGCGTCAACCAACGGCAACGAGATTTTTTTCTCGACGCTTTTCGATACGCCGCAGGTTATCACTTTGTCATCAGCGGCAGGTTTTCGCGATCTTATTATCAACCGAAGTCTGACGATTAACGGCAAAGGCGCGAATCTTTTGACAGTGCGGCGCAATAGTGGCGGCGGAGCTTTCCGTATCTTTAGCATCGGCGATACAGATTTTGGCACAAACAGGTTTATTACTTTAACGGGTTTGACGATTACGGGCGGCAGTGGCGTTGGCGGTAGCGGCGGAACTCCCGGCGGCGGCGGAATTGCACAATTAGGCGACGATTTGACTGTTACGAATTGCTACATCACGGGCAACTCCGCAAGTAACGGCGGCGGAATTTTAATCGCAGGCACGGCGCGAATTCAAAACAGCACCGTTTCGGGTAATACTTCAAGCGGTGTCGGTGGCGGAATTAACAACACCGGAAATCTCAACATCGTCAACTCGACTATTTCCGGCAACGTCAGCACCGTCAGCACGGGCGACGGCGGCGGCGGTATTTATAGCGGCGGACTTGTCGGTAACGCGATAATAAACATCAGCAGTTCAACGATTACCGATAATCAAACCGCTGCCACTGACAGTGCGGGCGGCTTAAATAATGGCATCGGCTCGGCGGTAACAATTCGCAACACAATTATTGCTAACAATCGCAATAACGCGACTCAGCCGGATGTCAGAGGCTTGTTTATTTCAAATGGTTACAATCTCGTCGGCAATGTCGGAACGTCAATCGGCTTTGGTTTCAATGGCGATCAAATCGGCACCGGCGCGGCGATTCTAAATCCGCAACTTTCCGTTCTCAACGATTTTGGCGGCGCAACTCCGACGCACGCGCTTTACTACAATTCAACGGCAATTAACGCGGCTGATTTGTTAAATCCGCTGACGTTTGACCAACGCGGTGTTTTGCGAACAATCGGCGGACGTTCCGACATCGGCGCATTTGAGAACAATTTTTTATTCTCAAATACTCCGACAGGCAACGGCGGAAACGGCACTCTACCAAACGGTTCAACTAATTTGACGTATCAGAATGTTCAATTTTCCGCCATTCGCACGCTGAACGCATCGGGCTTTACCGAGGACGAAAAACAATCAAGCCAAACAAATTTTGGTGCATTGTATAATTTTACGGTAATCGCGGGAAGTTTGCCGCCGGGCTTGACGCTCAATTCAACGACGGGAATTTTATCAGGTATGCCAACCACGTCGGGGAGTTATAATTTCACGCTCAAAGTTACCGATTTAAGCGACGGTATGAGCGGAGCGCAAGCATATACGATAGATGTTTTTGCTCCAACTTCGGCAACGGTTTCAATCATCGGCAAAGTTTTAGCACCGGACGGCGTAGGTTTGCGAAATGCGCGGATTACTTTGACCGATGCGAGTGGTAATTCTCAAACAGTATTGACAAGTGCGTTTGGTTATTATCGCTTTGATAACATCGAGGTCGGACAAATAGTGATTATTTCGGTTACATCGAAACGATTTACCTTTAATCCGCGAGTCGTAACAGTTACGGATGAATTAACGGATTTTGACATTATTGCCACCGATACAAATATCAGCGCACAGTAAAAAGGTAATTGGTAATAGGTAATTGGTAATAGGTAAAAGTGAATTTGCACGATTACCTATTACCAACTACCAACTACCAACTACCAACTACCAACTACCAACTACCAACTACCAACTACCAATTACCAATTACCAATTACCTGCTTACTGTGCGCCGCCTTGGACGGGAATGTCGCCGGTTGCGCCGAATGGATAGCCGAAGAAGTTTGTGAAATTGGTGCTGCTTCTTAAAACAAAGAAGTTTCCGTTGCTCGGTCGCCAGATGGCGATGTCGGAAATGCCGTCTTTGTCGTAATCGGCGACGACAGGTTTATCGCCGTTTTGTCCGAAGAATGCGCCGAAAGTTGTGCCGTCTGAGCTACGTCGGAAATACCAAGAACCGTCCGAAGGTCGGAAAATTGCGACATCGGCGAGTTTGTCGCCGTCAAAATCGCCATCAACCGGAATGTCGCCGTTTAAGCCGAAAAGTTCTTGTTGGAAAGTGTTGTTTCCCGAATTGAGCCGAAACCAAGTTCCCGAACTCGGACGAAAAATAGCCGAATCGGCAAAACTGTCGCCGTCAAAATCGCCTGTGTGAAATTGCGAAGCACGCGGTTCGCCGTAGATAAAATCGTCCATCGCCACGACATCAAGCGTGCTGCCGTTGTCGGTATTGGTTGCCGAAAGGGGAAAAGCTCCGCTTTCGATGACGACACGCGCCACACGCTCGCCGGCGTTGAACGAAATGCCGACAAACGAAAGTCCGTTGTCTAATACGGGCGCAGAAGCGGCTGAAAGTTGTCTGCCGTTGATGTCATAAACACGAATCAAACTGCGGTTGCCGCCGGTTGACGAATCAACATCGCAAAAAACTAAGCCGAAACCGTTGACGGTTGCGGGAATATTCGTGCCGGGAATGACGAAATTGACTTCCAAAATGTGCGCGTTGCGGACGGTGAAAAGCCGCTGTGCGCTAAAAGTTTGGAACGCCGTCGAATAACTTGCGTTGATATTTCCAAAACGAACCGGAACGCCGGACGCAGTAGTCGAACTGACGGCAAATTGATTTAAAGCCGCGCCGGTTTCATCTTCGACGGCGTTAAAAATCACGCCGCGCGGACTGTTGACGTTGAAAAAGTCGAGCGGCAGATTGTTCGGCTCAGAAAACGAATCAGGCACGCCGTCCCAATTGATTTCGCGTCGTCCGTTTGGAAAAGTTGAAGCCGTATTAGGATTTAACGCGCCGCCCAAATCTGCGCGAAATTGGTCAACGATTGCCTGAATTGCCGCCGGGTTTGCGCCCGCACCTTGTCGGACAACCGGCGCGGCTGAAATTGTGGTTGCTGCCAAAAGCATTGCGAAAATGCTCAACGATATTTTGTTTATTTTGTTTTTCATTACTTATACTTCCTCTGAATTTTTAGTTTAATAAAATCGAATTGCTTCGTTAGAGCTAGAATATGCGTTTGTTGATGAGAAAATCTTTAGAATTTTCTGAAGTCTTTCTGAAATTTTTCTGATTAATTTATGAAGAAATAAATAATTGATTTCTAAAAAGTCCAACACGAATTTTTCCTTAAACTCTAATGTTTGCCGACACTTTACGGTTAGTCATGACCTTCGTATTCATCAATTTCCTCATAAAGGTATTCAAAATCGCCTCTACTCTCGCTGATAATTTGGTCAATATAATCTAATCTGTAACCTCTTGCGCCGAGCGCGGCAAAAATATTCAGCGCGGCAATGGTCGAGAAAGTTTTTC
The DNA here is from genome assembly GCA_031409875.1 of Acidobacteriota bacterium. Classification (GTDB taxonomy): domain Bacteria; phylum Acidobacteriota; class Blastocatellia; order Pyrinomonadales; family Pyrinomonadaceae; genus CALMEH01. The sequence goes on along the minus strand of JANNYB010000026.1, from coordinate 42,012 downwards.
CGGAAAGCGCGTAACCTTTTGATGGTTTGATTGTTCCTGAAACATTCACTTTGTAACCGTAATTGGCAAACATTTTGTTTGCGAATTTTTGAAAACTTTTGGTTATTTCGACAACGCCCCACATTGTCGAGTCAAAAGCTGAAGGAATTTTGCTCGTAGGATAATTCCAATTTCCTGCCACGCCTACCGCATTAGACTGGCTATTTGTTTTTTTATAGTCGCGCGGAACGAAATAAAATAGTGCTTTAACAATTCGCACATCATCCGTTGCGTTCACACCGCTTGCGCCGACCGTGTGTTCAAGGTTAAGTATTGTCAGCGGTTTTCCCATATCATCTGCTATTGTTTCTATTTTTGGCATTTTCTTTTGTTCTCCTTTTTTATTTGGCGTTTTTGCGCCTTATGTAACTATTAAATCGCAAGGCAATGACGAAAATCTTTAGAATTTTCTGAAGTTTTTCTGATAATTTTCTGAAGAGATTGCCTTACTAGAATTCAATCTCGATCCAAAGTCCGCCGACTGTTCCGAAAGGCATTTCGTAGTCGAACATTCTGATTGTTTTAGTGATTTGCATCATCACTTGGTCGCCGATGTCTTGGTTATAAACATCAGCGGCGCGTTTCAGATTCATCACAAATTTCTGCACCATTTGAACTCCAGAATTGCCGTTGATGTTAAATAATCCGTGCGCCAAATATGTTCCGCCGACTCCTTCAACCGTAACGCCCATCTGGTTGCGAACATCGCCGAGTTCAATTAAATAATTTTTTGAAAGCAATGAAAGCGAATTGTTAATTGCGTCTTTACTCTTTGCGCCCATTCCGATAACTTTGCCGCTTGCCCCAAGACCGGGAATTTTCGACATCGCCGTAATTGCGTCCGAAATCCAAAAATCGCCTTCGGTATAGTGGTCATAAGTGTATGTAAAATTTGTCGTGCTGGTTGCGTTTAATTTAAATCCGATCATTGTTTTTCTCCTATTAATTTTATTTGGGAGATATTTGTCTTGGCTTTCATCTGTGCCAACAGCGAAACCAGACAAATAAAAATTTCGCCGCTTGCCTCAATTTCATAATGACTATTGTTTATCTTTATGAATTGGAATAATTGTTCGACATTTGTGTTAAAGAGCGTTCCTGCCTCGTGCAACGGAATAAAATCTGTTTCGCGCCGACATTTATGGCAATTTATCAAATGTGTTTTGGCGCGTTTGCGAATAAGTTGAACGCGCTCAAACTCAATAACTATTTCTCTCTGTTTTTGAATTTTCATAGTAAGATTTAGTTTATTTGTGCTTTATAATTTGCACGAAAATTCGGTCGAAAATCATCAGTCTGCTTAATAAACATTGACAAGTGTCCAATCGCAATAAAGAACATTTTCGCTTTTTCCGGCAAGCAATAATTGCTTGACTTTGGCTCCGCCATAATGAATTGTGGCAAAACCTTTCGAGCCGATAGCAAAATCGGTTGGTATATCGCTCAGAATGCCGTAACAAGGATTGGTTGCTTTTTCAAAGACAGAAAGCGGTCTTGAATTGAGATAAAACGAATATCCTTTGCCTCCGTTATCGCTATAATCGTCGTAATCAACCGCACCTAAATTTTCTCTCGTATAGCCCGGAAGACACGACCAAGTGAAGGTTTCTTCCGTCCAAACCCAACCGTTCACCTTTTTCTTGACGAACAAATCAAATGACGGAAATTCAGGATATAAAGCCCGACTGGGCATAATCTCAAACTTAAAATTGGTAGCCATATAATATTTCTCCTTAAAATTTTTTGTGTTTTCGACAAATTGCGCTAAAATTCTTGTGAATTCTCACAATTTCGGGCGCATTACCTTTTTACCGTGAACGGCGAAGTAAAATCTTTAGAAAATTCTGAAATTTTTATGAAGAAATTATGAAGAAACTATGAAAACGTAAAATAGATAAGCAGAGGAGCAAAATGTATGAGAGATTTTGAAAACTGTTCAGAGTAACGGCTTCAGCCGTGCGTTCGCTGCGCTTCGCTGGCGACTTTACGCATAAATGCGCGACTCTGAACGCGCCCAAAATATCTGATTACTTTTGCTCAACTGCTTAACTTTCCAAAATAAATATTTGATTTTGTTAGTTTTGCGTTAAAGAATTGATTTCATAAAGTCCAACACGCTTTAGCATTAGTTTCTACACAAGTCCAAATTGACTTGAATACTTGTGGTTTTGTCGCTGAAAGCGACCAACATTATAGCCTAGCGAGAATCGCTAGGTAAGTTTGACCACATTTTCCGTCGCTGAAGGCGACGAACAAATAGCGCGGTGATTGTTGCTCGCCTTCAGCGAGCGTGCATATTACCGGAAACTTCCTAGCGATTCTCGCTAGGCTATAATGTCAGTCGCCTTCAGCGACAAAACTCGAAGATTTTAGGTGTTTCTAACTTGTGTAGATACTAACGCTTTAGCTTGTTGATGCACCAAATATTTTTCAAGTTAAAGTTCAATTGGAAAGTTAGCAAATTTGATATTAAACATCGGCGACAAGCTGAAGCGTGTCGGACTTTTTATGACAAAATTATCAATCAGAACTCCATTATTTAGGAAAGTTGTCTAATGAATAATTTATTTGGAAAAATTTACAGCTTTGGCGCGTTTCAATTGGACGCGGCGGAACGTCTGCTTTTTGACGGCGTGAAAACGATTCCGATGTCGCCGAAAGTTTTTGATACGCTTTTGTTTTTGATTGAAAACGCCGGACGAGTTTTGAGCAAAGAAAAAATGCTCGATGAAGTTTGGGAAGGCTCGTTTGTCGAAGAAAACAATCTCGCGCAAAATATTTCGATTCTGCGCCGGATTTTGGGCGAAACAAAAGACGTAAAATTTATCGAAACCGTCCCGAAATACGGTTATCGCTTTATCGCGCCCGTTGAATTGGTCGGCAGCGACATTGAAATTATTGAACATACTCAAACGCGAGTTTTGATTCGAGAAATCTCCGAAGATGACGATGCGACGGAGAGACGAAGTGACCAAGAGATTTTCGTCCCGAACGACAATTTTTTCGCTCCATCTCTCAGTCTCTCAGTCCCTCAGTCTCATCGTCTTTCCACATCTCCGCCCGAAACGCATTACGTCGAAAACGGCGATGTCAATATCGCGTATCAAGTCGTTGGCGACGGCGATTTGGACATCGTTTTTGTGATGGGTTGGGTTTCGCATCTCGAATATTTTTGGAAACATCACCTTTTCGCATCATTTTTAAATCGGCTCGCATCATTTTCGCGCCTTATTTTGTTTGATAAACGCGGCACAGGTTTATCTGATCGCGTTCCGATAAAAGATTTACCGACGCTTGAGCAAAGAATGGAAGACGTTCACGCCGTTATGGATGCGGTTGGTTCGGAACGCGCAGTTTTAATCGGTGTTTCGGAAGGCGGACCGATGTGTTCGCTCTTTGCCGCAACTTATCCCGAACGCACAACTGCGCTCGTGATGATTGGAACTTACGCCAAACGAATCAAAGACGAAGATTATCCGTGGGGCGTTTCGGCGGACGACCGTGAAGCGTTTTTTGAATTGATGCGGCGCGATTGGGGAAAACCCGTCGGCATTGAAGAACGTGCGCCTTCGATGGCGAATGATGAAGAATTTCGCCATTGGTGGGCGGAATATTTGCGAATGGGCGCAAGTCCGGGCGCGGCGGTTGCGCTGACCAAAATGAATGCCGAAATTGATGTCAGAAATGTTTTGCCAACGGTTCGCGTGCCAACTTTAGTCATTCATCGAAGCGGCGATTTATGTCTCAAAGTCGAAGAAGGTCGTTATGTTGCCGAATTGATTCCGGCTTGCAAATATGTCGAATTTGAAGGCATTGACCATCTGCCATTTGTCGGAAATCAAGACGAAATTTTAGATGAAATCGAAGAATTTTTAACCGGAATGCGGCATTCGACCGAGATTGACCGTGTTTTGGCGACTGTGATGAGCGTTAAAATTATTGATCCTCAAGCACAAGCGTTGGAAATGACGAATTGGGAAGATTTTATGGAGCGTTCGGGTGTTTATGTGCGCCGCCAAATCGAACTTTTCAAAGGTCGGGAAGTCTCGTTTGACGAAAATGGTTTGCTTGCCGTATTTGACGGTCCGGCTCGCGCGATTCGTTGCGCGTTGGCGATAAACGAATCGGCAGAGCGTCTCGATTTGCGCGTCAAAACCGGCTTGCATACCGGCGAATGCGAAGTGCGCGGCGATGTCTATGGCGGTTTAGCGGTTGAACTCGCCCAAAAAATTGCCGAAGAATCAAAGGTTGCCGAAATTCTTGCCTCTCGAACCGTAAAAGATTTAGTTGCCGGTTCGGGAATCAATTTTATCGAAGACGGTAAAGTCTCATTCCCCGAAATCGTGGGCGAATGGAGGCTTTTTAAAGTGAAAAAGTGAAAAAATGAGAACCGTCAAGCGATAGCGGACGGGCGTTTTTGCCAATCGGTAGCGGATGGGCTTGCCAAGTCGCTACCGCTCCGTGTTCTCATTTTTCTACCTTAAAACTTGCTGTATATTTGACTGATTTCATATCAACATCGGATTTTGGCGCGGGTGTTAAATCCGTTAATTCGATTTTGTAGCCTTGAAATTTGATGAGTTGCGGTTCTAAATTCGTATTCAATTCAAAAACTTGCGCCGCCGCCTTTCCTTTGCTGACTTTTATTTGTATCTTCGCGCTCCCAGCCCAAACACAATCAACATCAACCGGACACCGCGAATCTTCCAAAACTTTGACAAATTCGACGGTTAATTTTTCGCTCTGAATATAACCTTTTTGGCTCGCAGCAATCTCGAATTTTTGATTTAGTTTAACTTTCTTGAGATTTGATTGAGCAAATACGATGTTTGAAGTAACCAAAAGTAGTGTTGCAAATATAAAAAAAGATAATTTCATAAGTTTTGTTTTGTCGTTCTAAATTCTACTCTGAACACATTACTGAGCGGCACGGAAATTGATAGGACAAATCAATGACCGCCACGTTTCCGTTTTCTTCCGTGTTTTCTGTGTCTTCTGTGGATAGATTTATTTTTCTGTCCACAGAAAACACAGAAAACACGGAAAACACTTGATTAAGTTGGTCATAATAAGCGATTTTCAACTATGCAATTTTCAGACCGCTCAGTAATGCTCTGAACACGAATATTTATACGAATCGGGGAGAGAATAGTATCGTATGTCGGGCGCGAAAGGCAAACTTCCAAATTTGAAATAGCCCTGCTGAAAGCGAACCGACGCAAATCGTTAGATGCAAATAAATAAAATTCGATAGTTCGCGTAACTGCAAAGATTTATGCTTTGCAAAAAAAAAAAATTGCATTATCCTTAAATTCAAATGACCGTTGAAATTATTGTTGTAATAAGTTTATTATTTGCCGCGCTGGTATTGTTCGGGTTGGAAAAAATTCCGGTTGACATTGTCGGGGTTTTGTTGGTCATCGGTTTAGTTTTGAGCGGTGTTTTAGATGCTAAAGAAGGTTTGGCGGGCTTTGGCGACAGCGTGATAATTACGATTGCCGGACTTTTCGTTTTAACCGGCGGCTTAATAAAAACCGGATTGGTTGACCTCATCGGGCGCAGACTTTATAAAATTGCCGGCAATAATGAATTTTTTCTGACCGCGCTGATTATGGCAATTGCGGCGGTTGCGGCTTCCGTTTTAAAAAATACGACGACGACGGCAATGTTTCTTCCCGTCGTTATCGGACTTTCGGAACGCGCGAAAATTCCGCCTTCTAAATTGTTGATGCCGTTAGCTTTCGGCGCAATCTTGGGCGGAAGTTGCACGCTTATCGGAACTTCGACGAACCTTGCAGTTTCGGGCGCGATGCAGCGTTACGGAATGGAAGGTTATTCGATGTTTGAATTAACTGCCGTCGGCGGAATGATTTTCCTCGTCGGAATGATTTATATGCTGTTCGTCGGCAGACGGATGTTGCCGAGCAGAGGCGGCGAAGATTCTTTTACAGACCAATACAGAATCCGCGAATATATTTCAGAATTGCTTGTTTTGCCCGGCTCGAACCTTGTCGGCAAAACCTTGAGCGAAGCCGATTTGAACCGCGACCTCGATCTCAATGTTCTCGGAATTATCCGCGACAACAAACCGATAATGTCGCCCGAATCGCGTGAACGAATCCGTTTGAACGACCTTTTAATCGTCGAAGGAAAATTGGCAAATATTTTGAATATCAAAGCCGAAGCCGGACTTGAAATAAAAGCCGATTTCAAACTCAACGACGAAGTTTTGCAAGGCGGCGACATCGAACTTTTTGAAGTGATGGTAATGCGCGATTCGTTAATTGTCGGTCAAAATTTGAAGAATTTGCGGTTTCGTCAAAATTACGATTTAACCGTTTTGGCAATTAATCGGCAGGGCGAAACTTTTCTCGAAAAATTGAGCGAAGTTCGTTTGAAATTCGGCGACGTTTTGCTCGTGCAAGGAAAACTCAAAAAAATCGAACCGTTGGTTACTGACGGCGAAATGCTGCTTTTAGAAGATGTTTCGGCAGGAAGTATGCGGACGGAAAAGCGCAAATGGGCGTTAGCGGCATTCGGACTTTTTCTCACGCTTTCGTTGTCAAAACTCGTAACGGGCTTTGATATTCCGTTGGCGATGTGTGTTTTGCTCGGCGTTTTATTGCTTTTGGCGACAAAAACAGTTCGGCATTCGGAGATGTATTCGTTGATAGATTTTCGGCTTTTGGTTTTAATCGCTTGTATGATGAGCTTCGGAATTGCGATGGAAAAAACCGGCACGGACAAATATCTGGCGGCTTTAATTGTCGAATATTTTCAACAATATGGCGCGGTTGCCGTCCTTGCAGGATTTTTTGCTTTAACCGTTTTGCTGACACAACCGATGTCGAATCAAGCCGCCGCGCTCGTTGTTTTACCTGTTGCCGTAAAAACCGCCGTCGCGCTCGGACTAAATCCACGAACTTTTGCGGTTGCCGTAACTTTTGCCGCGTCATTTTCGTTTATTACGCCATTAGAGCCGGCTTGCGTTCTAGTTTATACGCCCGGCAGATATAAATTTATGGATTTCGTCAAAATCGGCACTATTTTAACGATAATCACTTTTATTACAGCGATTTTACTTGTTCCGATATTTTGGGAATTTTAAAGATATGAGAGGTGAGAAATGAGAAATGAGATATTGTTTGATTCTCATTTCTTATAGGGTTTTCTCATAAAAATTGAAAGTTAAACAAAAACCGAAAATTAACAGGGATTGAAGTGATGAAAGGGATTTTTTTAGTTTTTTTTCATTACTGAGCGGTATGAAAATTGCTTAACCCAAAAGAAAGAAAAATTTGCCCGCGAATAAACGCGAATCGGCGCGAATATTTTTTATTTCTTAAAGTTGTCGCGGAAAAATCTGCCCGAATTGGTTTTTATTCGCGTTCATTCGCGTTTATTCGCGGGCAAAAAATCTTAAAATAACCTTTTTGGCATTCGGCAATTACCGTGCCGCTCAGTAATGTTTTTTTTCAATTTTTATCCCTTGCATCCCATTTATCCCTGTCAATTTATTCTTGATTGGCAAGTTACCGGAAAATTTATTTTTATGAGAAAGCCCTGTTATAACTTATTAACTTTGCGTCTTTGCGCCTTTGCATCTTTGCGTTAAAATTCTTTCGCTTTATTCAGATAATTCGCCACCGTTGCCACAAAAGTCGAATGCGACCAAGTGAGCGGCGAAACCGAAACAGGTTCGCCCGTTTCGGGATTGACTTGTTCCGCCAAAACGCCCGACGGCAAAGCGCGTTTTGCTGTCCATTCCAAAATCTCCAACGCGCCGCGCAAATCTTTTTTAGATTTCGCAATTGCAATTCGATAATCAGCTAGCCAAAGCGTGCAGATAAACCAAGGGTTTCCGGTGATTTTGTCGGAAATTCGCATATAACCGTCAGATTCAAAACGCGCCACGCCGCCGATTTCATTATCAATCCAGAGTTTTTCTTCGACGGCTCGCATTGTTTGCTTTACTTTTTTATCTGTGGCAGAAAACGCGCCGAAATAAAAGAGCGCAAATGTTTCTGCGCCGACGGCTTCATCAACCGTAAAATGCTCATCGCCTTGAAATTCCAAAGCGCGAAGAAATCGCCCGCGTTCTGCGCTGTAAAGATTTTCGGTCATTCCCGAAACAAATTCATCGGCGGTTTTTTCATAAAATTCGGCGCGTTCGATTTCGCCGAAAAGCCTTGCAAATTTCGCCGCCGCACGAAGTCCGCCAATCACGGATGAAACCGTAAAAGTATGAATTCCGCGCCGATCTTCCCACAAATTCCAACTCGGTTTCGGCAAATTTAATTCTGCGTGTCGAAATTCCGCCATAAAATCAGCGCATTTCGTGATCAAAGGACGATACAGACGGCGCACGAATTCGATGTCGCGGAATTTATCGTAATGTTCCCACAAAGCCCAAATCACGAGCGCGGTTTCATCTTCTTGAATCGGCAAAAGTTGTTTTTGTCCGAAAACGTCCCACGCCGCGTGCCAACCTGAAGCAACTGTGCCGTCGGCGTTATATTTCTGCAAAAAATAACCTTCGCGGTGAACGATTTTTCCGCAAAACTCAAAGAATTTTCTAGTTAAAAAAGGATAACCGGCAAGGTCGAGCGCGTGTGCGACGAGTGCGCCGTCGCGTGTCCAAAGATAGCTGTAATGATCGGTTGCGCGTTCGGCAACGTCCGAATCATTTGCCGCCAAAATCGCGCCGTCGTTATCAATCTGTGTTCTGATAATCAGCAAACTGCGCTTGTAAAGTTCAACAATTTCGGGCGATAAATCCGCAAAATCCGTATCGTTTTTATTAACCCAAGCCCGCCAATAATTTTCCGTAAATCGCAGATAATTTTCCGGCGTTTGCTTTTTGATATGCGCGTTCAAATCGGAAACTTCCGCCAGAGATTTTCCGGCACAAATCCAATAATAAAATTCTTTTTCGCCGTTTGCTTCAATCTCCAAATTCATCTGAACCGTCGAATCTACCGAGCCTTCGGTGATCGCGCCGCCGTTCAAATGTCCGTCTTCAGCATCGCGCCAAGTTCCGTCTTGGTCGCGGAAAGCCTTGCGTCCGGTCGCAAATTTGTCAAAATGCGGCGCGGAATTTATCAAAAAATAACGGTTTTTTTTGTAATGAATTAGCGCGTGTGATTCAGGTTCATAAAACGCCGTATCGCCGATTTTATTTTCCGAAATTCGAAAATCGTGATGCAAAAAAACTCGAACTTCACGCTCTTTTTCAATCAAATTTCGCACACGCACACGCCGCAAAAAAATATTCTCGTGGCTTGCCACTGTGTCATTTGAAATTATCTCCAAACCGAGCGTTTCATTAGTTAATTTAACATCCGTAACCAAAGTTTCCGGCAAATAACAAAGCTCGCGTTCCCAATCATTTTCATAAATCCAAGAAAATTCACCGTCCGCCCAAACGCCAAACCGAAACGGAAAACCTTCCGTATGATTTTCCTGCCCAACGTGCGGAAAATAAACGTCGCGGATTTGATATTTATCGTCAAATGTTACCAGCAATGAGCCATTGCCAACCGGAATATCGCGCATAAAATTTACAAAAAAGTTTTCGTAGATATTTTACACGAATTTTGCGAGAAAAAATTATTGGTGAGGGATTTTTTAATTTTAACGCCCGGAATTGAGCAGACGCACACTTTGAAACGAACCCGGCGGGAGAGAAACGGGAACTTACTGAGAAAAGTCTGCGCTTCGTTATCTCGCCTTGATAGGCACAGCTATACTGTCAAAGGGAACAAAATTGGGTTTTTGAAACAAAAAATGCCAAGTTTGTAGCCTTGCCAAGTATAGAGTCAGTTCACCGCGACGCTGTGGATTTTGCACAGTCCTCAGTTACTTGCTTAATGAGCCTTGCGAATGAGCGAACACGCATCAGGCGTAGCACTTTTCACCAAGTCAGCCGTCACCGCATCCGCTCTGATAACTTGTTCGGGGCGACGTTATTCAGTAAAGATGTCAAAAAAGGCATCAATTTTGCCCGTCGTAGTGTTCATAATCATCGCAGTTACCCGCACGTTTGGGCGGTTGCTCAAAACCACTCCGCGAACTGCAAAAGCGTTGTTTGGCGAAATGTCAAAGGAAGCCGCTTCGCTCGGCATCAGTGTTATTGGGGCGGATATATTTGGCAAAGCAGAGACAAGTTTGCATACTCCGTCGGCGTTGCACATTTCTTGCGTGTAGCTTTGCCGTCCAAAACGCACGTTGGCATTTCTATTTCTGTCGGTATTGACTACCGTGATGCGAAGCATCTGTTCAGGACCAGGAGTGACGAAAATTCCCCATGCATGGTCTGACCCTTGACCTGATTGTCCATTCACCGTCGAATCGGAACTCATCAGCGATACTAAAACGACGCTCAATGCAAGCGCGATTGATATTTTTATTCTGCGTTTCATAGTTGTTTTCTCTCCTTTTTGATTTAATCATCGAATGTTTGAGAGAGGGATTTTGATTGTTATTTCTCAGTTTCAGAAACGGCAATCAAAATCTGTCTATCAAAGAATTGGTTAAATTGTTTTTCCGACGAACATCTTTTGCTCATATCGAAATTATTGTCTGCCGAAATTGATGTCGCCGTTTGCATTGAACATAAACGGTCCGCCTGCTTCGCCGTCAAAAGGGACTGCTCTGACACGGGTTTGCGATATGATGGCGATGGCGAAAGTGCCTTTATTGAGCGGAAAACCTGCGGGAAACCAAAGTGATGTCGCGCTATAGACCACGTTGTCCGCGCCTAACGTTAAAGCCAGCGAACTGCTTCCCGACCGACCGTGCAAAATTGCTCCTCTGAAGACACCTCGCAACAAAATATTTCCCGTCAAATTGTCAATTACCTGAAATTGAGTCGGTTGACCGTTGGCATCGCCTAGCGGCAGATGCCAAACACCATCGGGATTTATTCCATAGGTGGGACAATTCCCGACCATTGGGCTAAATACCACAGAAACACTGGGGCTGAAGCCGAAGCCGGCTTTGCTTCTGATAAACGCATCGTTCGTTTGCAGATTGAAAGTGCCATTACAGTTTCCGCTGAACGAGATGTTTGCGGCAGGCGTGTTTGTTCCGACCGTAGCGATGGCGACTGCGCCGTTGGCATTCGACTGAACGCCGACAATAACCATCAAACATAATGTTAATTTTAATAATAGACTCATTGATTTCATAATTTTCCTCTCTCGATAATTTCATCGGCGCAAAAAATTTGCTTCGATGTGGAAATAAGGTTATCTTTAAAGCGATAAAAAAATCCTTTGGAAAAGGTTGGGAATTTGTTGGGAAAACATTTGATTGCCGATGTCTGACAAAATCAAACATTTTTACGAGTTTGACGAGTTTCGGCTCGACGCGGAAACGCCGTGTTTGTGGCGCGATGGCAAACTGGTGCAGATAGTTCCGAAGGCTCTCGAAATTTTGGTGGTGCTGGTTGATAAAAAAGGTGAAATCGTTTCGCGTGACGAATTGTTGGAAACCGTTTGGCACAACTGTTTTGTCGAAGAAAGCAATATCACCTACACCGTTTCGCATCTCAGAAAAACGCTTGACGAACACGACAAAAAACATTTTATTCAAACCATTCCCAAACGCGGCTATCGTTTCGCCGCCGATGTGCGCGAAGTAACCGAAAACGGTTTGCCGGTGATTGAAGACAAAGTTCGTCTCGCCTATCGCACCGCCGTCCCGATTCGCTTTGTTCAATCATCAAACGGAAATTCAAACTCGCTCGACACCAACGGCAAAGAAATTTTGCAGGCTACGCACACCGAAGAATTTGTTGTCGAAACTGTGCCAAAACTTTTGCCCTTAAAAAAAACAAGAAGTTGGAAAAAGTTAGGCGTTGCTGCTGGTTTCGTGTTGCTCGCGCTTGTCGGATTTTTCGGTTATCGTTTTTTGCGCCCGCGAATTGTTTCTTATTTCCGCCCGCCAATCGGCAATGTCAGCTTTCAAAAACTGACCAACACGGGCGATTTGTCGAACGCCGCGCTTTCGCCTGACGGCAATTTTCTCGCCTTTATTAAAAATGACCGAATTTATTTGAAAGATATGGCATCGGGCAAAGACATTGCGTTGGAGATTTCGGGCGCAACTTCTTTTAGCTCGGTGCAGTTTTCGGCGGACGGCAATTTTCTTTATTTTCGGAATAAAAAAATGCTTCTCGGTCACGGCGATGTCTTCAGAGTCTCGCGTTTTGGCGGTGAAACAAAGTTGATTGTCGCGCAGATTTCCGGCGACTTTGGGCTTTCGTCGGACGGAAAATATATCGCCTTTGTGCGCTCTTTTCCCGCTGACCCGAAGCCTCTGAAACTAATCGTCAAGCATCTGGAAACCGGCGCGGAGCGTGAAATTTATGCCGCCGAAGCTCTCAACCCTTTTTCGACCAGTCCGCCCGCTTTCTCGCCCGACGGCAAAAAGATTGCCTTTCTTTTAATGATGATTCCGCCCAACAATCCGCGCATCGTTGATGTCGAAAGCGGCACGGTGGAAGAGTTGAAAATTACGGGACTTCGCAGATTTGAATATGTCGCGTGGCACACGGACGGCAAAAGTCTGATTGTTTCCGCCGACACCCGCGTAAATCTTCCGCAGTTGTGGAAAGTTTATTATCCCGAAGGCGATTTTCAGCAACTCACGAACGGTTTGAGTTCCTTTACAAAAGTTTCTTTATCGGCGGACGGCAAAAAGATTTTTGCGCTCCAAACCGACGAATTTTCCAATATTTACACGGCAAACGCCGCCAATCTGACCGAGCAAAAACAACTAACTTTCGGCAACGCCAACCGCGAGGGACAGGCAACGCTAGTCTGGCTCGACGATGAAAAAATTGTTTATCCAAGTCAGATTGAAGGAAATGTGCAAAGCGATTTATGGCTTCTGAACAGCAACGACGGCGCACGTCAGCAGTTGACGGAAAATAAAGATTTTACGGCGACAATGCCCGATTCGGACGGCAAAACGATTTACTTTCAAGCCAATCGTCCGCGCTTTTTTAATATTTTCCGAATGGACGCGGGCGGCGGAAATGTTACGGCACTTACCGAAGGCAATGACGGACTCAGACAATTTCCAAACGCCTCGCCCGATGGAAAATATCTTTATTATCTCTTTCGCGGCAGAGAAAAATCGCACATCAAGCGAATGAATTTGGCAGACGGCAAAGAAGAAGTATTTTTTCAAAGCGATGACGTTCAACCCGCACTTTTTTTGACGCTTTCGGCGGACGGCAAACATCTGGCGTTTCCGGTTTGGCGCAACCCGACAGACGTTGCATCTATCGAAAATGGCTATCGCGTCGCGGTTATTTCAACTGAAAATCCGGCTGATATTAAAACTTTGGAAGGCAAACTTCTCATGCAGATGTTACGCCTGACACCCGACGGAAAAGCGATTGAATACGTTTCAGATGCCAAAGAAGGAACGCAGATTTTGCGGCAAAACCTTGACGGCGGCGAACCAAACACGATTCTGATTTTGCCGAAAGAAAAAATTTTCAACTTTGCTTGGTCAAAAAACCGCACGCGCCTCGCAATTTCTCGCGGGCAATCATATAAGGATGCCGTGTTGCTGACGAACTTTGATTAATAATTTGAAAGACGATTCTCGGTTTCAGGAAATTCTGCGAAAAATGAATCTTGCCAATTGAATGTGCGGATATTGTCGGTCAAAATTAACGAGTAATGAGCCTTTGCCAACGAAAACATTACGCATAAACAGAATTTCTTTGATTGGTTTTTAAGGTTTGATATTTAGAATTAGCTGAAAATAAATCTTGCTCCATTTTGGCTAATCTTTTCTCGGCAATTCGGACAGCTTCATCAGATTGGTCAATTCCAATCCACTTTCTTCCAAGTTGGTTTGCGGCTTGAAGCGTAGTTCCCGAACCGCAAAAACAATCTAAAACCAAATCATTTTCGTTGGACGAAGCTAAAATAATTGATTTAATCATTTCCAGATTTTTTTCGGTTGGATAAGTCGGATATTGCGCGTCTTTGTATTCCCAAATATCTTGCTTCTTTTTGCCGTTGCGTTCATCAGCGAAGATTTTCTTACGCGGAACGCCGTTATTTGACCATTCAATCAAACCTTCTTTTTCCAGTTGTTCTAAAACCTTCGGTTCGCTTCGCCAATGTCTGCCTTTTGGCGGTTTTATGCCGCGCCATTCTTGATTGGTTGCGCCGTTCACGGTTTCGCCGGGCGCGTGAAGCGGAATTGTCGTATATTTTCGACCGTCTTTATCAACCTTTTTGAAAAGCCGTTCGACATCTTCTTCCGTGTAATCGTCTTTCGGTTCGTTCCAAGTGAATTTGTCGGATTTTGTATAAAACAAAATCAAATCTTTGACGTTCCCGTAAGCCTTGCGCGAGAAGTTTTTTGGATTGCATTTGATTCTCGTAATGTCGTTGCGAAAATTTTTGATGCCGAAAACTTCGTCCATTATAATTTTGACGTAATGACCGATTTTATAATCAATATGCAGATAAATCGAAGCCGTTTCGCTCATTAATTCGCGCAGATAAATCAAACGAATCCGAAGAAATTCTAAAAACTCTGCACCGATTAAATTGTCGCTGTAAGCCAAAGTATCGCTCAAACTATTGCTAATCGTGCTTGTTCGTTCTTCGCCAACGGTAAAGTTTTTCTGTGTTGCAAATGGCGGATCAATATAAACCAAATCAACTTTCGATTTCAGATTATATTTATCAAGCAAAGTTTTCAAAACATAAAGATTATCGCCTTGAATCAATTTATTATCAGCGTCGTTCCATTCGCCCGACAATTCAACGGTCAAATTCCGTGCGAGAATCTCGGCTTCACTATTTTTATTGTCGTAAGTTAAATTCATTTTCAAATCTGATATAAAAATTCGCGCACAACCAACGCGCTCATAACATTATAATCTTGCAGTTCGGTCGTTATTTTTCGATACATTGCGTTATTTCCTTTAATATACGGAATGCCGTCTAAAATTGCGATAGTTACAGCATCAACTTCTGTCTTTACAGTGCTGACGGCATCATTAAATTGAGCGTTTTGATGTCCGCCGAAATCAGTCAAAAATTTTGCCTCGCCGATAACATATTTTTTGTTAAATCTGCCGACAAAATCAAGCCCTTTGAAATGCGTATAATTTAAATGCTCGACCGCAAACTTCATCAGCAAATTATCACCGGCATCCAAAATCGCATTCTTATCATTTGAAACAAATTCATCGTAAGTAACTGGTGTAACTCCTAAACTTCCTCTATTAAGCCAACGTCTAAAAAGTGGTCCGATTTGCCGATTCGTTTCTTTCGGCTCGCTACATTTCGCGTAAATCGTATCCAAACCCATTTCATACAATCTGCCACATAATCTATCAACAGTATTCGGATTTCTATCAATCGCAGATTTATCGCGTTTGAAATATGCAATGTAAGAATCTTTAATCGGAAATAAATCAAATTTCAATAACGTCTTAAATAATTCGATATTATTTTTATCTTCAAATGTCTGCACAACTTCTGACCATAAAGTTTCGTTGATGGTTCTAATGCCTTCGGGAATAGTTGGATAAACTGAAAATAATTCGTCCAAATAATTTCTTTGATTTGCAAAGTCAATACTTAATTGTGTCCAGTAATTCATAATTTAATTAGATTTAATTTGTTGCTCATTAGATTTAATTGTTTGCTCGATTGTTGTGTCCAAATCTTTTTTTACTTCTTCGTTAAAGCCGATTATTTTTTTGATTAATTTGCCTTGTCGGTCAAAGATTGCGGTTTGCGGAATAGTGTCAACATTGCCGAAAATGAAGCGTGTTAGTTCGTTTTCGGGCGTTGCCAAAACGTAATCAATTTTTAACTTTTCGACAAATTGCGGAACGCGCGGACGGTCTTCTTCGCCGCCGATGTGCAAGCCGATGACTTCTAAATTATCTTTGCCGTATTTTGCTTGCAGGTCTTTTAAGTGCGGAATTTCTTCTAAACACGGCGGGCAATATGTCGCCCAAAAATCTAAAATTACGACTTTTCCTTGCATCTCTTTGAGTTTTTGAATTCCGCCGTCCTCGTTGGTTTTGCCGTCAAATTTTGTCCAAATCATTTCTTCAATCGGTTTTCTTGGCGGCATCGGCTGATTGGTCAGCGGAACATCGTTTATCGAAACCGGCATATTTGAGCGCGAAAGCGGCTTGGCGGCATTACACGCCGACAAAAGGCAAAAGGCAAAAGTAAAAAGGCAAAAGTAAAACAATCTCATCGAACTTATTTTACACAATAATTAGAACGAAGCGTGAAAATAAAGAAAGATTTTTGCCCGCGAAACACACGAAACACGCGAAAAAGTCAAAAAAGTAAATTTTATTTTCGTGTATTTCGTGTATTTCGTGGGCAACATAAAAAAACTTTGCGCCTTTGCGTCTTTGCGACTTTGCGTTAAAAATTAAATCGTGAGTTTCTATCCAAATAAAATCAACGAGCTTTTTCTGAAACCGAAACACGCCGGCAAATCTGAAAAAACAAATGCCATTGGCACAGGCGCGAGTTTTGTTTGCGGTTCTTTTGTTCGGATTTATTTGGAAATTGATGCACAAAAACAAATTATAGACGCGAAATTTAAATCGAACGGTTGCGGCTTTGCGATTGCGGCAGCGGATGTTTTGGCGGAAAAAATTGTCGGGAAAAATCTTACTGCGCTTCACGGTTTGAATAATTTAAAAGCGGAAATCGAGCGCGAACTCGATAAATTTCCCGCACATCGAAAACATTGTGCGGAAATTTGCATTGATGCTTTATCGCAAGCGTTTGCTGATTTTCGCGCTTTGCAGATTGAGGAATTTGCGGGCGAAAAGGCTCTGATTTGCACTTGTTTCGGCGTTTCGGAAGAACGAATCGAAAAAATTATCGTTGAAACTCAAGCGGAAACCGTCGAAGAAATCGGCGAAATTTGCAATGCGGGAACAGGTTGCGGCTCGTGTCAGCTTTTGATACAGACGATTTTAGACGATGCATCACGCGGCGAATATTAAAGGCTTTTTATCGAAGGCACGGAAAATGCTATAATAATCGTTAAACTTTTCGGAGACTATTTTCCGAAGGTGATTTTTTATTTAAGATGGACGACTCTTTCAGTAGATTTTTATTTTTTTTGGCGGAACCGATTACCGTCGAAACGGTAACTTGGACATCGGCGGCAATTAAGACTTTAGTGGTTTTGGGTCTCGTCGCTTTTAACGGATTTTTCGTGGCGGCTGAGTTCGCTTTTGTTAGCGTGCGACGGACGCGAATCGAAACGCTGGCGGCGGAAGGCAATCGTTCGGCGCAGCGTCTGATTGAGATTCTCTCGAATCTCAATCCGTATCTTTCCGCATTCCAACTCGGCATAACCTTAGCTTCGCTCGCGCTCGGCGCACTCGGCGAACCGCTGGTCGAAGCCGTTCTCGGCAGTTCGCTCAACGTCATTCCCGAAGGTTATCGGCATTTTGTTTCCTACGGCATCGCGTTTTTAATCATCACGACTTTTCACATCGTTTTGGGCGAACAAGCTCCGAAACTTTTCGGTTTGGCTATTGCCGAAAAGGTTGCGCTGACAACTGCGCTGCCGATGCAGATTTTTTATAAAGTTTTCAAGCCGTTCATTCACGCGCTTGATTGGGCAAGTGTTAAAGTCGTGAAAATGTTGGGTTTTGAAGTAAAAAACGAACACGCATCGGTTTATACGGAAGAAGAAATTCGCCAACTCGTCAAAACATCGGAAGAAAGCGGACATTTGAACCAAGAAGAACGGCGTTTGATAAATCGCGTTTTCGAGTTTTCCGAAACAACCGTCAAAGAAGCGATGATTCCGCGCACCGAAATTGCGGCGATTTCAGCCGATTTGACGCTCAATGAAATTGTTGCGGGCTTTCAGAAAAACGGATATTCGCGCCTGCCGGTTTATCGTGAATCAATGGACGACATCGCCGGATTTATTCACAGCAAAGATTTAATGCCGTTTTTGCTGAAACCGAAAACTTTCAAAATCGAAGAAGTTTTGCAAAAGCCGACGTATGTTGTTGATACTGCAAGACTTGAAGACGTTCTGCGCCAGATGCAACGCGAGAAATTTCACTTCGGATTTGTCGTTGATGAACACGGCGGCGTTGAAGGAATTATCACGTTGGAAGATTTGCTGGAAGAAATCGTCGGCGATATTTCCGACGAACACGACGAAGAAGTCAACGAGCAAATCAAAGACTTAAAAGACGGAAGTTATATTTTAGACGGCAGTTTGGCAGTGCGCGATTTGAATAAGCGTTGCGGAATGAACATACCTGTTTCCGAAAGTTACACGACCATCGCCGGATTTTTAATGTCCGAAGCCGGACAAATTTTATCCGAAGGCGAAACCGTGCCGTTCAACGGTCATATTTTCAAAATCGAAAAAGTTGATAAACGTCGAATTTTGAAAGTTAGAATGGAAAAAGTTAAAGCTCAGGCAACCTAATGTTGATAAATGAAATCATTTGGAAAGAACAGTTTGTTGAAAAACTCGAAATTAAGCACGGTGTTTATACGGATGAAGCCGAAGACGTTATTTTCGGCAAACCGCACGTTCGCCGTGTTGAAAAAGGTAGCGTAAAAGGCGAAGATTTATATGCGGCTTACGGACAAACTTTCGGCGGACGATTTTTGATTGTTTTTTTTATTCGCAAAGCGCAAGCGGCATTGCCGATTTCCGCCCGCGATATGACCGACAAGGAAAGAAAATATTATGAACGACAAGCGGAAGCAGATTGACAAAATTCCCGAAGAATTCGACTCTTTGGAAAAGGCGGCAGAGTTTTGGGACACGCACGACACGACCGATTATTTAGAGCATTTTGAAACCGTTGAAATGACCGCAAAACTCGAAAAGCGGCGATTTGAAGTTGAGATTGATGCGGATTTAATGCCCGAACTAACCGAAAAAGCGCATCAGCGCGGAATTCAAATCAGCCGTTTGGTCAGCGATTTGTTGCGCGAGAAAATTCATACGGTTTGAATAAAATGAACGAAAGTAAAAGAAAAGAATGGATATTAGGTGCGATTGGTTTAACTATCGGTTGTATCGGTGCTTTTATTCAATCTTGGATTTTGTGCGGTGATTTAGATCATCGTTATCCATTTAAGATTATGAATGTTCCGCCACCGCAATTTTATGTTGAAGCGTCTAAAACACTTTCTTCTTTTGCGCCTTATTTAGCAGTATTTGTCGGACTTGTATTTCTTTTTGCATTAAATCGTAAAAAAATTATCGCTGGTTTTATTCCTCTGCTTTTTTGTCCTTTAACCTACATTTTCGGGCTTTGGTATTTAGTTTCAAATAGTCAATATAAAGACGAACTTCAAAATCCGATAAATTTTGACTCGACAACAGCTACAATGCGTCATCAAGAATTTTTTATGGGAGCGTTGAATCTTTTCTTGTTTAGTGCCTTTGTTTATTTGATGTTTCTCGCTTTGATTTATGGAATAAAATTTTTGACAAGTTCTAAGAAAATGCCATAAATCTACCTTATTTTCGTAATTCAAGTTTTTGTCTTTCTCGCCGATTCAAGCTAAATTTAAAGAATCAGTTTTTCATATCTATTTATTGGAGCAAATTATAAAAAAATGAGTTTAATCGAAGAAGTTTGGGCGCGTGAGATTTTGGATTCTCGTGGGAATCCGACGGTTGAGGCGGAAGTTGTTTTGCAAGACGGAACGCAAGGACGTGCGGCAGTTCCGTCGGGCGCGTCAACGGGCGAAAATGAAGCGGTTGAATTGCGCGACGGCGATAATTCACGATATTTGGGCAAAGGTGTTTTGAAAGCGGTTGAAAATATTACCGAAAAAATCGCCTACGAATTGGAAGGTTTAGACGCGCTTGACCAAACGCTGATTGACCAAACTTTAATTGACCTTGACGGCACGGAAAATAAATCAAATTTGGGCGCAAACGCAATTCTCGCGGTCTCAATGGCGACGGCACGAGCGGCGGCGGCGTATCAAGAAATGCCGCTTTATCGTTACATCGGCGGCGCAAATGCGAAAACAATTCCTGTCCCGATGATGAATATTATCAACGGCGGAGCGCACGCCGACAACAACGTGGACTTTCAGGAATTTATGATTATGCCAGTCGGCGCGGAAAGTTTTTCGGAAGGTTTGAGAGCAGGCGCAGAGATTTTTCATAATTTGAAATCAGTTTTGAAAGGTCGCGGATATGCAACATCCGTCGGCGATGAAGGCGGATTTGCGCCAAATTTGAAATCGAACGAAGAAGCGATTGAAACGATTCTCGAAGCCATTGAAAAAGCCGGTTACAAAGCCGGTGAAAATATTATGATCGCGCTCGATCCGGCGGCGAGCGAATTTTACGACGGCACAAATTACGTTTTCAAAAAATCGGACAAGCGCGTTTTATCAAGCGATGAAATGATTGCGTATTGGACGGATTGGACGGAAAAATATCCGATTATTTCAATTGAAGACGGCTTGGCAGAAAGCGATTGGGACGGCTGGACAAAAATTACCGACCAAATCGGCAATAAAATTCAGCTTGTCGGCGACGATTTATTTGTTACGAATACGAAGTTTTTGCAAAAGGGAATTGATCTCGGCGCGGCAAATTCGATTTTGATAAAAGTCAATCAAATCGGCACTTTGACCGAAACTTTGGACGCGATTGAGTTGGCGAAAACCAACAATATGACGGCAGTTATCTCGCATCGTTCAGGCGAAACGGAAGATTCATTTATTGCCGATTTAGCCGTTGCAACCAACGCCGGACAAATCAAAACCGGAAGTTTGTCGCGCTCTGACCGCATCGCAAAATACAATCAACTTCTCAGAATCGAAGAAGATTTAGACGCTTCGGCGCGATATTTAGGGCGCAAAGCGTTTTATCAAATCAAAGCCTAAAATTTAATTAACCGCGAAAAATGCGAAAAGACGCGAAAAATTTTATTATTTATTTTCGCGTCTTTTCGCGTTTTTCGCGGTTGAAATTTTCATATGAAAAAAGTCATTATCATCGGTTCGGGCGGTGCGGGAAAATCAACTTTTGCGAGGCGTTTGGGCGCGGCGACCGGAATTGAAGTTTTTCATCTCGACAAACTTTATTGGAAACCGAATTGGACTAAAACGCCGAAAGACGAATGGGCAAAAATCGTTGAAAATTTGCTCAAAAAAGACGAATGGATAATGGACGGGAATTTCGGCGGCACGATGGAAATTCGTCTCGCGGCTTGCGACACGGCGATTTTTCTCGATTTGCCGCGTTATTTATGCTTTTATCGCACTTTTAAGCGTTGGAAAATGTATTGGAAAACGAATCGCCCCGATATGACGGAAGGCTGTAATGAAACGATTGATTTGAACTTTTTGCAATGGATTTGGAGTTTTCCGAAAACCAAAAAACCGAAAATCGAAGAAATCTTAAAGCGTTTTGAAAACGAAAAAACGATAATTCGTCTGCGAACAAGCCGCGAAGTTGATGATTTTCTTTCAAAAATTCCTAAATAAAAATTTAATAGACTGGAGCGCAAGCGTCCTCGCTTGCAATGAGCATTTGCTTCAGATGCGAAAAAGCGTTTGATTTTCTAAAACTTCAGTGTCTCCAAAGGCTTTTTCGCGTCCCAAAGCGAACGCTCATTGCAAGCGGGGACGCTTGCGCTCCAGTCGGATACAATCTAAAGCTATTTTGTCGTGGTCACCGATTGTTTGACGTTTTTGATGTCGGGGCTTTCGTTGGAAATTTTCCACGCGCCGCCTTCTTTGACGAAAGCGATTGCCGTCCAATTCGGATATGCGCCGCCTTTGACTTCGACAACGCCTTTTTCGCCTTCGATTTGTTCATTGCGAACTTCCATCGGTTTGTCGGGAATCGTGTCGGTTTCGGCAAGATAAGCCGTAATCGAAGTTGCTTTATCGTCCTTCATATCGGCTTCGGTTATTTTGATAAATTCCGCCGCCATTATTTTTTTCACGCCCGCATCGTCTTTTTTCTTCAAAGCGTCGTAATAAGCCTGAACAATCGGCGCAAATGTCGGCGCGTTGTTGGTTGTTTCGGCAACGGGTTTTGCAGTTGGCGCGGTAATTGGCGTTCCGTTGACTTTTCCGTTTATCGGCGCAGTTTGAGGGTTGTCAACATTTACGGGCTTATTAATTGGACTTCCGTTATTCGCCACCGGTTGTTCGGGCGCGGAACACGCTGTTAAAAAAACTGCTGAAATCGAAATTATGATAAAAAATGCTAACTTAAGTTTCATTAAATTCTCCTAAAAAGTTAGAAACTATTTGAAAACTATTTTTCTGCCTACGAAACATACGAAAGTAACGAAAAAAAATCAAAATCTTTTTCTTTTTTTTCGTGCTTTTCGTATGTTTCGTAGGCAAAATCTGTAGTTTTCAAATAGCTTCTTATAAAATATACTCAAAACAGAGAATTATAAATCATTAGACGAAAATGAACAAAACATATCAGACGGAACTCAGACGAATTTTTTTGATTCGAGACTTGCCCGAACCGCTTGTCAGGTCGAGCAGTCATCTGCAAATTTTTGATAATTACATCGAAAACACGCGACTTCGCCTACGTTCGATGCGTTCGCCCGAAACGAAAGAATGGCATTTTTTGCTGCAACAAAGATTTTCGCTCGGCGAAGGTTTTTCGCGTTGGAAGATTGCCGAAATTTATCTGAACGAAAACGAACACGCGCTTTTTGAACATTTTGAAGGCAGAAAAATCCACGAAAACGAACGCGCCGAAACCAACGAAGTCCGCAAAAATCGCTATTTTTACGATTTGGACGGCAAACAAGTTGAAATTGATTTGTTTCTCGGAGAACTTTGGGGCTTAAATTTAGTCCGCGTTGTTTTTGAAAACGAAAAAGATTTTGAAAATTTCGAGATTCCGCCGTTCGTCATCGCCGAAGTTACCGATAACCCGTTTTTTCTAGGCGAAAATCTCGTCGGCAAACATTTCCGCGACATCCAAGCCGAATTTGTGCGAAATAGGTAATAGGTAATAAGTAATTGGTAATTGGCTTAAACTACCAATTACCAATTACCAATTACTTTATTCGCGGCGTATTTATCGGAACGTATCTGTTCATCGAAGTATTGACTTGAAGATACATTTGCGTTTCACGCGGAATTAAATTGCGCCAATTTGTGCCGCCGCGTTTGATGTAGCCGGGAAGTTTTGCGGGATTTGAATTGTATCCGGCGCACAACAATTCGGCAGGTGTGGCGACATTATTTAGAATCGCATCGTTAATTGTCGGGCTTGCAATAAGGTCATCCCACGTCATTTGCATATAAAGCAACATCGCTTGCGCGGCGTTCGGATGAGTTTGCATTCCCGTAACAAAATCAGGCATCAGCGGAATTTGCGGATAACGATTGCGAACCATTAAATAAGTCGAAGGAATCATCTGCACCATTCCGCCCGCGCCCGCGCTCGAAACGGCGTAACGATAAGTTTGACCTTCATTCAAGGCATAAAGCGCATAGACTTCATTGAAAAGTTGCAGTTGATTTTCCGTTACGAATCTTTGTGGATCAATGTGTTCGACAATCGCCAGACGCTCGGCAATATCGGTTACGAGCGGCGAAATATAAACGCCTCGTTCACGCAATTTTTCACGCGCCGAATCGAGCTGGTTTTTCATATAAAATTTGCCTGTGGAAATAACTTCGGGCGTAACGATTCCCGGATGTGTCGAAATATAATAAGCCGTTTCGATAAAACGGTTATTTCGCACCACCGGATATTGCACCAAAAGCGGCAGATAAACCTTGTTATTTTGGCTCGTAACGGTTACAGGCGTGTTCACGCCGTTAGCGCGGATGATGTAAAGATTGACGGTTTTGCCGAACGAAGTCGAAAGTGAATAAATCGCACCGCGTTTCAAAAAAGCGTCTTTTGTCAAAACGAGAAAATCAATTTGTTTCGCGTCATAATCATAAAACGCCAGCCGCACGACATCGGTAATCAAAAAAGAATTGGTCATCGCCGTCGGAATCGGACGCGCCGACATTTCGCGTTTGGCTTCGGCGATTTTGCTTTTTATTTCGTTGAATTTGAACGAAGTTACAGCCACAGTCGGCGTAATAATTTGAATCTGCGGAGTCGGAGTCGGCGCGGCAGTCGGGCGCGGAAACGGAGTCGGAAACGGAGTCGGCGTTGTTTTCGGAAAATTGTCGGTGATGACGACGACTTTTGAAGGCGTTGCCGTCGGTTGCGGAGTCGGCAAAGGTGTCGGATTTGTAACGACGACACGCTGGCGCGTTGGTGTCGGAGTCGGCAAATTTGATTGGGAAAAAATTGAAATCGTTGAAATTAAAAAGATGGCAAATCCGAAGAAAATTTTGTGTTTCATATAAACTTCTTAAAACTCCTGAGCAGATGACTTTTCGGAAAATGTTTTTTGCGGATATTCTGACGTGCGATGTGAATATTCGCACACATAAAGATTCGCTTATTTACCGAAAGGTTGTCAAATGTATTATGAAAAACTTATGGTTTCAATAATAAATACTTATAATCAGTTGAAATTTCCTGCTGAAAAAAGTATAAATTAAATTTTTCACAAATTTTATGAAAGAACTTTTCGGAACAGACGGAATGCGCGGCAAAGCGGGCGAATTTCCGCTCGATGAACAAACGATTTTTACGCTCGGCAAATCTTTGGCAAAACAATTTGCCGAAAATCTCGGTCGTCCGGCAAAATTTATCACCGGCAGAGACACACGCGAATCGGGCGATTGGATTGAATTAGCTTTTCACGCCGGCGCGAAATCGGAAGACGCGCATTGCGAATCGGCGGAAATTATCACGACTCCGGGCGTTGCTTTTTTGACGAAACAATTTGAATTCGATGCCGGAATCGTTCTTAGCGCGTCGCATAACCCGTTTGAAGACAATGGCATAAAGATTTTTCTGCCGAGCGGGAAGAAACTCAACAGCGAAACCGAAAGACGAATCGAAAAAGATATTCACAACGAAAGTTGGGCAGTCGTCAACAATCAATGGTCAGTAGATTTTTCGCGTGCGGAAGAATTTCAAGCGGCTTATTTGGATTATTTAGCGGAAGAATTTAAAGATTTATCGCTTTGCAATTTTAAAATGGTTATTGATTGTGCCAACGGCGCGTCTTCGCATCTGGCGGCACAGCTTTTTGAACGCTTTGGCGCGGAAGTTATCGCGCTCGACTGCGAACCGGACGGGCAAAATATCAACGAAAATTGCGGTTCGACGCATCTCGAAAAATTGTTTCGCGCAAACAAATTTGACGAATCGCATTTGCGCCGAAAAATGCTCGAAGAAAACGCCGATTTCGGTGTCGCGTTTGACGGCGACGCTGACCGCGCTTTGTTTGTTGACGAGCAAGGAAATTTCGTTGACGGCGATGCAACGCTCTGGATTATGGCGCAATTTTTGGAAGCTCACGGGCTTTTAGCGAACAGAAAAATCATTGCAACCGTGATGAGCAATCTCGGTCTTGAAACTGCGTTAAAAGCTAAAAACATTGAGCTTATCCGCACCGATGTTGGCGACAAATATGTTTTGGAAGAACTTCTGAAAACCGATTCGGCAGTCGGCGGCGAACAATCGGGACACATAATTTTCCCGCGCAAATCGCTCGTCGGCGACGGAATGATGACGACGCTTTATCTGCTCGAAACGCTATTTGAGAACAAAAAATCTCTCTCAGAAATGACTGCCGGATTCACGCGCTTTCCGCAAATTTTAGTCGGCGTAAAAGTGCGCGAAAAAACGCCGTTTGAACAATTTCCCAAAATCGTCAACACCGCCGCCGAAATCGAAAACCAACTCGGCGAAAAAGGCAGATTATTATTGCGCTATTCCGGCACGGAAAATCTTGCAAGAGTGATGATCGAAGGCGAAAACCAAACAACAATCGAATCGCAAGCCAACGGTTTGGCAGATGTTATTCGGGCGAGTTTGGGGTAAATTATTTTTGCTGTTTTTTGTTTTCTTCAATCTTTTTTTCGGCTGAAATTATTTTTTCTTTGATTTTAGTCTCAAGGTTTTTATCGAGGGCGATTGCTGAATTAAAATCGGCAATCGCTTGTTCATATTTTTTCAAGTAAAAATAAATATCACCTCTGTTTTCATACGCGCTTGATTGAAAATCCGGGTATTCTTCCAAGATTTCGATTTGTTTTGTCCAATCAGCCAAAACTTTTTCATATCTTTTCCTATTAGCGTTATATCTGATTCGATCATACAAACTCAAATATTGAGGTTCATATTGTCCGAGTCGTTCAATCAATTCATCGGCTTTATCAAATTGTCCTTTTTTCTCATAAAAATTTATGGAAAAATAATATATTTGCATTACCTTTGCAAACATTTCCGACTGAAGATTGCTAAACACATGTTTTCGGATTTGTCTGTCTCCGATTTGTGTAAATTTTGGTTGTTCTTTATGTTTTTTGGCGATATTAACCAATCGTTCTTCAATTACTGTTAAAAGTTGATTGTAATAAGTGAGAATGTTTTCGTCGTCTTTCAAAAATAAGTGGAGGAACACGAATATACGACTTGTATCCAAGGATTTGTCGGAAGAAACAAATTGATAGGATTTCAACACATCTTCAAAAGCTCCTTTATAATCTTTGTCTGCAAATTTTACCTCCGAACGCGCAACATAACCGATAGATTTTGTATTATCGAGCGCAATTATAGCTTCGGCAATCTTCATTCCTTCATAAATCTGACCGGCACGAATTAAAATTCTAACGCCTTCGCGCAAAGTGTATAAATCTTTCGGCTTCAAAGAAACGGCAGATTTTACGTCGTAAAGTGCGGATTCATAATTTTCTAATTTAAGGAAATTATCCGCACGTTCTAAAAACAAATTAGCATTATTAGGATCAATTCCGATGTCTTTAGTCAATTCGGTTATGGCTTCCTCATTGCTTAAACCTCTGTAAATTCGGTTAAGTTTGGAATTCAACGGATTATCATCCTGACCAAGCGCGGAAAAATTAAAAAGCAATAAGAAAAGTAGAATAATCAGTAAATGTTTCATAGATAACGCCTCAGATTTAACTCAAACATAAACCCAAAACGCGGAAATGTAAAGAAAAGTTTAGGAGTCAGTTTTTCATTTTACGCATTGAGCGGTTTTGTCGCTGAAAGCGACTAACATTATAGCCCAGCGAGAATCGCTGGGTGAGGGATGAAAAAAATCCGTCGCTGAAGGCGACGAACAAAATTGCGGCGATTGTTGCTCGCCTTCAGCGAGCGATTCATTTTTGCAAACTACCTAGCGATTCTCGCTAGGCTATATTGTCAGTCGCTTTCAGCGACAGGAAATATTTTTTGTTTTGTCAGTTCTTTAAAACGAACGTAACTGCCAAACCGTTTGGAATGCGGTTTTCGGCGAAGACTTTGCCTTGGCAGGCTTCGATGCAGGTTTTGACGATTGCCAAGCCTAAGCCTGTGCCGCCGGTTTGTCGGGAGCGGGCGGTTTCGACGCGATAGAGCGGATCGAATATTTTTTCGAGTTCGCTTTCGGGAACGCCTGCGCCTTGGTCGGCGATGATTATTTTTACTTGACCGTTAATGTTTTGCGCGGAAATTTTTATTTTTCCGGCATTTGCGGCATAGCGCACGGCGTTGCGGATGACGTTGGCGACGGCGCGGGAAAGCAGTTCGGGTTGGGCTTGCGCTTCGAGATTTTCGTTGATTTCGATTTCGATTTCCACAGAATCTTTTGCCGTTTCGCGTTCGACGACTTTTTCGACGAGCGGTAAAATCTGCACTTTTTCGAGTTGGATATTCGGAGCTTTTATTCCGGCTTTTGAATATGTCAGCAATTCACCGACGAGTTTTGACATTAGTTCGACTTCTTCTTTTACGTCTTGCACATAAAGCCGATTTTGGTCGTTGACGCGCTCTTCCAAAATGCTCAACGCAAATTGCATTCGTGCCAGCGGCGAGTTTAATTCGTGCGAAATATCGCCGAGAAAACGCTTTTGTCCGCCGACAAATCCCGAAAGTCTTTTTGCCAGATGATTGACCGATTTACCTAAAACGCCGAGTTCGTCGGTGCGATTTTCGCTGATGCGAATTGAAAAATCTTCGTCAGCGATTTTTTCGGTGGCGCGGGTCATTTGGCTGATTGATTTGGTCAGATGCCGCACGAATGGAAGCCAGCAAAGTATTGAAACCACAACGATTATGCCGACGATGATGAGCCAAGGTGTCGGATCGAAAAATAATCCGTGTCCGGTAAAAGAATCGGAAACGGCGAGAATTCTGGTTTTTATCGGTTCGCGGTTTCCGCTTTCGAGTGTCATCATTCGCGTTCCGCTCCAATAAAGTTTCGGGTTTTCGGTTTTGACGAAAATTGACATCGGCGCAATCGGCGGCGCACCAATCGGCGGAACATTCGGGCGATTGGCGATTTGTTGCGTCGTTTTTGGACCTGATTCGGGATAGAGAATTTCGTTTAAAACTTCGATTGGAAGCACGACTTCGCGCCCGCCGAGTTGTTTGCCTTGATTGTCGAAAAAGAAAAATTCGACGTTGTAAGTTTGCGAATAATTTTTAAGAATTTCATCGCGTTCGGCGCGTGATTTTTCGTGAATTTGTTCGGAAATTTCACGCGAAACCGAATCCATTTTGTGCGCCGTGCCGCTTGAAATTGATTCAAAACGAAAACTGAAACTGAAAATCAACCACAAAATCCCCGCCAAAATCAGCAGGTTCAGGAAAAACCAGAGAATAATTTTTGAGAATAGCGAAAATTTAACGCCGAGCATAATAAATTTATAAAGAAAAGCGTTTCGGCTGGGAGCGCAGGCATCCTTGCTTGCTGAGCGTCGGTTTTTGACGCTCAAAAAACTTGGTCAGCGCAAAAGTTTAAGGAAATTAAACTTTGTTAGATTGCTGCGCGAAACGCTTCGCAATCTTGCAGGCTGGGAAGCCTGCGCTCCCAGCTTAAAAATTCAGATTTCATCTTCTTTCACCAACATATAACCGACAGAACGAATCGTGCGAATATATCGCGGATTTTTTGAATCATCGCCGAGTTTTTTTCTGAGCGAAGAAATATGAACATCAATCGAACGATCAAAAACGTCGTAGCTTCTGCCGGCGATTGCGTCAAGAATTTGGTCGCGGTCAAGCACTCTTCCGGCGGAGCGGGCAAGGCAAAAAAGCAAATCGAATTCGAGCGCGGTCAATGTCAACGGATTACCGTTTTGCGTAATTTCGCGGGTTGCAGAATTTATGTAAAGATCGTGAAAATAGATTTCGTCCGAATTGTTTTGCACGGCGTTTATTTGTGAACGGCGCGAAACGGCGCGAAGTCTTGCCAATAATTCGCGTGTCGAAAAAGTTTTCGGCAAATAATCGTCTGCGCCGATTTCCAAGCCGACGATTCTGTCGGCTTCATCGCCCAAAGCCGTGAGCATCACGACGGGAATATTCGAGATTTGACGAATATTTTTCAAAACCGTAAAACCGTCCATTCCGGGCAACATTACATCTAAAATTACGACATCAAACGCGCCCGATTTTAATTTATCCAAACCGTCAAAACCATTATGCACGGCTTCGACCTCAAAGCCGTGCGGTGCGAGATAATCTTTCATAAGGCGGCAAAGTTTTTCGTCGTCGTCAATCATCAGCACAGTTTTTGATTCGTTTTCCATTTGTTTGCCAAGTCAGAACGGGAAGCGGTAGCGACTCGCTCAAAACTTTAGCAGGTCGCTACCGCTTGCTGTTCTGACAAAACACAGTTTAGCGCAAAAATCGCGGCTTGCAAGCAACTTTACAAACTCTTAACAATTTTCCTGTGTTTCTTCATATAATCTTTACAATTCTTCGATAAAGTCGTATTTGTTGAATTAGTAATAAACAAATTTGAAGTATTTTCGGGCAAGATTTTTTGACTTAATCTTTTAGGAACTAAAAACTAATCGGAGAAAAATTATGGATGAGAGAGAAATTTTAGAAGCTCAGAAAGAATTATTGACGCGGCGGTCGTGGTTGCAGAAAGGATTTCGGACAGCCGCCGCGCTTGGTTTGGGAGCGTTGGCGTTGAATGCGATTGGCGATTTTCAGCCTTCGGTGGTTAATGCGATGGAAAAAATTACGGACGGCGGACTCGATTTTACATCAACCGACGTTTGCACTTTGACTTGCACGACGACGCTTGGACCGTGTTATTCGGCAAATCCGCTGGTGCGCCGCGACATCACGAGCGGCATTACGGGAATGCCGATTCGTTTTGCATTTCGCGTGGTCAATGCCGATACTTGTTTGCCGATTCAAGGCGCGACGATTGATATTTGGCATACGAACAAAGACGGCAATTATTCGGCTTTGAGCGGCGTTTGTTCGAGTGATGGCACGACGCTTTCGCAGAATTTTTCACGCGGTGTTCAGACGACTGATGCCAACGGCTGGGTTTATTTCGATTCGATTTTTCCGGGTTGGTATGCAGGGCGTGTAACACATATGCACTTGACGGTTCGCATCGGCGCGACGGCGATGGTAACGACACAGATGTTTTTTGCCGACCGCGTTGCTGAAACGGTTTATCGCAATCATCCGCTTTACACAAGTCGCCCGAACCGCGACACGATAAACACGACTGACAATGTTATCGGCGGCAACATCAGCCGCGCTTTGCCGTATATTATGACGACCAAACTCGTCCAAAATAAATTTATGCAAGCGACGAAAACACTTGCGATTCGCACGACACCGACGGCTTGCAGCGCGTAATTTAAGGAGAGAAAGATAATGAAAACAAATAACTTATTTATTCGATTGACGATTTTTTCATTGGCGGTTTTGGTTTTTGTAACCGCTGGTTTCGCTCAAACAAAATTGCGCGACGCGCTCGATTTCGACGGCGACGACAAAGCGGATTTTGCGGTTTTTCGCACGCTTAACAGCACTTGGTATGTTAATCGGAGTAATGGCACAACGAGTTCGCAACAATTCGGTATCTCGAATTCCGACACGATTGTTCCGGGCGATTACGATGGCGACGGCAAAGGCGATTTGGCGGTTTGGCGTTATACGAACCGCGCTTGGTATGTTCTGAACAGTTCAAACGGCACGGTTACGACAACGATTTTCGGCGCGAACGGCGATGAACCTGTCCAAAGAGATTACGACGGCGATAACAAAACCGATATTGCCGTTGTCCGCCGCACAATCGGCACGGGCGGCGCAATGATTTGGTGGGTTTTGCGAAGCCAAACAAACACGGCAACTGCGTATCAATTCGGCATCAATACCGATTTTGTCGCGCCGGGCGATTACGACGGCGACGGAAAATTCGATTACGCAATTTATCGTGCGGGAGCAAACAATGCTTCGCAATCTTTTTATTATATTGCGCGGAGTTCGGACAACGGATTTACGGTTGCGCCGTGGGGCGTTGGCGGCGATTGGGTTGTTCCGGGCGATTATGACGGTGACGCGAAAACAGATTTGGCGATTGCGCGACGCGGCATGACAACCGATCCTATAACGTGGTATGTTTTGCGCTCGTCCGACAATTTATTGGTTGCAAAACCGTTTGGTATCACCGAATACGACATTCCGACGCAAAATGATTACGATGCCGACGGCAAAACCGATATTTCCGTCTGGCGCGAAACCGACGGCACGTTTTATGTCTTAAAATCAACCGGAAGCGGCGAAACTACTTTTGCGAGTTGGGGATTAATCAGCGATTTTCCGATTGGTTCGTATGATACTCATTAGAAAGTTTTGAGTCCCGCCTTTAGGCGGCTTTTTGCCAGCGAAGCGATGCAGAAATTCGTTACAAGTTGCTGTCTTAACTTGAAACGAAAACCGCACCGCTTCGCTGGCGGTTTGCCGCCTGAAGGCGGGACTCAAAACTTTTTTACATCGTAAAATTATAAACAATAACGCCCGAAACTTTGACGGGAACGTCGGAAAGTTTGGTCGGTGAAAATGTTGATTTTCGCGCCGCGTCCAAAGCGGCTTCGCGCAAGAGCGGATGACCGTTGACAACGGTTGCCGAAATTACGCGACCGTTTTCGTCAATCAATACTTGAACTTCGACTTTGCCGGTAGCGCGAATTTGTTTTGCCGCCGCCGGATAATTCGGCTGTGCTAAAAATTTTGCACTTCCGTTGACCACGCCGCGTGAAACCGTTACGGGCGGTTTAGGTTTATCTTCTTTTTTAACTTGCGGTTTTTCGGTTTTTTTGATGATTGGAGCATCTTCTTTTTCATCCTTATCAATGAGTTTTGGATCATTATCCGAAATTCCGTTATCGTCTATTTTACCGCCGTCATTACGATTGCCTTTTATGCCGTTGCCGGTTGATGTAGGCGTAAAATCTTGAAATCCTTTTTTGAACGGAGAATCGGGACGCGCTTGAAGTTTTGAAGGCGTAACCGAAACATCGTTTGGCGATTTGGCGGGCGATTCGTCGAGCCGCTGAATATTTTCAACGCGCGTCGGCAATTCGCTTTTGACGTTTTCGCTCGATTTTTCTTTAACTAATTTCTGTGGTTCGGGCGCATTGTCTTCAACCATCACGGGCGCGTTCAAACTCGACAAATCAAGGTCAGAATTGCCCAATCCCAATTCAAAACCGAACATACTCACCGTGAACGCGAAAATTAATCCGATTGCCGCCAAAGACATTGCCGCACCGAATAAATTTTTAACTCTTCTGACATCTTTTCCGTTATTTTTTGATTCGACTAAATTATCTAACATTGTTATTTTTCCTCCTAAAATCCGGTGCCTTTGCGGGTTTTTGGAATAACCGCATACTTAGACACCGAATTTCAAAATTTGTTCCATAAAAAATGTCAGGCTGTTCGATTTGGGATTTGGGATTTGGGATTTCGGATTTTAGCCGGTCGCTACCGCTCGCGGTTCTGACTTGGTATGATTAAGATTATGAACGGACAAAACAGAGCAGACATACGCGCCGGAATAAAAGTTGCAATCGTCTTAAAACAAGACCAGCGCACGGGAAAAACAACTGTCGGAATCGTGAAAGATTTGCTGACGAATTCAAACTTTCATCCGCACGGCATAAAAGTCAGATTAACTGACGGACAAGTCGGGCGCGTGCAGGAAATTTTGGAAAATTAACCGCGAAAGACGCAAAAAACGCGAAAAATTAATTAAAACTTTTCGCGTCTTTTCGCATTTTTCGCGGTTAACCTTTATTTATTTCTTTCTTGATTTCGGCTTTGATGTTTGAACTTCAACGAGTTGGATTTTAAAAACGACGCGGACTTCAGAAGCGCGATTGTCCAAATTTGCAGGAAGAAACGGTGCGTCTTCTTCATCGGCATTAAAGGCATTTTTCAGGCTTTCAATCGTTTCTTTGTCTTTCGGCGATTCAACGATTTCGGCGATTTGTGCCAAACCGTTATCAAAAACATCGGCTACGACCACGAATTCATTGCCTTTCATTTTGCCGCGCACCAGAGATTTTGTCAGCGCGACGATTGCGCCCGTCGGGTTAAGCGAAGGCGATTCGCCGGAAACTGAAAGACGATTGCGGGCAAAATTTTCCTGTGTGATAACGCGCTCGTCTGTTTTGCTGAAACTGAAATCAGAAGATTTCGTGAGCATTATTTTTGAAGTTTCATTGCGGGCGATTTCCGAAGTTTGCGAATTCGGATTTGCGCCCGAAAACATTGAGCCGAGAAGCAAAAATGCAAACAAAAAAGTTGCCGCCGTGCCGACTGCGTAAGGCATAAAACTCATTTCGAGCCAATGCCGAAAAGCCGGAGAAAAAAATCGCTTCGGTTCTGGCGTTTCAATCTGTGCCGCGACCGCCGCACGCACCGAATTCATCAAATTTTGCGGCATTGCCGGACGCGACATCACGCGCAAATTATTTCTAATGCTTTGAAAATCCGCCAATTTTTGCCGGCACACAGGACACACAACGAGATGCGCGTCCAATGCGGCGCGTTCCTCGTTGCTTATTGAATCGTCCAAATAAAGCGGCAGATTAAATTGTAAATTTTCGCATTTCATATCTTTTGTTAAGTTCAGAGTAACGGCTTCAGCCGTGAATCTGCCGCGCTTCGCTGGCAGATTCTTAACGGCTGAAGCCGTTACTCTGAACTCCGAATAACTGACCGACCCCGGCTGTTTTCTTAATTGAAAACAAACGGTTTGTTTGAATTTTGCGGGAAAATTTCAAGGTTCTCTCTCAACGAGTTGTTGCTGATCGTTTTCAAAATAAATTGAAATATTCTTTTAATTTTCAAACTTTATCGTCCACTTGACCTCACGTTTGGCACCGTATTTTTTGGGTTTATTTTTAGTGAAACCGGGGCGGGTCAATTATTCGATTCAGATTCCAGATTCCAGATTCCAGATTCCGGTTTGAATTTGGAATTTGGAATCTGGAATCAATTTCAAATATCACTCAATCTTTTTCGCAGTTCTTCGCGTCCGCGAGCGATACGGCTTTTGACCGTGCCGATGTTTATTTGCAAAAGCGTGGCGATTTCTTCGTAGGAATAGCCTTCGATGTCGCATAAAACGATGGTTTCGCGTGAATGCGCGGGCAAATCGTTTAACGCTTTACGAAGTTTTTCTTCGCGCTCTTTGGCAAGAAGATTTTCTTCCGGCGTTTTTAAATCGGAAGAAAAAGTGTCGCCCAAAGTCGTTTCGCTGTTGCCGATTGTTGCGTCGAGCGAAATTGTCGTGTCGCGTTTTCGGCGTTTCCACCAACGGAAACGATTGCGCGATTCGTTAATCGCAATCCGAAACAACCACGTTTTCAAATCAGCCTCGCCGCGAAAGTTTTTGATTGCTCGGAGCGCGTTCAAAAAAGTTTCCTGCGTCAAATCTCCGGCTTCTTCCGCGTCTTCCGTAATTCGGTAAAGAAGCGCGTAAATGTCTGCGGAATAGCGTGTTACGAGCGTATCAAAAGCTGTCGCTTCACCGATCTTTAACTTTTCAATAAACTCCGCTTCGGCTGATAAATTTGCAGTAGAAGACATCGCCACCAGTGCGTTATTTCCTATCTCTTCTTCGTCGAAAGCTGTTGCCTTGCTGAAGAACATCTGCTTTTTTCCTCTCCCGAACGACGGAAATTTGAAACTGCTCATTCACTTTTTACGGCGAACTATAATGATTAGACACCGATTTTCTGAAATTGTTCCCGAAAAAAAAAATTTTTTCGCGCATTTTAATTATATTATATTTCAAAGGATTTCCGACTTGTTAAAGATTTATCATTTTTGATGGTTTTCGACCTTGAATAAGCCTTAAAGAATTTTATGATATACCAATAAATCATTATTTTATTTTCATTCTTCGTGTGAAATTGCCGCCTTCATTGCTTTGGACTTTTACATTTCACGCAATTTAGGGTAAATTAACTCTTTTGTTGTGATTTACAGTAAATTAACTCTTTTAGTTGTAACTTGCGACGATTTTCATATTTTATAAACAAGAATGGCTAGAAAGAAACGAAACATACCCGAACAATTCCGTCCCGCCGAGCAAAGCAACGCAGGACCGAAACCGATTTACGCCGACCAGTTTCAAGAACGAGTCGGTAAGAAAGTTGAAGATTTAGGCTCAAAATTTGAAGGCAAAAGCAAAAATATCCTTTACGGCATCGCGGCTGTCGCTGTGCTTGCCGTGCTTATAGGAATTTTCTTTGCGTGGAATCGTCGCACAAACGCGCAAGGGCAAACCGCGCTCGGCAAAGCGATTGAAACTTCGTCCGCGCAAGTTACCGATTCGCCGCAACCGGCAGGTTCGACCGCGAAAACCTTCAAAACCGAAAAAGAACGCGCCGAAGCCTCAGTTGCCGAATTTCAAGCCGTTGCCGATAAATTCGGCGGCGATGTCGGCGATAAAGCGAAATATTTTGTCGCCGTCAATAAACTCGTGATTGATAAACCGGCGGCAGTTTCGGAACTCGAAACACTCGCGCAAAAAAGCGGTGAAATCGGCATTTTGTCGAAATTCGCGCTTGCCCAAGCCAAAGCCAACGACGGCGATTTGGACAAAGCCGCCGCGCTTTACGGCGAACTTTCCGCGCTCGATAATTCGATTTTGTCGAAGGACACGATCAATTTTGAATTGGCGAAAATTTACGAAAAACAAGGTAAAAAAGACGAAGCGGTAAATCTGCTTTTTAATTTGGTTAAAACAGCTTCGGAAGCGAAAGATTTGGACGACAAGCCTGTTCCGCTTTCTGAAAACGCGAAAAAAGCTAAAATAAAACTTGCCGAATTAAATCCCGATAAAGCAAAGGAAATTCCCGAACCTGCGCCGCAAATGCCGACTTCAATGCCTAATTTCGGAATGTAACTTTACAAAGTATTGCAGAAGTTTAATGCAGAAGCCGCGCGATAATCGGGAATGTGAAACATAGCCTTTTATCGTGTGTGTTTCTGCATTTTTTTATTTAATGATGACAGAAACACGCGCGTTAGCAAGTGTGTGAACATTCAGATTACGCACCCTTTCTAACGTGCGGGTTTCTGCCCTAAAACAAAATTCGAGGTGAATGTGAAAAATAAATATATCGTCGGAATAATTTTAGCGGTTTGCGGTTTGTTTTTATCGCTGATCGTTTTGAGCGGAAAAAATTTCAAAACCGAAGCGCAGGAATCAAATAATCAAACGGATTCAATGGGAAAATTTGCGGTCAAAGATGCCGTAACCGAAGAAATTCGCGGCGCGGAAAAAGAATTTTTCCGCGTCAACGTCAATAATTCGGGCGACCGTAACGAAATTCGCAAATACGGCACGATTATCGAAGACTACGGTTCGTTTGTCGTTATTTCCAAAAAGAAAAACGCCGATTTGAGCAAATTGAAACTTCAATCTCAACCGCTTGAAACGACGATTCACTTGCCGAATTCTAATTTTGAACCGATAAAAACCGCGCCGCCGCAAACGATTAAACCGAGCGACGAATCAGCAGCAAATTCTTCGGGCAAAGATTATTACATCGTTCAATTCGGCAGTTTGGCGACGGACGAATGGCTGGAAAGTTTGCGCGGCACGGGCGCGGAAATTTTGCAATATGTTCCGCATCAAGCATTTTTTGTTTATTCTGACGGCGCAACAATCAGTAAAATTTCTAATCATTCGCGTGTTCGATGGGTTGGGCGATATTTGCCCGAACAAAAACTTTCGCCTGAATTGCGGTCTTTTGTGTCGAATGTGAAAGGCGAAAAAGCGATGTTTGACGTGGCAGTTTTCAGCCGCGCAAATCTGACGGAAGTTCGTGCGCGTTTGGAAAATCTGACGAGCGGCAAAGTTTTAAGCGAAATGCGTCTGCCGAATAATTTCTTTAATGTTTTGCGCGTTGAAATTCCGCTCGGCGACGTTGAAAAAATCGCCGCTATTTCCGATGTCGTGCGAATTGATCAATACGAAAAACCGCAAATCGAAGACGAACGCGCCGCGCAAATCGTTGCCGGAAATTACACGAGTCCGACAGTAATTTCGCCGCCGGGTTATAATCCGCTAACGCAATTTGGAGTTGATGGCACAAATGTAACTGTTGCGGTTGTTGATGATGGCGTTTCGATTCCCGGAAACGGTGGCTTTTATCTTTCGTCAAACAATGCCATTGACGGACCGCTTCGCGGAGCATTGGCAGGCGCAACGGGCGGACACGGACATATTAACGCCAGCATTATCGCGGGAAATACGCCTTTCGGAATTCTTGATCCAACGGGTTACAACTACGGTTTAGGCGTTGCGCCGAAAACAAATATTATTAACATTCCGTTTCTCGTATCGGGAAATACGACAACCGATTTGCAAGCCGTTGACGACACGCTCAACACTGCCGCACCGAATGGCGTAAAAGGTTCGATAACCAATAACAGTTGGGGAAATGGCACGAACGGCAACAGTTACGATTCTTACGCCGCGCAATATGACGGTTACGTTCAAGACGCTTCGATTGCGGCGAGTTTCGATCCGATGACGATTATTTTTTCGGCGGGAAATTCAGGCACGAGCGGTTTGACACGCCCGAAAGTGTCGAAAAATACGATTTCGGTTGCCAACTCGGAAAATATTCGCACGGAATTCAGCGCGACGGGCGCAGATAATATGGACGATTTGCGAAGCAGTTCGAGTCGTGGAATTGCATTGGACGGACGCATAAAACCGGACATTACCGCGCCGGGTTCGTTTATTACAGGTTCACGCGCCGGAAGTTGCGCTTCGGTTTCGAGCTGCTTTGACGCAAATCACGCATACAGTTCGGGAACATCGCACGCCGCGCCGCAAGTCGCCGGAGCCGCCGCGCTATTTACGCAATTTTGGAAAAATAATAACGGCGGAAATAATCCGACACCGTCTTTGATAAAAGCGTCGGTCATCAACACCGGACAGGAAATGAACGGTTCGCTGACAAATACGGCGATTCCGAACGGAAATGAAGGTTGGGGACGAATTTTCCTCAAAAATATGTTTGACACGACCGTTCCGATTAAACGAATTAATCAAACCCGTGAACTTTTCAATCCGGGCGAAAACGTCGTTTATACGGGAACAATCGGCAATTCTACAAAACCTTTTCGCGTAACGCTCGTGTGGACAGATCCGCCGGGAACGGCTGATCCGGCGTTGGTTAATAATCTCGATTTAGTCGTTCAAATCGGCGCAAATATTTATAACGGAAATGTTTTTACCAACGGCGTTTCAACGACAGGCGGAAATAACAGCACGATTGATAACGTCGAAAACGTCTTTCTTCCCGCCGGAATTCCCGCCGGAACGCAAATTACCGTAACGGTTAAATCAACCGCGCTCAACGGCAACGGAATTTTAGGAAACGCCGATGCGACCGACCAGAATTTTTCGCTCGTGGCATATAATTTTACCGAACAAGCCGTAAATGTTCGTTCGCCGTTCGATTATGACGGCGACGGCAAAACCGATCTTTCGATTTTCCGTCCTGCGCCGGGCGAATGGTGGTATCAAAAATCATCAAACGGCGGAAACTTTGCCGCGCAATTCGGTTCGTCAACCGATAAAATTGTTCCCGCAGATTACACGGGCGACGGCAAAACCGATTTTGCATTTTACAGACCTTCGAGCGGTCAATGGTTTATTTTGCGTTCGGAAGATTTTTCGTTCTTCGCATTTCCGTTCGGAAATTCGACCGACACGCCCGTTCCGGCTGATTACGACGGCGACGGCAAAGCTGATGCGGCAGTCTTTCGTCCTTCGACGCTGACTTGGTTTATCAACAAATCCACAGGCGGCACGGACATCATAACTTTCGGCGCGGCGGGCGATAAACCCGTTATTGCCGATTATGACGGCGACCAAAAAGCCGACATTGCAATTTATCGCACCAGCGGCGGCGTTTCCGAATGGTGGATTCGCCGAAGCTCAAACGGCAGCGTTTTTGCCGCGCAGTTCGGAACATCAACCGACAAACCCGTGTTCGGCGATTACACAGGCGACGGCAAGGCTGATATGGCTTTCTTCCGACCTTCAAACGGTAATTGGTTTATTTTGCGCTCGGAAGAC
Source organism: Acidobacteriota bacterium (assembly GCA_031409875.1). Classification (GTDB taxonomy): domain Bacteria; phylum Acidobacteriota; class Blastocatellia; order Pyrinomonadales; family Pyrinomonadaceae; genus CALMEH01. Next base: position 2,435 of record JANNYB010000026.1, on the reverse strand, counting down.
TTTTCATTTTACGCCTTCCCGTTTGGCGCAAACGGTGATGTGCCGGTTGCCGGAGATTATGACGGCGACGGTAAATTCGATGCCGGAGTTTTCCGTTCGTCAGGCGCGACGTGGTTCGTTCAGCGTTCGACTGCCGGAACATTGATTCAATCATTCGGCATTGCCGGAGATGTTCCGACTCCGGGCGTTTTCGTTCCATAAAGTTCTGAGTCCCGCCTTTAGGCGGCAAAACCGCCAGCGAAGCGAAGCGGTTTTCACGTTTGGGTTAAGTCAATTCTGCCCAAACAAAAAGAACGCTTTGCTTTGCTCTCGTTCCGCCGCCTAAAGGCGGGACTCAAAACTTATAAAAAAAATCAAAATTTCTCTTACTTTTAGTTGTTTGTAATGTTATAACTAAAGGTAAGAGGATTTTTTTTGAGTAATATTGCACACGCAAAAACGGCGGAGATTTCATCTGCCGAAACTATTTCGGAGAAAACGGTCAGCATTCGCGTTTCGCCGAACGGCTATTTTTCCGCACTTTTTCTGGCGACATTCTTTGCCGCATTTCTGATTTATCTCGAATATGATTGGTCTGCCGTGATTGTTTTTGTATTGGCTTGGATTTTATTGCCGTGTTTTTTATGGACGGATAAAATCGTTTTTGACGGCAAACGTCTGATGCGAATCGGCATTTTGCCGCGTCTTTGGGCGGCAGTAAATAATTCGCGGATTCGTCTGCGCGTTTCGGAAATCGAACAAGTCGAAACGCAAGCACTTCGCGCACTCAAACGCGGCGGAAATGTTTTTTATCGTTATCGAACAGCGGTGCAAGGCAAAGGTTTGCGGTTTGCATTTGCTTCGGGCGGCGAAGAATACCGCGAAATTATTAATCGGCTTTTTAACGCTTTGCCCGAAAATGTTCTGGATAATCGCTCGCTCGAATTGCGCGATTATTTGACAGAACCGAAGGAAACTTTAACAAAAGCGCGTTTTGCAAAAATTCCTTCGGACGATGTTTTGGAAGATTCTCTGAAAATTATCGAAAAAAACGGCAGTCGCAAATTGAAAGAAATTAGCGAATCGGAAGAAGAAAAAGCCGATTATTTGCGGCGGCTTGCCAATGAACTGCGGCTTGCAGGGTATTTTCTGCAATCTCTCGAAGCCTTTCGCCGTGCATTGATTCTGAAACCGCGTGATGCGTGGCTGTTGTTTGAATTTGCGCGTTGTTTGTATTCTTATGCAGGTTCTGAACACGATGTGCGATACGAACGCCGCGCCGTTGCCGCGCTTCGTTTGGCAGAAAAACGCGCAGACGGCGACGGCGAATTGCTGGCGCGTTTGGGTGAAACCTATTTTCAATACGGCGACCAACGACGAGCGCAAAAAGTTTTCCAAAAATCGCAGGAAGCCAAAGAAGAAAATTTTCGCGCTTTTCGCGGCTTGGCGGAAATCGCTCTGCGCGAAGGCAAAATCGCCTACGTCATACATAATTTTTCCGCCGCTTTTCGCTTTGCCGACACCAATGCACTGCGCCGCTGGACAAACGGCGAAACCGAATATTTTTCGCGCCTGAACTCGGACGAAGAATATATGGATTTGGAAATCAGCCGCATAAAACTTCTCGAAACGCTCGAAAACACAAAGAAATCCACGCTCCGCATCGCCTTTTTCGGCTTTCCCGCAATACTTTTCGGAGTCATTACATCGGAAAATCTCGTCGCCAACATCGGTTGGGCAATTTCCTCAATCGCGCTCGTCATTTGGGGCGGCGTGTCTCTAAGCCAAAGAGTTTTCAGCGAACGAATTCCTTTTGAATTGCTTGATGAAGACGAATAGTAAGCAGTCACACAAAATAGTATTGATGTTTTCTGCCGTTGATTTTCAAATAACTCAATTTATTTTGTATGAGAGCTGAACTATTTACTTTTGGAAACTTTTTCAAATTGTAATTTTCCTTTTTCATCCACAAATAGAACAAATTTTTCACAATAAGGCTTTAAATCTTGTTCCGTTACAATAATTTCGCATTCGTGCCGTTCTCTCGACACTAAAAAACTTTCTTTGTAATTTTCAGGTGTAGTGCTAATTTCAATATTTTCTTTCTCTTTTACAAGCGAAGCCACTTCAATAAAATCTGTGAGTGTTGGATGTATGCTAATTTGCTTTCGTTGAGGTTCATTGGCTCTTGGAAGTAAAGAGAGTTGACGTGATTTAGATTTCAATTTTATGAATGCGGATAAATGAAAAGTCTTTTTATTATTATTATTTGTTATATTCAATCGCGCATAAAATTTCTCCCTTGCCCCATATCTAGTCTAGGGCTATTGCAAAGTCGTTGAAAAATTGAAAAGACCATTCAAATTTGATTCAATCTAAGTTTGAACAAAAACACTAAATCAAAAAGGAAGGTCTTTTACAGATGGATAATACCACAGAATTTGAGATATTTGAAC
>JANNYB010000025.1:0-12369 GCA_031409875.1 Acidobacteriota bacterium | reverse complement strand
ATCGAGTCCCGGCTCGTAAATCGGCATTACATTATTTTTTAAGCCCTCGATTTTCTTTTCGTCAACGTCAACACAAGTAACTTCCACGCCGAATTCGGCAAAGCAAGCACCTGTAACCAATCCGACATAACCTGTTCCAATCACTGCTATATGCATAAAAACTATAATTATAAAGTGAAAATTCCTAAAAGTGAAAAAGCAAATGCAAATATTATTTTATTATTTACATTTGCTCGATTTTCAAATTCCTTTTACTATCCTTGTTCAATTATTCACAAACTAATGCAAAATTACGGGTCACGTTACGCAGAACATGACCCGTAATTTTCTAAAACAATTTTGATGAAAGAATTAACGAACGGGGCTGACAACTACTGTTCCGCCACCAATCGTAACATCTGAACCACCACCACCTAAAATAACAGCCGTTCCGATACCGACACCTGCGCCGATTAAAATCGCCGCAAGCGCACCTGCACCAAGACCGAGAACCGGAGTTTTAATTCCGTTACCTGGACGAACGCACGGTTTGCAACCGGTTTGCGAAAGATTTCCGGCAGTTGCCGAAGTTCCAGCCGCAACTTGTTTGTCGGTGTTGCCGGTTCTCATCGTAACAAGACCCGAAACTGTGTCAACGTGGGTATGTGAGCATTCGAGTTCGACCAAGAATGTGTTCGCTTGTCCCGCGTCTGCAATTGTCGTTGCGTCGCTTGTGGCAACGCTTGTCGCAATTCCGGCAGCATTTGAAATGCGTGCTTTACCTTGCGAAAGAATACCGGTAATGCTGTTGTCGGTAAATCTTAAAGTAAAATTGGAATCTTCTAAGATCTCAATTTTACCGAGTTTACCTAAACTGATGACAGCACTCGAATTTGCACCAGTAGTAATAACACTACCGGAAACAATCATCGAGTTTGAAACTGCGGTTTGTCCGTTGACGGTTACCTGTCCCGTAACGGTAATATCACCGGAAACGTCATTCGGGGCGGCTAGGGCGACCATCGAAGTAACACTCCATAAAGCAACTACGGTAAGAAGTGCAATATATTTTTTAATCCTATTTTTGCCGAGCATTTGATTTATTATCCTCCTCTATACAATCCAAAAAAAATTCAAAATACCGATTTGTTATCGGGTCGGGCTGACAACAGTTGTGCCGCCGCCCAATTCAATACGGTTATTATCAGATGTAGCCGCAATTACGATACCTGCAATTGCACCGCCAAAAACAGCCGCCCAGATCCACCACGCCGAACCAGCGTCGTCGTCATCGTCGTCGTCTTTTTTGCCAGATGCGTTGGCGGTTTCGCCGGCTTTCAAGTTAAAAGTTTGACCGGTCAAGGTATTAACCTTGACATCGCCCGCAGCACTCAAAACCGTCAAACGTCCGGCTGAAAGATTTCCACCGATGCCGTTTTCATTAAAGTTAATGCTGAAAGTCGAGTTGGGGGCTAATTCGATTTTGCCGAGTTTGCCCAAATTGATAATTGCACTCGCATTATCGGGAGTGGTTATCGTGTTGGAACTAAAAATGGAGCGTCCGCTTTGAGCGGTTTCGCCGTTGATTTGCACGTTCGCATTTTTTCCGGTAACCAACAATTCTGCGGCAATTTTATCGGTGCCGGCAAGAGCTACCATTGAGTAAGTTAAAAGTATTGATACTGCCAAACACATCGAAAGTGTTTTGCTAATCCAAGTTTTGCTGTTCATATTTCTCCTCTGTATCGCTAAAAATCAATGGTTTCAAAAAAACAAACCTTTGAATCTTATACGCGAAATATTCGTCAATGTCAATGAAAATTAAATAGAAATGCAAATTTAAGGCTACTTTATATCATTATTTAGATATAAAGTTAAACCTTAGATTTGAAATTATTTATACCATAAAATTTCTGAAAACAAAAAACGGAATTTACGAAAAAATTTCGCATTTTGAAAAAGTCGGAGATTTTCAAGACTAAAGGGCGATTTTAAACCTATGTTTCATTTTTTTCAAGATGTTGCTCTAAATTGAGTTTCGGTTTTATATGATAACTTTTAGAATCTTTTTCGATAAAGATTTATATTGAGAGATTTGAGTTTATTTGAGTTGAAAACAAAGTGAATTTCTCTTATAAATGTATGTATTGTTTTCGACAAAGATTAATTAAACTAAATCACTCATCTAAAAAATAATTAAGTTTATCGTCGAAACAAATAATTTCTTACGGAAAAATTTTGCATAATGGAAAAAGTCGTATTAGCGGCGGATTTGGGCGGAACTAATTTGAGAATGGCGGCGGTGAACCGTCAAGGCGAAATTTTGTTTCGGACGCGGCGTTTAACTCCAAAAGCTGATTTTGCCGAGGAAATTGTTAGTTTATTTGTTGAAGCCGCGAATGAATGTTTGGAAAATGTCAAAGATAAAAGCGAAGTGCTTGCAATGTCGGCGGCAGTTCCGGCAATTTTGAATATCGAAGACGGGATTATTTTGAAAGCCCCGAACATTCCTTTATTAAACGGTTTTCGATTTTCAAAGGCTTTGGAAAACTCATTGAATTTACCGTGTGTTTTGGAGAATGATGCGAATGCGGCGGCGGTTGGAGAAAATCGGTTCGGCGCGTCGAAAAATTATCGGAATTCGATAATGGTAACGCTCGGCACAGGCATCGGCGGCGGCATAATTATTGACGGAAATGTTTTGCGCGGCGCAGATGGAACTGCCGGAGAAATTGGACATATCTGCGTTGAGCCGTTCGGTGTTCCGTGTGGTTGCGGAAGTCGCGGGTGCGTCGAACAATATGCTTCGGCAACGGCAATTGTGCGTTTAATGCGCGAACTCGAAACAAATTATCCGAAATCGAGTTTGCCAGATCGCTCGAAACTTACATCGAAAGATATTTACGAAGCTGGTTTGCAGGGCGACGAATTGGCGATTGAAGTTTTTCGGAGACAAGGTTTTTATCTTGGAATTGCGTTGGCTGGATTAATAAATGTTCTGAACACGGAAGTTATCGTAGTCGGCGGCGGCGCGGCGGCGGGTTGGGATTTATTTATTCCGCAGATGCTCGAACAAATTGAAATGCGGACTTACCGTGAACCTTCAGAGCGGGCAAAAATCGTTCGCGCCGAACTTGGCGATGATGCCGGAATACTGGGCGCGGCGCATCTGGCTTTCAGCAAAATTTCCGGTTTTTAATTTTTTAGTTGCAATTTTCGGAATTCTACTTAAAATAAAAGAGTTATTTGTGCAAAAGTTGCACGAACGTAAGAACGAAAATACACTTACTTCGTGCGTGTTTCTGCAAAATTAACATCAAGCCGGAAAATTACCAAATATAAAATATGGATGTTTATCACAAAGCTTTAGTCAAACTTTATGACGCAACGGGCGGACGCGATTCGCAAGCAGTTGATTTTAAAGACTTGGTCAAAGGACTCGGTTTTTTAGGCAATTACGAGGACGTAACTCAAAATTTGAGCACTCAAGGCTGGATTGCCGAAACGACAAAAGCGAATTTCGTAAAGATTACGCATTGGGGCGTTAAGGAAGCCCAAAAATCTCTCGCGGGCGGCGGCGGCGTGGACGAATCGGCGCAGATGAAAAAATCCGCAAATCGTTTAAAAGAAGAAACGAAACAGTTTTTAATTATGGTGGAGGAGTTTTCGAGCGATGTTTCAAAAGAAAAATTTGCCCAAGTTGAAAAGAAATCGGGCGAAATAAATGCGGCAATCTCGAAAATAAAATCAGACATCTAATCTTCGCTTGCCAAGTGCGTGCTTATTAGGTAATATATTCGTTTCCTGCGATGCGTAGGGGCGTATCAAGTGGGTTTCGCGCCCACTTTTTATTTTGGGCAAAATTGTTGTATATGAGCAAGCATTTGATTGAAGATAAAGTCCGCGAAATTGCCGCCAGCATTGCAGAGGAAAACAAACTTGAATTGATTCACGTTGAAACGGTCGGCTCGAAACAAAATCCGGTAATTCGGATTTTTATTGACCAAAGCGAAGGAATTTCGCATTCGGATTGCCAACTGATGAGCCGCGGTATCGAAGCGGTTTTAGACGCTGATGAAGGATTTACGCCGACTTATATGTTGGAAGTTTCATCGCCCGGACTTGAACGCGAACTTTACAGTTTGCAAGATTTTGAAAAATATACCGGAAATCTGGCAAAGGTGAAAACCGGCAAACCGATTAACGGACAAAAGAATTTTCGCGGTCGCATTGTTGGCGTAAAAGGCGAAGAAATTTTATTTGAGGACAAAACCAGCGGAGCGTTGAGTTTTCCTTACAGCACAGTCGTTAAAGCGAATTTAGAGATTGATTTAGAAGTAGAATTGAAACGTAAATAGTTGGGAAATGAGAGTTGGGAAATGAGAGTTGAAAATCTCTCAACTCTCATTTCTCAACTCTCATTTCAAAAGAGTATGACATCTATCGGACAAAGTATTGAAGCATTGGTTGCGGAGCAGGGCATTGACCGCGATTTAATCATCGAAGCGATGATGGAAGCGGTGAAAGCGGCTGCCCGCAAGCATTTCAAAACTGAGAAAACAGGCGAAATTATTCAAGTTGATTGGAACAACGAAGACGGCGTGATTGAAATTTCTTCGGAAAAAGAAGTCGTCGCCGAAGTCGAAGATGAAGCCACTGAACTTTCGCTTGTCGAAGCTCAGGAACTTGCCGGAGATGAAATCGAAATTGGCGATAAACTTTTAATTCCGAAAACCGAAGAACTCGGACGCATTGCCGCGCAAACCGCCAAACAAATTTTGGTGCAAAAAGTGCGCGAAGCTATCCGCGAAAAGGTTTATGAGGAATATGTTGACAAAATCGGAACGCTTGTCAATGGTTCGATTAAACGCTTTGAGCGCGGCGATATTGTGATTGATTTAGGTAACAACCTCGAAGCTGTTTTGCCGAAAAAGGAACAATCACGCGGCGAATCTTGGAATCAGGGCGAACGAATTCGCGTAGTTATCGAAGATGTTTCAAAAGAGTTGAAAGGACAGCAAATCATTGTTTCACGCGCTTCCGCCGCATTGCTCAAGCGTTTGTTTGAAATGGAAGTTCCAGAAATTTACGATGATACGGTGGTCATAAAATCAGCCGTGCGCGAACCGGGCGACAGAGCGAAAATCGCTGTTTCTTCAAATGAAAAAGACGTTGATCCGGTCGGCGCGTGTGTCGGAATGAAAGGTTCGCGGGTGCAGTCAATCATTAAAGAATTGCGCGGCGAGAAAATTGACATTATCGAATGGTCGGACGAGCCTTCGGTTTTTGCGGCAAATGCTCTGAGTCCGGCGAAGGTTTCGCAAGTGCGGATTACGGATGTCAACAAACGCAAGATGGAAGTTATCGTAACGGAAGATCATCTGAGTTTGGCAATCGGCAAAAAAGGTCAAAACGTCAGATTGGCGACGCGCCTTGTCGGTTGGGATATTGATATTGTCAGCGAAAATCTTTTGAAGAAAGAAATTACCCAACGAATGGGCAAGATGATGGCTTCGGGTGAAGCCGTTACCATCGAAGCTCTGCACGGCGTTTCTGCCGCGCAAGCCGATGATTTGAAAGCGAAAAATATTACCGACGTTGATTCGTTGGCGGCAACTACGCTTGATGATTTGGTAGAATTTCTTGATATAAGTTTAGACGAAGCCGAAAGCATTTTGTCTTCGGCTCGCGGCGTTGTCGAAGCGCGAAACGCACAAAAAGCAGATAAGGAAGAAACGGCTGAAGTCGAAGAAACCAAAGCTGAAGAAACCGTCGAAGAAAACACAGAAGCCGCTGAAGAAAACGCAGAAGTAACTGAAACGATTGAAGAAACGACACAGGAAACTGAAGTCGAAGAAAAAAAATAATGTTCAAAAATAATATAAAATTAAATATTTTTGGACGGTTTGGATTATTAAACGATAAATATGCCCATAGCAGCGAAAGTTCGGATTTACGATTTAGCCAACGAGCTAAGACAAGACACGAAGCGAATCATCGAAGATTTGCGGCGCGAGGGCGCAGATGTGTCTGTTCCGTCAAATTCCGTCAATAAAGAACTTGCAGATAAAGTCCGCGAGAAATACGTCCCCAAAACCGCGCCCGCCCCGAAAAGATTAATCAAAGTCATCAAAAAGAAAGATGCTGAACACGATTCGCCTCATAGCGAAACTGAAATCGGCGAAATTAATCACGCGCCCGAATTCACGGCGGCGAATGAACTTGCCATACCGCAAACTTCCGCACCTGTTGTCAGAGTCGAACAGCCGAGAACGGAAACGCCGAAAGTTAAATTTTTAACAAAGAAATTAGAGCTGAAACAGCCCGAACCTGAGATTGTGTTTGATGAAACGGCAGTGGTTGAACCGATTGAAGAAATTGAGGAAATCGGTGAAATCGGTGAAATTGAAGAAATCGGCGAAATCGGTGAAATTGAAGAAATCGAAGTAATCGAAAAAATCGAAGAAATCGAAGAAATCAAACCGATTCAAAAGGTTGAAGAAAAAATCGAGACTGTTAAAGTCGTCGAAACAAAAATTGAAAAGCCGAAATTTATTGATAAAGTTAAAATTTTAACCCCCAAAGTTTTCAAACCGACGGGAACACAGGTTAAACAACTTACTTTAACGAAGGACGCGCTCGAAAAAGGAATGAAGCCCGGCGAACGAATGGTCAGCGATACGCCGACCAAAACCGGAAAATTCCGCCCCGAAGAAAAAGCCAAAGTAAAAACCGAACGCGCCAACGAACGAAATAACCGTCGCGGCGGCGGCAACGACCGTCGTCCCGAATTACGCGGAACACAGGGTGAAAGCGCGAATCCGCAGCTTGTTTATACGCCGAATCAACAACGCCGTCCCGAAGGTCGCGGCGGAGGCAAAAAAGGCGGCAAAGTTTTTGTTGACAGAAACGCTAAATTCCAAGAAAAAGAATTTGCCGTGCCGCGTCCGAAAACTATTGAAGAGCGGATTCTCGATCAAGTCGGCGGCGCAAAAACAGGCAATCTGAAAACCGCGCGTTTGACCGAAGGCGCGACCGTGCGCGATTTCGCCGAAGCCTTGGGCGTTGCGCCGCGTGATATTGTTCAACTGCTTGTTAAAAAAGGAATTTTTGCCACGCTCAATCAGCCGATTGGCGAAAAAATGGCGAAAGAATTAGGCACGAATTTCGGTTATGAGGTCAGTTTCGTAGCCTTCGAAGAAATGGTTGTCGAACAGGAATTTGAAGAATTGATTGCTTCAGATTCCGACGATACGGAAGAAGAGCGTCCGCCCGTAATTACGGTTATGGGACACGTTGACCACGGAAAAACTTCTTTGCTCGATGCAATTCGTCACGCAAATGTTGCTGAAGGCGAAGCCGGCGGAATTACGCAACACATCGGCGCGTATTCGGTTTTTGTTAATAATCCCGACAATCCGGCGGAAAAACGCCGCGTTGTTTTCCTTGATACACCGGGACACGAAGCCTTTACGATGATGCGGGCGCGTGGTGCAAAAGCGACGGATATTGTGATTTTGGTCGTGGCGGCGGACGACGGCGTGATGCCGCAAACCGTCGAAGCGGTCGAACATTCAAAAGCGGCGGGCGTTCCGATTATCGTCGCAATCAATAAAATTGACAAGCCGGACGCAAATCCCGATAAAGTTAAACAAGGTTTGGCTGTATTAGGTTTGCAACCGCTCGATTGGGGCGGCGATGTCGAAATGGTCGCGGTTTCAGCGAAAAAACGCGATAATCTCGACACTTTGCTCGAAACCGTTTTGCTTCAAGCCGACATTATGGAATTGAAAGCGAGTCCGACAAGACGCGCTTCCGGCGTTGTTTTAGAAGCGAAATTAGATAAAGGACGCGGTTCTGTCGCCACGGTTTTGGTTCAGCAGGGAACTTTAAAAGTCGGCGATCCGTTTATCGTCGGACAAGTTCACGGCAAAGTTCGTGCGATGTTTTCTGATCGCGGCGAGATTGTTTTGGAAGCACCGCCGGCAACTCCGGTCGAAGTTTTGGGATTGCAAGGCGTTCCGGGCGCGGGCGATGCGTTTCAAGTTGTTGCAAATATCGAGCAATCGGTTTCAATCGCCGGACAACGGCAGATGAAAGCGCGTCAGGCGGCGATGCTCAAAACGACGAAACGCGGTATCGAATCGCTCGGACAAGCGGAAGTTAAAGAACTTCTCGTCGTCCTCAAATGCGACGTTCAAGGTTCGGTTGAGGTTCTTCGTGCGACGCTCGAAAAACTTTCGACGGAAAAAGTCAAAGTTCGCGTTATTCGCGCAGGTGTCGGCGCAATTGCCGAATCCGATGTGCTTCTTGCTTCAGCGACGCAAGCCGACAATACGCAAACAGCGGTTGTGATCATCGGTTTCAATGTTCGCCCCGAAGCGCGTGCGGCTGATGTTGCCAAACAGGAAGATGTTGACATACGTTTGCATTCAATCATTTACAAGGTCGAAGAAGAAATTAAAGCCGCGATGATCGGAATGCTCGACGCGATTGAAAAAGAAAATATCTTGGGCAAAGCGCAAGTGCAAGAAGTTTTCAAAGTGTCGAAAGTCGGTGCAATTGCGGGTTGCCGCGTAACCGACGGCATTATGAAACGTCAAGCAAAAGCCAGACTTATCCGCGACGGCGTAGTGAGTTGGGAAGGTGATATTGCCTCGCTCAAACGATTTAAGGAAGACACCAGCGAAGTGCGTCAAGGCTTTGAATGCGGCATCAGTTTAGTCAATTTCAACGACATCAAGGTTAATGACGAAATCGAATGCTTTGTGATTGAAAGAATTGCCGCTACGGAGCTTTAAAAGGGATAAGGGATGAGGGATGAGGGATGAATAAATCATTCCGATTCATCCCTTATCCCTTATCCCTCATCCCTTATGTATGCGAAGACCTGAAAGATTAGCGCAGAGTTTGCGCGAACAGATAACTGAAATTGTCGGGTATGAACTCGACGACCCGAATTTGCAGGGCGTAACGGTTACGGATGTAATTGTATCGGAAGGCTCACGCGAGGCGAAGGTTTTTGTCATCGTCGAAGGCAATGAAAAACTGATTAAAAACGCGCTTCGGGCATTGCAACACGCGGCGGCTTATGTTCGCCAACAAGTTGCGTTTAATTTGGATTTGAATCACGCGCCGCATCTTAATTTCGTGCGCGATACGGTGGAAGAAAACGCCGTCAAGGTTGAATCGCTTTTGGGCGATTTGACTGAAAAAGAGGAGTTATAGTGGTAAGTGGTAAGTGGTAAGTGGTAAGTGAATTATTTCAAAACTTACCACTTACCACTTACCACTTACCACTCATCAAAGATGTTAAGTCAAGTAGTTGAGTTAATTGAAAATAATCGTAATTTTGCCATCACGACGCACGTCAGACCGGACGGCGACGGAGTTGGCTCATCTTTAGGTTTGTGGTGGCTTTTACGTTCTTTGGGCAAGCAGGCGGAAGTTATTTTGCGCGATGAAATTCCGGTTTCTTATAACGAACTTCCGGGCGCAAACGAGATTCGCATCGTCGCGGAAATTGACCGCGAATATGATGCGGTTTTCGTGATCGAATGTTCCGACATCGTGCGTCCCGGCATCATAAATCTCGAAAATCAATTCACGGTCAACATTGACCATCACGCCACGAGCGAACATTTCGGCACAATTAACTGGATTGACGCGACGGCTTCGGCAGTCGGTGAAATGATTTATAACCTTTGCAAAGCTATCGGCGGACGCATTTCAAAGGAAATCGCCGAATGTGTTTATATGGCTCTGGTTACTGATACGGGTTCGTTTCACTTTCCGAACACGACGGACAGAACTTTGAAAGTCGCTTCGGAACTCGTCAAAGTCGGCGTAAAACCGGCGCAAATTTCTGAAGCCGTTTATAACAGTTATCCTTGGTCGCGCATCGAATTGATGCGGCAAGTTCTCAATACGGTGAAACGCAACACGAAAGGAAATATCGCTTCGATGCGGCAAACTATTGAAATGAAAGACATTGCCCGCGCCGTCGAAGGTGATAATAACGGATTTGTCAATATTCCGCTTGCCGCCCGCGAGGTCGAAGCCGTGCTTTATATGCGCGAAACTGCGCCCGACACATATCGTTGCAGTTTGCGTTCAAAAGGAAATATCAATGTCGCCCGCGTTGCCGAAAAATTCGGCGGCGGCGGACACAAAAACGCTGCCGGTTGCCGCGTTGAAGGCGATTGGAATTTGCTTGAAATCGCAATCTTGGATGAATTGACCACAGCCGTCGAATGTGCAAAAAACGGCGTTGTCGGAAGAATTGAAGAACTCGAATTAAGTCTGGCTTGATTTTAGAAAGTGAGAAAGTGAGATAGCGAGAAGGTGAGAAAGCGAGAAAGTGAGAAAGCGAGAAGGTGAGATTCTGAACCTCATTTTCTCACTTTCTCGCTTTCTCACTTTCTTTTTTTAACACAAATGAAACAAACAACTGAAAAGCGTTACAAATGGCGGCGCGAAGGTTATAAGGAAAACACGAAAGGCTTGTTGATGGTCAACACGGGCAACGGCAAAGGCAAAACGACTTGCGCGTTAGGTTTGCTGATGCGTGCGGCGGGGCGCGGAATGAATTGTGTTTTGATTCAGTTTATGAAATCAAAAACCGACCGCTACGGCGAACACGAATCGGCTGATTTACTCGGCATCGAAGTTCACACAATGGGCGACGGTTTTACTTGGGACACGAACGATCCGGCGCAAGACATCAAAACCAGCGAAGAAACTTGGGCGTTATGCGTCGAAAAAATGCGTTCGGAAGAATACGATTTACTCGTTTTTGACGAACTCGTCTATGTTCTCGATTATAAATTTTTAGATTTGCAAAAAGTTCTCGAAGAAATCAAAAGCGTCCGCGAAAAACAACCGCATCTGCACATCGTTCTGACAGGCAGAAACGCGCCCGCCGAATTGATTGAAATGGCTGATCTCGTTACCGAAATGACCGAAATCAAACATCCGTTCAACGCCGGAATTTACGCGCAACAGGGAATTGAGTTTTAGTTAAAAGTGTTAAATGCCAAAAGATAATAATTCAGCAATTTGCTTAATACCGAAAAGTATTAAGCAAATTGCCAATCGTAAAGGGATAAACTAAGATGTCAGAATGAAAAACTGTCCGCAATGCAAGCGAACATATTCCGATGAAACGCTTTCTTTTTGTTTGGAAGACGGCGCATTACTTTCAGCTCCATATAATCCTCAAGAAACCAATGCGCCGACATTTATTCTAAACGCCGTTGAAATTCCGACCGTTGTTGCCCGCGAAATTCCGCCTGTCATCAGTGATTTTAATGAAGTTCCGACCATTGTTGCTGCCTCACATATTACTGAACAAAAGAAAATTCAACCTGTTCAAACGACTGTTTATCTTATCGGTTTAGCTTTTAGCATAATTCTCTATTTTGCCTTAAATCCTTTAGATACTGCACTTAACGATATATTTATAAATATTTTTAACCTACGCAATTCCAATTCCGGAAATATTGTAGAAAAAATCTTATTAGTTGAAACATTAACTAATCTTTTGATTTACGGAATACTCGGACTTATTTTCGGGTTCATTAAACCGGAAGTTAAATGGATATGGGGATTGGTTATAATTATTCCTCATTTCATTAAATATACTTATGGGTGGTTAGATTACATAATTGACAGTGAAAGAAATTTTTCTTCCCGTATGATTCCATATTTATTACTATCTATTTTCGCACTGCTGGTAACAATTTCGTTCGCTTGTTTTTGTTCACACACAGGTTCGCGTCTTTCACAAAAAATCTTCAATAAACTTACCACATAAACTTCCGCCGAATCGCCAATGCGAGAAGTCTTGTAGAGCAGCGCAGACGCTATAAAATTAGAGAGTCGCCGTTAGATGAGCAACTTATTTTTCTTGAATACAAACTCTAAACCGCCAGAAAACAGTTAAAAATTAACGGATTCGCCGGCGTTTTATTAAGCAGGTGCGGGCGCGGCGGCGGTGAATTCTTCAATTTCGTCCACGCTCATAATGCTGAAGTTTTCAACTTCGGGGTCGCGCCCGAAATTAAACGCTATTTCCATCAAATAAGTAAGACTTTCTTCTGGCGTTCTGCCGCCGAATTCAGCCTCTTTAATATCTGTTTCGCCCGCTTTCGTTAAATGAATAATTACCCGATAGTTTTTCATAGCCCTATTAATGTTATCACAAAAATTATGAAAATCGGTAAATTGGGGAATCATCTAATTAATACCGTAGGGCTATTGCAAAGTCAGAGTTTGAGCCAATTTAGTTATTCGCTCTCAGTTATTCGTTATCAGTTATTCCGAAAAGTAAGTTTTTATCTTCGGAATAACTGATAGCTGAGAGCGAATAGCTAATAATGCGCGGATTTC
>JANNYB010000024.1:0-14757 GCA_031409875.1 Acidobacteriota bacterium | reverse complement strand
AATTTTTTGGATTGCAACTGCGTGGCTTGCCGCCGGACTTTTTATCGCACCGTTTATTTGCGGTTACGAGCCGAAATACCAAAGACTCGGCGTAAATGTTTTATTCGGTGCATTGGTCATAGTTGTTTTCGGTTCGATGGCGGGACAATGGATGAGCGTGATGCACTTGCTTCCCGGCGATTTATGGTTTTGGGTTGGACATCAAGGTTATGAATATGTTGACCTTGGCAGAATCTGGCAAGCCGCGCTGTTCGTGGGTTTATTGTTGTGGTTGTTCTTGATTGCACGTTCTGCTGTTCCCGCACTCAGACAAAAAGGCACGCCGAAATCTTTGATTATTCTGTATCTTTTGACGACTTCGGGAATTGCGTTATTTTACAGTCCGGGACTTTTTTATGGAATGCGTTCGCATCTTTCGGTGGTTGAATATTGGCGTTGGTGGGTCGTTCATCTCTGGGTCGAAGGCTTTTTCGAGGTTTTTGCAACCGTCATCATTGCCTTTCTTTTCGCCAAACTTGGCGTGATTCGCGCAGAGAACGCGGCACGGGCATCACTTCTGTCGGGTGCAATTTATCTGAGCGGCGGCATTATCGGCACACTTCATCATCTTTACTTTGCAGGAACTCCGACGGTTGCGATTGCCTTCGGCTCGGTTTTTAGTGCGTTGGAAATAGTTCCGTTGCTGCTCGTTGGATACGAAGCAGTTGAAAACATTCATCGCTCGAAGGTGCGTCCGTGGCTGACGCAATACAAATGGGTAGTTTATTTCTTCGTTGCGGTTGCGTTTTGGAATCTGGTCGGCGCGGGGATTTTCGGTTTTATGATTAATCCGCCGATTGCGCTTTATTATATGCAGGGTTTGAACACCACCGCGGTTCACGCCCACGGCGCACTTTACGGGGTTTATGGAACACTCGGACTTGGATTGATGCTCTTTTGTTTGCGGGCAATGAATCCCGAACTGATTTGGAAGGAAAAGCCGATTTGGTTTGCATTTTGGGCAATCAATATCGGAATGTTTTTGGAGCTTATCTTGAGCCTTTTGCCGGTCGGGTTGATGCAGACTTACGAATCAATTTCGGTCGGTTACTGGTCGGCGCGTTCATCCGAATTTATGCAAACGGATTTGATGCAAACTTTGCGTTGGATGAGAATGTTCGGCGATACGATTTTTGCTGTCGGCGCAGTCGTCTTCTGTTATTTCGCGCTTAATTTGATGCGGCAACATCCAAAGATTAAACCGGAAACAGAAATAGTTCCGGCAGTGGCGGAATCGGACAGGTAATAGGTCGAGGTCGTCCGAAAACAAAGTTAATTTTATGGAAGCGCGTGGAAATTTGAAAAACTCGATGCTTAATTTTATCGCACACAAAGAGCGGCACGGAAAAGGAGCGCAAAGCGGAACGCTTCGTGCGGGCGTTTTCGGCGTGAACGATGGGCTGGTTTCAAACCTGAGTCTGGTGATGGGCATTGCCGGAGCAAATATGGAATCGAATTTTGTTTTGCTGGCGGGCGTGGCGGGACTGCTCGCCGGAGCGTTTTCGATGGGTGCGGGCGAATATGTTTCAATGCGGGTGCAGCGCGAAACCTTCGAGAAATTGATTGCCGTCGAAAAACAGGAACTGGCGACTGCGCCCGATGCCGAACGCCTCGAATTGCAGGGCATTTATGAAAATAAAGGAATTTTGCCGGAACAAGCGGCGAAGTTATCGGAAATCGTGATGTCCGATGAAAAACTCGCGCTTGAAACGCACGTCCGCGAAGAATTGGGTTTGAACACCGACGAATTAGGCTCGCCGTGGGGCGCAGCAATAAGTTCATTTTTCGCTTTTGTCGGCGGCGCGATTATTCCGGTTTTGCCGTATATTTTTTCGAGCGGCACGACAGCGTTTGTTTTGAGCATCGTTTTGAGCGGCGGCGGATTGCTCGCGGTCGGCGCGGCTTTGTCGTTTGTTACGGGAAAAAGCTCTATCTTGAGCGGACTGCGAATGTTCGCCATTGGCGGACTCGCGGCGGCGGTAACATATTTAGTCGGTTATCTGCTCGGTGTTTCAATCGGAACTTAAAATTATGCGGCGTTGGTTGCTGGTTATTTTAACGATTTTGGGAATTTCCCTGACGGCGATGTTCGTTTTCGACGCGACCGTTTTGAGATTAACCACGATTATTGCCGGAACGTGCCTTGTTTTGTGGCTCAGTGAAATCGTGCCGCCGTTTGTCCCGACTTTTTTGCTGTGGACGCTCACGCCCTTGATGCTCGGCTCATACGACAAAAAATTCAATTTGCCGAATGTTCTGACGTGGGCGATTGACCCGGTTTTGGCGTTATTTTTCGGCGGTTTCGTGCTTGGCGTAGCGACTGAGCGATACGGTTTTGACAAACGGCTGGCAAATATCGCGCTTCGCTCGGCGGGCAAATCTTTCGCAAAACTTTTGCTGCTCGTAATTTTCCTGACGGCGTTTCTTTCGATGTGGATGTCGAATGTCGCGGCGGCGGCTTTGATGCTGGCGTGTCTGCATCCGGTTTTGCTTAATTTTGAAATTGATAATCTGCTGCGCCGCGCAACGCTCGTCGGAATCGCTTTGGGCGCAAATCTCGGCGGTATTGCCACACCAATCGGGACGGGTCCGAACGCCATCGCCATCGCTGCGATTTCCGAAACGAGTCATATTTCGTTTCTCGGCTGGATGAGTTTTGCATTGCCACTTTCAATCGGAATGCTTTTCGCCAGTTTTGCGTTAATTTGGTTTCGCGTCAGGCGGCACAGTGGCGAGTGGGCGAGCGAAAAAGTTTTAGACGGCGAAAATCTAAACACTCGAAAAACAGGAGAATTCGCTTTTTTGCTCGTTTTCGCCGGAACGATTATTCTCTGGCTGACCGAACCTCTCCACGGTGTTTCGGCAAGCGTCATATCGCTGTTGGCGGCAAGCGTTTTATTTCTGACGGGGCTGCTCAAAAAGGAAGATTTGCTGCGCGTAGATTGGTCAACGCTGCTGCTCATCGCGGGCGGCATCACGCTCGGAAAATTACTGGAACAATCGGGACTCATCAAACTTATCGCGGCAAACGTCGCCTGGAACGATTTGAATACGACGCTGGCTTTGTTTTTATTGTGCCTCGCAAGCGCGACGCTTTCGGCTCTGATGAGCAACACGGCAACTGCCGTATTATTGATTCCGCTTGCCTACGCGCTGATTCCCCTGCCTTCGACGGCGATTCTGGTGGCGATTGCGGCTTCATTCGGGATTCCGTTTGCCATCAGCACGCCGCCGAACGCGATGGTTTTCGGCGAAGGCGGCGTGAAATTCAGTGATTTGTTTTTGCCGGGTATCATCTTAATGGCGGCGGGCTGTTTGCTCGTTTCTTTAACGGGACGCTCGGTGCTGAATTTCGTCGGCATTCCTTAAAACTAAAACCTGCGATTTTCTACCCGCGAACTTTCGCCGCCAGCCACGGCGCAAAAATCATAAACAAAAGCCCGAATCCCATCAATCCGCCGCGTGAAACGTCGTAATCTTCAAACATTCGTTCCCAAGAATAATTCATCACAAGAATTCCTAATCCGAATTCAAAAAGCGTCATCAAAATCGTCCACATCAAGCCGACGGCAAACAGCGATTTAACATTCGGCGCGGAAATCCAGCGAATAAAAAAGTATGTAATCAGGAAAATCAGCGATATTGCCACGAAAAACGCGATGCGCCGCGTCATAAAATCTCCAATCAGCGGCGCAAGAAAAAGCTGCCTTAGTGTGCCGTGAACGCTCTCGGCAAAAATAATCAATAATAAAACTGTCAATGCTCTCAAAATATACATAAAATTAATATTTGCTGTGGATGACATTCAACCCGACATTTTGTTATTGCAATCAAATTAATGCAAAAGTCCGACAATAATCGGACAGAAATCAAGCGTATCTATATCGAGATAACGTCTTTGAACCCCACAGAAAAACGACAATAACGGCGACGATTGCAATTACCGAATAATGAATATCAGGATAATCAACCAGCGGATTGTGCATTTCATCCTTTGGGAACAAAGGTCTTCCGACGTTCAACATCGTATGAAATAGGATGCAGGCAAATAAACTTTTTCCCGTGTTATTGTAAATCCAAACAATCAAAACTCTGACGGCAACTGTTCCGAGCGTTGCCCACGCAATAAAAGTCAGATCGTGTCCTTGTTGAATGATTGACGGATAATGCCAAACTGCCCATGGAATTCCGATCAGAATACTTGCCGCTAATGCTCCGAACCGTTCCTGCATCGGCTCAACGGCATAACCCATATAGCCGGTTTCTTCCGCCGCACCTCCGAGAAAAAATAAACAAAAAAGCACAGGAATAGAAAGAAAAGAAATGTGAAATTCGCTTGGAAGTGGTAATCCCAAAACGCGGATTACCACATATATCAACAGATACATTAAAACCGGCAGCAAAATAATCGGCACATACCATATCTTTTTTGTAATTCTTGAATAATCGAAAATTCGTTTAAATAATTTATAGACACCGCTTTTACCTTCCTCTTTATAAATAAGAATACATCCTGCAATTAAGGGTATGAAAGCAGTTACAACATCAATTACAGAGAAATTCAACGACGATGTGCGTTTTGCATCAATTATTAAATCAATAATCCAAAACGGAATAGAGATACCAAAAACAATTAGAAAAAATTTTAACGGCGACCTTTTTACGGTTGAACTGTTCATATCATTAAAATTTGGTAAATACTTCCGGTTTTGTCTCCCGTAAGAATGTCATTGCGATTGCTGTAATAATTAATAAAATACAGGAAATAAACGGGTCATAGTGCGAACCGTAATTTAGAATTAGAAACGGACTTAAATTAATCATGGTATGAAAAAGAATCATCGCAAAAACACTTTTGCCTGTCTTGTTAAAAATCCGCACCATAATAACCCGTAAAAAAATCGTGCCGATAGATTGCCAAACTATCCAAATTGGAGTTTGGTGAGCTTGGCTCCAAGGTATGATGTGCCAAATTGCCCATATAAATCCCAATATAAAACTTGCTTTTAATGCCCCAAATCGGTTTTGCAGAGGGTCGGTAATATAACCGCTCCAACCGATTTCTTCGCCGATAGCACCGATAAAAAATACAAAGAAAAAAGTGCAAATATACAAAAGCGGTGTTTCGGGTTCGGTTAGCATTGCTCCGGTCAACTTCAAATACCCGTATGAAAGCAAGGCGATGACCGGCATCAGAAAAACAATCGGTAGATACCATTTTTTATCTTTGATTTTTTTAAAGTCGAAGGATAGCTTTAATAGTTCCCATACGCCTTGAAATTTTCTTTCTCTATAAACAAGGATTGCTGCCGCTATTAAAGGGCAAAAAGTCATTAATGCACTTATTGGGAGTTTTATTGGAAGAATTTCGGTAAAATCCGGTGCGACGGCGGCGAGCAACCAAAACGGGATAGAAAGCAAAAAAACCAACAGAAAGAATTTTAATGGAGATTTCTTGTTATTCATTTTAGAATTTCTCCGGTTTATCATATTCAATCTTTTTCACATTAAATCTTGCATAGCTGACTTCACCTTTTTCCAATTTCCAAATTACTTCAGCCTTCATCGGAACAACCACGCCGTTGATTTCTCTGTAATCCGCCGGTTTGCAGAGCCACGCTTCACGTTTTTCTTCGCCCAAAAATCGCTTTGTTTCCATCTGCTCAATCTCGCCAATTTCATTAAAAGTAATGATGTATGAGAATGAAACATCTCTATATTTGAATGATAATTTTGCCGAATTTGCATCAATCGGCGACCATTGATTTCGCTCGTTGGGTAACAAATTAGTCGGAAACCAAACGCTTTCGGCAAGCCATCTTTGCAATTCGCCTTCGTTAAAATTCTCGCCTTTTCCGTTCACGATGTTGTAGAGAGAAAAAAGCGAAACGACCAATCGCCCTTGATTGCCAAGATACATATCGCGGGCGGTGAACATCGAAGTCGTGCCTTTCCAGATAAATCCCGGCTTTTCTGCCGTAAAATACTGTTCGCCTCTTATGTTCGTCCAGTCTTTATCCAAACCCGCTTTGAATTGCCCGTCGTGCGTCAATCGAACGTAACTGATATACGGTTGACCATCTTTCAGAACGTGGCGAAAATAGCGTTGCACAGGTTCGGGCAAACCCGACAACTGTTCATATTTGAATATTTTAGCGGAGATATTGTTTGATTGAGCGAACAATTCTGCTACTTCATTTTTGAACTGAAATGAGCGAAATAATTTTCCGCCAATCAAGATTAAAACGAGCGTTGCGACAATAAAAAGTGCGATTATCATAATTTTTTTATACCTCATTTTTCAAACCTTATTTCTTATACAAATTTCTAACTTGCGGCAGCAATGCGACAAAAATAATGGTTATGCCGATAAACATATAAAAGCTGTGTAACCAATGGACGGCACGGAGAAAAACCATCTCAACCTGTATCCAAATAATTAGTGCAAAGGCAATGTAAATGCCGGCAGTCCACGCCCAGTGCATATCAGGGAAAAAATTAATTCGTTCTGCTAATCCGCTTTTTGGTTTTTTGATCAATGCAAAAATTGTGCATATCGGCACTAAACCAAGGATCGTAAATAAAATAATTCCCGGTATTAAAAAACTACCGAAAGGAGAATTTTCTAACAGAGACAAAGGCATTCCAAACAACTTTCCATCGGGCGAAATTATCAACACGCCGCCGCCAAACACTGCTCCAATGCCGAGAAATGCTAATAAAAAGAGAAGGATATTTCTTGCTGTTTTTGGTTTCATTATTATTTAATTTTCTAATCCCGTATTCAAAATCTTATTTAATTTACCGCCGCCAATTATACAAACGACAAAAAAAACAGCAGCGGGAAATAAAAACCAGAACGACAATGTTTCGATATAGTTAAATGTCATCCAGTCTTCGAGCAACGAATAAAGCAAAAGATAGATAACGGTAAGCAGTGCTGACGCTGTGATTCCGCTTATTAAAATCGCTTTTCTAAAATTGAATCGGGGATTAAAATAAAGCAGAGATTTTTTCAGAATAACCGCCGTTACAAGTCCGATTATTGACGAAAAAGCAGCCATTAAAAGCGAAAAAACAGCCACCGAATAAGCCGCTGAAAAACCACTTGCCAATAAAATGGTAGTTCTTTCTCCTTTTTCCATAATGCTGTAAATAGTCGCTGACGAACGAATAAGAACATAGATCATCACTATCAGCGAATAGGCGAAGACGGCGGCAATTGCTGCTAATGCCCCGTTATACGCCACAGTTTTATTAGAAA
Organism: Acidobacteriota bacterium; assembly: GCA_031409875.1. Classification (GTDB taxonomy): domain Bacteria; phylum Acidobacteriota; class Blastocatellia; order Pyrinomonadales; family Pyrinomonadaceae; genus CALMEH01. The sequence goes on along the minus strand of JANNYB010000024.1, from coordinate 7,454 downwards.
TAATTGGTTTACTAATGTTCATCTTTCGTTAATTTTTGTTGCCTTTCGGCTCGCTGCTTTATTCCCATCATCATTCCTGATTCCATAACGAAATGCAGGGGTTCAAACAAAGCGTAATAATAAAAAGCATTTAATTTGCTTTGCTTAATCTCCATAGACGGATAGCGGACAATTAATCTCGTATTGTTTGCATCAACCGGCTGCAAATAAAATGTCCAACCGCTCAAGGAATAATATTCATTGGGTTTCACCAAAGAAACTACTGTAAAAGGTTGATTTTTTCCGTAATAAACGACATCACCCGGCTGAGGATTTTGCCATTCGGGATTTGGTATATCGTTGTTGACCATTTTTGCCCCGAACAAATTTTCCAGCCAGGAATAACTGTTAAAGCCACCCCGATTTTGCCCGGTTTGAGCAATCCAAATCCACACATTTTCTTTTTGTGCCTGAATATTAATGGCACGAGTGGAAACAACTCGGTTTGAAGAAATAACATCATCTTCCGGTAATTCCATATTTATTTCCGCAGATGTTGCACCCCAATTCATATTTACAGGGCGAATAAAAATCCAATACAGCGATGCGATGACTGCATAAAATATAAAAGTGTATTTAATAAATCTTTTTACCTGTTTCATTATTTCGTCTATTTTCTGCAAAGCCCTCTATCCAGTCATTTCGCCTAATTTTTCAACTTCCTTAATCCATTGTTTTCTCTTTTTATCGTCTGACGATTTAATTGGTGCAAAAGAAGTTATCCTGACCGGATTTATGCCACAAAATCCTAAAATTCCTTTCTTCATCGAATTGTGTCCGGGGCTTTTAAAAATCAGCCAATAATACCACTTGGGCGTATCCATCGTGACAATAATTCTGGCTGATTTGCCTTTTAATAAGCCATCCCACAGCGGAGAATTATCCCGATATTTGAAGGCAAAATTCGGCAGAAAAACCCGGTCAATAAATCCTTTTAACAGAGCGGGATAAGTTCCCCACCAATTCGGATAGACAAATACCAAGTGGTCGGCATCCAAAATATCGCTTTGTGCTTGTAATAAATCAGGCTCTAATTCACTTACTTTTCTATAACCGAAAGTCAAAATCGGATTGAAGTCTAAATCAACCAGATTGATTAGTTTGCAATCTGCTCCGCTCATTTCCGCCCCTTTTTTGTAACTTTCCGCCAAAGCGAAACAGAGGCTTTCTTTATCGGGATGACCGTTAATAATTAGTATTTTTTTCATTTTATTTATTTTGATCTGTCGTCGTATTCATCAGATAACCGCCCAAACCCATTAGCCACAACATTAATGGATAAGCAACCCATCTTTCTATTCCACCAATGCCAATATATTGCATTAATGTTGAAGGGGAAAATACAGCCATAAACCAAGTTGTCAGAGAGATTACACCCAATAGTATCCCGATATATTTATAGGGAAATTCGACAATTTTAAAGGCAGCAATTGCCGAGACTCCACCCGCTAAAAAAGCAAGCATCGCACTCATTCCGTGATAGGGTCGAATGTTTCCCGGAAAAATGCCAACGCCAAAAAGTCCCAAACCAAAAAGCGTTACAGGAATCGTGAAAAGCAGCTTTTTGAAGTGTTTATGCTGAAAAAATGTCGCCGTCAGAATCATCAGTCCCGACAGCCACATAACGGTATTAAAAATGGTCGAAGAAGGTTCAAAACTCACGCTATTTGGTTGTCTTGTTGCACCAAGATCACTTATTTCGTTGCTAAAAGTCGTGTAACCCGTGCCTGACGGATAAAACGCTTCGGCAGTAATAATGCCCATCAAAGCGATTGAACCCGCGAGAAAAAGTAGTATTCCGGATAATTTTAGGTAATTCATAATCGTTCACTTCACCTAATTTTTTGAATAAAAGTATCGCGTTCACGTTCCCGCGAAAATAATCCTGTAACTGCTCCGTTTGCGTTTTTGACGAATTTAATTTCCGTTTCAGACTCTTTTAGAAAAAAGTCGGTTTCTGATTCGGCGAATAACTCGGATTTCGGCTGTCCGGTCGCCTGACTCATTAATTTCCCGTTTTCATTTGTGATATTGAGAAAATAGTTTGGGGCAATTTGATATTGTCCGGCGTAACTGTCGTATATTTTGCGGTCAACCGAAACGATGACTTTTTCTTTCGGAAGATACTCGAACCAGCCGTATTCTTTGGCGATACTTCGCATTATTTCTTCCGCTAAAGCATAGCCGTTGTCTGAATTCGTCATCACGACCGCACCTTGTCCGCCGTTGGAATAGGCAAACATCAAACATCCGTAACCTTCGTTCCCCCCACCGTGACCGAAACGGGCAGACTGATTTTTCCCACGCAAGTCGAGTCCAAGTCCCCAGCCGCCGATTTGCCGAGCGAGCATTTCATTAACCGTTTCGACCGACAATATTTTATTTGACTTTCCGCCTTTGGACTTTTGAATTTCAATCGCAAACCGAGCGAGGTCCGAAGGCGTTGTCCAAAGTCCCGCCGCCGCCAATTCGGGATAAGTATGCCAATCACCTTTAATCTTTGCTCCGTCAGACGAATGACCGACGGCGGCTGAAGCCTGAAATTTTGTCGGAAGTGATTGTTGAAAAGTGCTGCGATTCATTTTTAGTTTTTTAAGAACCTCTGCCTGCATAAAATCAGGAAACGGCTTTTTGGTTACGTCTTCGGCAAGTTTCTGCACCACGACATAACCGCCGCCGGCATATCTGAAATCTTTGTTCGGTGTGCCGTCAACTCCTATCGGCATTGAATTTGCAGGTGTTACTCCGTTCAGAATTTGCGTAATTGTCGGAATTTCTTCACCCGCCGCATAACCGCGAAAGCCGGAAACCGTCAGACTTGCCGAATGACTCAACAAGCCACGCAAAGTTACCTTTTGTTCTTTCGTAAAATCGTTGTCGGGAACTTTCCACAAAACAAGTTTTTTATTCACCTCTTCGTCAAGGTTCAATTTATTCTCTTGGACAAGTCGCAACATCGCCATTGCCGTAATTGGCTTGCTGATTGATGCCGCCTGAAAAAGGGTTTCGGTCGTAACACCTTTTTTCACACCTGTTTCCTGCACTCCGTAACCTTTTGCCCATTCAATCTTTCCGTTGTTAATGACGGCGACACTAACACCGGGAACTTTATAAAATTTCATTCGGTCATCAAGTTTCATCGCCAAATTCGGCTCGCCTTTCACACTAAACGGCATCAACAAACCGTTTTCGACTCGCCGAATTTTTTCATCTATTTGAATGCGAGTTGATGTCGAAAGAAGAAACTCTCTTGTTTGCCGAACGACTTCATCTGCCGTCTTTCCTTGGAAAATATAATGCGTCGCGTCCTTCATCTCGACGATTTGCCCGCGCCGCATTTCATTTCGGAATTGCTCGATGCTTTTGCGATTGAGCGGAGTCAGATTTTCTTTCACCCAATCACTCAACTTTTTGCGTGTTACTTCGTCGGTTTGCGGCGTTATTGCAGGGTGTGGTTGTTCTGTCACGGCGAAAAAAGCCAAAGCCGGAGCTTTCACCTTTGTATAATCAATATGGAACGCGATCATCGCTTTGTAATATGCCACAAAGATTTTATAAATTTCCGGCGGCGGCATAACCGGGACGACAACTTCAGCCGCTTGCGGTGAATTTATCGCATCGAGTCCTATCCGTTTAAAGAGCGGTGGAATGTAAGGATCGGCAAACAGCAATTTAGTTGAGTCGGCACGCTCATAAGCAGCATCGAGATAAACTAACTTCCGCACGCGTTTCGGGTAGAGCGAAGAAAAAACAGTCATTTCGTCGCCCGCCATCGAATGTCCGATTAAACTCGCCTTTTTAATTTTCATTTGGTCGAGAAATCGGCGGATGTCTTCAACGCGGGTGGCGGTGTCGTATCCGGTCGGCGGCTTATCCGATTCGCCGAAACCGCGTCGCGTCAGCCCAATGACCCGGAAGCGGTCGGTGAACTTCGGTGCGAAATCGTCAAAGACGTGGGCATCGTCGCCGAGTCCGGCGAGTAACAGCACCACATCTCCTTTGCCGCCCCAATCGAGATACTGCATTTTAATTCCGTTCGCCGTAACGAAGCCGCTTGTGTGCGGAGATTTGTCTTTCAGCTCGACCGGCATTTCGTTTTTTTGTGCCGATGCCGGATTAAACCCAAGCAGAAAAACTGCGAAGAGCAGGACAAGCCGACTAATTTGATTTAATTTTCCGGTCATTCGATTTTCTCCTTCTAAAATATTGAGATTTGCCGTTCAGGTTTTTCACCAATTTCAATCCAAATCATTTCCGCAAAAACCACTCAACGGGACGACGTAATGAAACTGGTTCGGGATAATTTTTCAGATAACCCGTTCGCAAAATAAATTGAATATTTTCGTTGATTCCGATTGATTGATTAAGCGTTTCTCTCGTTGCCGGTTCTTCCAAAATCTGCGTCATCGGATGAATAGCGATATTTTTTTCACGGACTTTAAGAAAAAGTCTCTGCATTCGTCTGCCGGTTTCGAGTAGTGTTTCGACTGAATTATCCTTGCTCGTAATCAAAATCCAGCCCGCCGATTCCGATACTTCCTTTTTAACTTTATCAAGCCCTTTTTCTCTGAAATCAGTTTTCATAACGTCGAATTTATCGTAAAAATTTCGGACGACGAAGCCGGAAATTCCTTCTATTTCCATTCCCGCCGTTGTCAGTCCGTCACGATATTTCGCGGCATCTGCACTTGAAAATCTGATCCAATCGGCTAATTCTGCCTGTGCGGGATCACGATAAGTTTGCAGACGGTTGGCTTCGATGGTTTGTTCGTTGATGTATTGATTTTCTTTGCCGCCAACGGACAGATAATGAATGTATTCGGGTTCTGAATCTACAAGATATTTGAAGTCTTCTTTTTTGAGCAGGTCATTTAAATAACCCGAACGAACGGTTCGACGATTTTTGATTTGTGCTGTGTCGAAAGAATTTTTCGCGGCTTTTTTGACGAGTTTTACTTCCATCACTCGCTCGTCTTGATTGGTCGCCGCCAGCAAATTCCAATCACAAACATAGCCGAAAGAGGCGGCGGCATACTCCAAATTTTGAATAAAAGCTCCGATTGAAAGCATCGTTTCCCGCTGATTCGGGTCAACGGCAGGTAGCCATTTATTTTTATCATTGCCGATAATCCAATGAAACGGGGCAAGATATTGAACAAACCACGGCTGCGTATTATGACCGCTCGGCGCGAGCGAGGCGAGAAACAAAATCTCTTTCTCGTCCGGCGAAAGAGTTGTCTTTGGATTGTCCGCCATTTTCAAATCCGCCCGCGACAGATTACTTTTATCACTCAAAAAATACGCGACTCCGCCACCTGCTAAAACCGTTCCGCCCGCAATGCCGATAAATTTTCTTCTGTTCATAGTGAATGTCCCTTAATTTCGAGATTCCGTTAGAATTTACAAGTCTTCGGAATATCCGGTTGAGTGGGCTAATTGACGCTGGATTTTTTCACGAATCAACGCCCAAAAATTCGCCCGTGCCAGTTGGTATTCAGAGGGCGACGTTTCCTTTAATTCGCCGGGCGACTTACCAAGCGCGGCGTGTTGTGAGATAATTTTCTTCCAAAGCACATCGTCGTCCAAAACAATTTCTTTAATCTGTTTGAGCCGAATGTCGGTTATCTTTTTCGGGCGAAAACTCCGGTTGGATTCGTCCGTAAAATGATTCCAATATTGTGATTTCTTTTGCTCATCAATCATTTTGGTCAACCTCTATTGCCAAGTGTCTAAATTTTAATGTCTAACTCGTCGCCGGTTTATCCAGACGCGGCGTGATCACGGGCGTATCCGCCGATTGCGATTTTTCGAGTGTTTTCATCAATCCAAGCGAATGCCGAAGGCTGATGTAACGCAAAATCTGCTCGCGCGAAAGAATTCCGATTATTTGTCCTTTTTCGTTGACCGGCACTTGCGCCACGCCCGCCTCGTCCATCATTTGCAAAGCCGTCAACAATTCGGTATTCGGCGCGACACTGATGAGCTTTTCGTTCGGAATCATCACTTGACCGGCAGTGATATTCGCCCAATTCTCGCGTGGCGTGGCGGTAATTTCGTTGAGCGTGACGAGTCCGCGCGGCTGATCGTCGCCGTCAAAAACGATGAAATATCGTCCTTCGCCGCGCAAAAGGTATTCGTCAACGAGTTTTTGCAGCGTCAGCCCGATTGGAATGCGCGGATAATCTAAAGTCATCACCCGTTTGACGGTGACATCTTTTAACGATTGCTCCAGATTCGACTGGGCGAGCGTCGCCGCCGCCGCGTTTTGCAGAAACCAGCCGATAAACGCAATCCACAAACCGCCGGAGAAGTTGCCGCTGAACATCGTGAAAACTCCCCACGCGATAAAACCGAAGGCGACAACCTGACCGACACCCGAAGCGATTTGCGTCGCGCGGTGCAGACTGCCGTTGAAATGCCAGACGATTGCCCGCAAAATACGTCCTCCGTCAAGCGGAAAACCGGGAATTAAATTAAATATGGCGAGGGTAAAGTTAATCCACGCCAGCCAGTAAACCGGAGCCGCCAGATAAACCCAATCGCCGCTGATGAACCAAATTAATCCGAATCCCGCCGCCAACAGCAGACTGACCAGCGGACCGGCAATCGCAATCCAAAATTCGGCTTTTGCCGACGGCGATTCCTTCGTCATTACCGCCACGCCGCCGAAAATAAAAAGATTGATTTCGCGCATCGGCACGCCGTAGCGTAGGGCGAGAGCCGCGTGTCCGAGTTCGTGCAGCAGAACGGACGCGAAAAACAATAAACTCGTCACCACGCCGAGCGTCCAATACGCCGCCGGAGATAAACCGGGATAATCACGCGGAAACATTCCCGCACTAAGGGAAAACGTCACCAGCGCGAAAATGATAAACCAACTCCAATGCAGTCCAATCGGAATGCCCCAAATTTTCGCTATTCTCAAACTGGCAGTCATCATAAAAATTCTCCTCAAATTTGAAGTTCCTGTAATTTAATGACCCTTAATTTAATCAATAATTTTCCAGTCAAAACTTCGCTGTATATCTAATTCATTTCCCAATTCTTATTGCAATGATTGTGCCTGTCTGGTGTAGAACCTATTTGCAATAATATTACCGATATATTTTGACTTCTAAAAACTAAAATAATTCGTATTTTTGAGCCACTAATTCACATAATTTCGGTTGAAATTAGCAGAATCACCATAAGATTTACCGAAAAATGTAGGATTTTACTTAATTACAAACAGGGTCTATATAGCTTTGTTCTTTATAAATAATGGGTTTTATAAATACAATACCTTCGCCAAATTAGGCGGTTGGGGAAGCAGATTTGGGCTGATAAATACTGCCTAGCCTGCTGACCTCTTCAATTATTTGTTTCATTAAAACTGGTTCTGGTTTTTTCAGAACCTTTTTTAATGTCAAAACGGC
>JANNYB010000023.1:0-8301 GCA_031409875.1 Acidobacteriota bacterium | reverse complement strand
CGGCTAAGACTTCCGGCTCAAGTCCAAATAATGACTTGATTCGATTTTTAGGAAACATTTTTAGGTTATCAAGACTCATAACCTTAATAAATTTTCAATGAACTTGATTTTCTAGAGAAGTTTATCGGAACATCTATTACTGAGCGGTCTGAAAATTGCATAGTTGAAAAATCGCTTATATATGAGCAACTTAATCAAGTGTTTTCCGTGTTTTCTGTGTTTTCAGTGGACAGAAAAATAAATCTATCCACGGAAGACACAGAAAACACGGAAGAAAACGGAAACATGGCGGTCATTAATTTGTCCTATCAATTTCCGTGCCGCTCAGTAATGAATTAAACACTTTTTTTACAACATTTAACACTTTCGGAACAGGTGATAACTGATTAGTCTAAGAAATTCTGCAATTGTTCATATCGGCAAGTTTGCCGAAATATCGTTTGCCTCGGATTTGTGAGAAAATTGATTTGCTATGAAAATTACGCTTTTGAATACGAGTATTTTGACGGCTTACGGGACGTATGATTTCCAACAGATTTCCTTGTCGGAAGCGCGTGAATTGGTAAAAGACGCGGAAATCGTTTCGGCAATCGGACACGCGGCGACGGCAGAAATTTTATCGGATTTGCTCGAAATAAAAGTCGAAGCCAACCGCGTCAACTTCGTGCAAAGTGTTCAAGATATTGCGCTTATCTTTAAATTAAAAGCGCGAATTACGGAAGGAAAAGTTTTAAACAGAGCGGAAATCGAAGAAATCGGTTACGAATTTGGAATTTTGAGGAGGTTAAAATAATGCAGGATTTTTTTAATTGGCAAGGCGTTGTCGGAACAATTGCCGGAATTGTTGGGACGATTGTTTCGATCTTCGTTTTATTGAAGAGTAGGAAAATTGACAAGTTTCTCGAAGAAGAAAAAGGACGATTAGCTGAACAAGTAAAATTTGAACTGACAGATGGAAAATTAGTTTATAAATTTCCTTTTTTGCGTCGGCAAGAAGTCACGCGGCAAGAAGTTCAAGGTCGGCTGGGTAATATTCCGATGAAAGTAAAAGGAAAACGATATTCGATTCACTATACAAATTTAGTGGATTTCTATCATCAACTTGACGAAATATTTAAAGGTTCGCACGAAACTCAAAAATCTGTTTTAACTATTGAATGCACGGAAGAGGAATTCAAGCAATTTGATTTCCCCCAAAATTCCGTTACTAAAAAAGGATAAATATATGAAACGAAACATTTTACTGTGCGTCGCCGGCGGAACTCCGGCAATTATTACTGAAACGCTGTGGGCTTTGAAAGAAAAAGATGAACGAGTTGATGAAATCTATGTCATCACTACCAAAGAAGGACGTGACAAAATTCTGTTTGGAAAATCAAGTTTCAAAACCGAGCCGGACGAATCGCTTTTAGATAAAGAACGAGGCAGATTTTATCGTTTTCAGGAACATTTTTCTGAGTATGCCCAAAATATCAGGTTTCAAGCACCGGAAAATTTCTACATTTTGACCAAAAAAGAAACAGGTATTCCGAGTCCGCGCGATAACGAAGCGGATTGGCTGGACGACATTTTGACGGATGAAGATAACGAAAAAATAGCTAATCAAATCTGCGAGATTGTGCGGGATTTGTGCGCGAATGAAGATGTCAGAATTCACGCTTCGATTGCGGGCGGCAGAAAAACAATGAGCCTTTATTTGATGACGGCGATGCAGCTTTTCGGCAGAAATTGGGATTCGATGTCGCACGTTTTGGTCAGCAAAGAAGTTGAATTCGGTGCGCCCAAGTTTTTTTACATAAGCCCAATCGCTGAACCAATTTTAGCTCCAAACGGAGAAGCCAAAAAGAAAAGTGACGGCTCAATTTTGACGACTGACGACGTGAAAATTTATTTAGCGGAGATACCTTTTATCAAATTACGCGGTTTAGGAGGAGATTTATTTCATAGTCCAACCACCAAATTTCTCAATTTTGTTGATACCGCTCAAAAAAATCTGAATTATTTAGAAAACGCCAATGAATTAATTTTGAATTTCAAGCGAAAATCTATCAAAGTTTTTAATCGAGAAGTTGAACTTTCGTTAAGGGAATTCTTCGTTTATGTGATGTTTGCTTATTTTAGGAAAGAAAACATCGGCGATGAAGGTTTTGTCGGTTTAGATGAGATTCAAGAAAATGATTTAGATAAGATTTGCCGATTATTTGTCGAAGCAGACGAAGATGATAATGCAATTGAAATGTTTCGAGAAGTTTATCCAAAACGAAAATCAAACTTTCTTTATAAACTAGATGTTAAAATAGTGAGAGATAATTTATTGGAGTTCAAGCAAAAAAATTATTTAAAGTTCAATTTAAAATCACAAAAAGACGCAATCGCAACTTTAAATGAAGCAAGTAAAAAAGTAATGGATGAGTTTAGACAAATTATCGGAAAAACATCCAAAGAACTCGAAGATGCAAAAATTGACAGTAGGTTTGATTTTGTCCGAAAAGGAGCAAAACTTGGGTATTACTACGGTTTGGAAGTTAAGTCCGATAAAATTATTTTTGAGAAATAGTTTCTTGAAAAAATTAATGGGTAAAAGATTGTCGAGTAAATCGGCAATCTTTTTCGGCAAGTTTGCCGCGCAATTTTGCGTCTTACAATTTTGTGCCATGCTTTTTTATGGAAAATCCGTTTGAGTTTGGTAGAGAATTTGTTTCGGATGAATTGGTTAATCGCCACAACTAACCAAGTGAGCAAAAGTAAAAAGGTTTAAAGAAAAGTTCTGAGTTCCAACTTTAGTTGGCGGCAACCGTGAGCGAAGCGAAACGGTTGTCTCTGCGCTGATTATGTTGAATTTTAATCAACGCAAAAACCGCATCGCTTCGCTGGCGGTTTCGCCAACTAAAGTTGGAACTCAAAACGCTTGAAAACTTCTGCTCACCTGCGTATCTTTTTCTACGGCAAGTTTGCCGAATCATTTTTTTTTATTTAATCGGGATAAAATTTTCTTAGATTCTTTTGAGAGGAAAATTTTATGTCGGAAATGTTTGAGAAAATCGTTGAAATAAAATCGTTGTATGCGGCTTGGCGCAAGGTGAAGGCGAATCGGGGCGCGGCTGGTATTGACAAGGTTTCGTGGTTTGGGTTTGAGGAAAATCTGGATGCGAATTTGGCGGAATTGGCGCGGAATCTGCGAGTTTTTACTTATCAGCCGTTGCCGGCAAAGTTTGTGCGGATTGCCAAAGCTAACGGAAAAACGCGCGAACTCGGAATTTTGACGATTCGGGATCGCGTCGCGCAACGGGCGGTTTTGGACGCAATCGAGCCGCTTTTCGAGCCGCAGTTTGCCGATTGCAGTTATGCTTTTCGTCCGGCAAGAAATATCGAAATGGCGATTCAGCGTGTTATTTTGCATCGTGCCGGAGGCAATCTCTGGACGGTCGAATCGGATATTCAAAACTATTTTCCAGAAATTGATATTCGGATTTTGCTCGATGATTTACGCGAAAAAATCAGCGACGAGCGCGTTTTGCGGCTGATCGAACTCTGGCTCGAAGCCGGAACTTTGCGCGAATCGGACGCGGAGACGGAAAAAACTTTTTGGCAAATAACGCAAGCGAATCTGGCGGAATTGCAAGACGTTTTCGGCGAAACGGTGAACGATTCGATTGATGAATTTGTCGCCGCAAAGCTCGGATTTTCAAATTACGAAAACGATTTTTTGCAGATGAATCCCGAACTGCAAGACCTTCTGGAAATCACACCCGACGCGGACGTTTCCGCACAAATCAAATCTGAAATGAAAGACGCGAAATCGGGCGTAAAGCGCGAGGCTTTGAAAAAATTGCTTCAGAGCGGGCTTTTGTATGCGGTTTCAAATCGGGCGATGTTGGCGCGTTTTGTCGGTTTGAAAGCATTCGGCATCGGCGGCGTTTTGCTGGCTGGCGGACTTTTCGCGCCGAAGGTATACGAAACGGCGAAAAAGTATCTGCGAACGCGCAAAGGCGTTTTGCAAGGTTCGCCGATTTCGCCGCTTTTGGCAAATATCTATCTCGACAAATTCGACAAATCGTTGACGGCAAAAGGTTTTCGGCTTGTTCGATATTGTGATGATTTTGTAATTTCGTGCCGTTCGCGCGAAGAAGCCGAAACCGCTTGGACATTCGCATCGGGCGAATTGCGCCGCCGCAAATTGACGTATCATCCCGAAAAAACGCGGCTCATTACACCCGAAGGCGATTTTGAATTTCTCGGTTTCAAATTTACCGAAAAAGGAATTACAGAACTGCCCAACAGCGTTCCAAGCAAATTAGCCGAACAAATCCGCAAGGCAAGCGGAAATTTTTCCGATTTGAGCAAGGTCAAAACATTACGAACTTGGGAACATTTATTGAAAATAATAAATCGAAAGAAATGAAATATTTAGCTAAAAAATTCTTCGGCAGAAATGATTTCGAGATTTTTCATAAACGGCAAAAAAAGCAAAAAATCGCCAACATTGTCGGTTACGATAAAGCAATCGTTTGTCCAAGCAGTTCGGGCAATAAGCGCATCGTTTTGGAGTTTTTGAGCATTCGGAATTTTCGGCGTTCTACCGTGCGAAGCCGATTTTTCGCCAAACCGCAGACGGCGGACGAGTTTGGCGGTTTCATACCAATCGGTCATTGCCGGAGTGAGCAATAAACCGTCTTTGAAAAAGCCTCTATGCCATTTTTCATAAAGTTTAAGATTGGGTTGCTCAACAGTTGTCGCTGTTAATTCATAATAGACGACCATCGAAAGCCGCATTTTTTTTATCAAAGATTTAGATGAGGATATTTGTTTTCGATATTTTATTATCGCGCTCGTATCAAAAAGCGGGAATTTTAGCTTTGCCATTTTCTTTAAGTTTTTCGTCTCGGTCTATGGCTTGCAATACCGCGATAGTTGCGTCAATGCGAGCTTGAGTTTCTTTGTCGAAAACAACGTCTTTATCATCTTGATAATCGCGGATTGAATATTTCGGCTTTTTGGTTTTCGGAATTTTTTCGGTTTTATGGTTTCCGTTTTTCATAGCAATTAAAATTGTAGCAGATATGTCAAGAGAAAATTAGCAAACAAAGTAATGGCTCAATAAAAAGTTAGACGGAGTGTTTCTGTATTTGTCGCTGAAAGCGACTGACATTATAGCCTAGCGAGAATCGCTAGGTCGGCGTTAATAATGAATTGCGTCGCTGAAGGCGACGAACAAAAGGTGCGGCGATTGTGGCTCACTTTCAGCGAGCGGAATTTGTTGCAACCTACCCAGCGATGCTCGCTGGGCTATAATGTTGGTCGCCTTCAGCGACAAGAACCAAAACAACCCAATTCCAAATTCAAACTTTTTATTGAGGTATTAGCAAACAAATCGCAAATCGCAAATTGAAAATCGCAAATATAATTATGGCAACAATTTACATTACAACACAGGGCGCAAATGTTCAGCGTAGAAGCGGGCAAATCGTCATTGGCAAAGGCAAAGAGATTTTGCAAAATGTGCCGGAAACGCACGTTTCGCAGATAATTTTGGTCGGCAATATTAATTTGACTACGCCGATTATTTCGTTTTGTTTAGAGAAAGAAATCGAGGTTGTTTTTCTGTCGCAAGGCGGGAAATTTAAAGGTCGTCTGAACGGATTTTTGGGGCGCAATGCCGAAACCCGACGCAAACAATATGAATTGACCAAAGACAGCAAGTTTTGTTTGAACCAGATTCGGGCAATTGTCGCGGGCAAAATCCAAAATCAGATGGCAATCTGCATTCGGCAAAACGATATTTTGGCGGCTGACCGACTGCGAAGTTTTATTCGCAAAGCCGAAACTGCAAATTCTCCGCAATCTCTGTTGGGCATTGAAGGTTCGGCATCGGTTTTGTATTTCAAACTTTTTCGCAACTGGATTCCGAAACCTTGGAGCTTTGAAAAACGCACTTCAAATCCGCCGAAAGACGAAGTAAATGCTTTGCTAAGTCTTTCTTATACTTTGATTTACAATCGTTTAGAAACAAACCTGACAATTGCCGGACTTGACGCATATCAAGGATTTTTTCATCAAACACGAAACGGACACGCCGCGCTTGCATCGGATTTGACCGAAGAATTTCGGGCGATTTTTGCCGATTCTCTGGTTTTGAAATTGATTCGGCGCAATCAATTAAAAATGTCTGATTTTGAAAAAACGAATGGTGATTTTCGTCTGACAAAAGAAGGTTCAAAAGTTTTTTTCGGCGAATTTGAGCAAAAAATGGCATCGAAAAGAAAAGTTTCGGCAGTCGAAAGTTTGTCTTATTCAGAAATAATGAAACGCCAAGTTTATCATTTGGTAAAGGTTATCAACGGCACGGAAACAGTTTATAAACCTTTCTGTCTAAAATGATTCCAGATTCCATGTTTCAAATTCCAAATTGAATCCGAAAGCTCGAATCTGGAATCTGGAATCTGGAATCTGGAATCTGGAATCTGGAATCTGGAATCTGGAATCTGGAATCTGGAATCTGGAATCTGGAATCTGGAATCTGGAATCTGGAATCTGGAATCTGGAATCTGGAATCTGAAATTACTGATTTATGCGATATATTGTAAGTTACGACATTACGGAAACGAAACGCCGGACGCGACTGCGAAAAAATCTTTTGCGATTTGGCAATGCGGTGCAGTTTAGTGTTTTTGAATGTGATTTAGTGCCGCGCGAATTAGAGCGTATGAAAAAAACAATTGTGGCAATAATTGACAAACGCACAGACAACGTGCGGATTTATCCGATGTGTGAAAAATGTGCAAATTCGGTAGATTTTTTTGGCGGAAAACCCCTTGAAAAAAACGAGATTTTTTATGTGGTTTAAATATGGAACTTTGTATAAAGTATGGCACAGCAAACAGATAAACATATTATTCGACAACGATTTATACAGAAATTTCTACGAACCTGCGGACGTTTTCGGTCAAACTCGCGCAAAATTGCTGTAATTGTTGAAATAATAGAAGTTATGGTTAAATTAAGGTGTCAGAGGTTCGTAGTCGTTGATTCTATTGGACTTAAGTGTGATTTTATGTTACAAAATAACTGTCCGCCAATGATAAAAATAGAGGTCGGGAAAATGCAGGGTTTAAGTTATGTGTTCACAACAGTTGCAGAGCCAGCTATTGGCGGACACATCGCGTTTAAAGCGGATTGAAACAATTACCCTTGTCATCGACAATAAGATCATAGTAGATTGGCGGACACATCGCGTTTAAAGCGGATTGAAACCAGAGCAACCATCAGCTAATATATTTCTCTACAAATTGGCGGACACATCGCGTTTAAAGCGGATTGAAACCAATGCGAGTGCTCCACCGAACACTTCAGCACCGAATTGGCGGACACATCGCGTTTAAAGCGGATTGAAACTAATCCTCAGCTGCCTCAGTCAGTGCCTTCTAAATTGGCGGACACATCGCGTTTAAAGCGGATTGAAACTCATATCCACTAATATTAGCTATTTTCTTTGATTGGATTGGCGGACACATCGCGTTTAAAGCGGATTGAAACAATACCCACCATCCAATAGATAATAAGAAAGAAAAAATTGGCGGACACATCGCGTTTAAAGCGGATTGAAACGATAGTTAGCCCTGCGGGTTTCCAAGAACTACAAATTGGCGGACACATCGCGTTTAAAGCGGATTGAAACTGTTGCCGTCGCCTTCTTCGTTAAATTCATCGTCCTATTGGCGGACACATCGCGTTTAAAGCGGATTGAAACTTTTCATATTTTTTTAGAAGGCCTCCTTACCTACAATTGGCGGACACATCGCGTTTAAAGCGGATTGAAACTTTTTGGCTATTCTGCACATTGCATAAAGAAAATTGGCGGACACATCGCGTTTAAAGCGGATTGAAACTCATAAACTTACCTCCTTATATTTGTATTAGAACGATTGGCGGACACATCGCGTTTAAAGCGGATTGAAACGAGTCCACCCTGACCGACCGGAGTCTGAGTCTGGGATTGGCGGACACATCGCGTTTAAAGCGGATTGAAACATTCCTCCGAAAATAAAAAAATTCTCCGTCTAACAATTGGCGGACACATCGCGTTTAAAGCGGATTGAAACTAAATTTCTGACTATTACGTAGTGTTTCGTTTTCATATTGGCGGACACATCGCGTTTAAAGCGGATTGAAACCGTCGGAGCTTGCTCCGATGCTGCCCGACCTTATTGGCGGACACATCGCGTTTAAAGCGGATTGAAACTAATCTTTGCGGTAGTCTGCGCGTTCGGTAGTCCAATTGGCGGACACATCGCGTTTAAAGCG
>JANNYB010000022.1:0-9859 GCA_031409875.1 Acidobacteriota bacterium | reverse complement strand
CAACTTTTTCGCGTGAATTTTCAACTATTGTTCTAACATCGCGCCCAAAAGTGTGTGGCGACGAAGGATTTCCGTAAAACTCCCGCAAAAACGGCTTCATTGCCTCAAAAACTTCCGATGCAATTTGCGTTGTGGCATTATTGTCGAAATAAATCATATATTTGGTTCTTTTTTAGTTGATACTTATTAATTGTTATCTGATAATGTCATAGACAAGTTGTTCCAACCAACTTAATGACTAACTGTAATTGACAAATTAACTTGATTGAGCGCGAAATTCCGCATTATAAACTGTAAATTATAAACTCTAAACTATTTAGGATTTTTTCCGAAAAAGTTAAAAGTTTTTAGTGTAGAGTTTATAGTTGTTGTCCGCGACTGCCAACTTAATTTGTCAATACGACTAACAAAAACTGTGAGCGCAATTCTTAAAATAACCGAAGCCAGCGGGAAAACTTGGGAAATAAGTTTAATTCCCGCAACGATTTACTCAATCGGCAGAGCAAAGGAAAACGACATCGTTCTTAACGACCGTCGTGTTTCGCGCCGCCACGCGCACATTGTCGCGGAAGATGAAAAATTTAAAGTTGTTGACGGTTTTTTCACCGCCGACGGTGAGCTATCCAGAAGCGTCAACCGTGTTTTCGTCAACGGTCAGCCGTCGCTTGAAAAAATTCTCGAACAAGACGATAAAATCGTTATCGGCGAAAGCACTTTGGAATTTCACCGGCTCGGACAGACGCTTTCAAAAATATCTACGACGAAAACCGAAATTCCGTATGTCGAACCGGCGAAACCGCTAAATTTCGACGATCAGCCGCTCGGACATACGCAATTGCAAATTTCGGCAAACGACATTATCGGCGTGCGCTCGAAAACTTCGATTGAAGCCAACTACGTTACGCCCGAAGAAATAAAAATCTTGCGCCGCAAAGCACAGATTTTAGACTTGCTTTATGAGATGAGCAAAACTCTTGGCACGGTTTTTGACTTAAAAGAAATTTTTGTAAAGGCGACCGACCTGATTTTTCGCGGAACGCCTGCCGAAAGAGTCGTCGCATTGATAGCAGATGAAACGACGGACGGCAAAATTTTGGATTACAGCCTTTATCCGATTGCGATTAAGGCACGCGACGAAAATTTGGAGAAATTAACCGAAAAATTGACGATTTCGCGCACGATAACGCAAAAAGTGATGCACGATAAAGTCGCTTTATTGTCGCAAGATGCGCGAACCGACGAACAATTTCGCGGCGCGGAATCAATCGTTTCGCAAGGCGTTCGTTCAACCATTTGCGCTCCTTTATTAACCGAATCGAATGTTCACGGCGTAATTTATGCCGACAGATTCGATCCGTTTTCGACATTCAGCGCGGACGATTTGGAATTAATCAGCGCAGTCGCGGCACAAACTGCCGTTACGGTTGAAACCGTCAAAGCGCACAATCGTCTGGCGCGTGAAGAAGTTGCAAGAGCAAATTACAGCCGTTTTATGCCCGAATATGTCGTCAAACAACTGCTCGAAGATCCTGATTCGTTCAAATTGGGCGGCGTAAATCAAACGATTACCGTGCTTTTTGCGGACATTCGCGGTTTTACGTCTTTGTCGGAAAATGAAAACCCCGAAAAAGTCGTCGGGCTTTTGAACAAATATTTTACCGCGATGAGCGAAATAATTTTCGCGCACGGCGGAACGCTCGATAAATATATCGGCGACGGTTTGATGGCAATTTTCGGTGCGCCGACCGCTTCGCCCGAAGATGCGGCAAATGCTTTGAAAACCGCAATTGCTATGCAACAAAGGCTTGTAACGCTTAATTTGGAATTGGAAGCCGAAGGTTACAACCGTATTCAAATCGGAATCGGTCTGCATACGGGCGTGGCGACAATCGGTTACGTCGGTTCCGAACAAAGAAGCGAATACACGGCAATCGGCGACACGGTAAATCTCGCCGCGCGGCTCGAATCGAACGCGAAAGGCGGACAAATTTTAGTGAGCGAAGCAACTGCGGCGGCTTCGGGCGGCATATTTCCTCTGACGATGCACGCCCCGCTAACCGTAAAAAATCGCTTGCAACCCGTCTCACTATTTGAGGTAAAATGGAATTAGTTTAGAATTAACTGTCTGAATAAAATATCAGACAAATTTCACTCTGGAAGTATGATAAAATCGCTGAAAAAACTTGTTACCGATTCAATGGCGATTGATTTGGGAACGGCAAACACGATAATCGCCGTCAAAGGGCGTGATATTGTTTTAGACGAACCTTCAGTCGTCGCCGTTAATGAAAATACGCGCGAAATCGTTGCCTACGGCGCGGAAGCCGATGATATGCGCGGACGCGAAGCGCGTGATGTCGTCGTGCTTGCACCTCTGAGCGGCGGCGTGGTCGCGGACTTTGAACGCACGAAAAAAATGCTCAATCATTTCGTTAAAAAAGCGAAATCGGGCGGTTCGCAGGTTTCTCTGCAAGCTGTTTTGAGTATGATCGGCGACGTAACGCACGTTGAACAACGCGCACTTCTGCATGCGGCGGAAGAATCGCACATCGGCAAAGTTTATATGATGGAAGAAGGCTTGGCGGCGGCATTCGGCGCGGGCGTAACGACTAACGATAAACGAGCTTCTGCCGTCATAGACATTGGCGCAGGCACGACAAATATTGCCGTTATTGCCAAAGGAACAGTCGTTCATTCGCATTCGGAACGCATCGGAAGCGCGGAAATCAACGCGGCTTTGATAACACATTTTCGGCGACATCGCGGTATTCAAGTCGGCGAAGAAACAACCGAACGGCTGAAAAGAGAATTCATTTCGACATTTTTACCCGACGATATTACCACAACGACTCTGGTTCGCGGGCGCGATTTGCAAACCGGAAAACCGACGGCGGTCGAAGTTACGACAGGCGAACTTTATCCGGTCGTCGAAGCCATTACGCGCCGTGTAGTTCAAATTATCAGCGATACTTTAACCGAACTTCGCCCCGAAGTTTCAGCGGATATTTATGATCGCGGCGTGATTTTGACCGGCGGCGGCGCATTGCTCAACGGGCTTGACCAATACATCCGCAATTTCGTAAATCTTTCGGTGATTATCTCGGACGAACCGCGCTACGCAACCGTTCGCGGGCTGCTGAAAATGTTCGATGAACCCGCATTGCTCGAAAAAGTTTCGCGCAACGAACTCGGCGTGTTCCAAAACGCTGAAATTCCGTTTGAAGCGTAAAAAACTATTTCACAAATTCAAATTCGCCAAACTTTTCGGGAACGTGAAAGTTTGGCGTTTTCGTTTCCGTCGGCGACCACGCCAAATATCCGCGACTTTCGCCCGCGCCAACGCATCGAAAAATATTTCCGCGCCAAACATCGCCCGCTTTCGGAACTTTGCCAAACGCTTTCCATTCAATCTTTATCGCCATTATGATTTTATTTTTTTCAATTTTTACGGCAGATTGCATTCCCGAAACGTATTCAAAATCTGTAATTCTCTTATCGGTTTTTTGATAAATTCCCAAATCAATCCATTCGCCGTTCGGCGCAATTTCAAACTCAAAATATCGTCGCGGTTCATTTTTATCGGGCGCGATAAAAATCTCGCAAACATCTCTGTCCCAAAGCCCGCGCGTTTTTGTTTGCAAATTCGGCGTTTCACTAATGATTAACGGCTCGTTTTGATTCGCTTCAAACCGCACATAGAGCGCAAAATCCGACCACAAAAGTCTTGCCTTAAAGTGCCGTTCCTTCGGGGCATTTTCGCCAGACCAGTATTTTTCAAATGAAATTTCTTCGACTTTTCCCCAAGATTTGTGTTCAAGGTCACCGATAGAAAAATCGTTTTTGAGATGCGTAATTTTAAGAATCATTCAGATTTGAAATCAGTAAAATTTTGTTCGGTTACTTACACAAATTCTTTTTTACGAACAGCTTGCGCTAATTCTTTAATATCGGCTCGCATATTGGAAACATCAGAGCGAACATCAAAAAATTTCGCTTCCAAACGATCATATCTTGCGCTGTTATACTCGATTCCTTCCCGCACTGCATCAAATTGAACCGTGACAAATTTTTCCAAATTATCGAATTTATTTTCCAACTTATTAAAATTATTAGAAAGTTCTGCAACAGTTCGGGCAAGTTCGGCGATAGCTTGTAGAACAGCATCATTTTCGGGTGATTTTTTTAATGTTTCGTCTGAGTTATTCATACCTTTTTAATCTACACCACTTTTGAGAAAGTTTCTAATTTTTATTTATTTCCGCCAATATTAAAAATCGTCTTTGCCGCCATTTTTGCAAGTTTCCAAGTTCTTTCCAAATCGAGTTTGCCGTCGGGAGTGTCGCGTCCTAAGAGTTTATCGGTCAACAGTTTACGCAAATCTTTGCCTTCGCGTTTGAGCATAAACTCTTTGGCATAAGGTTTGGCGGTTTCAAAGAAATTGAATTCGGGATCAGTAATAATTCCGATGCCTTCGAGCGTCATCAGCGCACGCATAATGTATGTAAAATTCGACGGCAGACGAAACGGATAATCATACATTACGTCCGCTAAATCGTAAGTCAGTTCTTTAAATTTAACGTCTTTAAGTTTCAAATCGAGATGAAGCGCAAACATTTTTATGACGACTTCCTTGATTTTCGATTCGTCCGCGCCGGGTTTTAAGAATTCCAAATCAATCAAATCTTGCGCGATTCCAGCCGGTTCTTTGGCGACGACGTGGAAAAATGCGTCAATCATTTTCGCTTGCAATTTCGGCGAAATTCTTCCGACCATTCCGAAATCGAAAAACGCTAAACGTCCGTCGGGCATTACGAGCAAGTTGCCCGGATGCGGATCGGCGTGAAAAAATCCGTCTTCGAGAAGTTGTTTTAAATAAGTTTTTATCAGCAAACGATTCACTTTTTCGGGCGAAACATTTCTGGCTTGAAGTTTTTCCAAATCGGTAACTTTATCGCCGTGAATGAATTCCATCGTCAGAACTTTCTCGCTCGTCGCGTTCCAATAAATTTTCGGGACGTGAATATTCGTCCAATCTTTGAAACTTTCAGCAAATCGTTCGGCGTTTTTGCCTTCGGACGCATAATCCATTTCTTCTTGAATTGTTACGTCAAATTCGCGCAACATTCCCGCCCAATCCGCGTTTTCGTTTAAAGACGGAAAGCGTTCGGCAAATTTCGTAACTTTTCGCAAAATTTCGATGTCGCCTTTGATAATGCTCGCCAAATTCGGACACTGAACTTTAACCGCAACTTCTTCTCCCGTAAAGAGTTTGGCGCGATAAACTTGCCCTAAACTCGCCGCCGCAATCGGTTCGACATCAAATTCGGCATAAACTTGATTTATTTTGCGCCCAAGTTCTTTTTCGATTCGCGCAAATGCAATCGCATTCGGAAAAGACGGCACAGAATCTTGCAATTCGCCCAACGCTTTAACAAACGGAAGCGGCAAAAGATCGGCGCGAGTTCCCAAAGATTGTCCGATTTTAATAAAAGTCGGACCAAGCGTAATCAAACTGTCTTTCAACCAAACAGCTTGTTTTTCGTGGTTTAGTTCTTTATTTGCTTCACTTCCGAGAAACCACCATTTCAACAAAAGCAAAAATTGATGAAAAAACCACAGATTAACTTTATGAAATTTTTCGCCCAAAACCGCGAGCCAAGTCAGCCGACGCGCCGTTTCGAGTCGCACTTCGGCTTTCTTCAAATGTTGCGCGTGGTGCATCTCATATTGGTCGAGATAAAGATACATTGCCAACATTCCGATAACTTTTGAAACCTGAAAAAGCCGCAAATAACCGCGCCAACCTTCATAATTTTTTTCGACTTCGGTTTCTTTTTCAATCAAATCTTTTTCTTCGGCAATCAAATCTTCATTAGAAACTTGCTTTGAAATCGGCAAATTTTTCGTCGGCAACAAAGCGGTCGCACCGTTTCCGTTAATCGTCTGTTCTTTAACCATCAATCCTTGCGTATTTTCGTCCATCAATAAATCCTTCTGTCTAACCAACATTAGAATCACAGAAAACGATTCTGTTTGCAAAAAAGTTCACAATCGTTTTACGGCAAAATCTCAAACGCTTCGCAATGTCGCGGTTTGAAGATTCCGAAATGTCGGCGGTCAACGGTTAAAATTTTTGTGATATTTAATCTTTCGGCGATTGCGACGATGCAAGCGTCAACAAAATCAATGTTTGCATCGTTATATTTACGGAGAATTTCGGCGGCGCGTTTGTAATCTTCGGCAGTTGGCGTTTCGAGTTGGAAATTTGTAACGCTCAAACTGTCTAAAAATTTTGCTACGTCTTCGACACTTTTATTTTTCGCCAAAAAATAAGCCGTTTCGGTAATCGCGGGAACAGGCAAAATTATATTTCCGCGAATCGTTTGCGTTACATTTTTGACGGATTCGTGATGATTGTCAGATTCATCAATCGAAGCGTAAAGAAAGCCTGAATCAAGTAAATAGTCAATCATTTTTTCACGCTAAATCCTTCTGCCGGATCGAAATTTTCTGAATATAAAATCTCGTGCATTCGTTCCGATGTGTCGGTTTTACCGCTCGAAAACATTCCGATAAACGGCGTGAACGGATTTTCGTATTCTTCATCTGATTTTTCCGTCAAAATTTCAGGAAATTCTTCCGACACTTTTTCCTCAAGCAAGTTTTTTGCAAATTCGGCAAAATCTTTGCCGTTTTCTTCGGCTTTGTGTTGAATTATTTCCGCTGTTTTTTCTGAAACTGTAATTGTAATTTCCATAAAAATCACCTCACGTTAAATCTAGCATATTTTTTACGCCGATTCGAGAAAAATAGTTTAGCGTGTGTTGTGTGTCACGTTCGATTTGCGCTTTTAATTCGTTTATTCCGTTGAATTTACGCTCGTCGCGGATTCGATGCAAGAAACGAACGCGCAGAACATCGCCGTATAAATCGCCGTCAAAATCGAAGACGTAAGATTCGATTGAAGGTGCGCTTTCGTCTTCAAAAGTCGGGCGAATTCCGACGTTTGTGATGCTTCTGCGCCAAATGTCGTTGATTAAAACTGCCGTCGCATAAACGCCGTATTTTGGAATCACGCGATTGTGCGGTTTTAAATTCGCAGTCGGGAAACCGATTGTTCGCCCGCGCTCGAAGCCGTGAATGATTTGACCTTCAACGCCGTAAGGTCGTCCGAGCATTCGCCGCGCCGGATTTACTTTTCCTTCGGCTAAAAGATGACGGATTTTTGATGACGAAATCCGAGTTCCGCGCAGAGTTATTTCGGGAACTTCGTCGGCAAAAAATCCGAGTTCCGCGCTCATTTTTTTGAGAAGCTCGATGTTTCCGCCGCGATTTTTACCGAAAAAGAAACCTTTGCCAAGAAAAACTTCTTTCGCCTGCAAGCGTTCGTGAACAATATCGTGCAGAAAAACTTCGGCATTTTGCGCGGCAAATTCTTTGTCAAAACGAATAACAATCGCTTGTTCAATGCCGAGAAATTCAAAATTTGCGAGTCGTTGATCAAGCGTTTGAAGTAGCGGCGGCGCATTTTCGGGATGCAAAACGGCTCGCGGATGCGGATCAAAAGTAATCGCCGTCGGAACTGCGCCGATTGCTTTGGCGCGTCCGACAACCTTTTCCATAATCTTCTGATGCCCAAGATGCAAACCGTCAAAAACGCCGAGCGTCAAAACCGTCCCGCGCAAAATATTTGCATTATCCGTTCCGTGAAAAATTTTCATAAAAGCAAATTTATCCACAGATAAACACAGATAAACACAGATGAAATCCGAAGAAATATCTGTGTTTATCTGTGTTTATCTGTGGATAATTATTCTTAATCTTCATTAGTTACAACCAATTCATCATACGCAAACTGCACATTATCGGGAAGCAATTTTGAATCGCGTTCGTGCAGAATGTCGTGATTTAGATGCGTCAGAAATGCGCGTTTCGGTTTGATTTTTTCGATGTATTCGAGAGCTTCGTTTAAGCCGAGATGCGTTGAATGCGGTTTGTGGCGGACGCAATCGAGAACTAAAACGTCCAAACCTTGCAAGCCGTCAATCGTTTCGTCCGAGATAAAATTCAAATCCGTCGCATAGGCAAAATCGTTGAAACGATAAGCAATTACGGGCAATTTGCCGTGAATAACTTCGAGCGGCGTGATGTGCAAATCTTCGCCAATCATAAACGGCGCGTTATGCGTAACCGTGTGCGGAATCAGTTGCGGAAGTCCGCCGCCGAAATGTGTCGGTTGAAAAATGTATTGGAAAATGCGTTTTAAATCTTTCCACGCAATTTCGTTAGCAAAAATCGGCATTGCGCCGTGCCGAAAATTGAGCGGACGAATATCATCAAGCCCGAAAACGTGATCAACGTGGCAATGCGTAATCAAAACCGCGTCCAAATAGCCGATTTTGGCGCGAAGTGCTTGCTGACGAAAATCTATCGAAGTATCAACGAGAATCTTTTTTCCGCCGTGTTCAATCAAAATCGAAACGCGCAAACGCTTGTCTTTCGGATTATCCGAAAGACAAGTTTCGCAATCGCAACCGATTGACGGAACGCCGGTCGAAGTTCCCGTTCCTAAAAAAGTTAGTTTCATACAATAGTTTTCAGAAAGTTTCAAAAAGTTGCGGATAGTTGCAGATAGTTTGAAAACTCTGTAACTATCTGCAACTGCCGGCAAACTCTGTCAACTATTTTTTACCAAGAATATCGCTTGCCGAAAATTTCTGCACGGCTTGCGATTTTAATTTTTCTTCGGTCATTCGGACAAGTTGGACGTATTGCATCCGCAAATCGCTGAGCAAACCTTCGAGCAAGCGCGATTCTTGTGGGTGAAGATTGTTGCGCGTTTTTTCGGCAAGCATCGCCAAAACATCGAGCCAATATTTGCCCGTGTCCAAATCGAGAGTGCGCTGTCCGGTTGCCGGATGCGGCACTGCGCCGAGCGCGGCGGCGGCGTTCGTTGCCAAAGTCGAGAGAAAATTGATAAAACTCGCCGGATCTTCTGCGCCCGGAACTTCTTCGTCTTCTTCGCTTTGCGGCGTGGTGTCGAATTCTTCCGCGACGTTTCCGTTTGCGTAAGTTTCAACCGTTTCGGCGGTCGGTTCATAAACGGGCGTTGTTACTTTCGGCTTTTCCGCTTCGAGTTCTACGCCTTCGCGCACAGTTCCGTCAAAATTGAATTTTCTGCGGTCGGTTACTTTGATTTCAGCTTGTTCTTCTTCTGTTTCTACCATTATTTTTTCAAAAATTTACTAAAATTTGCTATTTCGATAGTAGCATTTTGACGAAAAAGAATTCAAAATTGAAATTTGTTAGTCGTTAATTGCAAAAAATGATTTAACAACGAACCACTAACAACGAATCACTAACAAACAAATGTCAAAAAATTTCGATGAACTCATAAATGTAATGTCGCGGCTGCGTGCGCCGGGCGGTTGCCCTTGGGATAGAGAGCAAACTTATCAATCGCTGGCGCAATATCTTTTGGAAGAATGCTATGAAACTTTCGACGCAATTCAAGAAGCCGATGCGACGGGCGAAACTCATAATTTGCAGGAAGAATTGGGCGACGTGCTTTTGCAAGTCATTTTTCATTCGACGATTGCCAAAGAAAAAGGCGATTTTACGATTGATGACGTTGTTGCGGGCGTTACGGAAAAGCTAATTTTACGGCATCCGCACGTTTTCGGCGAGAAACATTTGGAAACCGCGCAAGACGTTTTAAATAATTGGGACGAACTGAAAAAAGAGCAACAAAAGGCTTCCGGCAAGGTCGAAAAACCGAAAGATTCGATGCTCGATGACGTGCCTGTTACATTTCCTGCACTTCTTGAAGGTCAAAAATTGACAAAGAAGGCGGCAAAAG
>JANNYB010000021.1:0-3697 GCA_031409875.1 Acidobacteriota bacterium | reverse complement strand
CGTGTAAGGAGAATGACGCTTTCGCTCTGTGACGGTTTCCAAAGAACCAATAAACAGCCAAACTGTCATTCTCCACTAAGTCCAATTTACTACATTTTGAACTCATTTCTTAACATACAATAAACACAGATAAACACAGATTTATTTCTGATTTTATCTGTGTTTATCCTGTTCATCTGTGGATAATTTTTCTTATTGCGTGTCCTAAACTGACTAAAAAAAACGAAGGAAGCAGTCAGCGAATTCTCTTCAAAAAATACTAACCGCTTCCTTTCTATTCCGCGCTTCGCGTGTGGCGCGGAATCTTTTGTAATTTTTCTGAAAGAAATTGTTAATGCGGTTCGTATTCCGATTTTTTTTGCAGAAACACGCACAAAGTAAGTGTGAAACGTATAACACATTTACTTCGTGCGTGTTTCTGCATTCTTGAATTTGCGCGACCACTTATTTTATATGATTTTTGACGAAAAACAATACTTTTTTTGAAATGCGGCGGCGATTGCAATAAAATTGAAACTGTCGGAGATAAATTTTTATGAAATTCAAACAATTTTATTTGGGCTGTTTGGCGCACGCTTCTTATTATATCGGTTCGGAAACGGAAGCGGCGATTATTGATCCGCAGCGTGATGTTCAGCAATATTTGGACGAAGCCGAAGTTAATAATCAGAAAATCAAATACATTATCGAAACGCATTCGCACGCCGATTTTGTTTCCGGGCATCTTGAACTTGCGAAAAAAACCGGCGCGAAAATAATCTATGGACAACGTGCGAACACAACTTTTCCAACGCATAAAGTTAAAGACGGCGACGAATTAAATGTCGGTCAAATCACGTTGAAATTTCTCGAAACGCCCGGACATACGCCCGAAGGAATTACGATTTTGGCGCAAGTTGCCGGTGAACCGTTAAAAATGTTCACGGGCGACACGCTGTTTATCGGCGATGTCGGGCGACCTGATTTAATCGGCTCAAAAGGTTTTACGGCGGCGGAAATGGCTGGATTTTTATACGATTCTCTGCGCGAAAAAATTCTGCCTTTGCCTGATGAAACGGAAGTTTATCCGGCACACGGCGCGGGCAGTTTGTGCGGCAAATCGCTGTCCAAAGAAACTTGGTCAACACTCGGCAATCAAAGGCAATTTAATTATGCTTTGCAACCGATGTCGAAAGAAGAGTTTGTCAAAATCGTGGCGGCTGACCAACCGGAAGTTCCGGCGTATTTTCCGAAAAGCGCGGCGAAAAATTTGGCAGGTTCTGCATCGCTTGAAGATTTGCCACCGCCGAAAGAATTTTCAACCGAAGAAATCGAAAACTTTGACGGTGTAATTTTAGATGTGCGGGTATATTCAGAATTCGGCGTAAGACATATTCCGAACGCAATAAATATCGGACTCGGCGGACAATTTGCATCGTGGGCGGGAACGCTGATTGCAATCGGAACGCCCATAGCGATTGCGGCTGAAACACGCGAACAAGTGGACGAAGCCTTTATGCGCCTTGCCAGAGTCGGCATTGAAACGGTCAAAGGCTTTATTTTAATGAAAGATTTTACGGGCGAAAATAAAACGATTGAGCAGGTTTCAGTCGAAAAAGTGAAAGACATTTTGTCGGACGAGATTCAATTTGTTGATGTCCGCCGCGTCGCCGAATACGCTAACGGACACGCGCCGCACACGATAAATCTGCCGCTTAATACTCTGTCGCGGGAAATTGATAAACTCGATCCCGAAAAACCGATTTACGTTATCTGCCAAGGCGGTTATCGTTCGAGTTTGGGAACGAGTATTTTGGAAAACGCTAAATTTCGCCAAGTGTCCAACGTAATCGGCGGCACTCAAGCGTGGTTTGATGCGGGATTTGAAACAAGATAATGGATAATGGATAGTGGACAACGGATAATGGATAATTCTTTTTTCTTAATTATCCATTATCCGTTATTTCCTAACAAGCTCATCAGTGTAAAGTTCACGATAGACGCGGTAGTTATTCATAACTTTGAAGACGTAATTTTTTGTTTCGGCAAATCCGACTTCGGAGGCGAAAATCGCCGCGTCTTTCGGTTTGCTGCGGTCAAGCCATCGCGCCGCGTTGTCTTCGCCACCGTTATACGAAGCCGCAATCGCTTCGTAAAGTCCGCCAAATTGAGTTTTCAAATCAGCAATATACGCGCTGCCGATGGCAATATTGACGTTTGGTTGATAAAGATCGTCGGCATTGAAGTCGGGGAAACCGGCTTTTTTATTATATTTTAACGCCGTGTCATAGACGAGTTGCAATAAACCTCTGGCAGCGGACGGCGATTTGGCGTTGGTGCGAAAACTACTCTCTTGTTTCATAATCGCCAACACAAAACGCGGGTCAATGTTTTTCGTTTTGGCATAACGGAGAAGTTCGGCGCGAAATAGAATCGGATAATCTTTCATCAGACGCGGCGAAACGGAAGCGATTTTTTTGACACTGTTCGGAGCTAAAGTTTTTAATTTTTCAGTTGCCAAACCACCATAATAAGAAGTGAAACTGTCGGGAATGACGGAATAAACGCTGATTGCCTCAGGTTTTTTACCTGATTTTTCGAGCGCGACAGCCTTTAAAAATAAAACTTCGTCCGCGCTTGTCATCGAATCGCGGAAATTGCTTAAACTTATCAAAGCGTCAGCCGTTTCAATCGCTTTCGTCCAATTGCCGCGATACATTTCTAATCGCAGACGGGCTTGAAGCGCGTTGGTTTCCGTCGGCAAACCCGCAAATCTCGTCCGCGTTTTATCAACCCAAGCGTTTGCGTCGTCATATTTTTTGGCTTCGCGCAGTGCATCAATGATATTCAAATAAGCCAATTCGATTTTTTCGCCGGTCGGGAACATTACCGTGTAAAGTTGGTAAGTGTTTGCCGCTTCGATGTTTTTGCCTAAGCGAACATAACTCGCGCCCTTATATGCCAAACCTTCGCGCCCTTCTTTGGTAGCGAGATAATCGGCGGTGAGTTTGTCGAACCAAAAGATCGCTTTGTCATATTGCCGTTCCCACATATAAGACCGCCCAATGCCGAAAAGTGTGCGTGGCATCGCTGTCGTGTCGGTTGGATAATTGTCCAAAATCTTTTGCCAATGCTCCCGCGCTTCGGGAAAATGACGGTTCGACATATAGACATCAGCGCGAAAGAGATGTTCTTGGACAGTCAAAGTCGGCAGTTTGTGGCTTGGGTCGCGGCTTGCTTCATCTTGCGTTGTAACTCGTGTTAATGTCGCGTCGGATTGTGTTTGAGCAAACAAACCGCTGGAAAAAATAAATAAAAGCGCGATTAAAATGATGATTTTTTTCATAATGACAAAAGTTTCGGGAGAATGATTATCGGAAGAATAGTTTAACCCATTTTTAGACGTGAAAAAAATCGTCAGAGTTGCCGTCAGTTTTGGAAACGCGATTTTGCTGTTGATTTGTGCTGGTTAATAAACGAAACTTAAAAAACTTTGACGAAAATCTTGCGTATAATTATTTGAACACGCATTTATCGTAATTCTAAAAAATTAAATCTGGAGAGAAAAAAATGTCTTTGCGCCATTTATCGGCAATCGTTTTTATATTGTTTAGTGTTTGTTTTGTCTTCGGGCAATCGAAATCAAAACCGAGTGATAAGTTTCGGCAACTCGAAGAGATTTTGCCGTCGCCGAATGAATATCGGACGGCTTCGGGTG
>JANNYB010000020.1:0-8689 GCA_031409875.1 Acidobacteriota bacterium | reverse complement strand
TGTTGTGTTTCCCGAAAATACGGCGCAGATGGTGGCGATTTTGAAACTTGCGAATGAATATTTGTTTCCGGTAACGGCACGCGGCGGCGGCGTTGGTTACACGGGTGGCGCAGTTCCGATTGATGGCGGAATCGTGATTGGGACTGACCGAATGAATAAAATTATCGAAATTTCCGCCGATGATTTGTATGTCGTTTGCCAACCCGGAATCCGCACGTTTGAACTGCAACAGGCAGTCGAAAAACACGGCGTATTTTTCCCTCCAGACCCCGCCAGCTACAAAGATTCATTTATCGGCGGCAACATTGCCGAAAATGCGGGCGGAATGCGGACTCCGAAATATGGAATTACGGGGCGTTATGTGCTTGGATTAGAAGTAGTTACGGCAACGGGCGAAGTTTTGCGAATCGGCGGGAAAGTTGAAAAAAACGTGGTCGGATTTAATCTGACTTCGCTGATTGTCGGTTCGGAAGGAATGCTCGGAATCATCACCGAAGCCACGCTCAAACTTTTGCCAATGACCGAAGCAACTTCCACCGTCCGCGCCTCGTTCAAATCAATGGAAGAAGCTTGTAAAGTTCTCACCAAATTCACGCCCGAAGGCTTGTTGCCAATGGCGATGGAAGTGATTGACAAACATTGCATCAACGCGATTGAGCAGAATTACGCCTTTGGATTATCAAAAGATGCGGCGGCGATTTTGTTGGTTGCGGTTGACGGTTCAAAGGAAGAAGTTGCGAAAAACGCGGAACGAATCGAACAAATTTTGAGCGAAAATGGCGGTTTTGACGTGCTTCGCGCCAAATCGAAAGAAGACGAAGACAAACTCTGGGATGTCCGCCGCGCCATTTCGCCAAGTCTGATGAAATTTGGCACGCTCAAAATCAACGAAGATGTCGTTGTTCCGCGCTCAAAAGTCCCCGAACTCGTCGCCAAAGTTGAACAAATCGGCAAAAAACACAACACCTTTGTCGCCAATTTCGGACACGCCGGCGACGGCAATATCCACGTCAATTTTATGTGCAACCGCGAAGATGCCGACTCGATTCAACGCGCCCGTCTCTGCGTCAGCGAAGCCTTCCAACTCTCCGTCGAACTCGGCGGCACGATCAGTGGCGAACACGGCATCGGCTACGTCAAAGCCCCATATCTCGACTACGCGATTGATAAACCAACGCTCGAAATTATGAAGGGAATCAAGAAAGTGTTTGACCCAAACGGCATTTTGAATCCAGGGAAGATGTTTGTTTAATTCAATAAATATATGGAATACAACGATTTAGACCTCACAAATTGGAAAGACTGCGACATCAATACTGATTCGTTGTGGCTAATTTCTGAACGCGATAAAAGCGGAAAACATTCAAATATCTATCACGGAAATTTTATTCCGCAGATTCCGAATCAGCTAATCAGACGTTATACGAAAAAAGGTGAAACAGTTTTTGAGCCGTTTATGGGAAGCGGAACAACGCTTTTTGAGTGTGAAAAACTAGAGAGAAAATATATCGGTTTTGACATCAATTCGGAAATTGTAAATTGGGTTGAAAAGAAAACAGAAAATACCGAAAATTTATTTATTAAACATTGTAATTCTTTGAATTCACAGCAAGTTACTGATAATTTCAATCTTGCTTTTCAGAAACTTAAAACTAAAAATGTGCAATTTATTTTGATGCACCCGCCATATTTGGACATTGTAAAATTTACCGATAACAAAGATGATTTATCTCAAATTGAGAATCTAAAAGAGTTTATCGGCAAGTTTAGAATCGTCTGTGAAAACTCGTTGAAATATCTTGAAAAAAATCGTTATTTTGCA
Source organism: Acidobacteriota bacterium (assembly GCA_031409875.1). GTDB lineage: Bacteria > Acidobacteriota > Blastocatellia > Pyrinomonadales > Pyrinomonadaceae > CALMEH01. The sequence continues at coordinate 6,867 of JANNYB010000020.1, read as the reverse complement.
ATCGTAGTCGGCGACGTTTATAAAAACAGCGAAGTTTTACCTTTAGCTTTTTACTGTATGGATATGATAAAACGCAGTTTTAAGGTAAAGTTGAAAGGCACAATTATAAAAAATATCGAAGGCAATCGCGGAAAAATCGGACAAGGTGGAATTTGGAAATATCGGGCGTTGAACAGCGATTATTTTATTTTCAAACACGAATATATTTTTGTTTTCAAATATTTATGAATCCATTCAAAGAAAACTCAACTTCATTTCACGATTACGAAATCCTAAAAGATTTGGCGTGGCATTGCTCAAAATGCGAGTTAAAATCAGGGCAAGCCAAAACTTGGCAAACTTGGCGTGATGCGTTTGGTTTTCAGTTCGCAAAAGGTAATCCGAATAGTCAAAATTGGGACAAACGGATGAGATGCGAAAACTGTCAGATGACAACTTCGCATCGAAAGTTAGAAACGATTGAACGAGGCGAAATTACAAGTGCAAGGTCAGGAATTTCTGCCAAACTTGCCGAAAGAATCAAAAAATTACTCAAATTTGAAGAAGCCTTTTGGTTACGAAAACTGTCCGCCAGAGAACTCGAAGTTGACCACAAATTTCCGCAAATTCGTTGGAACATAGACGAAGAAGAAAACGAAAATGCGACTGACGAATATCTGGTTTCAAAATTTATTTTGCTAAATCGAAATAATAATCTGCTAAAATCAAGGAATTGTGAGCGTTGCGTTCAAACCAATAAGCGTGGAAATTTTCCCGGTATTTATTTCTGGTATGAAGGCAATGAAAATTGGGAAACCGAGCCGCACGATGAAAAAGGCTGTGTCGGTTGCTTTTGGTATGACCCGTATAAATGGCGAGAAGAATTAAACAAAATTGCAAAGAATTCATAAAATACTTAAAGATAATTCATAATCAACTTGCATTTATCTTCAAATTTGAGTAAGATGCCCATAGTAAATAAAGCAAAAGTTATCGAACAGATGGCAAAAAAAGAAATTGTAACTTTCAAAGAATTGGCGGAAGCATTAGGAATTTCAACCACGCAACTTTCAAATATTCTTTCGGAAAAGTTTGAGCCGATAAAAAGTAATATTGTTGAATTGGCTGAATTTCTTGAAGTTAGTCCGATAGAATTGATTAAAGAAAGAAAAGAAAAATGAACTACATCGGTTCAAAATTCAAGTTATCGAAATTCATCAAATCCGAAATCAAACAAGTTGTCGGCGAGATGAACGATAAAATTTTTTGCGATTTGTTCGCGGGAACAGGCGCGATTGCGCGAGCGTTTAAAACTGAATCGAAGAAAGTCATTGCCAATGATTTTGAATATTACGCCTATATTTTGAATCAAAATTATATTGGCAATCACGAAAAGTTAAATTATCAAGAATTGGTTGATGAATTAAATTTACTTGAAAGCGTTGGCGGCTTTATTTACAACAATTACTGTCTTGGTAGCGGAAGCGAAAGACAATATTTTTCTGACGAAAATGGGCGAAAAATTGACGCAATTCGGCAAAAAATTGAAAGTTGGAAAACAAGCGGACGAATCAACGAAAATCAGTATTATTTTTTGCTCACAAGTCTGCTCGAAAATGCCGATGCGGTTGCAAACACTGCCAGCGTTTATGGCGCATTTTTGAAACATCTCAAAAAATCAGCGCAAAAAACTTTAGTATTAAAACCTGCGTTGTTTGAAATAAACGACAACGAACATCAAGTTTTTAATTCAGACGCAAACTCTTTAATCAGCAAAATTGAAGGCGATGTTTTGTATCTTGACCCGCCGTATAACGCTCGTCAATATGGCTCTAACTATCATCTGTTGAATACGATAGCAAAATACGATAAATTTACGCCCAAAGGTAAAACTGGCTTGCGCGAGTATGAGCGTTCTCGATATTGTCAGAAAAATGAGGTTAAGAATGTCTTTGAAAGTTTAGTTAAAAATGCCAACTTCAAATATATTTTCTTGAGCTATAACAACGAAGGCTTGATGTCGAAAGAAACGGTTGAAAAAACGATGAGAAAGTTTGGTAAATACGACGTTGCGACCATCGAATATCAGCGATTCAAAGCCGACAAGACTGAAAATCGCAATCACAAAGCAACTGAAACGGTTGAATTTCTGCATATTTTAGAGAAAAATAGTTGATATTCTTTATGACTCCAAATTTCCAAAAAATAATCAAAGTAATCCGAATCTAAATTTATTGTCGAAAACCTCGCAAAAGGCTAAATTTAACTTATTGTTTGAGAGGTTAATAATTTTATGACAAATGATTTAACACAAATTGTGACGGAAAAGATGCAGGGTTTGCCGATTGAAGAACAGCAAAAGGTGGTCGAGTTTGAGGAAACAAAATATATAGCTTGGTAATTCTTGTGTTAGAATTAGACTAAGGAGCAAAAAATGAGTGGCATAAATTACGTTACAAATGAAGAGGGCAAACGGGTTGCGGTGTTGATTGACCTCAAGAAATACGGCGAACTTTGGGAAGATTTCTCTGATACCGTAGTCGCTAAACAACGGGAAAAAGAGCCGCGAGAATCTTTGGAATCGGTCAAACAAATTCTCAAACAAAAAGGTAAATTGAAAAATGGCTGAATATTCAATTTCGTTTGTTCGTTCCGCTCGCAAGGAACTCGAAGCCTTATCAAATCCCCTAATCGAACGAATTTTCACAAAAATAGAATCGTTAGCTGTAGAATCTCGTCCAATCGGCTGCAAAAAACTACAAGGTAATTCAAATCTTTGGCGAATCAGAATCGGCGATTATCGGGTTGTTTATTCGATTGATGATGCGATTGAAGTAATTGAAATTGTCAGAATCAAACATCGCCGAGAAGTCTATGATTGACAAATCAATGTCCGAAATTATGAAAGGCATCAAACTTTGAAATTCAAATTATTTATGTTCCAAACGCCATAATTGGCTCTCAATTTCAACAAACTCACCATTCTGTGATAAATTCCTTTCAGCAAAATCAAACCATTATGAACGAACCACTTTTCGGCATCGAAAATCTTGATGGATATATCATTATTGGAATCATTCTGTTTTTCAGTTTGTTGGAAACGATTGCGGGGTATTTGTCTGCCACAAAGCGCACTTTTAGCGATTGGATTCAGGAAGCGGGCGGGTTTGTGGCGTTGTCGTTTGTCTATAAACCGTTGATTATTTTAGCGGCGTTTATGTTGGGTAAATCGTTGATTCCAAATGTTCAAAATACGGTTGCTAATGCAAATTTGTGGCTTGTTTTTCTTGTCTATTTGTTAGTTGACGATGTTTTGCAATATTGGTATCACCGTTTCGGACACGAATACGCTTTTCTTTGGAAACTGCATCGTCCGCATCACCAAGCCGAAGAAATGGGATTTTTTGTTTCGTATCGCAATGCTGGTTTGTATTATCTGATGATGCCAAATATTTGGTGGGTTGGCGTTTGTATTTTTCTTGGCGGAGCAAAGGCGGTTGGGATTGGATTGATTGCTAAACAAATCATCATCATCGGTTCGCACAGCACGATTCGCTGGGATGAGTTTTTGTATAAATATAAGTTTCTCAATCCTTTAACTGCAATTCTTGAACGCATTTTTGTCACGCCTGCATTCCATTACGCGCATCACGGCAAATCAATGATTGACGGCATCAGCGATCCAAACGGCAATTTTGGGAATATGTTTTCGCTGTGGGATCAGATGTTTGGAACGGCAAAATTTACTCGTCAATTCCCGACTGAACTTGGTTTAATAAATGATCCGAAAGATAATTGGACGGCGAGTTATTTTTATCCGCTGGTTGCATCAGACAAACCAAACAGCGAGCTTGCACGCGGTTACAAAAAAGAATTGACCACAAAATTTGAGCCGACAGTTTGCGAATTTAAGGCAGACGAAAAATATCTCTGGTGCAAATGCGGACGGAGCAAAAATCAGCCATTTTGCGATGGTTCACATCACGGAACAAAGAATAAACCTTTGCTTTGTTCAGCAAAACGTGATGGAAAAGCAAAATTGTGCAACTGCAAATTAACTAAAGTTGCGCCGTTTTGCGATAATTCGCACTTACAAACTGAAAACTCATAAAAGGAATCAAGCAATTTTTGACCCAAACGACATTTTGAATTCTGGTAAGATGTTTGTGTAAAAATGAATATAAAACAAAAATTTATCAACTCAATTAAACGCGGAACAGGTGAAACTCACATTCTCATCAAGGAAAATCCAAATGTTGATTTTTCAAAAGAGATTATTAAAGGTGCGTTGACTAATTTTGCGTATGATCAACAATCAGAAGGTAGCAGAGATTTTTATATTGCCGAATTGATACATCTTTCCGGTCAAAAAGATAAAATTCTTCCGGTAATTTATGATGCGTTGCGAACAGAAAGCAATGATAATTGGTCAACAGAACAGATTTTTGATATTGCAGCGATTTTTGCCAAGGACGGTGACGAAAGCGCGAAAAAAGCTGTTTATGAAAGTTACTACAAATATGTGATGGACGGCGCAGATTGGGCGGGTCAGGAGGCGATTGTTGAAATTGACGGATTGAAAGGTTTGCTTTATGTTGCCAAAACTAAAGGTAAATATTTGACGGAAAATCCTGAAAGTTGGATAGACAGTTTTTTCGTTGATTCTTTTCAAGAAGAAAATCCTGAAATTGACGCTTACGGCGACTTGCGAAAATCGGCTGAAAGCAATAATTTTATCAAAAAATATCTGGAAGTGATTAAAGAAAACAAATTTGCTGTTTATCAGCCAAATAAAGATAAAAAAGAGAAATACGATTACAAATACGTTAAAGATAGATTTAAAAATAAATATCTCGGAATCGGACCTCGAATCTTTGAAAAATTATCAAAAAAAGACTTAAAAAAGTTGGCAAATGATTTTTTGCAGGAAAGTAAAAGATTGAAACAGGAAAAGTATTTGAGAATTTTTGCTTACATTAAATTTCCTTACGACTATCAGCCAATCTTAGAATTAGCGAAGGAACAAGTAAAAAAAACGGATAGACTTGTTGAGTTTGCAGTTGAATCATTGCAGTTTTTTAGAGGAAAAGATATTCGACATTTTGCTCTCGAAAAATTATCAAATACTAATGAACCTGAAATTTACACAAGTTTGTTAATTAAAAATTATCGAAAAGGTGATTGGGAATTATTAAAATCTATTGCGGAAAAAGCTCAAAATAATGATGTAATTGAAAACCTTGCAATTAGTTATATTGATATTTACAAAGCAAATCAAACAGAAAAATGCAAAGAACCGCTGGAAGTTCTTTACGAAAAAATGAATTGCGGTCTTCATCGAACAAAGTTAGTAAGAATTCTTATTGAGAACAATGTTTTATCAGACAAGATACGAAACGAAATTCAATTTGACAGCGAGAATGGAACGAGAAAATTATATGAATCTATCTTGGAAAATTGAATCAACCCAACTTTAACTTTATTGTCGAAACCTTCGCCTTCATTTTCTCCGCAACTGATGTAAAATACTCCTCAAATGATTCAATCCTACAAACAAAATCCAACTGTCGCTACGCATTACGACACAATTATTATCGGCTCAGGAATGGGAAGTTTGACGACCGGCGCGATTTTGGCGAAACAAGGGCAGAAAGTTCTCGTGCTTGAACGTCATTATACTGCTGGCGGTTTTACGCACGTTTTTAAGCGCAAAGGTTTTGAATGGGATGTCGGGATTCATTATATTGGCGAGGTTCAGCGTCCGAATTCGGTGGTGAAACGGCTGTTTGATTACATTTCGGATTCCAAAATCGAATGGGCGGATATGGGCGAGGTTTATGACAAAATCGTGATTGGCGAGAAGCAGTATGATTTTGTGAAAGGCGTGCAGAATTTCAAAGCTAAACTCGTTGAATATTTTCCGTCGGAAAAAGGTGCGATTGATGAATATGTGCGCCTTGTTTTTGCTTCGACGAATGCCGCGCAGAAGTTTTATATGGACAAAGCGTTGTCGCCGTGGATGAGTTGGTTAATCGGCGGTGCAATGCGGAAAGAGTTTCTTAAATATTCTGATAGAACGACTTACGATGTTCTCAAATCTTTGACCGATAACGAAGAACTCATCAAAGTTTTATCGGGACAATACGGCGATTATGGCGTTACGCCGCAGAAAAGCAGTTTTGCAATGCACGCTTCGGTTGCGCGACATTATTTCGGCGGCGGCAGTTTTCCGATTGGCGGTTCGTCGCAGATTGCCAAACATATTGATTCGGTGATTGAAGCAAGCGGCGGCACGATTTTGGTCAGAGCCGAAGTTAAAGAAATCCAAATCGAAAATAACAGAGCAACCGGCGTGATTATGTCCGACGGCAAAGTTTTCACCGCCAAAAATATCGTCAGCGGCGCGGGAATTATGACGACGTATCAAAAACTTTTGCCTGCGGAAGTTGTTGAAAAATATAACTTTAATGACCAATTACAAAAAGTTGAACGCTCGGTTGCTCACGCTTGTCTGTATATCGGTTTGAAGGGAACGCCCGATGAACTTAATCTGCCGAAAACAAATTATTGGGTTTATCCCGACGATGCCGATCACGATACTTGCGTTGAGCGTTATTTGGACAATTTAGATGAACCTTTTCCCGTAGTTTATATTTCGTATCCATCGGCAAAAGACCCCGATTTTACGAATCGGCATCCCGAAAAAAGCACGATCGATATTATTACGCTTGTTCCTTTCGAGGCTTTTGCCGAATGGGACGGCAGCCGTTGGATGAAACGCGGTGATGATTATAAAGAACTTAAAGAAAAAATCGCGCAACGTCTGTTAGCCGAACTCTACAAACAACAACCGCAAGTCGAAGGCAGCGTCGAATATTACGAACTTTC
>JANNYB010000019.1:0-31748 GCA_031409875.1 Acidobacteriota bacterium | reverse complement strand
GCAAACCATTTTTGTTTAAGTATAGTTATGAAATTCTATTCACGATTTACTGTTTTCTGCTCTTGATTTGCATAGAATTTGCATTATACTGAACGTATTTTCAAACAATACTTCTGCAGTAATTTTAATTTAAAGATGAACGCCGAACGGCTGAAACAAATTGAAGAAATCTATCACGCGGCATTGAAAATTAAGCCCGATGCGCGTGAATCTTTTTTTAATGAATCTTGCGGCACGGACGAAGATTTGCGCCGCGAAGTCGAATCTTTGCTTTCGTTTGAGAATTCTTTTGACAGTTTTATTGATGCTTCGCCCGCCGCGCTTGCCGCTGAAATGTTTGCGGAAAATGACAAGCAAAACGATTTGACAGGCAAAAAAATCGGGCGTTACGAAATCGTCAAACTTTTGGGCGCGGGCGGAATGGGTGAAGTTTATCTGGCGGAAGATGCACGTTTGCGCCGCCGTTTGGCATTGAAGATTTTGCCCGCCGATGTTGCCGCCAACGAACAACGACTTCGCCGATTTGAACAAGAAGCACTTTCCGCCTCGGCATTGAATCATCCGAATATCTTGACGATTTACGAATTCGGCGCGGATGGCGAAGTAAATTTTCTTGCCGCTGAATTTGTCGAAGGCGAAACGCTCGGCGAGCGTCTGCGGCGCAGCGGACAATTAAAAATTGATGAAGCCTTAGACATTGCCATTCAAACGGCGGCGGCTTTGGCGGCGGCACATCGCGCCGGAATTATTCACCGCGACATCAAGCCCGAAAACATTATGATTCGCGCCGACGGTATCGTTAAAGTTTTGGATTTCGGGCTGGCGAAGTTGATTGAGAAGGGGAGAAAGCGAGAAAGTGAGAAAGTGAGAAAAGTAGAAGATGAATCAACGATTATCTTGTCTCCCCATCTCGCTTTCTCCTCTTCTCCCCTTCTCACAAACCCCGGTGTGATAATGGGAACGGCTGATTATATGTCGCCGGAACAATCTCGCGCCAAAGCAACGGATGCGCGGACGGATGTTTTCAGTTTGGGAGTCGTGATTTATGAAATGCTCACAGGGCAAAAGCCTTTTCACGGCGAAACGGTTAATCACACGATTGTTAATATTCTTGAAAAAGAACCAACATCCGTTTCTGCGATTTGCCGAAATTGTCCTGCTGAATTTGAACGAATAATTAACAAATCTCTGACAAAAAATGCGGACGAGCGTTATACATCGGCGAAAGATTTGTTGGCAAATCTGAAGAAATTGCAAAAGCGTCTGGAGTTTGAAGCGGAACTCAATCAAGAAAGTGAGAAAGTGAGAAAGCGAGAAAGTGAGAATGAAACTTTGCTTTTTAATGTTTCGGATTCTCCGAAAACGCCGAATAATTTGACGGAAAATCTCTCGCCGTTGATTGGGCGCGTTAAGGAAATCGGCGAAATTACGGATTTGTTGAAAGATGAAACCGTGCGGCTTTTGACGTTGACTGGAATCGGCGGAACGGGAAAAACGAGATTGGCGCAGGCGATTGCGCGGCAGATGTTGGGCGAATTTCCCGACGGTGTATTTTTTGCCGGTTTGACGGCAATTACTGATTATAAATTGGTTGCGTCTGAAATCGCCCAACCGCTCGGCGTGAAAGAATCGGGCGATGTGAGCATTTTGGACGCGCTGAAAAATTATCTGGCAGATAAAAAGATTTTGCTTGTAATTGATAATTTCGAGCAGGTAATTAAAGCCGCGCCGGTTATTGCGGAACTGCTCGAAACGGCAGTAAATCTGAAAATTTTAATCACCAGCCGCGTTGTTTTGCGCCTCAGCGCGGAGCAGGAATATATCGTGCCGCCGCTTGCCGTGCCGAAGTCGGACGCGGGAATTTCGTTTGCCGAAACAGCAAATTTTGAAGCGGTTAAGTTTTTTACGGAACGAGCGCGATACGCACAGAGAGATTTTGTTTTGACCGAAGAAAATGCCGATTCGGTGGCAGAAATTTGTCGGCGGTTGGACGGTTTGCCGTTAGCCATTGAACTTGCGGCGGCGCGTGTCAAACTTTTTACTCCGGCGGCAATGTTAAAGCGTTTGGAAAACTCGCTCAATCTGCTGACCGGCGGCGCAAAAGATTTGCCCGAACGCCAACAAACGATGCGCGGTGCAATTCAATGGAGCTACGATTTACTCGAAGAAAACGAAAAGAAATTGTTCAATCGTTTGGCAGTTTTTCGGGGCGGGTTTACGCTCGACGGCGCGGAGGTGATTGCAGAAGGGGAGAAAGTGAGAAAGCGAGAAAGCGAGAAAAGTGTGGCTGATTCGACTTTCTCCTCTTCTCACTCTCTCACTTTCTCCCTTTCTATCTTCGACGGGCTTTCTTCTCTGCTCGAAAAAAGCCTGATTGTGCGGCGCGACGGAGCGGACGGCGAACCGCGTTTTCGGATGCTCGTTGTGGTTAGAGAATTCGCGCTCGAAAAATTGGCGGAAAGCGGCGAGGCAGATGAAATCAAACAACTTCACGCCGAATTTTATGCAGATTTGGCGGACAAATTCCGTAAAGATCGGCTAAAGTCGGCGGAATTATTTGAAAAATTTGAACAGGATCACGATAACACCCGCGCCGCGCTCGAATGGTCTTTGGAAAATGAACAGAATATCGCTTTGCGAATCGCGGTCGGCGGTTATATGTTTTGGTTGCGGCGCGGATATTTAGCCGAAGGCGTAAATTGGATGAAAGCGACTTTGGCGAAAAGCAGTGAAAACGCTGACCCGAATTTGTTAGCGGAAGCGAATCGCAAAATCGCATATTTATTGCGGCATCAAGGCAATTACAAAGAAGCGGTTTTTTATGGTGAAGAAGGTTTGCGCCTGTGCCGTGAAATCGGCGACAAGCAGATGATTTGCATCGCGCTCGGCATTTTGGGAGCAATCAAAGGCAGTGTCGAAGATTTCAAATCGGCGCGGGAATTGCTGGAAGAAAGTCTGGCGATTGCCAAAGAAACAAATGATCAGCGGCAAATCGGGCAGATGTTCAACAGTTTGGGAGAAATTGCCCGCGGGCAAAAAGATTACGAATCGGCGCGGAAACATTACGAAGAATCGCGCCTTGTCGCCAAACAGTTGGAACACGATGAATCGCATTATCCGACAATAAATCTGGCAAGCATTACATATCTGGCGGGCGATTATGAATCTTCCCGACGATATTCGCTCGAAGTTCTGGAAATCAGCCTCGAATTCGGCGATAAAGTAGTTATTTATATGGCGATAGCAAATTTGGCGGCTTTGGCAATGAAAGCCGGAAAACCCGAAAAATCGGCGCGATTGGCAGGCGCGGCGGCAAAAATTCAAGAATCAATCAATTACAAACCGAGCAAGGCTGAACAGGATTTTATTAACCGCTACACCGAAGAAACGCGGACGCAAATCGGCGATGAAGTATTTGACGCGGTGTTTGCCGAAGGTCGGGCAATGAGCCTCGAACAGGCGATTGCGCTTGCCCGCAAAGAAAACAAATTCGAGTCGGCGCACATTACCGCCGACGCGCAGACGAACGCCACCTTAATTCAAGACGCGGCGCATCAAACCGCTGACACGCTGATTGCAATTTCTGCGCCAAGCGAGGGAAATGCTCTCGCAAAATTCAAAAAACATAAACTCGCGTGGTTCACAGCGGTAATTTCTATCGCCGCGCTGACTGCCGTCGGATATTTCGCTTATTGGCGATAAAAATGCCGCAGTCTTTAGGATTTCAGGCAGGGCTTTCCTATAAAAAATATTGGAGATAAAATTCCTTGACGAAGCGACTTCAAAACTAAAATTCATTTTTTTTTAACCACAAAAAACCACAAAAGAACACAAAAGAACTTCCGGGTTCTAATATTTGTGTCTTTTTGTGTTGTTTTGTGGTTAAAGTTTTTCCGGTAAATGTAAAACTCCGAACTTTCAGCACCCAAAAATTTTTATAGGAAAGACCTGGGATTTCAGGTGCGTTCAGAGTTCAAAATGCCTTCCACGTTTGAACTCTGAACATTTGCCGAAACTGATAAATTCGTCCGGTTTTTATTACTCGTTGCCGTAAAAATCGAGTTCGCTCAAATCTTCGACAATATTGACGATTTGCGGTGTGAATTGGAAACGCTTCGATTGCACCGAAATCGTGTAAGTTTGTCCGGCTTCGACATCTGCAAAATTATAGTAGCCGAATGAGCTTGTCCGCATCGTTCGTGTTGTTCCGTTCTGATCGGTCATCATAACGATTGCATTTCGCAAACCTCTGCCCGAAACCGAAACTCTGCCCGAAACTGAAACGCCTGCCGCCGTCGGCGCGAAAACTTGCAAGCGATAATTGGTAATATTCGAGTTCGTGCCGTTGGTTGCCGTAATCGCAAAATTGAACGTGCCGCTTTGCGTCGGCGTGCCGCTCAGAGCGACGATTGCCGTTGGTGCAACATTCGGCATCAGCGTAATGCCGTTCGGCAGTGCGCCGCTTGTCACGGAATAATTGAACGCGCCGTTGTTGGCGGCGATTTGAGTTTGATAACTGAAGGTTTGTCTGCCGCTCGGAAGAACCGCGACGAACGTGCCGCTGTTCGGCGTGTTGCTGACTTCAAACGCGCCTTTGTCCACCACGCCGACGCGGATTGCGCCGCGCTGGTCGGTTGATAATGCGCCCGTCAAAGTTCCCGTGTTGATTGCCGGTGAAGGAATCGCGCCGCCGTCGAGAAGGGCGTGAGTCAAAGTTTTGCCGCCGTAGTTGCCGAGCGGCGCAAGCCTCGCGTCGAGCGGCGCGGCGACGGTGCCGGTTTGGTCGCCCGTCGCCGTGAATCCGCCTGAGCCGTCTTCTTTGCCGAGTAGATTGTAACCCAGCGACGTGAATGTCCCGGCGGCATCGGCATTTGTGCCGAAGATAATAGTATTGCCGCCGATAATCGTGTTGCTGATGTTAAATACTCCGGTGTTATTGATTCCGCCGCCGCCGCCAAATGCGGAGTTGCCGGTAATGGTGCAGTTCGTCGCCGTCACCGTGCCGTTATTGAAAATGCCGCCTCCGGTGGTAGCCGAAGAATTGCCCGAAATGGTGACGTTCGTCAGATCCATTACGCAGCCGGTTTCGCAGCGCAGTGCGCCTCCCTCATTGTTGCTCTCATTGCCGTAAAGCGCGGAATTATTCAGCCTCAATGTGCCGCCGGTAATCCCAATCGCCGCGCCGTTGAAGCCGTTGCCGTTCGTGAAATTCACATTGTCAATATTGAGATTGACTGACGCGCCAACCGTCAAAATGCGATTCTGACCGCCGCCTCGCAGCGTGATGGTGTTGGCACCCGCCGCGCCGTCAATCGTCGTCAGTAATCCGCCGTCCGCCGCCGGAGCAAGTGCATTCGACACCGTAATCGTGCAGTTCGCGCCGACGCAATTCGCGCTGTTCGCCGGAATGTTAAAGGTAATCGTGTCGCCCAAATTGTCGCTGCCCGCCGCGACTAATGCTTCGCGCAAGGAGCAGTCGGCGGCATCGCAAGTGCCGTCGTTGGTGTCGGCGGTTTTGGTGACAACCAGATTTCTGGGCGGCACGGGGCAGAAACTTGCACCGAAGAGCTGCACGTCGTCGAGCCGCACACCGACTCCGCCGATGCCACCATCGCTACCCATTCGCCAGCGGAATTGGACGGTTTGCCCGTATGCCGCCGCCGGAAGATTGACCGACGAGGAAACGTAGCCGCCCGAATTGCCCGACCAAGCCGCGCGTCCGCCAAGCGGATTCGAGCAACAGCCGTCGAGCGTTGCGTTATAACCGCCCGCCAACGAACCGCCCGCCGCGATGATGTCCTGATACGCACCCGACCCGATTTTCATTTCCAAAACCGCGCCGTCAAAACCAGCTTCCGTGTCGTAATTGATTTTGAAATCGAGCCGCGCCGCCGAAGAAGTAACATTCCACGCGGGCGATTCGAGGTCGGATAAACCGACGTTGTCCGGATTTCCGGCAAAAGCTGCGTTCGGCGCATTCGACGGCGTGGTTGTCGAAGTCGTCCAGCCCGTTCCGACTCCGCTTTGGGTCGAAGTCCAACCGACAGGCAGAGCCGGAGCGGTTACGCCGTCGAAGTTTTCCGAATTTGATAACGTCGCCGTGCCGAGCGTGTAAGTCTTCGTGAAATTATACGAAGTCGCCGCGTCCTGCACCTGAAAAGTCAAGGTAATCGAACTGCCGCAGACGGCGTTGGCGGGAACTTGAAAACTAAAGTTTTGGGTCGCGGTCGCGCCTGCCGCAAGCACGCCGTAATTCTGCGTCATCGGCGCGATGGGCGTGATGCCGCCCGAATTTTGCAGCGTGGCGGTGATGCTTCCAGACGCGGCGTTGCCGATGTTCAGTAACGCCAGATTGACCGTAACCGTTTCGCCCGGATCGGGCGTGTTATTGGCTGGTAATATGCTTTCGCTGACGATATTGATGCCGTTGTTGAAAATCGAAGGCGCGGCGATAGTGTAAGTTTGCGTAAAAGTAAAAGAACTTCCCGCGTCCTGAACTTGAAAAGTCAGAGTAATCTGACTGCCGCCCGTCGCGCCCGCAGGCACGTCGAAGGTGAAATTTCTCGAAACCGCCGCGCCGCCCGCCGGAACAGTTCCGTAGTTTTGCGCTGCGCCCGGATTGGTAATTCCGCCGGAAGCGAGCAAACTTACCGTCACGTTCGCGCCGGAATTCAGGTCGCCGTAATTTTGCAGCGGCACGTTGACGGTGAGCGTTTCATTCGGGTCGGGCGCGTTGTTTGGCGGCGCAACCGATTCGCTGACGATGGTTATCGGATTGTGGCTAATCTCGACGGCAGGCGGAGCCACCGGAAGATAGGATTCGACGACGCGCACGGGCGACTCGCTCGTTATTTGCGCCGCATCGCCCATTCCGCAAATGGCAAAACCGATTCGGACATCGAGCAAATCATCGCCCGTTCCGCCCGCCATCGCCGCTTGTTTGATGGCATCGCGGGCTTGCAAAAACGTCGGGCTGTTCGGTGTCAGTTTCATACCGTCGGTTACGAACTGCAAAATCCGCCGATTGCCTTCGGCGTGTCCGAGCCGTCGGATGAGGCGGGCGCGAACTTCCCACAACGCGCTGCTCCACACTTCGCCGAGAAAGTGAGTCGAATTCGTGTTGGGCGTAAAAGCCGGAGCGAATGCGCCGTCGCCGACATTAACCTGCGTCGAGTCAATATCGGCAAAAGTCAGCGGATTGTGCGGGCGACTCATCGCGCCGCCTTTGAAGGATTTGACCGCCTTCGGAAACGCCCTGATGCCGTGATAATAATTGCCGTTGCCGCCAGCAACGCTCCGCAAGCCTTGCGTCGAATAACCGCCGGTCGTGTAAATTCCGTGAATCGGGTCTGACGGCTCGCTCAATAAACAATGCGCGTAAAAATCCGACCAGCCTTCGCCCATTCCGCGACTCATCAAATCGTTTAATCCGACGGCGTTGCCGATTAAACGATTCGACAAACCGTGCGTCAATTCGTGAATCACGATGTCGGCATCCAAATCGCCGTCGCGGTCGGGGTTCGGCGCAGTCCACAGATACATTTGCATTCGCCCGCGCCCGCCGTCCGCCGGAGTTCCGAAATTGGCGTTGTTCGTGCCGATCGAATCCTGCGCTTCCGCCGAAACGCGGTCGCCGCCGTTGCCGCCGCGTCCGAAATTGTCGTTTTGAAAATTCCGCGCCGCTTCGGTGAAACCGAGCTTATACATTTCGTCGTGATAACGGTTCGACAGATAAAAAAGCTGCGTAACCGCGCCTTTTTGAGAGTCTGCATTGAGCGGATCATCGCCGCCCGCCGGATTGCCCGGCGTATAATTAAAATTGAAAACGCGCATTCCGCTGCCCGTCACGGTTGCGTCCACGCCGTCCACGCCGTCGCGGTCGAGTCCCGCCTGAACATTATTGCCGTCGGTCGTGTTGCCGCCGTCGGTAATCCAGCCAAGATTGTTAAATGAATTCGCGCCCTCGTTGCCGATGAGCGTCACGAAAGTGCGATTTTTCAGCGCGGCTTGCGTTCCCAAAGTCGGGTCAACCGGACCCGGCGTAAGCGGCGCGGGCGAGTCGAGCGACTGCATCATACTCGTCGAATTGGCATAAACATTGTAAGTCGCGGGCTGCGTCTGGTGCGCCGTAATATTTTTGCGCCAGAGCAGCGTCGCGGGTTCCGCGTCCACAATCACATAATAAGAAGTCGCGCCGCCCCAAATCAAAACGCGCCACGCCGGACGCGCCGCGCCCGCTTCCGTCGGAAAATACATTTTCTCGGCAGTCGTCGCTCGGTCGCCCGTGCCGAAAACCGCCGTCAAATCAGTTGATTCTTGCGAATTAAACTGCCAATCTTCCGCCCTCATTTCACGTGCCGCGAAACTGAAAGCCGACTGCACGGCAAATTGAGCGTCGCCGAAATTATTTGAAATTTGCGCTTCGTCAATCGCGGGCGCGAGATTGCTGACGACGCGAAACATCTCGCCGCTTTTCGTGAAACCGGCTTTAACTTCCGCCTGAAAAATTGGAATATTATTGATGAATTGTTCGAGATGCGCGTAGGACAAAACGCCGTCCGGGTTGGTGTAATCGGCGACGACGCGCAAATCGGCGATTTGATTTTTATTCAAACCGACGAGTTCGTTGTTTTCATCGAGAAAGCCGCGCAAAATCTCCGCTTTTCGCTCGCCGCTTGCGCCCGTCAAAAACTCCGCGTCGCGCCAAACATCGGTGGCGATAACTTCCGGTGCGTCGAGCGTATTGTTATATTCGATTTTCAGCGTCGGCACACGCCGCCGCAAATAATTCTCTGCCTCGGCAAACTGTCGCCGCGCGTTCTCGTAAACATTCGTCCGTCGCCATTGCGCGATTATCGCCGCGCCGCCCGCGTCGGTGCGAATGTCATAATTTTCCAAATCCTTTTTCAACTCGGAATCGCCGGAATTAACCGAAAATTTCCCCTGCCCCTGAAGCGGCACGACGTTGAGCAAAGCGAAAACGATTAACAAAGTCAAAGAAATTCCTTTTCGGATATTGGCAAATTTTCTAAAGTTCATTTTATTTTCTCCTAAATTCTGTTTGAAACAGCAGTCTGATTTAATCAATTTGAAATTCATTGCCGCTCGTGCAATTTACCCGCTGACTCTTTTTCATAAAGATAAATTGCTGATTTCACGCGGCAGACGATTATCAATTTATTCGTCTAAACGTGATTCGTGCCAAATTCCGACGATAAGCACAAAGAGCGCGGGCATTACCCGTCGCCCGCAACCGCATCGCTCAAACTATTAACCATAATTGTCGCCGCGCTGACCGTCTGCGCCAATACGAAACTGAAAATAAACAGCACGCTGAAAAGAAAACTGCGAAACATTACTGAATTTGCGCGAAAAATCGCGGCGAATGATGACCTCATAAATTTATCTCCTAAACTTTTTTTAGCCGGACTTCGGCGAATAAAAATTACTCTCTTATCTGCCTAAACGAGATTCGTCCGCGAAAAGGCTCATCAGGCTTGAAAATAATTTTAATAAATCCGACAAAAGCCTTTCCGAAACATTCCCGGATTGTTTGCAACGCACTTTTTAGGCGGCTGAGAATTGAGTCGTCGGAAAATTCGCGTTAAAGTATAATCTGATATTTTCGCAATTCAATAAATTTAATTTACAAATATATGGCAAAAACAGAGAAAGCAAAATCGAAAAAAGCCGATAAAAAAGCTGATAAAAAAACAGCATCGAAAACGGCAACTTATTACAATTACATCGGCGGCGAATGGATCGAATCCGCGTCGGGCGAATGGTTTGAAAACTTAAATCCGGCAGACACGACGGATATTATCGGGCGTTTTCCGAAATCGAACGCGGACGATGTTCACGCGGCAGTCGCGTCGGCAAAAGCGGCGGCAACTCGTTGGCGCAGAACGCCCGCGCCGAAACGTGCCGAAATTTTATTTCGTCTGGCGCAGATTTTGGAGCGCAACAAGGAAACTTTTACCCGCGATATGACGCGCGAAATGGGCAAAGTTTTGAAGGAAGCCGGCGGCGATGTGCAGGAAGCGAGTGACTGCACATATTACACGGCTGGTGAAGGTCGAAGGCTTCACGGTTTTACGACTCCGGCGGAAATGCCGAATAAATTTGCGATGTGCGTTCGTCAACCTGTCGGAATTTGCGGACTGATTACGCCGTTCAATTTTCCGATGGCGATTCCTTCGTGGAAACTGATTCCTGCGCTCGTTTGCGGAAATACAGTTGTCATCAAATCGGGCGAAGATGTTCCATTATCAACAATTAACCTCGTCAAAGCGTGTGAAGAAGCGGGAATTCCGAAAGGCGTAATCAACGTCGTCAACGGATTTTCAGAACCGGGCGAAGCGTTAGTTGCACACGAAGACGTGCGCCTAATTTCGTTCACAGGTTCGACCGACACGGGCAGAATCATCGCCGAACAATGTGCGCGAACGAATAAAATCGTGTCGCTCGAAATGGGCGGCAAAAACGCGATTATCGTGATGGATGATGCCGATATTGACAACGCCGTCGAAGGTTCACTTTGGGGCGCGTTCGGAACTTCGGGACAACGCTGCACGGCTTCTTCGAGATTGGTTGTTCACAAAAAAATTTATAAAAAATTCTGTGAAAAATTAGTCGAAAAAGCAAACAAATTAAAAGTCGGAAACGGTTTGGACGCGAAAACCGAAGTCGGTCCGGTGATTAATCAACAAGCGATGGACAAGATTTTAAATTATATCGAAATCGGCAAAACGGAAGATAAAGCAACCTTGGCTTGCGGCGGAAACGCCCTGACCAAAGGCGATTACAAAAACGGATATTTCATCGAACCGACTGTTTTCACGAACGTCAAACGCAATGACAGAATCGCGCAAGAAGAAATTTTCGGACCTGTTACGGTTGTCATACCGTTTGAAACTTTGGACGAAGCGATTGATATTGTCAACGATGTCAAATACGGCTTGTCATCAGCAATTTACACGCAAGATGTCAACCAATCTTTCTACGCCATGCAGGAACTCTACACCGGAATTTGCTACGTCAACTCCGCAACCATCGGCGCAGAAGTTCACTTACCGTTCGGCGGCACAAAAGGCACCGGCAACGGACACCGCGAAGCCGGAACGCAAGTTTTAGACATTTTCAGCGAATGGAAATCGCTCTACATTGACTATTCCGGCAAACTGCAAAAAGCGCAGATTGACGAGGTTGAGATTTAAACTTTTTTTGCGAAAATTAGGGGCAGAGAAATCTGCTCCTTTTCCAAAAATACAGATTCTCAAAATAAAGAATATCAAATGGATAAATTCAGTTTATTAGATTTAATAGGTAAAATTTCGGTTTTTATTTGTTTGTTATTAGCTTTTTTTTTACTCACGGTAAATACCAAAAATAAATTGGGAAACCGATTATTTGCAGGATTTCTCGTCATTACGGCAATTGATCTAAGCGGCTTCTTTTCTTATACATACTTGTCTAATTATCCAAGTTTAGAGGTTTTTCGCATTTCAGTATCTTTGCTGAATATGCCTTTGTTCTTTTTCTACATATTGTCAGTGTGTTATACGGATTTTAAGCTAAAGACAAAACATTTATTACATATTTTGCCTTTTGTTCTATTTAATTTGGTCTTGGGAATAAAATTTTACTTTCTGGATTTTGCAGATAAAAATCTCTACCTCAAAAACTACAATCAACAACCCGAAATGATTGTTTTTCATCTTGTCAACGAAGTGCAATATGTAATTTATATCGTGTTGATTTTTATAACTTTGAAGAAATACAAGGAAATTTATCTTGAAAATTATACTAACCCTAATTCATTGACCTACAATTGGTTAGTGCAGATAGCAACTGTTTCGGTTGTTGCCCATTCTGTTGTAATTTTAAAAGATTTATCAAAGTTTTATTCTGACATATTTATCTGGGCGAATGTCATCGTTGGAATTATTGCTTTATCGGTAACGTGTTGGTTTGTTTTAAAAGCCTTATATCACCCTGAACTTTTTAGAGGCGTTGACTCAAATTTACAGTTGGTAAAAGAAATTGTGCAGACTAATGAAGTTAAACAATTGGAAACTTTCGAGGATGCAAATATCAGAATTCAAATAGATTTGCTGAGGAAATATATGATTGAGCAAGATCCTTATCTTGAACCTTCGCTGACCATCCAAGAACTTGCTAACCAAATAGAAATGCCTGTGCGGGATTTGTCACTTTTGATTAATCATCATTTGAATCAACATTTTTTTGATTTCGTAAATGAATATCGTATTCAAAGAGCAATGAAAATCTTAAAAGATCCGACCAAAAAAGAGCTGACGATATTAGAAATTTTGTATGAAGTCGGTTTTAATTCAAAATCATCGTTTAATACAGCCTTCAAAAAATATACAAATTTAACTCCAACTGAATACAGAAACAACGCATTATCAACAACTTAAAAAAAGTCGAACGCGAACTTTAAAAAAGTCGAACTGATTTTCTGAAAAGAAATTGGTTCGACTTTTTTAGTCGGTCGAAATTTCTAACTCTCTAAAGTAAGGTTGCTTTAGTTTTTATACGAAAAGGAAAAATTAGAGAATATGAAAAAATTAATGATGTTTAAAATTGCTATTGTTTGTTTCCTGTTTTTTGGCGTGGGAACAATTGATTTAAATGCTCAGATAAATAAAGGGTATTTAAAAATCGGCACAAAATTGACAGCCGAAATTTCTGCTAATGAAAAACATCATTACAAAATAAAATTGGAAAAAAATGAGTTTGCCGTGTTCAGAATAATGCAGCAAGGCGTTGATGTTGTCATTACCACTTATGATTATAACGGCAAAAAGATTGAAGATTTTGATAGTCCTAACGGTGCATACGGAACTGAAATAGTAACTTTAACATCTACTCAAAAAGGAGAGCATTTGTTGGAAATTCAGGCACTTGGGGAAAATACAAATGTAGGAAAATATGAATTATTTGTTCAAAGAATAAAACCAAAAGCCGTTACACCAACAGAAAAAGTTGATGAATTATTATTAAAATATGATAGTGCAGATGCTCCCGGTGTCGCCCTTTCGGTTGTAAAAGACGGTTCGGTTGTCTATAAGAAAGGGGTTGGAATCGCCAATTTAGAATACAATATTCCAATCACACCATCCTCTATCTTTCACGTTGCTTCTGTGTCAAAACAATTCACCGTATTTTCTATCTTGCTATTAGAAAAAGAAGGAAAATTATCATTAGACGATGATATTAGAAAGTATCTGCCTGAATTGCCCGATTACGGATACAAGATAACTTTAAGAAATCTGGCGAATCATACCAGCGGATTGCGTGAAATCTTTGATTTAATGGGTATTATCGGGATTAGAGAAGATGATTTAATTACCAATGAGCAAGCATTTAAAATAATCAAAAGCCAAAAAGAACTCAATTTTATTCCGGGTTCGGAATATGAATATTGCAACTCCGGCTATATTTTATTGGCTAAAATCGTTGAAAAAGTTTCCGGTCAGAAATTCGCTGAATTTACATTCAAACGAATATTTAATCCGCTGAAAATGACGAACACGGCATTTTTGGATAATTCTGAAAAGATATTCAAAAACAAAGCATACTCATACTCACCCGACGGAGATTATTATAAAAAGAAATTATTAAATTTTTCTTTCGTTGGCTCAACAGGTCTAAATACGACTATTGAAGATTTGAGTTTATGGGCGATGAATTTTGAAAAAGTTGTCATTGGCGATACTGATATTTTCAACAAAATGAAAGAGCAAAGCACGCTCAATAATGGTGAAAAAATCTCTTACGCACTAGGTCAGGAAATAAAAGAATATAAAGGGTTAAGCGTCATATTTCACGGTGGTGGCGACGCTGGCTATCGTTCTTACCTCTTGCGAATCCCTGCACAAAATTTTTCGGTGGTAATAATGTCAAATTCCGAAGCCTTTAATCCATTGGATGTGGCATACAAAATAGTTGATTACTATCTTGAAAATAAGGAAATTTCAACGGATAAAAGTAAAAACGAAAAGCCAATTAATTATCAATTACTTCAAACTTTTACGGGTGATTATGAAGTTTTGCCGGGTTTGATAATAATGATTACAAAAGATGAAAATAAACTATTTCTCCAAGCAAAAGGCGAAAACCAAAAAACGCAACTACAACCAATTTCTGAAAATGAATTTTTGGTTTCGGGTGTCAATAATAGAATTTCATTTCATAAAACCAATGGACAAGAAATAGATTTATTGAAATGGCATTTATTTGACTTTGTTTACAAAGGCAAACGAATTTTCCTTAAACCCTTTGATGAAAACAAAGTGAATTTAGCGGAATTTACAGGGAAATTTGATAGCCAAGAATTGGGAACAGAGTATAATTTTATTATTCGAGATAACAAACTAATTGCTACCCATAACAAAAATGAGGAAATAACGCTATCATCACTTCAATCTGATATTTTCATCAGTAACGTAGGTTATTTTCGCAAAGTAGAATATTTAAGAAATCAGAATTCTCAAATTATCGGATGTAAAATTTCAGGTTCCAGAACCAAAGATATTAAATTTGAGAAAGTGCAATAAAAAGACGTTAGGAGTAAGGTAAAAGGCATGAGACCTTTGTTATGAATAGAAATTGCTCTACGTTGATTATTCGGGCAAACTGCAAAAAGCGCATATTGATGAAGTGGAAATTTAATCGAAGATTTTTAACCGCGAAACCCGCGAAATACGCGAAAAAAGAAAAGATTTTAAATTTTTCGCGTATTTTGCGTGTTTCGCGGTTAAATTCTTTCTCATTTCGCTTTAACAAATCGGCGGAAACAACGTAAAATTAAAAATTACGTTTCTATCATCAAAAATTTATTATTGGAGAGTTTATAAAAAATGAAAATCGGATTACCGAAGGAAATTAAAGATAACGAGTATCGCGTCGGGCTGACACCGGCGGGCGTAAATGCGCTGGTTCACGCGGGACACGAAGTTTTCGTGCAAAGAAGCGCGGGCGAAGGTTCGGGATTTGCGGACGAACTTTACACAAAAGCGGGCGCAACGCTTTTGGATACGGCGGACGAAGTTTGGCAGACGGGCGATATGATTATCAAAGTCAAAGAACCGGTTGCGCCGGAATATCCGCGAATGCGTGAAAATCAATTGCTTTTCACATATTTGCATCTTGCGCCGGAATTTGAACTGACGAAGCAAATGATGGAGCGCAAAGTTACGGGCGTGGCTTATGAAACGATCACCGATAAAAAAGGAACTTTGCCGTTGCTCGTTCCGATGTCGGAAGTTGCGGGCAGAATGAGTATTCAGGTTGGCGCAACATATTTGGAAAAAATGAACGGCGGCAAAGGTATTTTGCTCGGCGGCGTTCCGGGCGTTCCGGCGGCGAATGTCGTGATTATCGGCGGCGGAATCGTTGGCACGGAAGCGGCGAAAATGGCTGTCGGACTCGGCGCGAAAGTTACGATTATTGACATTAATCTTGATCGTTTACGCCAACTCGACGACATCTTTTTATCGAAAGTTCAAACGCTTGCGTCATCACGTTATCAAATTCACGAAGCTATTTCGCACGCAGATTTGGTTATCGGCGGCGTTTTGGTCGTCGGCGCGGCGGCTCCGAAACTCGTTACGCGAGATATGCTCAAAGACATTCCAAACGGTTCGGTTCTTGTTGATGTCGCAGTTGATCAAGGCGGTTGTTTTGAAACGACACACGCGACAACTCATTCAAATCCAACATATTACGAAGAAGGTGTGCTTCATTATTGCGTCGCCAATATGCCGGGCGCAGTTCCGCGAACTTCGACTTTTGCGCTAACAAATGCGACTTTGCCTTACGCGCTTTCGTTAGCAAATAAAGGTTTTGAACGCGCAATTGCCGACGATGAAGGTTTGAAAGAAGGCGTGAACACTTACGCCGGAAAATGCACTTACGAAGCGGTTGCCGTTTCGCAAAACATCGAATACACGCCGCTCGATTCGCTTCTCGAAGGCGCAAAAGGCGCGAATAGTTAGAAAAGTTTGGAGTTCACGCTTTAGCGTGTGGAAACCACCGCGCTTCGCTGGTGGTTTCTGCAAACTGAAGTTTGAACTCCGAACGCTTGAATTTATGACTGCGAGAATTAAGATTTTAACTGTTGTTTATGTCTGCGTTCTCGCGGTTCTCGTTTTTTTAGCTGACCAACGAACAACGCAATATCTTTTCAAACCGCTCAGAATGTTGCCTTACGGCGACAAAATCGGACATTTTTTGTTGATGGGATTTTTCTCGTTTTTGCTCAATTTGGCGTTGAATTCCAAAACGGTAAGCGCGTGGAAATTCAACTATTTACTTGGCAGTTTGATAGTTTTTGTGGTCGTTACAATCGAAGAATTTTCGCAGATTTTCGTGCGCGGGCGCACCTTTGATTGGGGCGATTTGGCGGCTGATTTTTGCGGAATTTTTATTTTTGGCGAGATTGCGCGTTTTTTGTGCAACAGAAAATCTAAAGCAACTTTTCAAGAGCCGACGTAAGATTTTCCTTAAGATTCGTGTCTTTGACTAAGAAAATATCGGCAATGTTTTGCGTTTTGTCGTCCGATTCGTTTGTCATTCCGCTTAAAATGATGCACGGAATTTTTTTCTCTTTATTATTTGCGCCAATCATCCGACAAAGGTCATAACCGGAAAGATTCGGCATAATCGCATCGGCAACGACCGCGTCAATTTCGGTTTCCAGCGCGATTTGCATTGCCGCCAAACCGTCTTCTGCCGCTAAGACTTCATAACCTGCTTTTTTTAAGATAATTTCGACAAAACGCCGCATCGAATCATCATCTTCAGCCAACAAAATCAGCTTTTTGGGGGATTTATTCATAAATTTGCCGAGGCTTTTTTACTAAAACAGTAACTTCCGAAACCCTAAAAATATATTATCCATTTTTTTTGTAAGAGTCTCAATAGATTAAATAACTTGCGAATTAGTTGTCAATAATCATAAACTAAAATTTTAGGTTTTATGTATGAATTTGCCGTTACACCGGCTGTAACACAACTGAGAAGAGCCGGAGTTATTATTACCGAAATTGCGCCCGCAAGTTTAGCGGAGGAACTCGGTTTGGAAACAAATGACCGAATTGTCAAAGTCAACGGGCGAACCGTGCGCGATTATCTCGATTTTCGTTTTCAAACCGCAGGCGAAACCGAACTCGATTTTTTGGTTAAAAAATCAAACGGCGAAACTTGGGAAGTCGAATTAGAGCGCGAAGAAGGCGAAGATTTCGGCTTGATGTTTGAACAAATCGTGCCGCGCCAATGTGCAAATGAATGTCTTTTTTGTTTTTGTAAAGGCAATCCCGAAACGGCGCGACCGTCGCTGTTTGTGCGCGATGAAGATATAAGATTGTCTTTTCTTTACGGAAATTACACGACGCTTTCGTCAATTACGCCGGACGAAATGAAGCGAATTGTCGAGCAAAGATTGTCGCCACAATATGTTTCAGTTCACGCCACCGATTTAAAAACTCGCGCTTACTTGCTCGGCGTTGACGAAAAACGCGCCGATATTTTCGATAAACTTCAAACGCTTTTAGACAACGACATCGAAATTCACGCGCAAATTGTTTTGTGTCCGACGATTAACGACGGCAAGCAACTCGAAAAAACTTTGCGCGATTTGGCGGCTCATTATCCGAAAATCGTTTCGGCGGCAATCGTTCCCGTCGCTCTGACGCGCTATAATACGGACGAAAGATTAACCCGTGTTACGCCCGAATTTTGCCGTCGAACAATCTCTGAAGTCGAAAAATTGCAAAAAGAATTTCGTAAAACTCTCGGCGTTACTTTTGCATTTCTCGGTGATGAGATTTATCTGAAAGCAGGTTTCCCGATTCCGTCAAAAAAACATTACGGCAATTATCCGCAAATCGAAGACGGCGTGGGAATGATTCGGTCGTTTCTAAATTCGTTTGAAAAGCTATTGAAAAATGCGGAATCTTTAACGCAAAGTCGCAAAGATGCAAAGGCGCAAAGTTTTTCGGTTGGTTTTGAAAATGTCCGAACACACGAATTGGCAATCAAGCCGAAAAAAAATGATTTGAAATCTGAAATTTCAAATTTCAAATCATTAAATGGAACAATTTTAACAGGCGAAATGTTTGCGCCGATTTTGCGTGAACAGATTGAAAAACTTAACGAAATTTTAAATTCAAAGCTGAAAGTTCTGGCTGTTCCGAATACATATTTCGGCGGCGATGTTTCGGTTGCGGGTTTGCTTACGGGACAAGATTTTCTTGCGGTGCGCGACAAAATCGAAGGCGATTTTGTAACGATTCCGAAAAGCGTTATCAAATCGGACGAGCCGATTTTGCTGGACGGAATGAAATTTGAAGATTTAAAATCGCAATTCGATGTGCCGATTTATGATTGCGATATTTTGGAGTTTATCGAGAGTTTGCAGATTTGAAAGATTTAAGAAAATTTGCCCGCGAATTAACGTGAATTAACGCTAATAAAATAAGTAAGAAAAAAATATTCGCGTTAATTCGCGTCTATTCGCGGGCAAATAATTTTTTCGTGTCGGCTAAATTAGATAGTTTTTTTCGCAGAGATTTAGTATTATTCGAGAATATGAAAACACTTTACCCTGAAATTGAACCATTTGATTCGGGATTTTTGAAAGTTTCCGAAATTCATACAATTTATTACGAAAGATGCGGAAATCCTGACGGTGTTCCGGTAGTTTTTCTGCACGGTGGACCGGGCGGCGGATTGATTCCGATGTATCGTCAATTTTTCGATCCCGAATATTATCAAGTGATTTTATTTGACCAACGCGGCGCGGGACGTTCAACTCCGCACGCCGAATTGCGCGAAAATACGACGTGGGATTTGGTTGCGGACATCGAAACTTTGCGCGAAAAATTCGAGATTGAGAAATGGTTCGTTTTCGGTGGAAGTTGGGGAAGCACACTTAGTTTGGCGTATGGCGAAACGCATCCCGACAGATGTTTCGGGTTGATTTTGCGCGGGATTTTCTTAACGCGCCGCAAGGAATTGGAATGGTTTTATCAACACGGCGCATCTGAGATTTTTCCCGATTTTTGGGAACGCTACCGCGATGCAATTCCCGAAGCCGAACGCGGCGATTTTATGACGGCGTATTACAAACGTCTGACCAGCACGGACGAAAAAGTTCAGATTGCGGCGGCGCGTGCGTGGAGCGTTTGGGAAGGTTCGACATCGAAACTTTATCCGAGCAAAGACTTGATGGATCATTGGGAAGGCGAACACGAAGCGTTAAGTTTGGCGCGAATCGAATGTCATTATTTTATGAATAATTCGTTTTTCACGACGGAAAACTATCTCATCGAAAATGTTGATAAGATTAGACATATCCCGACGGTTATTGTGCAAGGACGTTACGATGTCGTCTGTCCGGCAACGAGCGCGTGGGAACTTCACCGCGCTTTTCCCGAAGCCGATTTGCAAATTATCGCCGACGCGGGGCATTCGATTTCCGAGCCGGGAATTACGTCGGCTTTGGTTGATGCGACGGATAATTTTAGAAAGTAAAACCGCTTTTTGATGGAAACTTCGCGCAAATCGCGGTATGATGAAATTGATTGACGCGCAAACTTTTTGATTGCGGAAAACGTCAAACAAAAGTGATGAAAAAAGTAGTAGAAAATAAAAATGGCGAAGAAAAATTGCCTCGTGCGAAAGATTTTAAGTTGCCGAAGCATTTGACGAAAGACCAAAAGGAACTTATCGAAGCGACACGCGAAGTGATGAAAGCCTTAAAGGAAGAAGAAGCAAAATATGGTAAGAAAGCCTATTTGTGACACATCTGTTTTTTCGGATTATGCAGATGTTGTTGACAAAATTATTTTGTCGGTGCTTTTTCCGACAGTTGTTTTGTATGAGTTGATGGCGACATCCATTGACGAAAGCAATTTGAAAAAGTATGAGCGTTGGCGGGTTTTACTGAACAAAAACAATTGTTTGATAAATCCGACGGCAAGCGATTGGTGGGAAACTTCAAAGGCGATTCGGCGGTTGTATTTGATGCAGAGCGAACAGCCGACAAAGTTAAAAACTTTGCGAAATGATGCACTTATTGCGCGGCTTGCCGTGATTCACGATGGTTTTGTCGTAACGCACGATGTTGATGATTTTCAGATAATTCAAAAAGTTATGCCGAATCTGAAAGTTATGTCGGCAAAAGATTTTTTTGAAATTTAATTGGTTGGTATAAAGTTATGAATTTTGGATGGACGGAAATACTTTTGATTGTGGCGGTTTTATTTTTGCTTTTCGGCGCGACACGCTTGCCGCAACTTGCAAAATCGCTCGGACAAACGCGCAAGGCGTTTAAGGACGGAATGCGCGAAGCTGAGGAAGAAGAACAACGTGAAAAAGAGCAAAATCAAATTAATAATGTTGATGCACCGCAAATTAACGCGATGAAAGACGAAGATTTGATTGCGGAAATGCGCCGCCGTGCTGAAGTCAAACAACAATAATGAAGCGGATTGATTTTACGGCTAATGAGAACAAGAAGCGGTAGCGACTTGGCAGAAACGCGATTTTGCCAAGTCGCTACCGCTTCTTGTTCTCATTTTTTGCCGCTAAACAAAGTATTTTTCACTGAAAAGCGGAATGATAACGTGCCGTCGTCCGCATCAATAAGTTCGGCGAGTTTTTTGCCGGCTTTTTCTTTTTCATCGTAACTTAAAAAATCGAGCCACGCGGGAAGCAGAAAATCTGCGACGAGCGGCGATTCGATGAACTCCGTGCCGTCTTTGAATTCAAACAATTCGGTTTCGGTTGCGCTTTCGATTTTGGTTAAGCCGAAACTTTTCAATAATTTTTCGACGGCTTCGGCGGACGGAATTTCTTCAATCAAGCGTTCGACATTTGCGCCGTGTTCGATTAAATCTACTTCCAACAAAGTTTCCCAGAGAAACGAAAATATTTCGCCGAAACTGCTTTTTGTCGGTGTAAAAAAGGCGATTTGATTTTTTGATGCGTCAATAATTTGCGCGATAAAATCGTTTAATTTCGTTGGTCTGACAAAACTTGCGTCGGCAATGACAACGGTTGATTTTTCGTCGGGAAAATTTATTCCGAAACGAATGTCGGCTTTGATTGCGTCGGCTTTGGCTTGCGCGATGTTGCGGAGTTCGACGTTTTCGCTGACGGCGTAGATTTCGGTTTTGTCGTCTAATTTTTCATCGAGCGCAATTGCGTGATTGCCCGTGCCGGCGTTGACGTAGAGAAGTGTTTCTTCTTTATCGAACTTAAATTTTTTATCGAAAAAATCCGTAAAACGCTGTGTCCAATCATTTTCTATGGCAAGTTCGCGGATAAACGCGAGTTCTTTTTCGGTCTTCATAGTTTTAAATTTAACGCAAATTCTTCGGAAGTGAAAAGGCAAAAGTTCGGATTTTTTTTACTTTTTACTTTTTACTTTTTACTTCCGAAGGATTTGCGTTAAAATCTT
Organism: Acidobacteriota bacterium; assembly: GCA_031409875.1. GTDB lineage: Bacteria > Acidobacteriota > Blastocatellia > Pyrinomonadales > Pyrinomonadaceae > CALMEH01. The sequence continues at coordinate 10,258 of JANNYB010000019.1, read as the reverse complement.
TTTACCAATAATTTATGGCAAAACATATCAAAGAATTATTCGATTTGACGGGTAAAACTGCAATCGTAACGGGCGGAAGTCGCGGAATCGGTAAAGAAATGGCGGAAGCGTTGGCGGAAGCGGGCGCGAATTTGATGCTTTGTGCGCGGCGCGAAGAATGGCTTAATGAAACCGTTGCGGAATTTCGTGCGAAAAATTATCACGTTCACGGAAAAGTTTGCGACGTGGTGAACGCGGAAGATGTGCAAGCGGTGGTTGATGAAACCGTCGCAAAATTCGGCAAAGTTGATATTTTAATTAATAACGCGGGAATTTCTTGGGGCGCGATGCCCGAAGATATGCCGCTCGCGCAATGGCAAAAAGTTTTGGACGTTAATCTGACAGGTTGTTTTTTGATGGCGCAAGCCGTTGGCAAGGAAATGCTCAAACAAAACAGCGGTTCAATCATTAACATTGCTTCGATTGCCGGCTTGACTTCGAGCGCAAACGGTCCGTTTTATGCCGGATATGTTGCCAGCAAAGCAGGTTTAATCGGCTTAACACGCGAACTTGCCGCGAGTTGGGGACGCAAGGGAATTCGCGTTAATGCGATTGCGCCGGGCTTTTTTCACTCGCGTTTGGCGGACAAAGTTATAGATATTTACGAGCGTTCGATTCAGGAAAACAACGTCATTCCGCGCGTCGGCAACGAAGGCGAACTCAAAGGAATCACAGTTTTTCTCGCTTCGGACGCTTCGAGCTACATTACAGGACAAACCATCGCCGTTGACGGCGGAATGACAGTCTGATTGCGGATTTGGGATTGCGGATTGCGGATTTTTTTCCGTAAATCCCAAATCCCAAATCCCAAATCCCAAATCAAAATATGGAAAATGCAACAACATTAAATCTGGCTTCGGTTATCGAGCATCACGCGCAGATTACGCCGGAGCGTGAAGCGGTTGTGTGGAATGAAATGCGTTTTACTTACGGGCAACTCAACGGTTTGGCGAACCGTGTGGCAAATGCGCTCGTCGAGATGAACATCGGGCGCGGCGATAATGTGGCGTTAGTTTGCGCGAATCTTCCGTTTTTTCCGATAGTTTATTACGGCATTTTGAAGGCTGGCGCGGCGGTTGTGCCGTTGAATATTTTGTTGAAGCCGCGTGAGATTGCGTATCATCTCAAGGATTCGGACGCGAAAGCCGTTTTCGTTTTTGAAGGAACGGCGGAATTACCGCTGGCGCAATGCGTCAAAGCTGGTTTTGATGAAGTCGAAACGTGCGAAAATTTAATCGTGATGACGATTGACCCGTTTGCGCCGTGTCCGTTTGACGATTGCAAAACTTTAACGCAACTCACCGCCAATCAGCCGGACACTTTCGACACCGTGCCGACTGCGCCCGATGATACTTGCGCGATTCTTTATACTTCCGGCACGACCGGACAACCGAAAGGTGCGGAACTGACTCACTTAAATTTGCTGACGAATGTTACGACGACTTACAGCATTCATCTGCCGGTTTTGGATTTTACCGACGGTTTGCAGAAAAATTGTCTGATAACTTTGCCTCTGTTTCACACGACCGGACAAACCGTGCAGATGAATACGAATATGTATGGCGGAAATCGGACAATTTTATTGCCGCGTTTCGATCCGTTGACGACGCTTGAAACGATGAAAAAAGAAAAAGTTAATTTCTGGGTTGGCGTGCCGACGATGTATTGGGCGTTGCTTAATTACGTTGAAGAAAATAATTACGACATCACGGAAATCCAAGCAAATGCTAAAGTTTTCACGTCCGGCGGTGCGCCGATGCCGGTCGAATTGATGAACGCCTTTCAAAACAAATTCGGCGTGCGCGTGTTGGAAGGTTACGGTTTATCGGAGACTTCGCCACTTTCGACATTCAATCATTTTTCGCGTCCGTCAAAAGCCGGAAGCGTCGGACAACCGATTTTCGGCGTTGAAGTCAAATGCGTTGACGATGATGATAACGAAGTTCCAAGAGGCGAACGCGGCGAAATCGTCATTCGCGGCTCGAATGTGATGAAAGGCTATTACAAACGCCCCGAAGCGACTGCCGAAGCGTTCAAAAACGGTTGGTTTCATTCGGGCGACATCGGAATAATGGACGAAGACGGCGATTTGTCGGTTGTTGACCGCAAAAAAGATATGATTTTGCGCGGCGGTTATAATGTTTATCCGCGAGAATTGGAAGAAGTGATTATGACGCACGAAGCCGTCAGTTTAGTTGCTGTCATTGGCGTTTCGTGCGACAAAATGGGCGAAGAAGTCAAAGCATTTATCGTCAAAAATAAAGGCTTTGAGATAAGCGAAACCGAAATGATCGTGTGGTGCAAATCGCAATTTGCAAATTATAAATACCCGCGCTTCGTTGAATTTCGTGACGAATTGCCCGTCGGCGGAACAGGGAAGATTCTCAAACGCGCATTACGCGAGGAAGAATAGTTTTGAGTCCCGCCTTCAGGCGGCTGAACGCCAGCGAAGCGAGGCGTTCTCAATCCTCGTGGTAGAATTTAGTTAAAGCAACGTGAAAACCGCTTCGCTGCGCTGGCGGTTTTTGCCGCCTGAAGGCGGGACTCCGAACTTTAGAATTATGAAAGTTTCAGTTTTATTCTTTGGCGCGATGGCTGAGGCAGTTGGGATGAGAGAAATCGAAATCGAATTGCCGAACGCGGTAAAATCAACAAACGCATTTACCGAAATTGTCGAAAAATTTCCCGCACTCAAACAACATAAATTGCTTTTCGCGGTTAATCAAGAATACGCCGACAGCGAAAAAATAATTTACGAAGGCGATGAGTTAGCGATTTTTACGGCAGTAAGCGGCGGTTGATGTCAGAACAGCCTGCGTGAGCGGGCTGTTAAGCGTTAATTATCGAAATTCTTACAATACAACATTGAACAGCCCGCTGACGCAGGCTGTTCTGACAAAAAATGAACGATTTTTACGAACTCACAACCGAACCTTTAGACATCGGGGAAATTGCGCGGCGCGTTGTTCCGGCAAATTGCGGCGCGATTGTAACTTTAGATGGTTTTGTGCGCCAATTTACCAAAGGGCGCGAAACTGAATATTTGGTTTATGAAGGTTATGAGCCGATGGCACTTAAAGAAATGCAAAAATTGATTGACGCGGCGAAAAATCAATTTGAAATCGAAAACGTCGGCATCGTTCACCGCTTGGGAAAGTTGGAAATCGGCGAAACGAGCGTCGTTATCTCCGTCGCTTCACCACATCGCCGCGCCGCGTTTGAAGCCTGCGAATGGCTCATCAAAGAATTAAAACGCACTGTTCCGATTTGGAAAAAAGAAGTTTACGCGGACGGCGAAACTTGGATCGAAGGCGATTCTCAAGTAAAAAGTAAAAAGTAAAAAGGCAAAATTTACTCTTGCAATTCGGCTTTCGCTTTCAGAACTAAATCATCAAAATATTCCTCTAATTCCGCATTCGCGCCGCGCAATCCGGCGACGACTTTTTCGCCCCACGCAATATAATTCAGCTTTGTTTCAAGCGACCATCCGACTGCCGGATTTTTTACGATGTCCGTGATATTACTGATTTTGTCGGCGAGTTTTACTTGCTGTGCGCTGTGCGAAAGATTCGGCGCGTGTTCGATTTGTTTAAGTTTTCGCTCCGCTTTCGGCAAATCTTTATCGTCGGTAACTTCCTGCACAAAACCGCAAACTTCCGCGCCGAAAAGTTCTGTAATTTCTTCGGGCGTAGTTTCCGTATCTTCAAGCGTATCGTGCAAAATAGCGGCAATTAACACATCGTAATCGGTAACTTGTCCAACTTCCGACAAATAACGCGCCACGCCCAAAGGATGCACGATGTAAGGCTCGGCAGTCGCGCCTTTGCGATGCTGTCCGTGATGTTTCCGCGCCGCAAACTGTGCGGCTTCGAGTAATTTAGTTAGATTATTTTTCATACGAAAATTTTATCATAAACTCACAAAGACACAGAAAACATCTCATTCAAAGTTGCACGAAGAAAAAAATCTATCAGTTATCATCTTTCATCTATCAGCTATATTGAAGGTGTAAAAATTTACCTTCTACATAACTGATAGATGAAAGATGATAACTGATAGATTCGGCTTTAAATAATTTCTGCCGTCAAAATTTATTTTATAACTTCTATGGTTAAAACTTGCTGTCCGCTGATGATAAATTCGGCGGGCGGAATTTCTTGGTCAGTCCAGACGGTCATAATTGTCGGTTTATATGCTCCGGCAGTGCGTTCGTTGTTGAGCGTTGCCAGCACGGACGGCGGCAGATTCGGCAATTCTTTTGAACCGATAACCGCGCCGTTCGTGATGCGGTAAGTTTGAACATAAAGCCGATCTTCTTTTTTCAATCCGTTAATTGTTTTAACCAAATCGCTCAAGTTTTTCGGAACAAAATGCTGTGAAACAGCGACTTGTTGCGCCGTTGCGCCGTCGGCAACATTGATTAAAAGCGTTCCGGCAGGCGTGTCGGCAGGAATTTTTACGGGAATTTTCTGCACGAAAACTTTGCCCGAATCCGAGCGCACAAAGGCTTGAACTTCAAATGTTTCACCGGCGCGAATTTCGGCTTTATCAACTGTGGCGCGTTCTAAAACGGCGGTTTTTGCGCCGTCTGTCGAACTCAGATTCAGCGTAATTTGGCTGATTTCCATTTCGTCGAAACGGCTTTTGAACAGCGCACCTGTCGGAATGGCAACCGATCCGGCTGAAAAAAGTGCGGCTGAAGGTCCCGAAAAACGGCGTTCGATTTTGATTGCGTCGCCGGTTTTTAATTTGATTTCGCCGTTGACTTCGATGGTTGATTCGCCAATCGAGCGTTCGTTGGCGAGAATCGCGTTATAAATCGAAATATTCAGCAGCAGCGGCGTGAGAAAATCATCTTTGGCGACTTCAAAATTGACGGTTTCGGTTTGTCCGCGACTCGTCCGCATATTCAATTTTACGGGAATCATCTTCGGTGCTTGACCGAGTTTTCCGTAAACGCCCGTCGAACGATCCTGCGTCATCGATCCAACCAGCGCATTCGGCACGGAAAGTTTAAAAGAATTGTTGATGCTCGGAACGACAACGACAACGCTTGATTCGGACATCGGCAAATCCGACGAACCGAGATTCAAAAACGGATGCCCGAAAGCGTAAATTTTTTCGCCGTCGCGGTATGTTACCGTTCCCGCCGCTGCCAAACTGTAATCGCCGCGCACGAGCGACATCGTAACGGATGCGCCGCCGCGAAGCGTGTTTTCGTCAAATTTTGCCATCGGCGTAATCTTCGATCCGCCGCCAGCCGAAGCAACCGGAAGCAATCCGACAGACGACAATTGCGGCGCAAATTGATTTAATGCTTCTTGCGAAAATCCGCTGAAAGCGAGCGGCGTGGCAATCGGCTGAAATGTTTGTCCGACAGCCGCGCCAAGCGCAGAATTCGGATTTCCGCCCGCTAAAATCGAACTTTGAACCAGTGAACCGTTCGGAAAATTCGGTTTCCACGTTGAAGCCGCCAATTCGCCGAATGAAAACGAGCGCGGTTCGGTTGAAATCGTTTTATTAGTCTGCTTTTGCTCGAAAATCTCAAGCATTTGTTCAATCGGCGTGATGCCGCAAATCGGTTCTTTCGAGAACGGAAAACTGTAAGAAATCGCGCCGACAAGTTTGCCGTCAATATAAACGGGCGAGCCGCTCATTCCGGCAAAAACGGCGGTTCTGTCCGCGCCGCCGCCCGAAAGTTTGCCGATAATCAAATCTCTTTTCGGTCCAATCGCGCTCGGCACAACGCCGAGAATTTCGACGTTAAATTCTTCCGCCACGCTTCCGCGAAAAACCGTCCGCGCCGTGCCGCGCATTCCTTCCTTAAGTTCGGAAAGCGGGAAAAATTGCGAATTCACGGAAGCAGACACTTTTGTTTCCGTGTAAGTTTGTCCAAAGGAAAACGCGCAAAACGCCGATAAAATCAGCAGTAAAACGAAAAATCTAGTCATAAATTTACGAATTAAAAACTCTTTATTTCTCAACGGCTAATATGGTAACATTTTAAATAGCTTACCAAAAGCCTGAATTTTCAAGGGCTATCAATTTTAAGACTCTCGAAAGTTATTTTCAGTTGCAAAAAATTAAGTAAGAAGTGTAAATCAAGTGAGAAGTGAGAAATTAGAAATGGGAACTATATCACGTCCACATTTCACATTTCTAATTTCTCACTTCTCATCTATTAAGAATTATGTCAAAAACAAAGCGTTTATTTAAGAGTTTTTCGCGTCTTTTGCTTCCCGTTGTTGTTCTGGCTGTGGCGGCAATTTTATCGGCTTCCGTGTGGCTGGTTTATACGGTTTCGCGTCCGACTTCGGCGGGTTATCTCGTAACGCCTGAAAAATACGGGCTTTTGAGCGCACGCGGCGCAACGATTACCGATGAAAATTGGACAAACCGCGACGGCACGGCGGCACGCGGCTGGCTTCTGCGCGGCACGGAAAATGCTCCGGCAGTTATTCTTCTGCATCGTTACGGCGCAGACCGTTCGCACGTTTTGGATTTGGGTATCAAGCTCAACGAAGCGACGAATTTTACGGTTTTGATGCCCGACCAACGCGGACACGGCGTGAATCCGAAGGTTAATTACACGGCTTTCGGCGAAACCGAAACCGAAGACGCGCTTGCCGCCATCGAATTTTTGCGCGGTGTGAAAACCGAAGCGCAAACGCCGATTGTCGGACAAAATATCGGTTTTTACGGTATCGAAATGGGCGCGTTTGTCGCGCTTTCCGCGACTGCAAAAGACGAAAAAGTTAAAGCTCTCGCGCTCGACTCCGTGCCTGACGGTTCGGGCGGCGTAGTTGCTTCGGCGGTTGATTCGCGCTTTCCTTTTGCGAGTTCGATAACCTCGAAATTGGCAAATGCCGGAACTTATCTGTATTTTGTTGACGGTTCTTACAAACGAAATTCATCGTGCAATACGGCAAAATCGCTCGAAAATCGCCAAGTTTTGATGCTTGCCGGAGCAGACGCGCCGCAGTTTCAAGATTCGACTGCCGCAATCGCCAAATGCTTTCCCGCAACTTCAAAAATCGAAGCCAAAACCGATTTAAACCCGTCAGGTTTCAGCGTTGCAAACATTACGGTCGAACAGGCGGAAAATTATGACCGACGAATTATCGAATTTTTCAAATTGTCTTTGAGTAATTAATTGGTTGGCAAGAGTTTTCGGATTTTTTTTATAGTCAAATAAAGGTGAAGTTTATCGTCTGAAAGTTCGGCGAACCCAAATTTCAGATAAAATTCGCGGGCGTTTTCGGTCAACGCATAAACTTCGACGGCGTAGATACCGATTTGGTCAGAAACTTCAGCGGCGCGTTTGAGCGCATCGGCTAACAAGGCTTTTCCGAGTTTTTGTCCTTTGGCGATTTCGTCAACGGCTAGTCTGCCCAAATGCACAACGGGAATCGGATAACGCGGTAAATTTTCAGGTATTTTGTCAAAACTCAAAGCACCGCTCGAAATCGTATAATAACCATAAATACGCGGTTCACCCGATTTGACGGCAACGAATGTGCGCCCCAAGCCTTTTTCGATATTTTGCCGCGCAAAGCGTTTCAGAAAAATATTCAAACTTTCTTCGCCGCAATCGAACGCTTCACGGTTATGAATTGCCGTAAGCGGTTCAATAACAAGGTTTTGTGTCATTTGGCAAATAATTCCTCACGCGCTTGAAACGCGCTTTTCAAAGCCTCGTTTGGTGCATCATCCGAGTCGAGTAAGGCGAGAAAAATATCGCGGTCGCGGTCGGAAAGTCGGCGTGTGTGTTCGCGTTCCAGAACTTCGTCAGCGGTGTTCAGAAGCGCGTGAACGGCAAAATCCGTAACGCTCAAACCGGAAGCAATGGCGGCACGCTCAATTTTCTTTTTTGCTTCAGACGGCAGACGAAAGTTGAGTCTGGCAGATAAATTTGTTTGTATTTCGGTTATCGGCATAAATCTCACCTCATTTTCAAATGTCATCATAACACAGACGGCGGCTGTCTGTCATTAACTTGTGTTTCTCACATTTCAATCTTTTTATTGCTGTGTCCGTTGGTTTTAGCGACTTTGTGAATCTCTGCGGTATCTTCCATTTTGTCAACGGTTTGGCGCAGAATTTCGCGCAGACGGGTTAATCTTTCAATCGTCGAACGCATTTCGAGAAGCTCGTATTTTAATTCGGGTTCGAGATTAAATGCCGCCGTAACCAAAAACGAAAGTTGTTCCGGCTCGGCTTGCGGAATGTCGGGAAATACGCCGCGTTCGCCGCTGAGTTTGTGCGCGGCGCGGGCAATTCGTTTGAAAAGCACGAAAACTTCGTCTGCCAGCGGATTTAAACTCAAATAATCTTCCTTGTCGTCTTCAAAAAATTCGATTTCCGCGGTCAAATACGGCTCGTCGCGTTCGACATAATCAATCAAACGATAGCGAATTAATCCAATCGTAATAAGATTCGAGCGTCCATCGGGTAACGCCTGAACTTCGCGCACTTCGGCGACGCAACCGATTGAATCAATCGCCGGACGTTCGATAAAACTTTCCGACGGATTAAACAGCGTGATACCGAAAAAACGGTTTCCGGCTTCGACATCAGCCAGCATTTTGCGATAACGGTCTTCAAAAATATGCAACGGCAAAAGCTCGTTCGGAAGTAGAACGAGCGGCAACGGAAACAACGGCAAATGCCGGATTCCTAAAACTCTTTCTGATGCTTCGGACATAATTTTTAAAGCCCCAAGTCCAAAGTCTAATGTTCAAAGTCAATTTAGTTTATTGACTTTGAACATTAGACTTTGGACTTGGGGCTGTTGTTTTTAAAGCAATAAAATCTAAAATCTTTTCCGGTTCTTCATCGCTCAAAGCCATACGTTTTGCGCCGATGACGGCTTCGGAAATGTCTTCAACGCGCGTTTTGTAGCGATTATCACGAATAATTAAATCTTCGATAACGCGGCGTTCCAATTTTTCGCGGCTTGCGTCTTCTTCCAAATCGGCAGCGACGGCATATTCAATCGGCGCAGAATGATTTTTGATGCGAACGTGCAACGCAGAAGTCATTTTTTGCGCTTCTTCGCGGATTTTCGTGAGTTCCAGCAAGGAATTCGGAAAACCGAGATGTCCGCGCAAAGTTATCTCGATAATCGGCTGTGATTTTCCTTCTTCGGCGATACGCGCTTCGCCTTCAACTTTCGCCAAAACGCCTTCGGTAATTTCTTTCGTGTCGGCAAAACCAGTAACGTCAAAACCCAAACGCTGAAACGGACGTTGTTTATAATCGGTGATATGTTTTGCATTAACTTCATTGTTTTCATCAACTTCGACAAGCCACGCGCCGCGTGTTTCGCGGTATTCGTCAATGCTCGTAATCTCCAAACTGCCCGGATTAAACGCCCAATTATCAATCTCGTAACATTTATGAGTATGTCCGAGCGCGACGTAATTTGTAACCGATTTCAATTCCTTCAAATTTGCCAAACTCAACGCCGGAATCGGATGCGTTTGATGTCCTTCAACGTCCGTGTGAAGCAATAAAATGTGAAACGCATTTTCGCGCCGATTTTCTTTTATCGCTTCGGTCAACATCGGAATCGCCCAATTTGCCGACGCGCCATACCAATCCGAGCCGAAAATCCGTGCGTTTCCGATGTCAACAAATCCGCCTTTGCCGTCTTCCCACGCCTGATAAGTCATTTTTCCGTCAATGTTTTTCGGTTCGAGCAAATGTAAAAGATTCCAATTCGCCAGAGAGCGAAGCCAACTAAACTCGCTGTCATTATGCTTTTGATCGTGATTTCCTTCAATTGAAATTATCGGAATTCCCGCGTCTTTCAACAAACTCAAACCTGCAAAAGCGTAATTCATCGTTTCGGGCGGCACGCTGCGTTTATGAAAAAAATCGCCAGCCATAATCACGAAATCAACCTTTTCTTCAATCGCATATTTCTGCAAAACATCAATCCAAGCATCAAAAAAATCACGCGGCGATTCGTTTAATTGATAGCGTGTGCAGCCGAGATGAACATCGGAAATGTGAAGAAATTTCATAGTTTAATTATAGCAAAAAGACGTAAAGGAAAACAGTAAGTCAGGATTTGTTTAGGGCGAACGCATTAAAATTGTAAAACTTTAAGCAAGTAATTTTCATTCCAACCGGCTTTCTTGCGTTTGCCTTCGATTCCTCTTTTACAGGTTTTTTCTTGCTTCAACAGATTTATTCCGATGTGCCGCAGCGTGGC
>JANNYB010000018.1:0-27109 GCA_031409875.1 Acidobacteriota bacterium | reverse complement strand
TCTGTTCAAATATCTCAAATTCTGTGGTATTATCCATCTGTAAAAGACCTTCCTTTTTGATTTAGTGTTTTTGTTCAAACTTAGATTGAATCAAATTTGAATGGTCTTTTCAATTTTTCAACGACTTTGCAATAGCCCTATACTGCTCGCTATACTGATTAAATTCATTTTCAACTCAGCGTCTTATTTGCTTTGATTAAGCCTTGAAATAAGGTAATTTAAACAAAGAATTTCGCCGAAAAAATATGCTCGTGTCATTTATAATAATTCTTCTCGTCAGCTTTAGCGGTTTGGCTTTGACGTATCTTTATGAAAAAGAAGATTCGTTGATGGTGCGCTTGGTGGCGGGAAATGTCGTCGGCGCGGCGATTTTCGGATTGGTCGGATTTCTGCTTGCGTCATTTTTCGGGCTTTCGGCGACGGCGGTTTTGGTTGCGCTCGTTATTTCACTTGCGCCGCTTGCGCTTTTTTTGCGGAAGGATTTTCAGAAACGATTTAAGGTAAATTACCAAAAAGCAAAAGGGAAATTGGACGGCGCGAATTTTAAAAAGTTCTTGCGATTTGCGTATTACGTTTTCTTTTTCGTGCTGTTTTGGTTGTTTTTTGAACGCGCAATGCTTGAAACCGCGCAGGGAATTTTCACGGGCGGTTCAAATAATCTTGGCGATTTACCGTTTCACCTCGGCGCGATTTTCAGTTTTACGGACGGGCAAAATTTTCCGCCGCAAAATCCTTCGTTTGCCAACGCGAAATTTACATATCCGTTTATGGCGGATTTTCTGACCGCGCAATTTATGAAACTCGGCGCAGGCGTGCGCGATGCGATGTTTTTGCAAAATGTTTTTTTTGCGTTTTCCTTGCTCGTTTTGCTCGAAAGATTCGTTTTCAAATTGACAAACAATCGTCTTGCGGCAAAAATCGCGCCGGTTTTATTATTCTTCAGCGGCGGACTCGGTTTCGTCTGGTTTGCGAAAGATTTTTGGCAATCGGGACAATCGTTTTTCGATTTTATCTGGAAAATTCCTTACGATTACACGCTTCGGGAAGACAAATTCCGCTGGGGAAATTCGATGATTGTGCTGTTTATCACACAGCGCAGTTTGTTATTAGGAATGCCTCTGACGCTGATTGCTCTTGGGAAATTGTGGGAAATTTTTAACGCAGAGAGCGCGGAGAACACAGAGAAATTCTTAATGGAGGAAGGCAAATCTCCCTTTCTCCCTTTCTCACTTTCTCCCTTTCTAATTGGTTTATTAGTCGGAACTTTGCCGCTGATTCATTTGCATAGTCTTGTTGTTTTGTTTGTCGTTTGCGCGTTTTTGTTTATTTTGAAGCCGGAAAAATGGCGCGAATGGATTTCGTTCGGCGCGGGCGTTTGCTTACTGGCGATTCCTGCGCTGATTTGGGCAATGACCGGAAGCGCAACGAAAACGAGCGAATTTATCGCCTTTCATTTCGGTTGGGACGCGGGCGAAACGAATATTTTTTGGTTCTGGTTTAAGAACACAGGCTTTTTTATTCCGATAATTTTACTCGGAATTTATTTAAATTATTTCCCGCAAAGGCGCAAAGACGCGAAAGAAGAAAAGAAAGTTAAAGCCGAACAATCCCAAATCCCAAATCCCAAATCCCAAATCCTTTTCTACTTGCCTTTTATTTTTCTGTTCGTTGTCTCGAATACAATGAAGCTCGCACCGTGGGAATGGGACAATATCAAGGTTTTGATTTATTGGTTTGTCGGTTCTCTGCCGTTTGTCGCGCTTGCTTTGGCGTGGATTTTTAATCAAAATAATGTTTTGAAAATTGTTGCGGCGGGACTTCTAATAATTCTGACTGCTGCCGGCGCAGTTGACGTTTGGCGCACGGTTTCAAAGCAGATAAATTATCAAATTTTTGAAAACGATGCCATCAGAATTGCGGCTTCGATAAAACAAAAAACCGCGCCGAACGCACTTTTTTTGAATGCACCGACGTATAACACAGCTGTTGTTTTATCGGGCAGACGTTCTTTGATGCGCTATCTCGGACATCTTTCGTCGCACGGAATTGACTATGCCGAACGCGAAAAAGATTTAGAAAAAATTTATCAAGGCGAAGCAACCGCCGAGATTTTGATGAAAAAATACGGCATCGAATACGTTATGATTTCGCCCGAAGAACAAGCCTATTTCGGGCAGAAAAACATTGAAATAAACGAGGAATTTTTCCAAAAATTTCCCGTCGTCGGCGAAGCTGGCATGTATCGAATTTATAAAGTTCGGTAATAAGTAATTGGTAATTGGCAGTAAGTTAAAAACCAATTACCAATTACTTATTACCAATTACCAAGCAATGACCGAAGAACTAAACACAACGGACAACGAACAACAAACAACAGACTATTTATGGCTTCTGAATTGTTCGCTCATCACGGCGATTGCGGCATTTTTGCGCTTTTTTTGGCTCGAATTAAAACCGCTTCATCACGACGAAGGCGTGAACGGTTATTTTTTGACGACGCTTTTCCGCGAAGGCGTTTATAAATACGATCCGGCAAATTATCACGGTCCCGATTTGTATTATCTTTCGCTCGCGTTTTCAAAAGTTTTCGGTTTAAATACTTTGAGCATTCGTTCAAGCGTCGCAATCTTCGGCGTTCTGACGGTTTTTCTCGCATTCTTTTTAAAACGCTATATTGGCAAAACGGGAAGTCTTGCCGCCGCGATGTTTATTGCGCTATCGCCGGGAATGGTTTATATTTCGCGGTATTTTATCCACGAAATCTTGTTTGTTTTCTTTAGTTTTTCGTTTGTCGTGGCGATTTTGTATTTCATCGAAGGACGCAAAGCCGGAGTTTTTTCGGTGGCTTCGATGACGTTGATTTTGCTCGTCTGTTTTTCGCCTTCGGTGGTAAATCTTTCGGGAATGTTCAATGTTGAAAATACGTCTGCGGTTTGGGCTTTGCGAATCGGATTTTTGTTGATTGAAGCCGTTTTGGTGTTCTTCGTGATGCGAATGTTACTCGCGTGGAACGAAGGTAAACCGATTTATTTGCTTCTCGCATCGGCTTCGCTCGTTCTGCTTGCGGCAACAAAAGAAACCGGATTTATCACCATCGGCACAATGGCGATTGCGTGTTTCAGCATTTTCATTTGGCGCAAACTCAACAGCGAAGACACGAAAAAATGGATTTTCTTTGCCGGAACGATTCTTTTTGTGCTTGCCGCATTGGTTGAAAGATTGCGGATTGCGGAAGGTTTGAAAAATTTGTCGGATAAGTTTTTGGAACAGCCGGACGCGAATCTGAAATATGTTTTTTACGCAATTATTGCGCTCGGCGTGGTTACTTTTATTACTTGGTTTGCGGTGATTTTTACGAAAGACGCAGAAACCGAACCGCTTGAAAGGATTGAACTGACGTGGACAAATTTTCGCGCTAAGTTAGGCGAACAAAGTGATTTGATTTTAATTTTGACAGCTTCGGCGGCGATTTTTATTTATCTCGGCGTGTTGTTTTTCTCGTCGTTTTTCACCTATCCGCAAGGCGTTGTCGGCGCGTTCGAGGCTTACGCGATTTGGACAAAAACGGGCAATAAAGATCATACGCAAAACGGCACGCTGGCTTATTTGAAATGGGCAATGCACGTCGAAGCTCCGATAATTATTCTTTCCGCACTCGGCACGGCAATCGCCATTTTCCGCGCCCGACATCGTTTTGCAATGTTCGCCGGACTTTGGGCTTTGGGGCTTTTTCTCGCCTACTCAATCATTCCGTATAAAACGCCGTGGCTCGCGCTGTCGTTTCTTTTGCCGATGTGCATTATCGCCGGATATGCGATTGGTGAACTGCTCCGAAGCAGTCTTATCCAACTCAAAATCGCGGGCGCAATTCTCGGAATTACCGCAACCGCAATTCTCACATATCAAACTTACGATTTGAATTTCGTGCGCTACGACGACAACGATATGCCGTATATCTACGCGCACACGACACGCGGTTTCTTAGATTTAATCAAAAAAATCGAATACTACGCCGACAAAAGCGAAGCTAAAAAAGATGCGACCATCGAAATCGTTTCGCCCGATTATTGGTCAATGCCGTGGTATCTGAACGATTACAAAAACGCCCGTTTCAGCGGACAATTAGTTGACGCAAACACGGCAGAAATGATCGTCGCCAAAAAAGAAGAACAAGACGCAGAAATCGTTTCGCGCTACTCGGCACACTACAAATACGTCGGTGAATTTCCCTTGCGTCCGGGCGTTGATTTGATTTTATTGGTGCGAAAAGATTTAGCCGATTCCGATGCTCAAGACCTCAACGAACTTTTCGGCATGCCGCTTGTTCTCGATGCGCCGTAAAGATTTTCAAACAAAAAAAAGATGCCCGAATTTCAGCTTTCGGGCATCTTTTTACGTTGGGCGAGGCGAAGGCGTGAGATTGTGAGTGCGTGGTAAAACAGATAATTACTCGCAAGTTACTTCACATTCGTTTGAGACTATCTTATTGGCGGTTGCGGTAATTTTGCAGTTACCTGTGGCTTTTCGCGTTACGTTTCCATTTTTGTCAACCTCTGCTTTAGTTAGGTCATTGGATTTCCATTCCCAACTATCCTGCGGCAAATCTGAAATTGCAATGCCATTAGAGTCGGTGGCGGTTGCCGTCAAAGGCTGATTTGGTTTTTGAGTGGTTAAAGTTAGGCTTGGCGGTGAAATCGCAATCTTTACAATAGCCTTTGTTCTTTCCGATAATTGATTAACAACTTGTCCGGCTTGTGATACACCGAGAAGCACTAGAAAGGCAGTATCAATGTCCGGCAAACTGTTGCCCCATTCTTTTGGACAAGAAGTTGCCGTTGGCAAATAACATTCATTCAGCATAAATCGCCATAGAATTTGGAGATAAACAAACACGGCGATTGTCGTCCAAATCAGCATTTGTATTTTTACCAAATCGGTTTTTCCATCGCGATAAGTTGTCAAACTGCTATTATCGTTTGGCGGTAAAGTTCTGTTTTCGGCTTGATTTACCTTGATGGCGCGGCTGGCAACGGCAGTCCCAATACTAATTCCCATTAGCATCAGCAAATTGCTCGGAACGCCAAGCCAAGTATCGCCTTCTTTCAAAGAAGGTAATAATCCCGCGCCTTCTTTTTCAAAAACTCTTGCGGCGAAAACGGTAGTATAAGCAAAAACCGTCAACATCGTAAAAATAATCATTTGCAATAAAGATGCGCTGTAACTCGCATTCTCGCCGAGAACGCCTTTTTCTCCTTTTGCCAATTGAAACGGATTCCACTTTCCTGCAAATAATCCGCTGATTATGCAAAAAACACATAATGCAATTATTCCAGCCCAATAATATCTCATAATAGTTTTTCTTCTCCTTTAATTTTATTTTCTAACTAATCCCCAAGAAACAAACTGCATTTCTTATCTATCAAAAAAACACGAGGGGTGAATCGTTTGCGACTTTGGTGTGTAAAAAAAGGTGAAGAAATCTCTGACAAATTTCCGGGAGGGAAAAACTTTTCCTTAAAAAACTCTTTTGGAGAGAAAGACAGACGGTGAAACGTCCGCCTTTCTTGGTGTTGGCTTTTCCCGACCAAAGGAAGAAGTGTGTGAGGTCAGACCAAAAGCCATAAAAACTTTCAAAGAACAATCATTGCCCGTTGCCGTTGCTCGGCTTGATGCCGAAGTAGGCATAGACGGCGGCGATTGCTACGCCGAACCACGCTTTGGCGGCGGCGGTGAACGACGCGACGTAGTCTGCGTCCGACAGCATAAACCCGTAGATGACGGTAATCACACCGCAGACAATCCAAACTAAAATAAAGATAGTCGGCATCAGCGCGGCAAATCTGTTGGCGGTGGCGGTCAGATTACCTTTCAAACTCTTTTCGACGATGCTTTGCGCCGGAAGTTCGCTCGGTTTGGTTGCGCCGAGAACGCCAACGACGGTCGAAGAAATCAACGCTCCCAAGGTGTTGAGAATGTAGGACATATTGTTTGAAAACACTTCCTTGCAATTTTCCCCAAGTTCGCGCTTACATTGCACGACCAAAACCGCGTCCACGATTGACCAGACATAAAACCCAAGCAAAATAATGGCGATCATTCCGCCGAAAATAAGTTGCGACATACTTTTTCTCCTCCAAAAATAATTCTCTTAAACCAAACGAAAACACGGACCATAGTTTCCTTTGCCGGGCGCAATTTCTATATCCATCAGCGCAACTGCCGAAGGCTGCAACAATGTTCGCATTGTGGTAACGGCAGGTGTTAAAGAGCCGCCCGGTTGCCACGCCGCTTGCAGTTGGTTGAGCATAAGCGAATAATTTTGGTCAAAGGTTTTCAGCAACGCCCAAACTTCCTCCGACGAAACATCTTCTCTGCGATAACCGCCATCGGGAACTTTTGCCATCGGATAAACATCAGGAAATACAATGTCCGCGCCATTGAAGTGCCATTTTCCGGTGGCGGCATCTTTTCTTAATTTCTTGCGGTGGCGAATTTCTCCGAAGCGATAAAAATGCGCCAAATCGCCCGCGTTATCTTCCGGCGAACCGTTTGCGCCTTCGCCTTGTCTTTTTATTATTTCGATTGCCGCACGCACGCCGTCCATTGTGGTAATTTTGTTTAGTTTAAATGATGGACGCGCCAATTGATTGGTTGGCGATAATTGCGGTTGCAATCTCTCAAATTCTGCTAAAATCGCTTTATAAAACGCGCCGATAGTTGAAAATTCGCCGCTCATATCCATCGCGCCCATAAAGTCGTTTTCAACCACCGAACCTTTTTCGGGGAATTCGATTGCCCGAAACGCATCGAGCGATTCATCGGAAAGTCCTTGAAGCGGGACAATTAGATTCGGGTTGATGTTGCCGGGCAGATTGTCGGGATAAGTCGGAACATTGGCGCGGACGTTTATTTTCGGAACTTCGCCGAGTCCGGTCAGCAGATTGCACATCAGCCCGAAATGGAGCATTTCTTCATAGATAACAATTTCCTTAATTGACTCAGAAACCGGATGCGCCGCGTCTTTTACTGACCACCAAGCGCAAAGGTATGGCGGAATCGTAAAAAACTCGACCTCGATTGCCGCTTGCAGACTGCCTTTGAGCCAATTCATATCGCGCTCTTCCGCGCCGACTTCTAACAATTCAACAATTCTTTGATTAAGTGCCATTTTAATTTCTCCTTGGTTTAGAGTCTTGTTCAGAGTCCACGCTTTAGCGTGTTACCGCCGCGCTTCGCTGGCGGTTAGCGGACTAAAGTCTAATGGCATTAAGTTAAGAAAAGTCCGACGAACTTCAGTTTGTCGAAGGTCTTAATTATCAACACTTTCAACAAACTAAAGTTTGTTGGACAATTTCGGCAAATCCTTAACTTAATGCCATTAGCCTAAAGTCGGGACTCTGAACAATTTTGAACGCTAGACCTTCGACCTTTGCATATTGTTGGCAAAAATATCGTTGGCGATGTTGATGCCAAGCGGTGCGCCGCCGATGTTTTTGGTTAAATCGGGTTTGTCGTTTGGTTTGACGGCAAAGGCATCAAAACTCCAATGCACGCCGAGATAGATACGGCTGAAACCATTTTCTTCAATCATCTGCTTGAATCCGCCGGCAAAAGTTACCTCAACTTCCGGGCGAATCGCGCCTTTGTTGTCTTTGTTTTTGCCATTGAGTTCTTCCGAGACGAATTTCAGATTTTTGGCAACGTCAATGCCCGGACGGATTACTCCGAAGTAAAGCTCGGCGACTCGAAATGTAGCCGCGCCAAAGGTGGCGTGTCCCGAAGGATAAGCGGGAAAATTCGGCGTAACATTCTTTTTGCCCACGCCTTTTTCCGCATCGAAAGTGTTGCTGTTGGGCGCACCAAGCGGCAGCCAACCCGTATCGGGATTCTTTGGGTCTTCGCGGATGCCGACGACAGGTCGCCAAAATTCGTAGCGATATTTTTCTTCCCACGCCAAAACTCCCGCGTCTGCCATCGCCACGTTGACGAACGCAAAAAGCCGTGCATTTTCCGCCGGTGTCGTCATTTGTGCTTTGGCAATTGCCCGCACAACTTGATTATAAAGACGCGGCGGTGTGCCGATTTCCCGCGCTCCGTCGTAAGCCCAAAAAACTCCCATAATCGTTTCTTCGGCATTGCGTTTATTAGTTCCCGCCGGAACAGTTCCCATCAATTCGGGCGCAATTCCGTTGCCGAGAACTTGTTTAAACGCCGTTTTATAATCCGCGCTTCCAACAACCGGATACGGCGGAAGAATCGGATGACGCGAAGTTACGGCGTAAGTTTTTGTCCGCTCACCATAAAAAGGCGCGTGAAAACCTTGCCCCGCATTGTCGGGGTCAACCTTGTGATAACCGACACCTTTTGAAGGGATATAACCGCCGGAACTTGCGTTGTCGTCATTTTCGCGGTCTTTGAGAATTGCTTTGCCAACATTTACGCCAAACCCGTGTCCGGGATTTAAGACATCACCTGCCAGCGCAAGTTGTAAATTAAAATAATCCTTTTGACTCGGAAACAGCGCAGTCAAAGCAGTATAAGCCGCCGCCGCCGTTGCGCCTTCAAGGGTTGAACCTGCGGGAACAGCCGGAAGTCCGGGCAGATAAAACGGAAGATTCGCCGGATTACCGGAAACTGCCGCAAAAGCGTCATACATCGCCAGATGCACGATTGCCAAAGCCCGCGAACTCAGCGTTGGTCCGCCCTGTTCTCCGGCACCGTTTGTAAAACTCACACGATTGGCTTCAAGAGCCACATCATTCCAAAATAAAATCGGGTCCATAGTTTTCTCCTTAAGTTGCGGCAATGCCGCGGGTTAAGTAAGAGGTCAGAATTATTTTTAGGATGAAACCACAAAAATACACGAAAACGCACGAAACAGATTGATTCTTTTTGTGTATTTTTGTGTATTTTTGTGGTTCATATTCATAAAATAAATCTGTCCTGTTACTTATGCGGTAAAATCTGAGGATTATTCCGCGGGTTGTTTTTCAAGATGCCGCTGAATTGCGGGCATCCGTTTTGATTCGCCGATAATTTACGGCAAAGTAATTACGATCACGACATCCGACCACACGCCGACTGCCGTGTTATACCAAACAGGAATTGGTTTGCGAAAATATTTGATTAAAAAGTCCAACACGCTTTAGCTTGTTGAAATGCTGGCACGTTTAACAAGCTAAAGCGTGTTGGACTTTTTCCGGCTAACTGTTTTTCACAATTCATTTTCTTTTGGGTATATCAACAAAATAGCGCAGACGTTCGCGGCGTTTTAGCCGACCGTTTCCGTGTAAATTGGCGACCATTGTCCGACGCGCTGATTTTTAATCAGATAGATGGCGCGGAATTCAAATTTTTCCGGCACACCGGGCGTGGTCAGAGGCGGATTATACTCGAAGATGTTTGCCGTGCTTTTGTCCGCCGGTTGCCACAATTCCGTGCCGACCTTGCGATATTGCAATTCAAGCGCGTCAAAGCCGGTTTTCTTCCACACGAATTGCGGAATGCCGCCGTCCACCAACGAAACTTTCAACGTCGGTTGGACATCGTTCAAATTGCGTTCGCCTGATGCTTCGCGCTCAATCATCAAATCCAGCCCGTCCGCCTTGTCATAGTTAAGTTGTTTCTTCATCAACCCCGCAAAATCGCGGCAAGCCCGTTCGATTCCAACCAAAGCATTAGCCGGAAGCGTAATCGTCTGATACACAGGCGGCACCGGCGCAGGCGTATTTTCCTGCTTGCTTCGGACAAGATTTTCAAACCACGTCGTCGCCTGTTTGCCCGTCGCCCGATTCTGCTCGATTTTGTCAAAACCTTCGACAAACGTCTGACAAAACGTATGAATCACCAACCGATAATCATCCGTCAAAACCGGATATTTCGCCCGATAACCATCAATCTTCGCCTCAATATTCGCATACATCGCCCGCTCTCCCGCCCCTGTCTTCGGATACCAATCTCCATTTTCAGCCATAATTTTTTCTCCTGTTTTTATTTGTTTTTATCCTACTTTTATTCATTACTACTGAGCGATCTGAAAACTGCGTAGTTGAAAAATCGCTTATGTTGAGCAAATCAATCAAGTCTTTTCCGTGTTTTTCGTGGCTTCAGTGGATAGAAAAATAAATCTCTCCACAGAAGACACCGAAGACACCGAAAACACGGAAGAAAACGGAAACGCGGTGGTCATTGAGTTGTCCTATCAATTTCCGTGTCGCTCAGTAATGACTTTTATTTGTCTGATTGACTTCGTAATGATTTCGGAATCTGCCGCAACGATTTCGGCTTCCGCCGCAATGATTTCGGCTTCCGCCCTAATTTGTCAGCCACCCGCCCCGATTTGTCAGCCATCCGCCGTAACCTTTCAGCCACCCGCCGAAATCATTCCGGCATCCACCGAAATCATTCCGGCATCCACCGCAATCATTCCGACATTCACCGCAATCATTCCGGCGGATGACTAAGAAGTTCGCTCACCTGAAGAAACTCTTCGCTCAGGTGAACGAGAAGTTCCTCCAGATGAATAAATCTTCCACCCAAAAGCATTTCCCAAGACATTCCCACGGCTACAATGCCCATTAATAACCGTCTGCTAGCAAATTACCTCAAAATATAAAACTTGAAATCTTTCTAATTTTGAGTCGCATCATTTCTATTTCCGTATAAAACAGCAATTTACGCCGTGTCAGGCTTAAAAATTTTGCTAATTCCATCCAAAGCATCAACCAAAGCCTTTAATATGCTTTTTGCACTAGCATCAGGAGCATTTAGTTGTTCAATAAAAGTTTTAATTTGCGTTGCCGTTGCACTTGCGGTATCAATTGCTTTCTTGATTTTTTTGAGTAACTCGGCATCAGCAACGATAGCCGTATTTTGTTCATCAAGTTTTTTAGTTAATTTTGCTAATGCGTCATTTCTTCGCTCCATACGTTGAAGGCAGGCGGCAACCGTCGCTAGTGATAAGGCGAAAGCAATATCCTTCGCATCGGCTTTAATTCGGCGAAGTCTGGGGTCAGTAGGTATTTTAGGTATATAATCATTGAACAGACCTTCCATGTTGCTCATATCAGCTTGACTCCGATTCTCGTTTGAAATGAACTCTTTTATAGCATTCGCAAGTAGTCCGAAAACTCTTCTGAATTCAATTGCAGGCGTGTTGTTTATGTCTAATTTGTCAACTTCTTTTTGTAATTCTGTAAAATCAATCATTTATTTATCCTCCGGTATTAGTTTTAATTTGCAGACGGTTTGTCTATTATTTCCCAGATTTCACGAACTTTTGACACAAGTCTTGAAATACTTAACGGTTTTTTTGTATTTACGGCAACACGCAAGTTAGCGTGTGTATCCGCCCACGCGTTAAGAGCGTCAACACTAGAATCTAAAAGGGAATCTAATTGTTCTTGCTTGTCTTTTATAAGTTTTACTTCCGCTATTACTTTTGAATAAGCAGGGTTTATTCTCAGTAAATCGGCATTATTTGAATCTAGTTTTGCAGAAAGTTTTTTATATCTCTCTTCTAATTTCGGAGCAATACGACTTCTGATCGCGTCAAATTCAGCTTCGCTCAAATTTTTAACACGGGTGTAAAACCGGCAGATACATTTGTTTTGGTTTCCCGCTTCGCTGCAAGCATCAATCACTGTATCTTCTTCGACAGGACAACTAAATTCATCAAATTCCAAAATTTCTCTTGCTGCCTGACAGTTATTGCCGCAATTTATAAGCTCTTGCCTGATTTCCTCTCCGAGAATCGGATCAAGAGAAGCGATTCTCTTCAAGTCATCTTTCAGTTTGACTTTACGCATAGTTTCGACGGAGTTGGTCGAATTTGTTTCATAATCCTCTTTAACTAAGATTGACAAGCGTTGAAAGTTTAAAATGCGATCCATCTCTTCCTGAACATTGGCATTGTTCGCGTTGAGCTGCTTGTAAAGATTAATAATGACTGTGTGTTGTGACCGAAAGTCAGTAAAAAGACGGTCTGAAATACTGTTATTTATAATTTTCAACTCGGCAATATTGAATTTTAGTAAATCAATCACACCACATTTTTTTTTGGCTATTTTCTCTGCCTTTTCTCCATCAGAACCGCCTCCTGCTAAAATGCCGTCAATTGCTTCTTTGGTGCAAGGCTTAATTAAAATTCTTTCGTTGGTTTGCGCGTTGAATACTTCATCAGTTTCACCTTCAATTATTATTGAGGCTAAATTAACTCTTTTTTTGAAGTCTTTGGAAGTTCTGAATTCCTCAGCTAACGTCAAAAGTCCGGCGGCAACATTAACGGCTGTTCCGGCTAATTGAATGCCGGAAACAGCGGTTACTAAATTACTAACCGAATCTACGACAGCTTTGGAATTTTCTTCACTTTTTTTGTTAGCTTGAGACAGAGTATTTAAGGCTTCGAGATAGGCATCCAAAGAATCCAATACTTTTAATGTCGGTTTTGAGGCTATCTGATATTTGACTAGATTTGTCTTTATCAAATTTAACTGTTCGCTATTATATAAATCATCTCTTTCAGATGCGCCTTTAATTAAACTTTCTGTATCTTTAACACCCTTGCGAATACCGCGCGTCATTTCCGCCGACTGTTCGGTGAATTTGGAAATGTCGGGAACATCGCAAGCTGTGAATAATACCGTTACAATCAGGATGAGTGAAACGAGTTTTGAATATAATTTAATTTTTTTCATTTTATCTCCTTAAGGTTTTCTTTCTTCAAAAAATTTATGAATCCAAAATGCCGAGGGCGGCTTTGTTGGGTTTGGTTTCGCCGTTGGCTGAATTTAGGGCGGCGCGGGCGTTTTTTATTTTTTCTTCGAGGATTTCGCGTTCGAGTTGGGCTTTTTCTTTGGCGTAGCCGGCGGCATCGGCGCGGCTGGTTTGGCGCGTGATTTCTTCTTGCAATGTTTTTTCGCTTTGTTTGGCGGGAAAGCGGGCGAAATAATAGCCGATGAGAATGAAAATTATCGGTTCAAGCCGCAAAAGCATCGTGTTGTCTTTGAGCGGATCGAATTTGCCCGTAAATGCCGCCGCGTAGAGCAGGACAAAAATGAGTGTCAGGATGACGACGAGCGAATCTTTCAAAATATCGCCGAAGGTTTTGCCGTCCGGTGTGGGTGTTGTTGTTTTGTTCATTGTTGCAAAATACCTCGCAAGTAAGTTTTCGTTTGTTAAATTAATCTGTTTCATAATCGGATTTGCCGGAAATGTGAAAAATCTTTTGAGATTTTTACGCAAATTCGGACTTTACATAAAAAATTCAAATAAATTTCGGAAAGAAATGATATTAGATTTCCCCTTTCTAAACAGATAACGCACCGATAGGGCGCAAACAGTAACATTTTTTTGATTTATTGTTAAAATTAAATTTTCGGAAGTAATTGATTGTTGTGTGATTGGAGCAGAGAAATTAAAAAGAGCGGTCTTTTCGCGCTGAAAAGGCAACCGCTCTAAATATACTTTTGTGAATGAAATCAGCTTTTGTAGATACGATAATCAATTTCCGCAAAAATGTTGTCGCGGCTTTTGATTCTGATATTCAAGCGGCTTGTTTTTCGCGTGAAAACTGCGTGGCGATAATGTTGCGGGCTTCCCGTTCGGAGATTTCTTCTAATTGTCCGTCTAAAAGTTGGTGGTATAAAGTTTCGTCTTCTTCCCAACCGATGCTTGGAAAATAAGATTCGGTAAAGATATAAACCGAATCTTTATCTTTGCGAAAACGTCCTAATTTTTCTATTTCGTTGGTTTCTTCATCTTTTAAAACAACGTATTTCATAACTTCTTAACTCCTTTCAGCGGGCAGAAAATCCATAATTTACAAACATTATACAGCAACGGATTTATCAGTAAATCAAGATTCAACAGCACGTTCAAGCGCACGAAGCAAGGCTTCCGCATCAATTCTTTGTTCGTCCGTGAGTTGCGGAAATTTCAAACCGATTAACGCCAAACGGTTATCAATCGAACTTTTCTCCAGCGTTTTCCCCGTCGCCGCCGCAAACATTTCTTCTTCGGTTATGCCCAAACCTTTTGCCAAACCGCGCAAAGATGAAAGACTCGGATTTGTATTGCGCCCAGCAATAATGTCATAAACGGTGCTATGGCTTATCATCCCACGCGATTTGTAAGCCACTTGCCGATAATTCAAGTTCTTTTCGCTAATCAACTGCCGCACGAAATCCTGAAGTTTGTAAATATTATCCGTCACACTGTCGTATTTAACAAAGATAGTTCGATTTATTTACGAGATTCTGTAGGAAATACTAGACAAACATAAAAATCTAGCGTAATGTGATTGGGTAAAAAGATTATTACTAATTGGAGAAAGAAGTTTTTAGCCTATATTGAGATTGGTGATTTTGCACAGTCTTATCAAACAGAAGGAGAACAGATTATGAAAGTATCACTGCGGAAGGTCGAGGAAACTTCCGGCTTTTTCACCAAGACGACCGAATACTGTCTCTACGTCAAGGTAGAGCTTACAATCGAGGAGACAAGCGCAATAGAGAGGGCAGGAATTGCAGACTTTATTTTGGTGGAGTATTCCTATAGTGGAAGGGAGTTAAACTGGACCGTAGGACAAATTTTATACTCAAATAGAAAAGGTTCGGATTGGAGATTCGTTGCCTATAATGCCATTGCACGAAACGAATTGGAGCAGGAAGTCAAGGAAAGTCTTACTGCTCTAAAGTCGCAGATTGAAGCGCAGATGTTCGGTGGAAACAAAAGTGAGTCGTTTGAACTTTAGGTTGTTTTACTGAATTACTATCGAGATGGGGTTTTGTTTCCATCTAAAATTGGCGCGTTATTTGTGGCTTTTAATTATCGTGTTTCTCTGCTGTTAGGTTTCGTTAGTTGCAAGAACCGAATTTTAAGAGCCGCGACGCGAAGTTTGTTTCTTGCGCCATTGTTACGACTGTTAAAGATTACGAAATTCAAATAAAATTTATTCAAACCAAGGATAAAAAAATGGCATTAATTACATTACCCGAATCTTCCCTTTTTTTACTTTTATTCTCGGCTAACATTGATACAATGGATAGCCAATTGAAAGCCGGTGAATTGTCGGAAAAAGAACAAGAACTCATCTTAAAATGTGTTAGTAAATGGGGATTTTATGATGATTTTTATACACAGAGTCAACTTGAATCTGCAATCGAAAAATATCAACTCGTGAAACGGAGTTCTACCGATGAAGATGATTTTATTGAACAATGTGCTGAAATTCTAATAAAAGAGCCTCCGCTTAGAGATATTACTTATTATCTGTGTCTTGAAATTATTTTTTTAAATGGAGGAATAGAAAATGAATCAAGAGAAGCTATTTATATTAGCAATCTGGAATACATTTTGGGAGTTAATCCTGCTGTGGCAGATTTCATTTTCGGTTTGGAAATATTTAAGATAATTTTGGATTCGTGAGTAACGGAAACTTTGAAAACAAAGCAAGCATAAAATAATTAAAAACAAAAATTATGAAAACGGAAAATAAAATTAACAGCATAGTGTCTTCAATGGAAGGACCGCCTAAATCACCTGAATCTTCTTGGAAGTGCCATAAATGCACGAATACAAGTTCTAAGAATCATGATCATTGCACTAAATGTGGACATAGGAAATGTAGTAAGTGTCCGGGAAGTTAGGAAATAAATTCTTAAATAATGAATAAGAAGCAACTTTATGAAAAAAATCAACGCTAAAGAGCAAAGAATCCTGATGGCACATCGCGTCTGCGATAATTGCGGAAAAGATAAAGATGTATCAGGCGGTAAGACCTGTGAAAAGGGGCATTTTCATTGTCATTCCTGTGCAGGTCGGCATGTGCATTGCACGGTTTGCGGGAAAACTTTGAGATAATACACAATCACTTTTGCCAGTTCTAATTTTTGAAAGGCAAAAAGGCATCGGGTTTATTGCAACTCGGTGGGTTCTTAATTTTTGTCCTTTGGTATCTACAAGCAAAAACTTCGTTAAAAAATTCGGTTTCTTTAAAATCTCAACTTGGATAAATCTGATAATCAATTTCCGCAAAAATGTTGTCGCGGGATTCAGTTTCCGTGAGAAGCGTGAGTTTGAGGTCGTTTCGCTTTTATTGTAAAATGGGGTGATGCAAGAGAAATACGTCAACCCATTTACAGATTTTGGTTTCAAGAAGATATTTGGCGAAGAACCGAACAAAGATTTGTTGATTGATTTTCTCAACCAAGTATTGCCCGAAAAACATCAAATAAAAGATTTAACCTATCTCAACACCGAGCATTTGGGAATTGCCGAACTTGATCGGAAGGCGATGTTCGACCTTTATTGCGAAAGTCCGAGCGGTGAAAAATTCATCGTTGAAATGCAAAAGGCAAAGCAGAATTTTTTCAAAGATCGGAGCGTCTATTACGCGACTTTTCCGATTCAGCAACAGGCAAGAAAGGGCGAAATTTGGAATTACGAACTTTCAGCAGTCTATTTTGTCGGGATTTTGGACTTTGTTTTTAGTGAAAATATCAACAATGACGAATTCTTGCACGAAGTTAAATTGAAAAATAATTACGGCAAGGTTTTCTATGATAAATTGACGTTTATTTACTTGGAAATGCCAAAATTCACCAAGACTTTAGAAGAATTGGAGACGAGTTTTGACAAATGGTTGTATGTTTTGAAACATCTGCCAAAGTTGCAGGAAAGACCGGTTAAATTGCAGGAAAGAGTCTTTAGCAAGTTGTTTGAATTAGCCCAAATCGGAAAATTCAATCGGGAAGAATTGCAGAAATATGAGGAAAGTCTGAAAGTTTATTGGGATATGCACGCGGTCATCGAAACGGCTAGTGATGAAGCATATCAAGAAGGCAAGATTGAAGGCAAGACTGAAGGCAAGATTGAAGTAGCAAAGAATTTGATAAAATTAGGCTTAGACAATCAAACAATAGGAACAGCAACCGGCTTAAAGATTGATGAAATTGAAGAATTGAGAAACAAAGATTAAATTGTGTTTCCGCCCGTGCCAACGCCATCGTTCCAAGTTATACGACAGTTTCTTTAAAATCTCAGCTTCGGTAAATTCTATAATCAATTTCGGCAAAGATGTTGTCGCGGTTTTTGATTTCGTTGAGGAGCGGTTTTCTTTAGGCGGCTTTGAGATGGCGAATATTTTCTTCCCATTCAAGCGGAATCATCACCGGAAAATTGCTTTTTTTTCCTTCGGTAGTTTCTTTGACTAACTCAAAAATCTTTTTCGTAAATATCGGATTATTTCTGAGAAACGGCTGAAAATCGGCATTCTTCGGGTTATAGTAAGGCATAAATTCCTGAAGCGATTCGATCCACAAATCTTGACGATAAATAAGCGTTTGCTTTTGCGCCTTTCGATTAACGGAAAACGTAATTTCAAATTCTTCGCTGTTTATTTGTTTTAGCCCTATAATTTTTATCATTTTCTTTTCACCACAAACTCGCTTAACACTTCAAATAAATCTTCAATCGTCATTTTGTAAGAAGTTTGGTCAAATGGGTCTTTGATTTTTACCAAACCGTTTTTGTCCAAACCATCTATCAAAATGGCGTGTCCCAAAGCAGTTCTTTCGCGCAAAATAACCGCCCAAACCTTCGTTGAGGAAGTTATACCCTCAATAAATTCTATCACACGCGGAAAATTGCCGCCAATCCATTTCCCTTCGGTTTTATCGGCTTTGTTGAGATAATCAGCCAGCGCAGACGCATTTGAAAGTTCGCCGATTTCGCTTAAAATTTCCGCTTGTGTAAGATTCAAACCATAATGTCCGGCAAGCATTTCGCCAACCGCCGCAA
The DNA here is from genome assembly GCA_031409875.1 of Acidobacteriota bacterium. Taxonomy (GTDB): domain Bacteria; phylum Acidobacteriota; class Blastocatellia; order Pyrinomonadales; family Pyrinomonadaceae; genus CALMEH01. The sequence continues at coordinate 9,310 of JANNYB010000018.1, read as the reverse complement.
CGCACGAAAAGTCGTTACTTTGCTTAACGACTGTTGCATCAAATTTTTCGCCATATCTTCGCCAATTTCCGCCTGCTCCGGCTTTTAATTTTGATTTTTCCACCTTTTACTAACTCCGATAAATTTTATAATCAATTTCCGCAAAAATGTTGTCGCGCCATTCGATTTCTTTGAGAAGCGGTTCGTTGAATTCGCCGCTTTCGAGCATTTTGGCTAATAAAGTGAAGCGGTGAATGTGCATTTTGAAGCGGTTTGATGAATATTGGACGGTTGTGCCTTGGTAGATTTGGAATGCCCAATCGCTCGATTGGGCGAGTAGTAATTCTCTGGCAAGTTGATTTAAGACTCGTCTTTCGATGTCGTTCGGTTCATTAAATCTGTTCGCAAGCGCGGTCATTTTGCGTTCTGCGTCGTGCTGATACGGATACATCCACGAATTGCCTTCGTTGAGCCAGACTTTGTAATAACCGTTTTCGCCCCAACTCGAAGCCGTCGGTTGTTGAATCTGAATCGGGATTTTTGCGTCCAGATAATCGCCGGGCGTTACGGGTTTGACTTCATCTTGATCATAATGAAATTTGCGGAAAAGATAATCAATAAACTGCGGACCTTCAAACCACCAATGCCCGTAAAGTTCGGCATCGTAAGGCGACACGACAAGCGGCGGATGTTCTTCGTGAAGTTCGCGCAAGATTTGGGCTTGTTCGATGCGTTTGTTTAGAAAATCGGCGGCGTGTTCGGCAGCTTTTTCACGCGCCAATGCCGGAATGTAAGCCTGTTTCGCGTTTTGCGACGCGGTTTTGCTCGTGATTCGATGATATTTCAAGCCGAGATGTTTGCGCTCGCCGTCTTTCGGCAGATGCGGTTTTAAGAATTCCATCGGCGCGTCCCAACCGATGTCGCGGTAAAATTCACGATAGACGACGTTGCCCGGATAACCGACTTCCGCGCTCCAGACCTGTTGCGAAGTTTCGACATCGCGGGCAAAAACAGCCACGCCGTTTTCACACAAAACCGGCGCGTGAACACCGTAACGCGGGCGCGGATCGCCGTATAAAATTGAATGCGAATCGGAAACAAAATATTCGATTCCGGCATCTTTCAGCAAATTTTCAATGCCCGGTTCGTAGGCACATTCTGCTAACCAAATTCCTCGCGGCTGTCGTCCGAAATGTTTTTTGTAATTTTTAACGGCAATTTCAATTTGGGCGCGGCGCGATTCGTGAGTCGAAATAAGCGGCAAAAATCCGTGTGTCGCGCAACAAGTGATGATTTCCAAAACGCCTTCGTCCTGCAATTCGCGGAAAGCGTTTATCAAATTTCGCTGATATTTATTGTTCCAAAGGTCTAATGCCGCGCTCAGATTTTCGACATACATTTTCGCCACGTCATAAAAATCCGGTGCTTCGGTTTTAACACGCTCAAACTCTTTTTGTGCCAATGCCAACAGATTTTCAAGATGCCGCGTATATCTTTCTTCCAGCAATTTATCCGCCAACATTTCACACAGCGGCGGCGAAACATTCATTGCAAGGCGCGGCGTTGCGCCCGCATCGTGCAGATTTTGAAAGATATAAATTAACGGCAAATAAACTTCCGTTACGGCTTCGTAAAACCAATCTTCTTCTAAAAATTCGGGATATTCGGGATGGCGAACGAAAGGCAAATGCGCGTGTAAAATTAAGCTGAAATAACCTTTTGGCATAGGTTAAAGTTAGCAGAAAGTTGCGGGAAGTTACAGAGTTGCAGAAAGTTTTTTCAACTTCCCGAAACTTCTGCAACTTCCCGCAACTTTCTGTCAACTATCTGCCAACTGAAAATGAACTTAGCGGCGAAAGTTTCGATAAAGTTTTCGGCGATAAAGTTTTCGGAACGGCGCGTTTGTTTAGTTTTTTCGGGAAATTTATCAAACTTGCACCGAAAACGGTTGCGCCGATGATTTCTTCTTCAATGATTTCTTCGTCGAAAACGTCGAAATGTTCTTTGAGCGCGGACATTGCGTTTTCCGCGCTGAGTTTTTCGAGATTTTCTTGCAAAACGATGAAAAGCGATTCGCTGATTTGTCCGCGAAGTTCGGTTAATTCAACGCCCGAAGCCAAAGCCAAAATCGCGTAACGAACTTCGTCGGAGCTGAAATCTTCTTTGCGTTCGCCGACGAATTGATAAAAAGCGTTGTCGGTTGCAACTTCCGCGTTTTCAATATCGTCGCCGGCAAGCGCGACTTCAAAAGCATCTCGCGTAAAGCCGGAATTGTCTAAAACTTCGGCAAATTCGGTCGCCGTAATTGCCCAATCCGCGTCCGTCGCAATGCGCGGCGAAGGATTTTTGCGCGGCGTTTCAATTGAATTTGAATACATCACGCGAATAAACGGACGATTCGGCGCGTAAAAACCGAGTTCGGCGCGATAGTTTGCGTTCGATTCGACATTAAACCACCAATTTCCTTCCGCTTCGACGGCGTGAAGTTCTTCGCGTTCGGTGTTTTGATTGACCAATTTTGCGACAAGCTGATAATTGCCCGAATTTCCGCCGAAAACTTTCTTCAAAGTTTGAAACGGATTATTTTTGATTGACCAATAAAAATAAAGGCGATTCGGCGATTGCATCTGAAGTTGGGCGCGGTTTTCCTTCTGCAATTCCGGTAAAATCGGCAGGGAAAGCTCCGCAAAAATCGGGTCAATTTCTTCTTCCGCTTCTTCGGTTTGCGCCAAAATCTTCGGCGCGGGAATTTCGAGTTCTAAAATGTCTTCGTTAATCATTTCAGCCGAAGAAATCGTGTTCGGCGCAATTTCGTTAAAAACAAATTCGCGTGTTTCGGTGGTTTCTTCGATGTGTAATAAATCTTTTGTGGTATCTTCGCTCATAAAAATAAATAAAAAGATTCATTATGCTTGATGAAACGCAAGAAAGCAATATTTTGAAGTGCGTTTCCAAATTTTATTTAGTGCAGACAAGCAAAATTATCAGCTATTCGCTATCAGCTATCAGCTATTCCGAAAGATAATTTTTTACTTCCGAAATAACTGATAGCTGATAGCGAATAGCTGATAATTTGCGTTCACTCTGAATTGTTCGTGCTTTTGAAATAAAGAAAAATCATCGCTAAAAGCCCAATGATTAAAGGCAAGGTGTGAATAATCAAAGTCCAAATCGCTTCGTTTTTGAAGTTGAATTTAAGCAGTTTCATTTTCCATCTCACGCACGACGGCGAGCATTTGTTCAAAAACTTCGGTCAAATTCAATTCGCTGGTGTCAATTACAATCGCATCTTCGGCAATCATCAACGGCGAATCCGAGCGCGAAACGTCGCGTTCATCGCGTTCCTTAATTTCGGCAAAAGTTTGTTCGTAACTCGTGGCGCGTTGCTTTTCCACATCTTCTTCGTAACGCCGACGCGCCCGCGCTTCGGGTTTGGCGGTTAAGAAAAACTTGATGTCGGCGTTCGGGAAGACGACGCTTCCGATGTCGCGCCCGTCCAAAACCGCGCCGTTTGGCGAGTCTTCGCCGAGCGTGCGTTGATGTTCGACGAGAATTTTTCTGACTTCGGAAATTGTCGAAACGATTGACGCAGCTTGCCCGACTTCGTTGGTTCGGATGTCGGCGGAAACGTCTCTGCCGTCAAGAAAAATCTGCAAATCTTCCGGTTCGCCGACCAATTTTATCTCAGAATTTTCGGCAATTTCCGCAACTCGCGCCGTATCTTCAAAGCTCACGCCTTTTTCCAAAACCGCCAACCCGACACCACGATACATCGCGCCCGTGTCCAAATAAAGCAGATTCAATTTTTTAGCTAACATCTTGCCGAGCGTAGATTTCCCCGCGCCCGAAGGTCCGTCAATGGCGATAATCATCAGTAATTAATCAATTGTAAATCAACAAATCTTGACTTTAACATTACTGAATAATTTTTTCTAAAGTCTGTAATGTTTTTTCAATATCTTCACGCGAAACGTCGCAATGCGTAACCATTCGGATTGCTTTGCCGAAGGGAATTGCGAAGATGTTTTCCGCTTTTAGTGCGTCGCAGATTTCGGCGGAAGTTTTGTCTGTTGCGGAAACGTCGAAAATTACGATGTTTGTTTGAACTTTTTCCGCGTCAATTGCAACGCCTTTTAAGTTTGCCACGCCTTCCGCCAGACGTTTGGCGTTTTCGTGGTCAATGTGTAAAAGTTTCGGCGATTCTTCGAGCGCAATCAAACCTGCCGCCGCGAGAATTCCGGCTTGGCGCATTCCGCCGCCGAATCTTTTGCGCCAAGTTCTGGCTTCCGCAATAAAATCTTTTTTACCCAAAAGCATCGAGCCGACGGGCGCACCTAAGCCTTTTGAAAGACAAAATTGCACCGAATCAACCGATTTTGAAAGATTTGCAACCGTTTCGTTTTGCGCTACAGCCGAATTAAAAATTCGTGCGCCATCGAGATGAACAGGCAGATTTAACTTATGCGCGTTTGCACAAATTTCATCGGTTTGCGCCGCGCTCATCACGCTTCCGCCGCCGAAATTATGCGTATTTTCTAAACAAATCAACGCCGTCGGACAAGCATAATAAGGTTGATTGATGTGCAAATTCGGTTCGATTTCGCCCCAAGTCAGCATTCCGTTATCATTCGCGGCACGAACCGTGCGAATCATCACGCCGGAAATAATCGCGGGCGTTCCCATTTCCCAATTAAAAATATGTCCGCGCTCTTCGACAATGATTTCATCGCCCTGTTTCGTATGAAGTTTGACCGCAATCTGATTGCCCATCGAACCTGTCGGCACAAACAGCGCGGCTTCTTTGCCGAAAATTTCTGCGGCGCGTTCCTGCAAATTATTTACGGTCGGATCTTCGCCATAAACATCGTCGCCGACTTCCGCCTCAGCCATCGCGCCGCGCATTTCTTTTGTCGGTTTTGTAACCGTATCGCTTCTTAAATCAATCATTATTTTAGTTTTGATTTAGCAAAATATTTTTTCCAACTTATTCGCGTTCCAATAAAAATTGCAATTGTCGCTAGAATCATTGTTAAGTAAACAATCAACATATAACCTGACAATAATTCGGTAGAAACTTCAAGAAGATTAATCTGAGAAACGCAGAAAGCTACAAAAAGTGGAAATACAATAAATATGGAGAAACGAAACGCATAGCAAAGTAAGAACCCGATTATTCCGATTATTAAAATCGGCAATAAAACTTCAGTGATTGGCGGCGGGAAAATGCCGAGAAATATTACATTCATAAAATACTCCTAAATTTTTCTTCTATTCCAAACTAACCTTTTAGACGAATTTTTTGTTTCATCAGAAGTTACAAAATCATTTTGTAACTGGATTGCTTGTTAAATCAATCATTTTAATTTTGGTTTTTTTAGAATTTTAACAATCAACCAGCCAAGTCCGAAAAGTAAACCGAGCGGCAAACCGATAATCACTATCCAGCCGATTGGCGTTATTTCTTTATAAACGGTCGTTACTTCAAACGAGGATTGTATTAAAAATATCATTAATTTCGTTCTCCGGTAATTACTTTTTCGGCAAAACTTTATCAATTTGCGCCCGCAGAATTTTCGGATTTATTGCGCCGTTTTTTTGATAGACGAGTTTGCCGTTTTTGTTGTAGAGCAAAGTCGTCGGATAACTGCCTGCAAATTTCGGCGCGATTTGGCGGACGGCTTTTGTGATCTGATGCCGTGCCGGAACGTCCAAAAGATACGAATTTATTTCTTCCGCTTGATAAACCTTCAAAAAATCGCTGACGGTTGTGTCAACCAGCGAAACCGTGTCAATCGAAACAATATAAACGCTCAAATTTTGATCTTTGTAATCATTATGAATTTCAACAATATCGGGAAATTCTTTGCGACAAACTCCGCACCAAGTCGCCCACAAATTTATCAAAATCGGCTGTTTTGTTTCGGGCGATTTGACGAGCGATTTCAATTCCTCGGCGTTAATTATTGTGGTTTTTACGGCATCTTCAGCGACATAAATTTGCGCCGAAACATTTGCTACGCAAAGTGTAAAAATTAACAACAAAACGAGTTTGATTTTGGTCATAAAATTCTAAACCTTCGGCAAATCGCCGTTGTATTCATAAATCCAAGTTTGCATCTGTTCATCGCCGAAATGCGCGGTCGTTTCGGTTCGCACAAAAAGACTTGTTTGCGGATTGTTCACGTTAAAACCTTCGTATTCATCGAGCCTTTGCAAAACTCTTTCATCTTCGGGCAATTCTAAAATTTGACCGAAAATTTTGTTTTCGCCGTCTAATTTCAAAGCCGTATATTTGCCCAAATCGAAGAGCTTTCCATAAACGAACGCTTCGGCGACAAACTTTAATTTATCCGCCGTTTCCGCGATTATCGGCGGCGCGTTTCCTTTTCGCAAACTCCCGTAAACGAACAGATATTTCATAATTTCGCAAAAGTTTTGAGTCCCGCCTTTAGGCGGCGCAATCGTTAAGCGCAGCGAAAACGATTGCTTTATGTGCAATTGGCTTGAATTGTGATTATCGCAAAAACCGCATTGCTTCGCTCGCGGTTTGCCGCCTAAAGGCAGGACTCAAAACTTTTTCAACCTTTGACCTTTATCAAAATTTCCGTCAAATTTTTGCCGAGATTTTCGAGCGCGTTTTGCACAAATTCGGCTTTCGCATTGCCTTCTTCATTAAATGCTTCGTGCGCTTTGGCAAGCGCGAAATCTTCCGCTAAAACGTGAACGCCCATCGAAGCGATAATCCGACGCAAATCCGGCAGAGCGCGAATTCCGCCCAAACCGCCGGGCGAAGCCGACATAATCGCGGCAAATTTTCCGCCGTAACACGCGCCGGCTTTGTGTTCACCTCGCGGGCGCGAAGTCCAATCAATATAATTTTTGAAAGTTCCCGAAAGTCCGCCGTTATATTCGGGCGAAGCAATCAAAAATCCGTCTGCGTCGAGCATCAAATCCTGCAATTTGACGATGTTTTCGGGCAAACCTTCGCTTGCTTCGATGTCGCCGTCGTAAATCGGCACGGGAAAATCTTTCAAATCAATAAAAGTAACTTCCGCGCCTGCTTTTCGTGCGCCTTCCGCCGCTATTTTGACGGTCTTTTTATTTAGCGAATCTTTTCGCAAACTTCCGGCAAACGCTAAAATTTTCGGTTGATATGTCATAATAATTTCAGATTTCAAATTTCAGATTTCAAATTTCAAATTAGATTGAGTTTGCCACGAATCAGGTTAAAATAAAAAGGCAAAAATGATTAAATCTTTCAAACATATCGCGCCGAAAATTGATGAAACAGCGTTTATTGCCGAAAACGCAATCGTTATCGGCAATGTGGAAATTGCCGAAAGCGCAAGCGTTTGGTATGGCTGTGTTTTGCGCGGCGACGTGAATTTTATACGCATCGGAGCGCGGACGAACATTCAAGATATGACGATGATTCACGTTTCGCGCGGCAAGGATTTTCCGACGATTGTCGAAGCAGATGTAACGGTCGGACATCGCGTAACGCTTCACGGTTGTTATGTCGAAAGCGGCTGTTTAATCGGAATCGGCGCAACAATTTTGGACGGCGCGAGAATTGGCGCAAATTCGCTCGTTGCGGCGGGAAGTTTGGTTACGCCGAACACTATTATTCCGCCAAATTCTTTTGTTTTAGGTGCGCCCGCGCGTGTGAAACGCGAATTGACCGATGAAGAAGTTGAAAAAATCCGTGAAAATTGCCGCAACTATGTAAATTTAAGCGGAATTTATCAAGAAAATATTCGTTAATTTTGTGAAAATAAGTTAAACTTTTGCTCAATTTATGAAAAAAATAATTCTGGCGGGTTTCTTTACGATATTTTTCTGTCTTACGGTTTTTGCTCAAGATGACACGGAAACGGGGAAAAATGAATTTATGTTTTGGGGCGGATTTTCACCCGATTCTTCCACGGTTTTTCGAGGCACAGGCAGAACGCCCGACGCGCGTTTCGGCATTGTCGCTTTCCGATATTCACGGCGATTTAACAATAACGACAAGGTGAATTTGAAATACACGGTTGATGCCGTGCCGCTTGCCGTTTTGAATTATCCAGATGTGAGAATTCCGAGTTTGGTAATTGGCGGTTCGCCGATTCAGGTGCAAAGAGTTCGTGAAACGCGCCGCGCTTTCGGCATTGCGCCGCTCGGACTTCAAGTAAATTTTCGTCCGCGCAAGAAAATTCAGCCGTTCATCGGCGCAAGCGGCGGGCTTTTATATTTCAACAAAACAACGCCGAATTTTGTCGGCACACGCTTTAATTTTACGGCAGATGTCGGCGGCGGTTTGGAGATAAAATTAAAGCAAAAACGCGCCGTAACCATCGGCTACAAATATTACCACGTTTCAAACGGCGACCGAGGAATCGAAAATCCCGGATTCGACCACAATATTTTTTATATCGGTTACACTTTTTTTTCAAAGTAAAATTATGCGTTGCGATTGGGCAAAAAATAATTTGGCGATTCATTATCACGATACCGAATGGGGCGTGCCGCTTCACGATGACCAAAGATTGTTTGAATTTTTGATTCTCGAAGGCGCACAAGCCGGACTTAGTTGGGATACGATTTTGCGAAAACGTGAAAATTATCGCACGGCGTTTGATAATTTTGATGCTCACAAAATCGCCAATTATGACGATAAAAAATGCGCGGAACTCTTACTAAATGAAGGAATTATCCGCAATCGGTTGAAAATTGCTTCGGCAGTTCGCAACGCAAAATGTTATTTGCAAACGGTTGAAGAATTCGACAGTTTTGATAAATATATTTGGTCATTTGTGGACGGAAAACCGATTATCAATAGTTGGGAAACTCACAAAGGCGTTCCTGCGACAACCGAAATTTCCGATAAAATGTGCAAAGATTTGAAAAAACGCGGCTTCAATTTTGTCGGTTCAACGATTATGTATGCCTTTATGCAAGCGACGGGAATGGTGAATGATCATTTGACGAGCTGTTTTAGGTATAATGAAATTGCGAGGTGAAAATTATGATAGCAACTATCGAAGAAACTTTGATTCAAAAAATCCACGTTTTGCCGCTTGAGAAACAGGCGAAAGTGTTAGAATTTGTTGAGGAAATTGAGGTTAGAGTTGAAACTAACGGACATACAAACGGCGATATTGACAAAGAAGCGTTAGAAAAACATCGAAAACGTATGAAACTTATCGGCATCGGAAGGAGTAAATCTGGAACTGTTTCTCAAAGAGTTGATGAAATTCTTGCAGAAGGAATCAACAAAAGTGAAGGCTGGAGTTTGCCGTGAAAAGAGAATCTTTAATTGACACAGGATTTATTTTTGCAACTTTGGATG
>JANNYB010000017.1:0-4820 GCA_031409875.1 Acidobacteriota bacterium | reverse complement strand
GTTCACGCCTTGAGGATAATTTTTATGAACTTAAATCTTTTGGAAGATATGCACATTCATTCGACTTTTTCGGACGGCATAAATTCCGTTGAAGAAAATGTCCGCCAAGCCGAAACGGTCGGTTTGGCGAGAATGTGCTGTGTTGACCACGTTCGCACGACTTCAGACTGGATTCCGCAGTTTGTTAATGCGGTTGAAAATGTTCGGCTGCAAACTTCAATAACCGTTTTCAGCGGCGTTGAAGCCAAAATTTTGAACGAAGCCGGACAAATTGACGCGCCTTCTAATCTTGACGGAATTGATTACATCTATGCGGCGGATCATCAAGTTCCGCTCGGCGACACATTTTTCGCGCCGCGTGAAATTCGCGCAATGCTAAAGGAAAATTCGATTACGAAAAACGAAGTTATCGCTTCGATTATCAATTCGACCGTTCGGGTGATGGAAAATTATCAAAACGTCGTTATCGCCCATTTGTTCAGCGTTTTACCGAAAATTGGTTTTGATGAAACGGACGTTTCCGAAAAACAACTCAAAAAATTAGCTGACACGGCGCGGCGGAATTGTGTTAAAATTGAAATTGACGAACGCTGGAAATGCCCGTCATTTCGCACCGTCAGCTACTTTAAAGCTCAAAATATTCCAATCTGGTTCAGTTCGGACAGTCATCGCCGCGAAACAATCGGCAGATACGACTATAACGCACGTCTGCACAAACAACTGCGTGCTGCTCCGTAAAAACCTTTTCCCTTTTAATGGCAGTCATTTTAATAATCCTAAAATATCTTTTTACGTTTCTGGTGTTTTTTAGCACACTGCCGTTAATTACTTCATTTATCCAATTTTCCGTCATTGGTTTTCACAGATTTTTCACGGGTTATGACAAATTAAAAGAATTTTTTCCGCGAGTGGCGATTATCGTTCCGGCGTGGAATGAAGCACTCGTTTTAAGCAACACGGTTGACCAATTGATGGGAATGGAATATCCGCGCGAATCTCTGCGAATTTATGTTGTGGACGATGCCAGCACGGACGACACGCCCGAAGTAATGGCGATGAAAATGGCTGAATTTCCTGACAATGTGTTTCATCTGCGCCGTGATAAAGGCGGACAGGGCAAGGCTCACACGCTCAATCACGGAATCAAAATTATTCTTTCGGAAGAATGGTGCGAGGCTCTGATGATTATTGACGCAGACGTTTTATTTGAAAAAGATGCGCTCCGCAAAATGGCGCGGCATCTTTCCGACAAAACCGTCGGCGCGGTTACGGCTTATATCAAAGAAGGCAGTAATCCGGGAACTTACATTACAAAATTCATCTCATTTGAATACATAACGGCGCAGGCGGCTTCACGACGAGCGCAAAATATTTTCGGCGCAATGGCTTGTCTCGCAGGCGGAGCGCAACTTCACAGCCGCGAAAATCTAATTGCTATCGGCGGCGCGATTGACACTTCTTCGCTTGCCGAAGATACTTTTACGACTTTCAAAACACAGCTTGGCGGACGGCGTGTTTTCTTTGAAGGAAATGCAACCGTTTGGGCGGAAGAACCTGCCGACATAATAGGACTTTGGAAACAGCGTCTGCGCTGGGCGCGGGGCAATGTGCAAGTAACGATTCAATTTTGGCGTTTGTGGTTTAACCGCAAAACTCACAAAAAATTGGGTGGACTCATATTCGGGTTAAATTGGTTTTCAATTTTTCTGATGCCGATTTTTATGATTTGCGGTTCGGTAAGTTTGCTTGCATTGTTTTTTATAGATTTTCCGCTGTCGTGGAAACTGTTCCGAATGTTGTGGATTGCGAGTGCGATAACTTATTTTCTGGTAACGCTTTTTTCGTTTGCGATTGACGTTCAATCAGCGAAATACAGTTGGAAACAAGGCGTTTTGTTTCCCGGCGTAATTTCTTTGATTTTAATAACTTACGCGCTTTTTCCGCCGATTTTTGAAGTTTATGCCGTCGCACTTTTAAAACTCGGCGGCGTGAAATTAACCGCCGGCGCAACAAATGTTCTGATTTTATTTATGTATGCGTGGATCGGTTTGTGTATGGCGGTCGCCTACTTAGCGAAAATAGTTGAAAAAGTAAAATTTATCGGCTGGCTGGCACGCCCGTTAATTTATCTCGCCGGATTCGGTCCGCTTTTATGTTCGATTATCGTCGTTTCCTACATAAAAGAAGCGAGAGGCGCGGAAATGAAATGGGACAAAACCGAAAAAACCGGCAAAGTCGGCGTAAAAACTGCGTAAATTTATGGAAGTTTTAACCGAAACAATCGAACACGAAAATTTGACGGTCGAAGAATTTCGCGCCGAACCTTTAGACGTTTTGAACAACGCGGAAATCGCGCCGGTTTATGAATTCAACGAAGAAGTCCAAAAAGATTGGCGTGCCGAAAAACGTCTTTTGATTGCCGAAATATTTGTCATTTTAACAATTATCGCTATTCTCGTGGTGCGCTATTTTGTGCTTTTAGGATTCAAATAATATGAAAACTTTGGGTTTATTATTATTGATTTTCATAACCTTTGCCCCTTTTGTTACTGCAAACGGCGGCGAATTGGATGAAGCAGTCAAACTTTTTATCGAAAAAAAATATGACGTTGCGTATCCCTTGCTTGAAAAACTTTTTACCGAAAATGCCGATGATGTGCGGGTTTATCTTTACAAAGGAATTATCGAGCGTTCGCGGCGCGATTATCTTCGGGCAATCAAAACCTTTCGGCGCGGAATCGAAAAAAATCCTTCAAACATCTATCTTTTGCTCGAACTTGCCGTAACTTATTCGTGGAATTCCGATTTAACGCAAGCCTTGAAAATTTACAATCGTGCGCTTGAAATCGAACCGGCAAACATTACGGCGGCACTCGGAAAAGCTCGTGTTTTGTCGTGGCTTGCACGATTCCGCGAAGCAACGGCGATTTACAACGAAATTCTCAAGTTCGATAACCCGAAATTCCGCAACGAAGCCTTAAACGGAATCGCTTTTATCGAGCGTGTAAAGTTGCAAAAAAAACGTGCGGCGGCAAATTATAAGGAAGTTTTGGCGGCGGACGCACAAAATGTCGAAGCCCGCGAAGGTCTCGCCGCGCTCGAACACGACACGCGCCGCGAAATAAATTTTTCCTACGGCACGACTACAAATTCCGCCACAAACCGCGCCAATGATATTTCCTTTAATTTTTCCGCGCAAATAACCCGCAAAGCCGGCATTTTTCTCAGTTATCACAATCAAAATGCCGACCGCTATTTGGAAAGTTTGATTTTGAACTCGAATAATCCGACAAATAAAGCTACGGAATCATTTATTTTCGGCGTAAAATACAAATTTTCCGAACGACTGAAAACCTCCGCAAGCTATATTGAACGCCGTCTGCCGCGCCAAACCGACCGTTATTTTTCCGTCGAAGGCGCGTATCGTCTGAACAAAAAATACGATTTACTTTTCGGACAAACGACGCTTTTTACAACGCGAAACAAGCCTTTGGAAATTTTGACTTTTGCGGGCTTAAATCGAAAATTCGAGCGCGACAATCTTTCGTTTCAATACTTCAACACCGGACGTTTGCAAGCCGGACGAACAAACGCCATTGTCTTGAATTGGACGCACAAACTCGATCAAAAAACAAATTTCACCATCGGTTCGGGCATCGGAAAAACGAAGACTTCAATTTTTGAAACCGCCTTCATCGAATTCAACCGTCAAATTCGCTACAATCTCGATTTCAGCGTTCGCTACACGATTTTTCATAGCAACTTTACGCAAAATGGATTGATTATCTCGACGCGCTATCGGTTTTAAAGTAAAAAAGATTCGGATTTGCGTCCGAATCTTTTTCCGTCTAATTTTGAATTAAATTATCTCGCAGTAATCTTCGGATAGAAATTCTTTTCCGCTTCGTTCGGTTCAAAAACCTTGTCGGCGCGGCTGAAATGGTTTCTTTGGGTAAAATATTGGTCGAGAATGTCGCCGCCGCCGGTTTGGACAATGACAATATCGGGGTCGGTAAATTTGGCGCGGTCGTTGAAAAGACTCAGATAATCGTCAATGCTGTAACCGACGATTGCCGCATTGATAATTTCTTTGTCGGGAAATTTTTTCTGCAAAAGTCCGCTGACCGTAAATTCGTTGTCGAGAAACGGACATTCGATTTGCGAATCACCCAAGATTAAAACGCGCTGTTTTTGCTTCGGAAACGTCAAATCGAAATCCATTCGCAAACCTTGCGAATTTATTTTTTGACGATAGGGTAAATCTTTTCCGCCGTCGAGAATTTCGTCTTGATTCGGTGTGCCGTCGCCGAAAACTTTCGGTTTATCCGCCAAAGTTACGTCTGATTTGTAGCCATCGTATTTTTGAATAATTTTTTCGAGTTCGGCGGCAATCATTTCCGCGCCTTTTTTGGAAAGATGTCCGTCCTTCGGCATTTGCGTATATTCGGTCGGATTCAATCCGTTAAAACGTGCCGAAACGTCAACATAATCCGTGCCGGTTTCCTTCATCAAAGATTCAAAAAACGGAACGCCTTCTTTGTAGGTTTTCGAGCCGTATTCGGTTGTCAGATTAACAACCGCGAATTTTGATTTGCTCGAATTTACGCTCTTTTGGAGTTCGAGAAAGTTTTGTTTATAGCGGTTTTTGAGTTCGCCGAGAAGCTGTTTGTTCTGCTCGTCGCCCGAAACTAATTCTTCACGCGGCGAAAAAGGAAATTGATTGTTGATTTCGTCGCGGGCTTTCAAAGATTTTTTCTCGCTGCCGCTAATCTCTTCGGTAATTCCTAACGAACTGCAACCGTTTGCAAACAATATAGTTA
>JANNYB010000016.1:0-9943 GCA_031409875.1 Acidobacteriota bacterium | reverse complement strand
CATAACTATACTTAACCAAAAATGGTTTGCGAAAAATAGTTAGCCGGAAAACGTCCAACACGCTTTAGCTTGTTGAACTGCCGGCAGATCAACAAGCTAAAGCGTGTTGGACTTTTTAATCAAATATTTTCGCAAACCAATTCCTGTTTGGTATATTCACGATTTACTATTTTCTATTTACACAATTTTATTGCACCGTAAATTGCACGATGCGTTGTGAAACAGTGCGCGTTTGACGGTTAAAATTTAAGATGTGCAGAACAACCGCGTCGCCTTTTTTGAGTTTGGCGGCGATTTCGTTGAAGGTTCGCAAATCCGTTACCGGCGTGCGGTTAATTCGTTGAATTACGTCGCCTTCGGTGATTGCGGCTTCCGTGCCGTTTGAATTTCGCAAATCGGAGATGTAGCTCGATTGATTGATTGATTTGATGACGATTCCGGGTTGTCCTTCAATTTTGAAAAGCGTTGCGACTTGCGGCAGAAGCTCGCCGAGCGTCAAACCGAAAGGTTGCAGAGTTTTCTGCGAAGTGCCTTCGAGCGGCAGTTTTTTCGGCGTGTCTTCGTCGGTCGCAACATTGTTCGACGGACGTTCCGAAAGTTTGACGAGAACGGTTTTGCGGTCGAGCCGTGTGCCGTTTTCGCGCAAATAAGTTACATTGACTTCTTTATCAGGCGTTGTCGAAGCAACTTTTTCGATTAAATCTTGCGCGTTCGATACCTGCAAACCATTGAATTCGATGATGATGTCGCCCGTTTGAATTCCGGCAATCGCCGCCGCGCCCGAACGGTCGCGCACGTCCGTAACAATCGCGCCTTTCGGTTCGGTCAATCCATAAACTTTAGCAAATTCGCGTTTGACCGAATCCAAAATCACGCCCAAATATCCGCGTCGGACGCGCCCGTTTTGCAGAATTTGTTTATAGACGTAATTCGCTTCGTTCGACGGCAAAGCAAACCCGATGCCGTTGTAATCGCCGGTTGTCGAAGCAATCATCGAATTTACGCCGATGACTTCGCCGTCCATATTCACGAGCGGTCCGCCCGAATTTCCGCGATTGATTGCCGCGTCTGTTTGAATAAATTTCTGGAACGCCGAATAAGGCGTTTCGCGGCGCGTTTGCGAAACGATTCCGGCGGTTACGGTTTGTTCGAGTCCGAAAGGCGAGCCGATTGCCAAAACCCAATCACCGATTTCAGCGTTGTCGGAATTGCCCAAAACCAAAAACGGCAAATCGCGTCCGGCTTCAATTTTCAAAACTGCCATATCGGTTTCTTCGTCCATTCCGACGATTTTTGCGGCAAATTCTTCGTTCGATTTCAAACGCACCGTAATCCGCGAAGAATCTTCGACAACGTGATGATTCGTCAGAATATAACCCGTTTTATCAACAATAAATCCGCTTCCGATTGAACCCGACGGACGGCGATCATCGTCGTTACGGCTTCCAACGGGAATTTTTCCTTTCGTATCAATATTTACGACCGCCGATTCGACTTTTTTGGCAACTTGAGCAAACGAAGCCGAAAGCCTGTCCGCTGGTTTATCGGTAGTTTGCGCCGAAATGCTGATTCCGCTCGTCAGAAACGCGAAAATTAAAAACAGATTAAAACGAATAGCAGATTTGTAGTAGGTCATATATTTCTTCTTCCTTTACCAAGCCGAGTATAACAAAATTCGTATAGAAAATTAAGATTTTTTTTCAAGTCAGAACCGCAAACGATAGTGCGCGGGTTTTAATTTTTAACAGGTCGCTACCGCTCGCTGTTCTGACAATTCAAAAGAACTTTCATTACGCCTTTTTTTTGCGCGATTTCCAATGCTTTCACGCCTTCCGACAACGAAAGTTCTTCGTTTATCAAATTTTCGACATCAATTTTCTTATCGCGCAAAAGCTCCAATGCCGGAGCGAATCGTCCGCAACGCGAACCGACAATCGTAATTTCATCAACCACGACGCGCCACGCTTGCCAATTTGACGCGCCGTGAAAAGTTGATTTCAAAACCAACTTCCCGCGCGGTTTCAATAAATCCAAAGCCAAATTAAAGCCCGATTCCGAACCGCTGGCTTCGACAACAACATCAAAAGCACGTTTAATTTTCAAAGCATCTTCAAGCAGAATGCCTTCGATATTACGCTTTTCGACCAACGAAAGTTTTTCTTTATATTTGCCGACAAGCGATACATTTTCGCTCTTTAAGACGAGAGATTGAGCGCAAAGGTTTCCCAGTTTTCCGTCGCCGATAACCGCGACACGCATTTCTGGCGAGATTTCGACTTGTTCCGTGATGCCGAAAGCCGCCGCAAGTGGTTCTGTAAACACGGCTTCCGCGTTTGAAACTTCGTCGGGAACTGCGTAAAGATTTCGTGTCGGCAAAGTCAAAAATTCCGCGTGTGCGCCGTCGCGTTTGATAATTCCCAAAACTGTTCGGAGCGCACAATGCCGCGAATCGCCCGATTTGCACAAATCGCAATCGCCGCAACCGACATTAATTTCGCCGACAACTCGTTTTCCAATCAAACTTTTATCGTCCGATTCTTCGACCAAACCGACAAATTCGTGTCCGATTGTCCCCGAAAATCCCGCATAACCGCGCACGATTTCGACATCCGTATTGCAAATTCCCGATTTCAAAACGCGAATTAACGATTCGTTTTCATTGTTCGGTTTGGCAATTTCTTCGAGTTTTAATTGATTATCGGTA
Organism: Acidobacteriota bacterium; assembly: GCA_031409875.1. GTDB lineage: Bacteria > Acidobacteriota > Blastocatellia > Pyrinomonadales > Pyrinomonadaceae > CALMEH01. The sequence continues at coordinate 7,239 of JANNYB010000016.1, read as the reverse complement.
AATCTCAAGGCTTTCATAATTTCGTTTATTTTTTGACCACAGATGAACACAGATGAACACAGATATTTTTTAGATAATCAAAAATAAATCTGTGTTTATCTGTGTTCATCTGTGGTTAAATTTTTACTTATTGACGTAATAAACTTTCAAATCTTTTTCGCTCGTAATCACCCATTTTCCGCCGGATTTGGTGAATTGAAATTGTGATTGAACTTTGCCTTCATAAACTTTTTCGCCGATGAAAGTCCATTCTTTATCAAAAATAGCAGTCGCTTTTTCGCCGCTTGCGTCGGGCGTTACGCGAATTTGGCTTAAACTGATTTCCATCGAATCGTATTTGCCGAAAGCCGTCTGTTTGTCGTTTCTGACAGCAGATTTGCTTTTCTGCGAACCGTAGAAATTGATCGAATCGCCGTAATGATTCATCACGGCGTTGATGTCGCCCGCTTCGGTCGAAGATTTCCAATCGTTAATCTTATCGGTAATATCGGATTTAATTTTTTCCGCGTCAATTTCGGGCGTTGGTGTCGGCGAAGGCGAAGGCGTGGCGGTTGCCGAAGGTTTCGGCGTTGGAGTGCGTGTTGCCGTCGGTTTATTCGGCGTGTTCGGCGTTTTGTTTTCGGCAATTTCCGGCTGACGATTGGCGATGAAATACCACGCGCCGAAACCGCCGCCGAAAAGCGCAAACATTGCCAAAGCTGTCAGAAAAACAATTCGCGCCGTGTTCGATTTTTGCGGCGGCGTTGGCGATTGAATCGGCGGCGGCGGAATTTGTTGCGACGGAATTTGCGTAACTTGGCTCGCTTGCCAATCTTGCGCCTGTGTCGGCGGATAAAATTGAACTTGCTCGGTCGGATTAAGTTTTACCTGCGTCGGCTGTTCATCGAGAAAAACAGTCGGCGAATCGGAGGAATTAACTAAAAGCGTGCCGTCCTGCAAACAAAATTCGTAGGTTTTATCGGCATAATTCGTTTGACATTTCGGACAATATTTCATCGTTTTACTTTGTTAAAATAATAACTTACGCCAAAGAAAAATCAAAGGCAAAGCAATTTTTCGGAATTTCAGAAGTTGTTTAAGAATTCGGAATTTAGCCGCGAAGCGGCATTAAGAAAGTAGCCAGACGTGAAACGTCTGGTTAGTTAAGTTAGCATTTTTAGCCCTGAAAGGGCGATAGAACTTCTCTTGCGCTCCTTCAGAGCGCGAATTAAATCTCAAACTTACCAGACGTTTCACGTCTGGCTACTTTCTTTTCGCGCCTTCAGCGCAATTTTAAGTTTTCAAAAGACTTTTAAAGTTTATGACACAAACTATTTTACAAGGAATAAGCCTTAAGCCGATTTCAAAGTTTTACTTTTTAGCCGAATAATATCTATACTCTTTAAAACGGCGCAAATCTGACAAGTTTTATAAAGACTCGCACCGTTTATATTTTTTTTGTGAGTTGTAATTTTAAAAGATGAAAAGTGATAAGAAAAAAACCGTTGAAAACGAAGTCTCATCGGTAACAAAAAGTTCCAGCAAAAATCTTTACGCAATTTTAGGCGTTATCTTAGTTGCCGCTTTGATTGGCGGCGGTTATTGGTGGTATTCAAAATCGAAAACATTCGATATAAATAGTCAGCCAATCGGTAACGCGAAATCGCCGACCGAAGCGTATAAAATGCTCTTTGCGGCAGTGAAAACGAAAAATCCCGAAAAAATCAAGTTGATGATGTCGGAAAATTCGCTCGGATTTGCCGAATTTGTCGGCTCACAGCAGAAGAAAACCGTCGAAGAAGTTCTCGCCAACGGATTTACGGCGACGACTTTTCAGGAAAATCTGCCGCCGATGCGTGATGAACGCATCAAAGACAATTTCGGTGCGCTCGAAGTTCAAAACAAAGATAAAGTTTGGGAAGATTTGCCGTTCGTGCTTGAAAACGGCAGTTGGAAAATTGCCATCGGCGATATGTTCAAAGGAAGTTATCAAAAACCCGGCATCGGTCAATCAGTCAAAGAACAAGAAGCGGCAAACTCGGTTGATAACAATTTGATTCCGCTTACGCCGGCAAATGCCAATAATGCCAATGTCGAAATGATTGTTCCGAAAAACGGCGGCACGATGAAAAATGTCCCGAACATTCCGCAGATGAAAAACACGGCGAATACGACTGCGCCGAAAACGAATTCCGCGAATACGAATAAATGATTAGCGGCAAGGAAATCGGCGAAATTCTCTCGCTTTACGCAAAACACGGCTGGATTTTACGCCGTGTTTTGCTTTCTGATAAATTGCGCGAAAGTTTGGCTTTTGATTTTTTCGGCAACGCGGAAATCGTTTCGTCAAAACTCGATGCTTTATGGTTTTCACGCATTTCAAATAAAAACGAAGCGTGGGAAATTCGCCATTTGAGCAATGCGCCTTTTGCGCTCGTCGAAGTTTTTCCGCCGGAAATGAAGGATGAAATGCGCGATATTAGACTAACCGAATTGCAAACTCTTTTGCAGGAAAAACTTCAAAAGCCCAGAAATGAGAACAAGGAGCAGTAGCGACTTGGCTCTTTGCCCGTTCGCTACTGCTCGCGGTTCTCATTTCGTATGTCTCGTGGGCAAAAAAATGAATTTTCGCCTTTGTTATTTACAAACTCACGAATTTATTGCAAACTGTTTTTGTTGAAATGATGATTAAAGACCTCGGTGCGCGAGTCGAAAGTGTTTGGGAAGGTTTGCGCCCCGTTACAAAAAAAATGATTTTCGGCGCGTTGCAGGCAAATACTGCAACTGTGCCGCTTGCTCAAACCAAGAAATTTTCCTACGATACGCAATCTGATTGGGAACTCAGCCGTCTGCTTATCGCGCTCGATGAACAATTGAAAGACGTTTCAGTCCGCAAAGACAACGAAAAATTCGCGGAAATAAATCAATTAGCCGAAACTTTGGTTAAAGTTTTAGAAGCACAAACCGAATCGGCGGAAGTTTTCATACAACTTGCCGAACGAATCTTGAGGCGCAACGATTATGTAAAATTCGACAAATTAACCGATGCGCTCGCCGAAAGATTTTCCGCCGGAGAAATCGCTGAAATCATTCGCCAAACCGATATGGCACAAATCCGCGCTGTTTCGTTTGAAACGCTTTCGTTAATGAATCCGGCGCAAATCGTGCCGCTTCTCGACGATCCGCTTTATTACGAAATCGCCCGCAACGCGATTGAACAACAAGCCTTTGAATACGAATCCGAAGAAGCGCGTGATATTTTGGAACAACTCGAATTCGGTTTTGAAGATTAAATCAAGGTAAAAGGTAAAAGGTAAAAGGTAAATTTCGTTTCTTGATTTACCTTTTACCTTTTACCTTTTACCTTTAAAGAATTCTCCCTGAAAGCCAAAATTGCCCGCTCACGATGCCGCCGATTTTCGGTTCTGTTTCAATCCATTTCGGGTCTGAAACAACATCAACTTCGCCGCCTAATGTTTCAACCAAAAACCAATAAAATTCGGCGTTTGTCAGCGAATTCGTCTTTAATTCAAACTCTTTTATCTCGCCCGCAAAGATTCCAATCGGACGCGGCGGAACAGTTTCCTTCGTTGCTTCGTCAGGCGTAAATAAACCGCTCGGAATAAACGATTTTGAGGCGGATTTTATTTCTTCCGCATCTTGGTTTTCATCAAACTCTTTTTCGCTTGCAAAAATCTTAAAATCATTCGACGCAAAAGCCGTCAGTTGAATTTCAGCAGTTTGCGGAAGTTGTAAATTCGGCACAGTGCGAAAATCAGGCAAATCAAACACAAACGGATATTCGCCCGATTCAGGATTTGTTTCGTCCTGCGGATTTGCCCAAGCGTGAAAACCGCCGTCAAGTTCCGAAGCCTCGCGCTCGATTACTTCGGTCAGTGCGACTTTTCTTTTGCTTTTACCCGCAAAATGCGGATTAAAACCGACCAACTCTTGATCAAAATTTCCTTGTAAATAAATTTCCGCGCCCGATTTGTCGGAAAATTTCAAATAAAATCCGCGCGGACAACGAACTTCGCCGACGTGATTTAAAACTGACATAATCACGTCGTTCACATCGCCTTCGTGCCGCACGGGAAAACCGATGTCGGATAAATTACTCATAATATTTTAGTGAATAGTGAATAGTGAATAGTGAATAGAATTGATTTTATAAATCGAAATACGCATTTTAATACCATTACTTTTCACTTTTCACTTTTCGTTTTTCACTTTTCACTTTTTTCTGCCCGAAGCCCCAACGAAACGACGTTGGAAGCCACGAAATGCCGAAAGCGCGAATGCCGAGCCACATTATCGGCGCAATGATTTTATGGTGAAAACCTTTTTTCGCCGCGACGCATTTGTATAATTTTTTGTCGGCTTGCCAACGCTCTTTTGAAGTTCCGCCGAAATAATAAGCCAAATCGTGTATTTCGCAACAATCGCGGTAATCACAATCGGGAAACAGCGAACAACCGTCGCTCATAAAATCCGCCGGAACATTTTGCTTATTTTCGGTTGCCGCATTATTTTGAGCAAATCCGACAACTGAAAGCAAAAACATAAAAATAATGGTGAAGATTGTTTTTTTCACACTTTCTCCGAACTTCATTTAGCTTGCTGAAATTGAGTCTGTTTTTTCGCTCAAACGATGTGCGTAAAGCGGAAATTTCGCCGTCAATTCCGCAACTTCGCGTTTTACATTGGCTTTGACTTCTTCCGATTCGGGTTCGTGAATGATGTCCGCAATCAATTTGCCGATAACGCGCATTTCGTCCTCTTTCATTCCGCGCGTCGTCAACGCAGGCGTTCCCAAACGAATGCCCGAAGCCGTAAAAGGCGAATTTGTGTCAAACGGAATCGTGTTTTTATTCACCGTCAAATGAACTGCGTCCAACGCTTTTTCCGCAACTTTTCCGGTAATTCCTTTGCCGTCCGCAAAAACGTCAACGAGCATCAAATGATTGTCTGTGCCGCCCGAAACGATTCGCAAACCGTTTGCGATAAGTTCATTTGCCAAAGCCTTTGCGTTATCCAAAACTTGTTGTTGATACGCCTTGAAATCTTCGCGCAGAGCTTCGCCAAACGCAACCGCTTTTGCCGAAATAATATGCACGAGCGGTCCGCCTTGAACGCCCGGAAAGACAGCTTTATCAACGGCTTTCGCAAATTCTTCGCGGCACAAAATCAATCCGCCGCGAGGTCCGCGCAAAGTTTTATGCGTTGTTGTCGTAACAAATTCGCAATGCGGAATCGGCGACGGATGAAGTCCGACGGCAACTAATCCGGCAATGTGCGCGATGTCCGCCATAATAATTGCGCCGACCGATTTTGCAATTTGCTCAATTCGCGCAAAATCAATAATTCGCGGATACGCCGACGCGCCGCAAATCAACATTTTCGGGCGATTTTCTTCGGCGATTCGTTGCAGTTCGTCGTAATCAATCTGCTCGGTTTCGCGTGAAACGCCGTAATCTGAAACTTCAAAATTAATTCCCGAAAAATTCATCGGATGCCCGTGCGTCAAATGTCCGCCGTGCGACAGATTCATTCCAAGAATTTTGTCGCCGTGATTTAACGAAGCGAGAAAAACCGCCATATTCGCCTGTGCGCCCGAATGCGGCTGAACATTTGCGTGTTCCGCGCCGAAAATTTCTTTCGCACGGTCAATCGCAAGTTGTTCGACAACATCGGCAAATTCGCAACCGCCGTAATATCTTTTCTTCGGATAACCTTCAGCATATTTGTTCGTAAAAACCGAACCCATCGCCTGTAAAACCGCTTCCGAAACAAAATTTTCCGAAGCAATCAATTCCAATCCGCCCGATTGCCGCGCCGTTTCATTATTTATCGCCTCCGAAATAATCGGATCAACTTCTGCTAAATTTGCATTAAAAAGATTATTCATTGTGTTAGTTCTTTTCTATATTTTTCTTCAAACTCTTTTAATTTTAATATCTTCACTTTCGGAAAATCTATCGTTTTCAGCACTTGAAAATGCTTGTCGTTTGAAATCAAACAATCAGCATTCGTCGCTATCGCGCAATCAACAAATTTATTATCGTCAGCATCATTTGAAATCAGTCCGAAATTAAAATAAATTTCCGATTTTTCGACAAACGGCGAAATACTCAAAAATTCAATAATATTTTCCGCTATTTCCGCCGTTGTCTTTCGCGCCAAAATCTCTCGATACTCGAACAAAATTTCGTTAGATACACAAAACACGATTTTACCTTCGATAAGACAATCGAATATCCATCGAAACGGTGATTTTCTGCCGATAATCGCAATAAAAATATTTGTGTCAATTACGAGTTTCAGCGCGGTTATGTTCATTCGTCCAATCAATCATCGTTTGTTCCGTCAAACGGTTTTCGTCCCAAAATTCATCCATTGCCGTTGTTGCTTTTTCGGCAAAATATTTGGCAAGAATTTGTTTAATTTCGAGCAGAGTTTCCTCTGAAACATTATTTGCATAAAGTTTCAAAAGTTCTTTCTGAACATTGCTCAATCCGACCATCTGCATAGTTTCACCTCGAAAATAATTATAATCTTTCTGCTTCAAGCAATTCATCCAATTCCGTATCTGAAATGCCGCTTTCTTTGATTTGCTCGCGCACCGGCGCAAACAGCACACGCATACTCAAGGCGGAAGCCAAATCTTCTTCGATTAAATATCTAACGTAATCTTCGGCAGTCGTGCCGATTTTTCTCGCTCTGTCCTCAACCGCCTCAATCACCGACGGCGGTAAATTTGTAATCTGAATTGTATCTGTCAGCATATTTTACCTCGCACTTAAAGTTGTTTCTTCGCGCATTGCTCGTCGTTCCGATTTGATAAGTTCATCCAATTCGTCTTCGGTCATTCCGCTTTTCACAAAATCTTCGCGCATCGGCGCAAGAATTTCGTCCAATGAAGGTTTCACGGCTTGGCGTTCAACCAATGATTCAATAAATTCTTTGATGTCTTGACCTTTGGCTGCCGCTTTCTGCGCTAAAACACTTTCAAACTTTGGCGCAACTGAAATTGTAATTTCCATAAATTCACCTCGAAGATAATTATAACATCTGCGCTTTTTGAATTTCCGCTAAATCTGCATTAAAGAAATTATTCATTAGACAACTTTCCAAAATAAATATTGTATTTCGGAGATTTAGCCTGTTTTAACAGGCTTTCGTGCGCTTCGCACGTTTTAGCCACGTTCGTTCACGGCGTGGTTAAATTGCGACAGTTGTGATGAAGGGCGTTTTAACGTC
>JANNYB010000015.1:0-88637 GCA_031409875.1 Acidobacteriota bacterium | reverse complement strand
AAAGAATAAGGACGTTAATGGTCTTTGAAAATTAAATCCGACAAAAACTTTTGATGAAAAAGCGTAAAACAGACTGTTAGTCTGTTTGAACAGGCTAACAGCCTGTTCTACGTTTTGTCGGATTATTTTTTCAAAGACCATAAACGCCCTTTTAGTCAAATTGCTGATACTTGACCACGCCATAAATGAACGTGGCTAACTGCCGCGAAACGCGGAAAGCACGATGAATCGGGCTGAAATCGAATCGCGTAAGATGAGTTAATGAATTTTATCAAGTTTGTAATTTTGGCGCATTATCCAATTCGTTATATTTTTGAAAATCGGCATCAGCCTTTTCCGTTTCGCCGAGTTGCCGATAAACCTGCGAGCGTCTGAGATAAGTTTCCGGTTCGGTGGCGAGTAAATCTATTTCAATCACAGAATCTAAATCTTTCAGCGCGTCTTTGAAATATTGAATTGTCTTTGCTTTATCTTCTTCCAAATCGCTTTGAGTTAAGACTTTTCCCAGTTCAAGATAAATTACAGCGCGTCCGAAATAGGCTTTTGCAAGCCTATAGTTTCTTTCAATCGCCTTGTTATAATAATTTAAAGACTTTTCATACTCTCTTTTGTAACGATAAATATTTCCAATACCAAGCAAGCCTTGATCAGACTGAAATTTAAGATAATCGCTCAAAGCCGCATCATAATTACCTTGTTTTTCGTAAATCTTTCCTCTGTATAAATATACTTCGTAAGAAGAAGAATACTTTTCATTTTTAATTGCAAAATTAAAATCAGTAAGTGCGTCGGTGTATTTGCCCTTTTCGTAATAAATTACTCCTCGCAATACACGATAATCGCAACTATCACAGATGAATTTATCATCTTTACTTTTAGCAATTTTCTCTGAGAAATAATCAATTTTGCAATCGAAATCTTTTTCTTCGCAATCTTCCAGTTTGAGAGGTTTTTTCTCATCTTTCTTTTTATCTTCGCTTTTGTCTATATTACAGATTGTAGCGGGTTCTTTATTTTCCTGACTGAAAACGCTTGCGGAAAACATCAAAATTAAAAACAAACCGAAGAGTGCCGAAAATTTTACGCTTTTGGATATTTGATTTTTCATTGCTTTATTCAAACTTTAGCAGAACTAATGTGAATCAAAAGTAGAAAATAATTTGTAAAAAAGCCGCTTTCTTGGCGAACTTTGCGCCTTTGCGGGAAAAATATCGTTTAATTTTAACGCGAATTTATTATTATCAAACGAATTTATTTCCCGCAAAGGCGCAAAGTTCGCTAAGATTTTCTACTCTTGATTCACATAACTATGGAAATAATAGCTCAAAACGGTATTATTTCAATAGTTTTATTTGCAACAATCCGGTTAAATTCAACGGACTTTTTCACAGTCGGCTTAATTCAATTTGCCCATAAATGTGAAATCAGCGTTTTTGCCGATAATCTCAAGCCGCCAATTTTTGAAATCCGAAGCATTATCGCATCTGTTTCCGCGACCTTGGAGGACGAGAAAATAAGTGGTCGGTTTTGTGATGCCGGAAGTGAAAAATCCGTTTCCGCTTTGCGCCGTGCCTTTGAAACGCCATTCTTTGTAAAGCGAAACTTCGCCTTCCTCCGAATCGTGAATGTCGGCTTTGAAATCAACCATTTGCGCGGACAGCGGCAGATTTAGTGTTCCGGCTTTGCCGTCCTTCGTTTTGAAATTAAACTTCCACGTTTTTGCGGCGAAAACATTTCCCAGACTGAAAAAATCTTCCGATTGGTTAGCTTCGTAAGCGGCTTTGATGCTGTTTAATCCTCGGATGTCATCAAATCCGCCGTTGCTCATATATAACGCCGTTGCCGCATCGAATTTCATTTGTCCCAACAATTCGATTGTATTTGCGTCCGGTTTAACCGTCGAAATGCGATAATCGCCTTTTTCGGCGCAACATGCACAAGCCAAAGCATCTAACGGCAAAAATGTTACGAGCGCAAAAAGCGCAATCATACATAACGAAACGTTTTTCATAAATTTTTACTCCGATTTTTCTGTGAGTGTGCGCCTAATTTAATATAAAGTCAATCTTTACGGCGACTGTAAGACGATGCGAAAAAAAAGACGAGATAAAAAACATTTGTTTGCAGAAATTCATTTCTCTCCGCCTCTCGTCTCACCTCTGACATTTCGGGCAAAAATATGTCGAGCGTCCGCCTTGTGTGATTCGTTTTATTGCGCTCTCGCAATTTGTGCAAGGTTCGTTTTCGCGGTCATAAACGAGCCAATGACTTTCAAAACCGCCGCCGTAATAACTGCCGTCAATGTTTTCGGGATTGACGTTCAAAGTCGAGCCGTGCGCGATTGATTCGCTTAAAACTTCGCGGATTTTCTCGAACAAAACATTTACTTTTTTTGTCGAAACTTGGTCAGCAGAAAGTGTGGGATTTATTCGTGCCAAAAACATCGCTTCGCAAGCGTAAATGTTTCCCAAACCGAGAACTTTTGTTTGATCGAGCAGAACGATTTTGATATTGCGTTTTGAAGATTTTAATGTTTCGCGCAGATATTTTGCAGTAAATTCTTCGCCGAAAGGTTCGGGCGCGAGTTGTTTTAATTCTTTTGTTTCGTGGAGTTTAACGGTTTCGACGACGCGCATAAAACCGAAATGACGTTGATCCGAAAAAACAAGGCGAGTTTCATCTTCGAGATAAAAAACGGCGTGCGAAAATTTCGGCAAATCGCGCTCGATTGGAAGCAACAAAAATCTTCCCGACATCCGCAGATGCGCGATTAAAGTTTGCTGATTGTCCAAATCGAACAAGATATGTTTGCCGCGCCGATGCACAAAATTTATCGTCGCGTCTTTCAATCTTCTTGCAAATTCATCAGCCGGATTAAACGGCGCAAGACGTTCGCGCAAGAGTTCGGCGACAATGATTTTGCGCTTTGAAACTAATTGATTCAGAGCTTTTGTAACTAATTCTACTTCAGGTAATTCGGGCATTTTATTAGTGGTAAGCGGTAAGTGGTAAGTGGTAAGTGGAAGAAAAATTTACCACTTACCACTTACCACTAAACTTTAGTGTAATCGGTCAGAGATGTTTTATCGCCGAGAACCGCGCCGTTGCCGACCGTGGCGTTTTTGCCGATATAACAACTTCTGCCGACGATGGCATTTTGGATTTTTGCCGCATTTGAAATCCGTGTGTGCGACCAAATAATCGAATTTTCAATCACGGCGCGTTCTTCGATGTGAACGCCTGTGCCGATAATCGAATTCGTGATTTTCGCGTGCGGTTTGATGATGCAATCTGCGCCGATTATCGAGTTTTTATCAATAATCGCGGCAGTTGCAGCTTCATAATTTGCGCTTCTGTCGGCTTCGATATTTTTTATTTTTCCGTTTAGAAAATCCAGATGCGCGTCCAGATAACTGTTCGGATTTCCGATGTCGCGCCAGTAATTTTTGTCCATTAAAAACGCATAAAAAAGTTTTTCTTTTGCCAGTAAATCGGGAAAAACTTTGTATTCAAACGATGTATTTTCGCCTTTCGGAATAAGGTCTAAAACCGTTGGTTCGAGAATATAAATTCCGGCGTTGATGTTATTCGTCGTCAAAAAAGGAAGTTCTTCGGCGGAAGGTTTTTCGCGGAATTTTAAAACTTTGCCGTCTGTTTCCGTTTCAACCAAACCGTAAGCCGAAGGATTTTCGACCGGCGTGAGAACGATTGTCGCTTCCGATTGTTTTTCTTTGTGAAATTCGATAACTTCAGCAATATCAATATCGGTCAAAATATCGCCGTTGAAAACGATTGTCGTATCGCGCAAATCTTCCGCCGCATAACGATATGCGCCGCCCGTTCCCATCGGCGCAGGTTCGGTTACAAAACGCAAATTTACGCCGTAATCAGAACCGTCGCCCAAAATTTGCTCGATTTTGTCGGGCTGATAACTTAAAGATAAAGTGATGTCGGTAATTCCCGCACGGCGCAGAGAATTTAATTGGAGTAGCAAAAAAGGCTGATTCAAAAAAGGCACAATCGGCTTTGGCGTATAAACCGTTAAAGGTCTGAGCCGCGTGCCTTTTCCGCCTGCTAAAATAAGGGCTTTCATAATGTTTTTATAAATCGGGACTAACACCGTTTCCGGTTAGAAAATTCAACAGGTCAGAACGGGAAGCGGTAGCGACTCGCTCAAACTTTGCCCACTCACTACCGTTCGGGGTTCTGACATTGCACACTCTCTAACGGGAAACGTGATTAATTATTTTGTTCTTTAAATTTATCAAAAAATTACAAATTACAGATTACAGATTACAAATTTCAAATTTTAATTTTCAAATAAATAAATCTTCTGCACAGCAATTCGGAAAATCTGTAATTTGCAATCTGTAATTTGCAATCTGTAATTTTCAAAACTTAAACAAACAGAACATTAATTAGATTAAGTAATTCAAATACGAAAATCAAAATCAAGTAATTATAAATCTCTCAAAAACGCAGTGCCAAAAAATGTAAAAAAAGTTTTAAAAATGTTGACATTATTTGGCATCTCTGATAATTTAATTATGGCGAGTCGGCTTATATTGTCGAAGAAAACCCACAGCAAGCAATTCTTATCAAATCGTTCGGATTCCGAATTCTAATAATATTTCAAAATGAGTTTCGATAAAATAAAAGTAATGCGAAACGCGGAAAAGTGTCTATCACAAGGCAAAATCCGTGCGGCGATTGGTGAATACAAGCGCATCGTTGAAAATGACCCGAAAGATTTCGGGACGATGAACATTTTGGGCGATTTGTATTTGAAAAATTCCGAAGCACAAGAAGCCGTCGGCTGTTTTACGCAGGTTGCCGACCACTATAACACGCAAGGTTTTTCGCAAAAAGCGATAGCCGTTTATAACAAAATTTCGCGTCTCAAGCCGGAGTCTGTCGAGGTTTCGGCAAAACTCGCGCAACTTTATAAATCGAAAGGTTCATTTGCCGAAGCGCGGGTTCATTTCACCACTTTAGCCGAACAATATCAGCGCAAAGGTCAAAAAATCGAAGCTCTGGCAATCTGGAAACAAATCGCCGATCTCGATACAAACGATTCGTCAACTTATCTGAAAATCGCCGAAGTTTATTGGCAGGAACAACAAAAAGACGAAGCCGCGCGTTCATTTGCCGAAGCCGGAAAACGTCTTTCGGCACAAGGTCAACACGAGTCCGCACTGGCGGCATATTCGCGGGCTTTGGAAATCAGCCGCTATGATTTGGTAATTTTGAAAGGTTATGTTGACGCTCAAATAAAACTCGATTGCGGCGACGAAGCGGCGAAAGTTTTAATCGGAATTTTAGAGAAACAGCCTTACAACCGCGATATTTTATTGCTTTTGATTGATTGCTATATTGATTCCGAAAATCCTTCGGAAGCCGAAAAAGCGATTATCAAATTGGTCGAACAAGAGCCGACAAATTATCCGAAGTTTTTAGATTTGGTGAAGATTTATCTGAAAAATAAAGATTTGGATGCGGCGGCGCGAATTCTTTCGATGTCTTCGGAACATTTGCTCGTCGGCGGACAATCGGATCGGTTTTTGCATTTTACGGACGAAATTTTAGCAAGCAATCCTGAACATTTGGAGGCTTTAAGGCTTTCGGTGCGCTATCACGGTTGGCATCGGGACGAAGGCGAATTGAAAAAATCGCTTGAACGTCTGGCGGAAATCGCCGAAATGAATGGCGCGGTTGATGATGAGCGTTACGCGCTTTCGCAACTCGTAATGATTGCGCCGCAAGAATTCCGCTATGCTCAGCGTTTGCAGGAAATGAAGATTCAATACGGTTTTGAAGAATCCGAATATAAACCGGCGCAGATTCAAAACCAACCGGCAACGGAAATTCCTTCGTTTGAAAATCTCCAGCCGCAAGACGATTTTTCGGCAACCGGCGACGGTCATATTTTTGAAGCCGAATTTGCCGACACGAGCGAAAATTTTGACGGCGCGGCAGAAGAAAAATATTTTGAATTCAGCCAAAACGGTTCGGCTCAAGCGTCTGACAACGCGGCAGATTTTATCGTCGAAGGCGTAATTGACGCGGCGTATTCAAAACCTGCCGAAGACGTTCCGGCGCAATCTCCGACGCTCAAACCGGCGGACGAAATGAAAATCGCTTCGGAAATCGAAAGTATTGATTTTTACATCGGACAAGGTTACACGGAATTAGCCGAAAAATCGATTAACGCGCTTGTTGAACAATACGGAAACCGTCTCGAATTTGCCGAACTTAGTGCGAAAATGGGAAATAATTCCGCTTTGCCCGCAACCAGCGAAAAACCGCAAACGATTGAGGTTAAAGTAGTTGAAGAACCGAAACCGCAGACGAAAACGCCGGACGCTTTGAGCGAATTTCGCAACGAACTCGGACTCGAAGATTTTGAAACGGAAGCGGAAGGTGATTACGAAACGCATTACGACACGGCAACCGCTTACCGCGAAATGGGTATGCTCGAAGAAGCGATTCGGGAATTTCAAGACGCAATCAACATCGCTAAACCGACCGATGGCACGCGCCGATTTTTCCAATGCGCCAATATGCTCGGACATTGTTTTATGGAAAAACAGATGCCGAATCTCGCGCTCGTCTGGTATCGGCGTGGACTCGAAACCGTCGGTTTGAACGAAGAAGAAAAACAAGCACTTTACTACGAAATCGCCAATGCTTACGAAGTCGGCGAAGAACCGGCAAAGGCAATCGAATATTTCGAGAAAATTTACACCGAAAATATTGATCACCGCGACGTTTCCGCACGTCTCAAAAGTTTAAAAGGTTAAAAGTTTAAAAGTGAAAAAGTTTGATTGAGTGAATGCTATCGGCTTTTTCACTTTTCCACTTTTTCACTTTTTCACTTTAAAAAGTTATACTTGCCGATATGGTCGAGCGAATTACGGTGATTCTTTTTATTTTACTGTTTTTTATGGCAGGCATTATGCTGATAATCCTTCCGTGGATAAATATCGGTGTGGTCGGCGATTGGGGCGATAATTACTTGCTGGCATTTGTTTCCGAACAGACAGGTTTGCCGTTTATCCGCCAAGCTGTTGCGTCGGGTTGGGTGCGCGGCGCGATTACAGGTTTGGGTGTTTTGAATGTGTTTCTGGCATTTTGGGAAATCGCTAATTTCAAACGAAGCGTGCAAATGTTGAGCGAAACCGAAACTTCGTCAAGTAAAAAGTAAAAAGGCAAAAATTGAGTTCGATAATTTATCTCATTACCGATGGCGAAATTACGGGGGAAAATTACGCGAAAACCTCGCGCAAAACCTTAGATTTAATCAAACGCGCCGTTGCCGCAAAAATTTCTTTAATCCAAATACGCGAGAAACAACTTTCTACTAAATTGGTTTTTGAACTTGCGTTGCAAGCGGCAAAAATCACCAAAAAATCTACAACAAAACTTTTAATCAACGACCGCGCCGATATTGCTTTAGCAGTAAATGCGGACGGTGTGCATCTGACGGCAAATTCGCTTTCGGCGGAAATTATTCGTGCAAATTTTCCGCGAGATTTTATCATCGGTGTTTCGACTCATTCACTTGAAAAAGCCGAAATTGCGAAAAATCAAGGTGCGGATTTTGCGACATTCAGCCCGATTTTTCATTCGCCGAATAAAGGCGCACCTGTCGGATTAGACGCTTTGCGCGAGGTTTGCACGAAATTAAAACCGTTTCCGATTATCGCGCTCGGCGGAATTGACGAAACGAATTACCACGAAGTTTTGCAAATCGCAGACGGCTTCGCGGCAATTCGTTTTTTGAAGAAAGTGAGAAGTGAGGGAATCGTGTAGGTGAGGTTTCCGTTTATATGTGTCGTTTTTCGGCAAAACGTAACACATTTTTCAAAAAAAATATGAAACAGAAAGTTTGCTTGACAATTGCAGGGCTTGATCCATCGGGCGGCGCGGGTGTAATTGCTGATATTAAAACATTTGCGGCGTTTGGATGTTACGCGGCGGCGGCGATTGTTTCCGTAACTTTTCAGAATACGCAAGGCGTTTTCGGCGCGGAAAATCTTTCGGCGGAAACGGTTAGAAATCAAATTTTGCCGATTTTAGAAGATTTTAAAGTTGATGCGCTGAAAACCGGAATGTTGCCGACACGCGAAATTATCGAAGAAATTGCAAAGATTGTCGCGGAAAATAATCTGCAAAATTTTGTCGTTGATCCGGTTGTGCGTTCGACTTCGGGGTTTGATTTGATTGACGACAAAGCCTTGCGCGTTCTCATCGAAAAACTTTTTCCGCTTGCGTCAATCATCACGCCGAACATTCCCGAAGCCGAAAGAATCGCGCAGATGATAATTAAAAATGAAGACGATATTAAAAAAGCCGCGAAAATTATGCGCGATTTTGGCGCGAAAAATGTTCTCATCAAAGGCGGACATCTTGCGGAATTGTCAGAACCGTCTGCGGTAGCGGATGGTTTGTCTTTGCCAAAATCCAAAGTTGACAAAGCAAAAGATTTTCTTTTTATCGGCGAAGATTTGCACGTTTTTGAAGTTGAATTTATCGAAACGAATGCAACACACGGAACA
Organism: Acidobacteriota bacterium; assembly: GCA_031409875.1. Classification (GTDB taxonomy): domain Bacteria; phylum Acidobacteriota; class Blastocatellia; order Pyrinomonadales; family Pyrinomonadaceae; genus CALMEH01. Next base: position 80,079 of record JANNYB010000015.1, on the reverse strand, counting down.
GGCTGCACACTTGCGGCGGCGATTACGGCGAATTTGGCGTTGGGGAAAAATTTGATTGAAGCCGTCGAAATTTCAAAAAGATTTGTAACGGCGGCGATTCGCACTGCGCCGAATTTGGGCAAAGGTCATTCGCCGATAAATCATCTTGTCAAGGAAATATAAGTAGTCGTGCAAATTCGAGAATGCGGAAACACGCACGAAGTAAGTGTGTAAATGATTGAAATTATACACACTTACTTCGTGTGTGTTTCCGCATTAAACTTCAAAAAAATTATAAAATCAAAAGTCTTTATCTGATAAACCAATGATGGTCAGAATAATTACGCCGCCCAAAATTGCCGCACCGTAAAGCCAGCCTCGACGCGGATTGTTTCTTTTTCCGGTGATAAGATTTCTTTCGCCGTCGCCCGGATGGATTTTTTTGACTTCGCTGTATTTGAAATCGCGCGTCTGCTTTGTGTCAACATCAACAATTTGAAAGCCGTCCGCTTCGATATTGCTAACTGAGCCGTAAAAATCTTGACCATTGAGTTTGACGACGGTAATTTTTTCGCCGACTCCGATGTTCTCGACTTTTTTCTTTATTTTCTCCAATTTTTTTTGAGCTTTTGTTGATTGCGGCGAACTTGTTTGAGCGAAACATAAATGATTACTCGTGCCGAAAATTGCTAAAATTGCCAAGATTGCGAATAGTGAATTTTTCATAACTTTGCCCTATATTTTATTTTGCCGGAGCGAGAATTACGGGTGAAACGTAAGTTACGCCGAAGGTGAAGCCGGAGCGCGGGCTGAATTTGGTTAAGCCGAAGATGGCGGCTGTGTCAAATCTTAACCCCGAAGCGCGGATTTGTGCGCCGATGCGAAATTGTCCGATGCTTTCCGTGCCGATTGGCGTATTTCTTCTGGTGCTGATTCGTCCGTTGACTTCGCTGGCGATGCTGATGCGGTCGCTGACGCGATAAATTCCCGCAAGTCCGTAAAGCAGAACGTCGTTTTGCGTAAATTGGGCGAGCGGCGCGGTCATAATTCCCAAGCCGAGATTGCCGTAAGTGTTAAGGCGCGAGACGTTGTTTTTATTTTTACTGCCGAATCTTTTTTGCAAAATTATTTTACTGAAAACATTGATTTGATTTGTCCCGATGCCACGCGCTTGGTTTGAATTCGGCATTTGAAAACCGAATTTCATACCGATTGCGGGAAGATATTTTGTTTCGTTGCGAAGCCGAACTTTCGCAGAAACGATTATATCCCCAAAGTCATTGGTCGAATTTCCAGTTACGGAAAGCGGAATCGGCGAAGGAGTTTGCGAATTTATCGCCACGAAATTTTGCAAAACGCCTTCGATTTGAATTTCGACATTCGGCGCAAGACCTGTTTTAACGCGAATATCGCCGACTCTCGTTAAATCGCCTTTGATTCCCGAAAGCGGAAATTTTTCGTTCTGAAAAAAATCTGCGCCCGCCGAGATTTCAAACGCGCCGGGCGGAGTCGTGTCAACATCGTCGGTCAAAAGCGGACGCTGTTGTGCGAAAGCGGCGAAACTCAAAAAAAGAATCAAAATAAAGGCGCGATTCATAAAGTTATTTTGGCATTAAACCTCGCGTTTTGTAAATCATCAAAGCGGCTTTGGACATCTGCCGGAAAACTTGGCAAAATACTCTACGAAAATCCTTTTCTCCTTTGCGCCGAAAGTAAAAAATGGAACTAACCGATTTCGTAAAAAAAGAATCCGAACCGACACCTCTGCGATTGGTTGCCGATAACAAACAGCCTCAAATTCTCCCGAATGTCGAGAAGCAGTTTGTAAATTTTATATTTTTTCGCGTCAATCCTGATTGGCGCAAACTCGACACAGAATCGAAAAGCCTTTTCAAATCCGAATTTCAGAGCGTTTTTAATACATTCAACGAAAATCTTTTGCTGTTCAGCTATTCGCTTGTCGGATTTGATTCAAAAGCCGATTTGATGTTTTGGCGCGTTGGGAATTCGCTTGACGCGATTCAAGATATGACCGCGAAACTTTATCGCACGAACTTGGGAAGTTATCTCGAAACGGTCAATAATTATTTGGCGATTACGAAAAAAATGATGTTTATTTCCGAAGATTCGCACGAATCGGCGGAAGACCGTTATCACATCAAAGCCGGAACAAAAAAATATCATTTTGTTTATCCGTGCGCGAAACATTCGGATTGGTATGGAAAATCGGACGAAGAACGCAACTCGCTGGTCGAAGAAAATTTTATGGTCGGCAAAAAGTTTGAAAATATCAAAATTCATCTGACGCACGCTTTCGGCTTTAGCGAACAGGAATTTATCGTTAGTTTTGAAACTGATGAACCGAGAGATTTTCTTGCGCTGACGGAAGAACTGCGCGAAACTTCCGCCAGCAAATTTACCTTGCGCGGAATGCCGATTTACACTTGCCGACAGCGGAGTTTGATGGAATGTCTTGATGCGATTGGTTAAAATTTCAGATTCCAGATTTCAGATTCCAAATTTAAGGAAATGAATTTGGAATTTGGAATCTGGAATCTGAAATTCGTTATATGAAAATTGCAAGAAAATTTACCATCAGCGGCATTGTGCAAGGTGTCGGATTTCGATTTTTTACGCAGCGTGCGGCGGCGCGGCATCAGGTTTTGGGTTATGTGCGAAACTTAAAAGACGGACGAGTCGAATCATTAGCCGAAGGCGATGCAAGCGCGGTCGAAGGATTTAGAAATGATTTAACTGCCGGACCGACTTATTCAAAAGTCGTGGAAATTGAAGAAATAGTTTTAGAACCGAGCGGGTTATATTCATCATTTAGAATTGAAAAGTAGTGGTAAGTGGTAAATGGTAAGTGGTAAGTTAAAATTCTTACCACTTACCACTTACCACTCACCACTTACCACTAAAAAAATGGAACATTTAAAAAAATTAATCAGAGAAGTGCCGGATTTTCCGAAGGAAGGCATAAATTTTTACGATATTACGACGCTTTTGAAAGACGCGGACGGATTGAAACAAACGATTGATGCGCTTGCCGAACAGTTTGCCGGCGAGAAGATTGACACGGTTATCGGCGTTGAATCACGCGGATTTATTTTCGCCGTGCCACTTGCCTTAAAACTTGGCGCAGGTTTCGTGCCGGTTCGCAAACCGAAAAAATTGCCTGCCGAAAAAGTTTCGGTTAGCTATGATTTGGAATACGGGCAGGACACGCTCGAAATGCACAAAGACGCGGTTGGCGCGGGTCATCGCGTTTTAATTGTTGACGATTTGCTCGCCACGGGCGGAACTGCGAAAGCAGTTGTTGATTTGGTCGAAGGTTTAGGTGGCGATATTGTCGGACTTTCTTTCGTTGTCGAATTAGATTTCTTAGGCGGACGCGCCAAATTTGACGGCTATCAAGTCAAATCGCTTTTGAACTACGATTCATAAGCATTGGACAATCGCCAATCGCAAATCTAAAATTGAAAATGCTTCTGCTCCCGTAGCTCAGTTGGATAGAGCGTTTGCCTCCTAAGTGAAAGGTCGCAGGTTCAATTCCTGCCGGGAGCAAATTTTATACCTAAAAGAAATTGGTTTGCGAAAAAAAACGGCTTAAAATGTCCGATCTTTCGCAAACCAATTTCTGTTGTGGATACAGAAACACGCACGAAGCAAGTGTCCAGAAGTGCGTGTTTCTGTATGGCTTTTTACTTCGTAATTCCAACTTGCGTTAAAGCATACGAATATGAAAAAGCGATTTCTTTCAAACGATCATAACGTCCGGACGCGCCGCCGTGTCCCGCGCCCATATTTGTTTTGAGCAAAATGACGTTTTTGTCGGTTTTCATTTCGCGCAATTTAGCAACCAATTTCGCGCCTTCCCAATACGGCACTTGTGAATCATTAAGCGAAGTTTCAACCAACATATTCGGATAATTTTGCGCTTTCACGTTTTCGTAAGGCGAATATTGAATCATATAATCCCACGCCGGTTTTTCGTTCGGATTTCCCCATTCAATCCATTCTTCCGTCGTCAAAGGTAGAGTTTCATCGAGCATCGTGTTCATCACGTCAACAAACGGAACTTGCGCGATTGCCGCTTTGAACGTCTGCGGCGACATATTCACCACGCCGCCCATTAAAAGTCCGCCCGCGCTTCCGCCTTGAATAATCGTGCGGTCAGCCGACGTATATTTGTTCGCTTGAAGCCATTTTGCCGAATCAATAAAATCGTAAAACGTATTCAATTTCTTAAACATACGACCTTCTTGCCGCCATTTTTCGCCGAGTTCAGAACCGCCGCGAATGTGCGCGATGGCGTAAATCATTCCGCGATCAACAAGCGATAAACGATTTGTCGAAAACGCCGGAGTCATCGAAAAACCGTAAGAACCGTAAGCATAAAGCAACATTGACGCAGAGCCGTCCATTTTTGTGCCTTTTTTCCAAATCATCGAAATCGGAATTTTCGTGCTTCCGTCACGCGACATAGCCCAAACGCGCTTTGTTTCATATTGCGATTTGTCGTAACCGCTCGGGATTTCCTGTTGTTTCAAAAGATCGCTTTTGCGCGTTTTAAAATTGTATTCGTAAGTCGAACTCGGCGTAATCATCGAAGAATAATTAAATCGCACAACGTCCGTCTCAAATTCAGGATTTCCCGACAAAGCCATCGTATAAACGTCTTCATCAGTCGGAATTCTCACCGAAGCACGGCGCGTTTTCAAATCCATTACCTTCAAATATTCCAAACCGTTTTCGAGTTCGGAAACGACGGCGTAATTTTTGAAAAACGAAATTCCGTCAACCTTAATCGCCGGATTATGCGCGATAAAATCCGTCCAATTTTCTTCCGCCGGATTATTCAAAGGCGCACGCACGACTTTGAAATTTTCGGCATTTTTATTGGTCGTAATATAAAATTCGCCGTTATAAAAATCCGCCGAATATTCGTGTCCTTCCTTGCGCGGCGCGAGAATTTTAAATTCGCCGAGCGGATTTTCTGCCGAAAGATAGCGATATTCGCTCGAAGTTTTCGCGCTCGAACCGATAAACAGCATCTTTTTATCACGCGAACGCCCGATGCCGATGTTGAAAAGCACATTTTTATCTTCATAAACCAAATCATTTTGGTCTGTCCCGACTGTGTGCCGCCAAATTTTATCCGAACGCTTTGAAACTGCATCTTCCTGTCCGATAAACAGAAATTTGCCGTCATTTGACCATTCGGTCGAAGTTACGCGCTCGACTTTATCCGAAAGAATTTTGCCCGTTCGCAAATCTTTTATCTGCAAAGTATATTGGCGATAACCCGTCGTATCGGTCGAAAAAGCAAGCATATTTCCGTCGTCCGAAACCTCAAACGAACCGATGCCGAAATACGCAAAACCTTTCGCCATCTCGTTTATGTCAAGCAAAACTTGCGCGTCTTTGCCGTCGCGCGTTTTGCTTCTCAAATACGTCGAATATTGTTTGCCTTCTTCGGTTCGAGAAAAATACCACCATTCGCCGATGCGATACGGAACGCTCAAATCCGTCTGTTTGATGCGCCCCAACATTTCGTTGTAAAGATTGTCAACCAACGCTTTATGCGGATTCATAAACGATTCCGTATATTTGTTTTCGGCGTTCAAATAATCAATAATTGCAGGATTTTTCTTCTCGTTTCGATCACGCAGCCACGAATAATTATCGGTAATTTCGTAGCCGTGAATCTTCAAAACTTTCGGTTCTTTTTTTGCAACAGGCGGTTTCATATCAGTTTGGGCAACAATCACGATGTTGCCGATAGTTATAATTATGCCGACACACAAGGCAAATACAAAAATTGCGCTTTTCATTTTTTTAAACTCCATTTAATATTTTTTCGGGACAAATTTGGTAATTAATTTTACGCTTTTGTTTGGCTTTTTGTTTCGATTCAGTCGAGTTTTTCTCGAATCATCCGAAAAAGTCTTTCACAATTCGGCGCAGATTCGCGGACTTTGTTCGGATTGATAATTTCTAAAATCTTCGCGCCGTGTTGTATTTTGTGATATTTTCCCTTTTGCGTATTTTTCGTCGCATTTGCCAAACCGCTTTCGACTGCGGCTTTAATAATTTCTTCAATATTCACATTTTTCGCAAGAGCTTTCAGATTAAAATCTTTTCCGTAAAATTCGGCTAATTTGTCTTTGTCGGCATAAAACCAAGACTCCATAATTTGAATCATCAAATGACATTGCTCATCTTTAATATTTTGCAATTTCCATTTTTTGAATTTCTTTTGCAGAAAAGCGCGAGGTTCTTCATTCACAGTTTCGTCCGAATCAACGAGTAAAACATTAAAACTCTGCGGCGAACTTTCAACGCTCAACATAAATTCATTGTAAGTGCTTTGCGTATTACTCGACGGAATTACCTTAAAACTGACTTTATTTTCCCGCGCTTTTTCCTTGAGTTCTTTGAAAAAAGCGTCAAAACCTTGCTGAATTTTAATCGTCGCAACTTTTTGTGAGCCTTTGCCGCCGCCTTCGACGTAAAGTTTGATTTCCTTCACCAACGCTTGCCTCCAATTTCTCCTTTCAGCCACAAATCGCCAAGTTCATATTCTTCCAACCACACTTTCAATTTATCTTTTTCTAATCGCTTAAAATGCGTTCCGTCTTCATCTTTTTCGCAAACCAAAACCGCCTCAGGCATATCGGAAAAAGCCGAAACCAAAATGTCCGAATGCGTCGTAACAATAAGCTGAGTTCGCGTCGCCGCATCTTGCATCAACTCGGCAATAGTCGGCAGAATGTCAGGATGCAAACCCGTTTCCGGCTCTTCAATACAAATCAACGGCGGCGGCTCAGGATGACAAAGTATCGCCAACAAACACAAATACCGCAAAGTTCCATCCGAAAGCCGCATTGCCGAAATCGGTTTTTCCAAACCTTCTTCACGAATAAAAAGCTGAACCGTTCCGCCTAAAATTCTAACCGAATAATCCTTGATACGCGGATTAAATTTTTTGAGATTTTCGACGATTTTATCTTTTGTATCGCCTCTGTGTTCTAAATCATTTAAGACGAGGGCAAGATTACTTCCATCTTCTTCAAGAAAATCATTTGGAGCATCTGGAATTTGAGGTTTTCTGATTTGAGAGTTTCTATTCGTTTGCAGTTCTGAAAAAATTGCAATTTTTTCAAATAAAATCTGTAAAATAACTCTTGATGATTTAGATATATTTTCTTCATTTATAAAAGCCTTTGACAAAATAGAATCTCCTATTTCAATTCGCTGTTCAAAAAAGTCTTCGGTTCTTCTTATTATTTTGTTGAAAGTTTTATTTTCAATAGTTTCTTCAAGTATATTTAGTCTATTTAATAGTTCATCGAATATTATTGAATATGTAAATTTTCCTAATGGGTATTTTACCTTAATTCCTATTTCTAAACCTACAGATTCTGTTTTTCCTTTCCAAATCCATTCACTGATTCCGCCATTTTTGCTTATAAAACTAACTAAACCTTTATCTTGCGGAAGTGAACGCAAAAGTTTTATTACATCAACTAAGTTCGATTTTCCCGAAGCATTTTGCCCGATAATCACGTTAAGCGGCTGGAGTTCGATTTCTTCGCCTTTGTCGCCGAAGGAGAGAATGTTTCGCAGTCTGATTTTTTCGATTAAGCGTTTGCCTTCCATTTTCGAGAATTATCTAACGTATTTTGTTTTGAAGCAAATATTAAAGAGGTTAAGTAGTAATGCTCTAATAAAAAGCTAGAGGCTCAAATTAGTTTTTTTGTTCTTGTCGCTGAAAGCGACTAACATTATAGCCTAGCGAGAATCGCTAGGTAATTTGCAGTAATTCGTTCGCTCGCTGAAGGCGAGCAACAATCACCACACGTTTTGTTCGTCGCCTTCAGCGACGGAAAATTTTGTCAATGCGAACCTAGCGATTCTCGCTAGGCTATAATGTCGGTCGCTTTCAGCGACAAAAACAGTAATTCTTTTTCTAATTTTTAGTTGAGGTATTATTTTAAGTGAAAAGGCAAAAGTTAAAAGAATTACTTCCTAACTTTTGCCTTTTTACTTTTGCCTTTTTACTTGAACGCACTTTTAGCGTTCATCAATCGGCGTGTATTTCAAATCGCGTTCGCCGATGTATTCGGCGCGTGGGCGAATTAATTTGTTGTTGCCGTATTGTTCTAAAATATGACCTGTCCAACCGGAAATGCGCGAGATAGCGAAGATTGGCGTGTATTGGTCGAGCGGAATGTCCATCATATAATAGGCGGAAGCCGAGTAAAAATCGACGTTCGGATACATTCCTTTTTTATCGAGCATCGCTTTTTCGATTTTTTGCGACATATTAAACCATTTCATTTCGCCTTTTTTCTCGCCTAATTCACGCGAGTATTTGCGAAGCCAAGTCGCCCGCGGGTCTTCGGTTTTATAAACGGCGTGTCCGATGCCCATAATCTTGCGTTTTTCCGCCAAAGCATTGTCAACCCAAGCATCAACCGCTTCTTCCGAACCGATTTCGACGAGCATTTTCATCACCGCCGTATTCGCGCCGCCGTGAAGCGGTCCGGCGAGTGCGGCAATTCCGCCCGTAACTGCGCCGTAAACATCAGCCAAAGTTCCGGCAATCACGCGAGTTGTAAATGTCGAAGCGTTTAATTCGTGATCGGCGTGAAGAATCAGCGAAACGTCCATCATTCTGGCTTCGTCCGCTTCTGCTTTTTCACCGCGCATCATATAAAGGAAATTTTCGGCAATGTTCAACGATTCATCGGGCGCAATCGGCTCTTTATCGTTGCGAATGCGTTCCCAAGCCGCAACCAGCGTTCCGATTTGTGCAGTCAATCGAATCGCCGCCCGAACTGCGTGATCGCGGTCGGTGCCGTGTCCTTGATCATCGTAAAAATCGAGCATCGAAACCGAAGTCCGCAAAACATCCATCGGCTCTGAATCTTTCGGAAACTGCTTCATCAACGCGATAACTTCCGTCGGTGCGGCATAATTTTTGCGGATTCGGCTTTGAAATTCTTCGAGTTCGTCTTTCTTCGGCAAACGCCCGTTCCAAAGCAAAAAAACGACTTCTTCAAACGTCGAATTTTCAGCTAAATCGTGAATATCATAGCCTTGATAAATTAAAATTCCCTGTTCGCCGTTCACATCCCCGATTGATGATTGCGCGGCAACGACTCCTCGAAGTCCTGCGGCGGCGGCGGTTGATTCTGTTGCTGTAGTCATTTTGTTATGTGTCCTTAAAGTTTATAAGCTGTTTTTATTAAAATTCTCGATAGTTTAAATTTAACAAATGGTAAGACAACTTCGCAAGTTGCGAAAATCGTTCAGAGTAACGCCTTTAGCCGTGAACAAAACGCCCGCGAAGCAAAGCGTTTTCACGCTTGAAGGCGTTACTATAAACAAATTTTCTGCCCGATTTCCGCGTTTAATAAATTCTTCGCCGAATCTTGAAAAGCAACGATTTCCAAAAACCCTGCGCTTCCCGTAATCATAAAAACTTCCGATTTGTCGGCTTCGGCGTAAAAATTCAACAATTTTTCGATTTTTCTTCCACCGATTTCCAACGCAAATTTTTCGGGCAAATCTTCGCGTTTTAAATTCGTAATCAAATTTCCGAAACGGTCAATATGCACGATTTCGGCTGATGAGTTATTTCGTGTAAATCTAACACAATCAACCGCTTCTGCGCCGAATTCGTTCGCTTTCACACTGCCCGAAAGATGCGCCGCCACAGGCGCAAACACATCGCGCCCGTGAAATGTCGCAGAAACATTTTCGGCAAAAAACTTTTTATTCGTCAGTTCAAAAACGCTCGCGCTTTCGGCTTCATCGAAAACAAAACTCAGCAAACCATTATCCGGCGCAACAAAAAAATATTTTTCCGTTTCAACCAAAATCGCCCGTCTTTCCGAACCAACGCCCGGATCAATAATCGCGACAAAAATCGTCCCGTGCGGAAAATTTCTATAACAAGCCGAAAGCGTAAAACTCGCCGATTTAATATTTTGCGGCTCGATTTCGTGCGTAATGTCAACAATTTTCGCGTTTGGATTAACCGTCAAAATCGCGCCTTTCATCGCGCCGACAAAATAATCTTTTGTCCCGAAATCCGTCAAAAGCGCAATAATTTTATTCTTCATAATTTTTTTTGCCCACGAAACACACGAAAGACACGAAAATAAAAACAGAACTTTTTTCGTGTCTTTCGTGTGTTTCGTGGGCAAAATCTCTTTTTCACTTTACTAAATGGGAACTCGGATTATTTACCGTTTATTCCGAGATTTTTCATTCTTCGGTAAAGATGACTGCGGTCAACGCCCATTGATTCGGCGGCTTTTGAAATATTTCCGTCAAATTCGGCGAGTTTGTGCAAGATAAATTCGCGCTGATATGCGTCGGTTGCGTCTTTGAATGACGGAAATCGGAAACTCGATGACGGCACATCGTCCGTCAGATTAAATTTCGGCAAATCTTCCGCCGAGATTTTTTGCTTTTCGACCATAATTACGATGCGTTCAATCGTGTTTTTGAGTTCGCGGACGTTGCCGAGCCAAGCGTAATTTTGCAAGGCTTCGATTGCTTCCGGCGCAAAGTCTTTCAGCTTTTTACCGTAGGAAAGCGAAAACTTTTTATTAAAATGTGCGGTCAAAAGCGGCACGTCTTCCAATCTTTCACGAAGCGGCGGAATTTGAAACGGAATGACGTTCAGACGATAAAACAAATCGGCGCGGAAATCGCCGTTTTCGATTAAGCCGGAAAGCGGTTTGTTGGTTGCGGAAATGACGCGAACGTCAACTTTTACCGGCATATTACTGCCGACAGGTTCAAAGCGTTGTTCTTCCAAAACGCGCAACATTTTCGCTTGCACACGCGGCGACATATCACCGATTTCGTCAAGAAAAAGCGTCGCATTATCGGCAATTTCAAACTTTCCTTTTTTCGCCGACATCGCCCCGGAAAACGCGCCTTTCGTATGTCCGAAAAGTTCGGATTCGACTAAATCTTCGGGAATCGCGGCGGAATTTATTTCGACAAACGGCGCGTTTTTCCGGCGTGATTGCGCGTGAATTGCGCGTGCAACGAGTTCTTTTCCTGTGCCGGATTCGCCCGAAATTAAAACTCGCCCGTCGGTCGGCGCAACGATTGAAATCTGTTTCCGCAGCGCACGCATCGCAATCGAATCGCCGATCATCGCATATTCTTCGGCGAAATTTTTCTGTAATTGTTCATTAACGCGCTCCAATTCGCGCTGACGAATCGCGTTTTTAACCGTCAAAATCGTGCGTTCGAGCGACAGAGGTTTTTCGATAAAATCAAACGCGCCGAGTTTCGTGGCGTTCACGGCGGTTTCAATATTTCCGTGTCCCGAAATCATAATCACGGCGGAATCGTTGCCGTTTTCGCGTAATTTTTTCAAAGTTTCGAGTCCGTCAATGCCGTCGCCCAACCAAATATCGAGCAAAACGCAAGCAAAATTCGTCGTTTCAACCACTTTCAGACAATCTTCGCCAGTCGCGGCGGTTTCGACTTCAAAACCTTCGTCCTCCAAAACGCCGCGCAAGGTTTCACGAATTCCGCGCTCGTCATCTACGATTAAAATTGAGTTTGACATTTATTTTTCGGTGAAATTTTGGTTTCTTCAAAATACACAAACGATGCTGGAGATAAATCATTCAAATCCTCATCCGTCCATTCATCACGTTTATCAATAATTTCACTTTTTCCAAAGTTTGCGTATTGGGCATAATATTTGAATTATATAGGGTTTTCTCATAAAAATTGAAAGTTAAACAAAAACCGAAAATTAACAGGGATTGAAGGGATAAAATGGATTTTTTTAGTTTTTTTTTCAATTGTTATCCCTTGCATCCCATTTATCCCTGTCAATTTATTCTTGAGTGGCAAGTTACCGGAAAATTTATTTTTATGAGAAAGCCCTATTGAATTATACTGCTAAGTTTCCAAAATTAAAATTGAGTTCGACATCTGAATTATTTTCTAACGCTAATGAGTGCCGATTATTTCGGTAATCTTTAGCGGCTTTTGACCGGACGTTTTACAAAATCAACTTGCTTTAATATCAATTAATCACTTTGTTTGTAGGAAAATTTCATCTTCCGCAAAAAAACGGATGTTCGATAAATCTGTGATTTTCAACGGCAACATTTCCCGAAAACTCTCCTTCACGTTCAGCGTTGGCTGTCAGCGTTTTGTTTGAGCATTGCGGCGCAGTATCGGTTTGACCTAAGCGAAAGTCCTATTTGTATATTCAATTTTAGTCGGAAATCAATCAATGTGAAGGAATCAGGCAATCAGTTTGACCGATTCTTTTACCTCGAAAATCTCTCCTAAACACTCAAAATCTTCTGATAATCCCGTCTTTATTGAGTTTTACGGTTCAAAACTTTTCTTGGCACAGACTTTGCCAATAGAGGGCGAGCAGAACTGCCGAAAGGCATTCAAATAAATATTGTTATGAACTTCAAAAAACTAAACGCCAAAATTTCTCCGCTTCTTATTGCAGTTGTTTTGATTCCGAATTTCGTCTTCGGTCAAACAAATACGGCTGTTAATTTATCGAATAGTCGGGTTTCAATGATTGAAACCGTTAAATTGCCGAATTATGTGCGCGATTTGACGGAAGAAGCCCGCGGCGGACAAATTCGCACAACGGGAGAATATCAAACGGAAGCCGACGAAATAGTTAATTCGCTGAGCGGTTCGGCAAAGAAAAATGTCGTGCTGGTTGATAAGACGGCGGTTCAGTTTGATGTTTTAGTAAATGAAGCTGCTTTGCGCTTGACGCAAGACGCGCCGACGAATCTTTCCGGTAAAAAATTGTGGCGCGTAGATTTGAATCGGATTATGGCGGAGAATGACGAAATCTCTCAAGCTGCTGTCGAATTAAATAAAGTTCTCTTGAATGCTGAAAACGAGCGCGTTATCGTGGCAATTGAAAATGTCGTGAATAATGCCGGAAAAGTTCCTTACAATGCGGAAATCGCCGAAGTTTTGCGCGGTGCGGCGAAAAACGGAAAGGTCAGAATCATCAGCGCGTCGAGCATTTCGGAATTTGAAACGCAAATTACGGCAGACAGCGAAATGAGCAAATATTTTGCGCGTGTCGAAGTCAAAACGGAAGACGACCGTTATAAATTTGTCGGCGACAAAATCTCGCCCGATTTGCAGGAAATAATTCAAAATTCGTCTGATTCGCAAGTCGAAGTCATTTTGCAAGGCGTGAATTTGCAAAACCGCGAGCTTCGCAGATTTATAACCGAAAACAATATTAAAATTCTCGGCGAAATGGAAAGTTTGCAAGCAATGTCAATCGAAATGCCTGCGTCGCTAGTCAAAGAATTATCCGAACTTCGCGCCGCTGAACATCTTTCGGTCAACAAAACGCTCAAATCTTCGGGTGCATTTTTGTATGAAACAACCGGAATGGTCGGCGCACAAGCATCGGAACTTTCGTCTTCGCAAATATATCAGCTTATAACCGGCACGGCGCAAGTGCAGGATTTTGTCGGCGAATATAAATGGGGAACAGGCGTTGGCGTAGCGGTGGTTGATTCGGGAATTTACAAATCGCATCAGGCTTTCAAAGGATTAGCCGGACAAAATCGCGTTATTTACAGCAAAGATTTTACCGGCTCAAATACCACCGAAGACCTTTACGGACACGGCACACACGTTGCCGGACTTGTCGGCGGCGGCACGGGAACGGCTTTTCATCTGATGGATCAACGCGGCACTGCGCCCGATGTTAATTTGATAAACTTGCGTGTTTTGAACAACAACGGAGTCGGAACGGTTACGCAAACGCTCAACGCACTTAATTGGATTTTGAGCAATCGCACGACTTACAACATCAAAGTTGTGAACTTGAGTTTAGGCGCACCGGCGGTTGAATCGTATAAAAACGACCCGTTGTGTCGCGCCGTTCGCCGTCTGGCTGATGTCGGTGTGGTGGTTGTTGTCGCTGCCGGAAACGATGGCAAAAATGTCGCCGGAATGAAACAATACGGCACGATTCATTCACCTGCTAACGAACCTTCGGCAATTACGGTCGGAGCTTCAAACACGAAAGAAACAGTTGGACGCAATGATGACATAATGGCGACTTTCAGTTCACACGGTCCGACGCGCTCCTATTATACGCAAAATGGTGTTCGCCGTTACGACAATCTCGTCAAACCCGATTTGGTCGCGCCCGGTAACAAAATCGTCAGCGTCGAAGCTAATAACAGCAAATTGAAAAACGATTTTCCGCAACTTTTTGCGATTGATTATCCGCTTTCGTTAGACAGATATATGTATCTGAACGGAACTTCGATGTCTGCGCCGCTGGTTGCCGGAACAGCCGCCGTAATGCTTCAAGTAAATCCGAAATTAACGCCGAATATGGTTAAAATGCTGCTCGGATACACGGCACAACCGATTTCCGGTGCAAATCATCTCGAACAAGGCGCAGGTCAATTAAACGCTGATGGCGCGGTTCGTCTGGCAAAATTAGTCAGACAAGATATGGGAACATCGCCTGCGTTAAACACGAATTTGCTGACAACTACTTCGACTCCTTCGCCGTATTCGTTTATTGGCGGTCAAACGGTCAGATGGTCAGGCGGAATAATTTTGAACAAAGGCTACGCCAAAGATACGAAACTTATTACGAAGTATCAGAAAATTTATGATTTGGGAATGCTGATGAGCGACGGAATGCTGATGAGCGACGGCAGAACAATCGCCGACGGTCTTCCGTTTATGGATTACAGTTCGCAAATCGAATCGGCAAACTTGGCTGACGGAACGGTTTTCGCTGACGGAATGCTGATGAGCGATGGAATGCTTATCAGCGACGGAATGCTGATGAGCGACGGAATTATCGTGATGACCAACGGCGACCAATAAAAAGTGATGAAGGAAAAAGATAGGAGATGAATAAGAAGTATTTGATTCAAATTTCTTATTCATCTCTTATCTTTTTATGACTTGTTTTAGTAAATAATAAAAAAGATATTGCAACAAGATAAACATTTTTTACAGATACACAAAAAAATATGGACATTTCGCCGAATTAATTCTATACTTAAAAGCGGTTGAGAAAAATTCAACCAAACCACAATTCATAACCCCTTTCATTAATTAACAGCATTTTTAGACAAACCGACGTGAATACAAATTCAAAAATCACAAAAATCTTTATTTGGACGATTATTACTGTCGGCGCAATAATCTGCGGCTATTCGCTTTTCAATTTTGAACTCGAAAAAGTTGATTGGGGTTTAATCACACTCACGTTTGCGACAATTTTTCTCGGCTCGGTATTTCAACTTCAATTACCACGCACCAAAATTTATATTTCATTAGCCGAAGGCGCAGTTTTTTACGCGATAATGATATATTCGCCACCGATTGCGATTGTTTTATCGGCACTTGAATCGCTCAATGCCTCGTTTGCTTTCCGCCGCAAAGGTATCACCATCAAAAAAGAAACGATTCTTTTAAATGTCGCCACATCTTCGATTACGACGGCACTTGCGGCGTGGACGGCGTGGGCGGTTTTTCCGGCTGAAATTGCGGCACATAATTTTTCAAATGTTTCGGCTTTTGTCGGAGTTTTGGCAATCATTGCGCTCGTTCAATTTTTAGTCGGCTCGATTTTGGTAAGTCTTTTTACTTCGAGCAAAAGCGACAAATCGTTTTGGAAAGTTTGGAATGAAAATTGTTTGAATGCTTTAGCGATGTATTTTATCGGCGGCGTGGTTGCCGGTTTGTTGATTAAAGCTATCGAACAGATCAATCCTGTATTGCTGTTGGCAACGATTGTTGTCGGTGCGGCTTCGTTTATGACTTATCGGCGATACGTCAACGATGTCCGCGAAACCTCCGAGCAAGCCGAACAAGCCGAACGCCGACGCGCCGAACAAGCCGAAGCACACATCGAAGAACTTCAGCATTATATCAACGAACAAGACCGCATTTCGCAAGCCTTACGCGAAAGCAAAGAGCGTTTTCGCCACGCCGCGTTTCACGATAGCTTGACCGATTTGCCCAATCGAAATCTATTTATCGAAACTCTGCGGTTTCAACTCGAAAGACTGAAAAGCACGCCCGACGCAGGTTTTGCCGTGCTTTTTCTCGACCTCAACCGCTTCAAAACCATCAACGATTCGCTCGGACATTCAACCGGCGACCGACTTATTTTGCACGTTGCCAAACGCCTGAAAAATATTATGGGCGAAGGCGATTTGGTAGCGCGTTTCAGCGGCGATGAATTCGCTATTATTTTAACAAACATCAAAGAAACCGAAGACGCGGTAAGTTTCGCCGGGCTGATAAAACACAAACTCGCCGCGCCGTTTAATCTTAGCGGCAGACAAGTTTTCACAAGCGTCAGCATCGGAATTGCGATGGGCAACGAGCGTTACGAAGAAGCCGAAGACATTTTGCGCGATGCCGATATTGCGATGTATTACGCCAAAGAACGCGGCAAACCTTACGACATTTTCGACACGACGATGCACACTCGCGCCGTTAATTTAATGCAAATTGAAACCGATTTGCGCCACGCCGTCGAACGTCAGGAATTTTGCGCTTTTTATCAGCCGATAATCTCGCTCGATACGATGAAACTTTCCGGTTTTGAAGTGTTAATTCGCTGGAATCATCCGACGCGCGGGCTTGTGCCGCCAAACGAATTTATCCCGATCAGCGAAGAAAACGGAATGATTGTGCCGATGACGCTCTGGATTTTGCGTGAAGCCTGCCGCCAAATGGTCGCGTGGCACTCAATCGAACCGTCAAATAAAATTTTAACCGTCAGCGTCAATCTTTCGGGCAAACATTTCGCGCACAGCAGTCTTGTCGAAGACATTCGCAAAATCATTGGCGAAACACGCATTCCGCCGCAATGTCTGAAACTCGAAATTACGGAAAGCGCGGTAATGGAAAACGCCGAACAAACGATTGCAATGCTCAAACAAATGAAGGAATTAGGCGTTCAACTTTCGATTGACGATTTCGGCACGGGCTATTCTTCTTTGAGTTATCTGCACCGTTTTCCGATTGATACGCTCAAAGTTGACCGTTCATTCGTCAGCACGATGGAAGACGGCAGCGAAAACGGTGAAATCGTCCGCACGGTTATTGCGCTGGCAAAAACGCTCGGAATGGACGTTGTTGCCGAAGGCATCGAAACGATTCATCAACTTCACCAACTGCAAATTCTCGGTTGCGAATACGGACAAGGCTATCTTTTCTCGCGCCCCGTGCCGAGCGACGAAGTCGAAAAAATTCTCGAAAACAAAATGATTTGGCAAAATATTATGCCGAATCAGCAATACATTATTCCTACGCCGCAAAACGATTTGCCGCATCTGCGTTTAGCAAAATAATTTTCTTGAACTTGCAGAAAGCGCGTGTGATTTGCTAGTATTTTTTCTTGCGGCAATTTGCTGTAAGCCGGTGTAGCTCAGTTGATAGAGCAGTTGATTTGTAATCATCAGGTCGCGGGTTTGAGTCCCATCACCGGCTCCATTTTGCGAAAATCGCCATCCAATAATTTTTACAATTGGATGGCGATTTTCGCGTTTCTACATCTGCGAAATTAACTTAACAATTTCATTGAGTTTGTGGGCATTGTTAATTGGATTTTCGTCAAAAACCATAAAGTATCGAAAATTATTTCCGGCTTTGCTTGCCCATAATTGTCCTAATTTTAGCTTATTGACCGAATCCGAATTATCGAGATTGTCGCCTTTTGATTCGACGAGCAGGCACGAGCCAGACGACAATTTTTGATTGTGCTTGCGCGAAATTTTCAAAAATCGAACGCAAAGCATTAACGGCAATAAAAGTTTTTCCGCCGGCAGTCGGGACTTTGATGCAGACGTGCGGCGCGTGTTTGACGTTGTGTTTGTATGAAAAAAAGTCAGCTTTAACGCCTTTGTCCGTCCAAAATGTCTGAAACGCTTTGCCGACATATTCGTATTTTTCAACGTATTCGAGAAAACTTTCCAAATCATTGATAACGGTTTGTTGATAATCTTTGAGTTCCATTTTATTTTTTGCCTTTAATCAATTTTATATCATTTTCCAATTCCGACAAACTTTCGTCCGCTTCAATCAAGCGTTGTTTTTCATTGTATTTATCATATTCTTTGACAGCAATTTCTTCGGCTAATTTTTTCGTAACTTTTCCGGCATCTTGCAAAATGTCGAGTTCGTTTAATTGCAAAATATCATCAGGAAAACGAAAGTGTTTGATTAAACTGTCCAACACGCTTTAGCTTGTTGAGATGTTAGGCATTCCACAAGCTAAAGCGTGTTGGACAGTTTCCTTTATTAATTCGGCGGCGGTTCGGTTGTGAATTGCGTGATGTAGTTTGTTTTGAATAACTTGGAAAAATTCGCGTGTCGTGTTTGCGTCTTTGGCGTAATCAATACTTGTTAAATAAATGTCTTTAACTTTTTGATAAAAAACCTTTTCCGAACTGCGAATATCGCGGATTCGGTTTAATAATTCATCAAAGTAATTCATCTTTCCGCCTGATTTCAGACGTTCATCGTCAAGCACAAAACCTTTGACAATCAATTCTTTCAAACGATTTTGCCTTGATAAATCTTCGCCTTCTTTGCCGACGACGTTTCCGAGCCATTTTTTTATCTTTTCGTCGTTGACGTTATCGTTATAAATCCAACCTTCGTTGCCCGTATTATACGGCGGATCAATGTAAATGCACTTTATTTTTCCTTCAAATTCGGGCAAAAGAGATTTCAACGCCTCAAGATTATCGCCGTGAATTATCCGATTATCAGAACCGTCTGCGGTAGCGGAC
Organism: Acidobacteriota bacterium; assembly: GCA_031409875.1. Lineage (GTDB taxonomy): Bacteria > Acidobacteriota > Blastocatellia > Pyrinomonadales > Pyrinomonadaceae > CALMEH01. The sequence goes on along the minus strand of JANNYB010000015.1, from coordinate 61,264 downwards.
GGTTGAAGATTGGTTTTCGACAACTTTGATTCATTCGATAAACCATCCGCTACCGCAGACGGTTCTGACTTAAATGTGTATTGTTTATCCAAAATCCGAAAAGGAACTTCGTGATGATGATTGATAACCTTGTCTTTTCCCGTCCAAGTAAGTTTCGGCATATTAATTGTAAAGTCCAACACACTTTAGTTTGTTGAAAAGCCGGACATCTCGCAAGCTAAATTTCAATCGGAAAGTTAGCAGATTTGATATTAAACATCGGCGACAAACTAAAGTGTGTCGGACTTTTTATTCCCAAATATTCAAAACCTTTGCGCCCGTGTCGGCAAAATCTTTGGTGTTGCGCGTGATAATTGTCAGATTATGTTCGAGCGCGGTGGCGGCAATCAACGCATCGGCAATCGGTAAAACTCTGCCGCGCTTTTCAAGATTTCCGGTCAAATTTCCCCAACGCCGCGCGATTTTCAGGCTGACAGGCAGAATTCTCGAACCGAATCGCAAAACCAAATTTTTCATAAATAATTCATATTGCGCTTTTCGGTTCACGTCGGTTATTTTGGCAATACCTTTTTCGATTTCGCCGACAGTCAAAACGCTGATGAACAAAGATTCTTCGATTTGCGCGTCAATCCATTCGATAACTTGCGGGTTCGGCTTCTTTTTTGAATATTCGGAAACACCGTTTGTATCAAGTAAAAAACTCATAAATATTCCTCGCTGTTGAAATCAATAGTTTCGCGCCCTGTATCTTTCGAGCGCGTTAAATCAATCCCGTCATCACCGCACAAAGGACTGTTAAGCAAAAATTCGCTCAAAGTTTCCTTTTTCGCCGTCAATCGCTGAAATTCTTTGTAAGAAATAACGACTGCCGTTTCCTTGCCGTTTTTCGTGATTATCTGCGGTTCGCCGCGTTCTGCCAGGGCAATTACTTCGCTCAGTTTGTTTTTGGCTTCAAATGTTGAAATTGTTCTCATAGCGTTTGTTTCTAGCTTGGCTAGTCTAGCTAAAGTTTAATATGAAACGATAATTTTGGGCAAATAAATTAAAAAAGTTTTGAGTCCCGTCTTTAGACGGCTTTTCCGCCAGCGAAGCGCGGCGGTTGCCTGCTAAAGCAGGGACTCAAAACTTTTACCAAAATTTACTTCTGCGCCGGACGTTTATCAGCCGGAACATTTTTATAAACGTCTTCAAATTTGGCGTAGCCGTCTTTGATGACGGTGTCTATCAGATTGTCTTTGTCAACGGTTGTAACTTCGAGCAAAATCGCCACCACGTCTTTGCCGATAGCGTCGTTTTTGAACATTGTCGTTCCGGTTAAAGGTTCTTTTTTCGCAAGTTTTATTGCGGCTTCGACTGCCGCATTCGCCAACGGAATAATCGGTTTATAGACGGTCATTGATTGCTTTCCTTCGGCAATTCTCTGCAAAGCGTCTATTTGCGCGTCTTGTCCGGTAACAATAATTTTGCCCGCCAAACCTTTCTTTTCGAGCGCGGAAACCACGCCGCCAGCCATTCCATCATTGGAAACGACAAACGCCTGAATGTTGTCGCTATTTTGTGTCAGCGCGTTTTCCGCCATTTTCAAGGCTTCTTCAGGATTCCAATCGGGAATAAACGGATCAGCCACGATTTTGATTTTTTTGCTGTCAATTGCCGGTTGCAAAATGGCGAGTTGTTCCTTTTTCATAATCACGGCGTTGTTGTCGGTTGACGCGCCATAAACCATCATATAATTTCCTTCCGGCACTTTTTGCAAAGCATATTCGGCGATTTTTTTGCCGATAACCGGAACTTGATGCGAAATATAAAGGTCAATTTTGTCGGAATTTATCAAACGATCATAGCTGATAACCGGAATGCCTTTGGCTTTTGCTTTGTCAACAAAATCCTTTGCTTGCGTAGCATTTTGCGGCGCAATAACCAAGACATCAATGTTTTGTGTCAGCAGATTTTCGACATCGTTTGCCTGTTTATCTTCTTTATTGTCGGCAACCGGAATGACGCATTCGACATTCAGTTTTTTGCAATGCGCCTCAAAAGCATCGTGGTCGCGTTGCCAGCGTTCTTCTTTGACAGTCGCCATCGAAAAACCGATTTTTATTTTTTTATTCGGGTCGCGTGGCGCATTCGTCTGCACCGAATTGTTTGTGCCTTGCGGCGATTGCACACACGCCGAAATCAATATGGCAAACGCCAAAAACACCAATAATTTTATTCGCATTAAATTCTCTCCTAATTTTTTGCCTGCGAAACATACGAAAGAAACGAAAAGAAGAAATTCTTTTGTTTTAATTTTCGGTTTTTTCGTATGTTTCGCAGGCAAAGTCTTCATTTGTATTTAAGATTTCTTTCCAATCATATCAATTCCGACGGCGGCAACCAAAATCGTGCCTTTGATTAGTTCCTGCATAAAATCGCGGACGTTGAGCAGCGACATTCCGTTGTCCAAACTCGCCATAATCAACGCGCCAAGACACGCGCCGAAAATCGTTCCGCGTCCGCCCATCAAACTCGCGCCGCCGATAACACACGCGGCAATCGCGTCCAATTCCTTAGAAACTCCGGCGTTTGGCAAAGCGTTTCCTTGTCGCGCCGTAGAAATTATCGCCGCCACACCAATCAAAAGTCCGAGCAAAGCATAGACTTTCAGGATATTCATTTTCGTATTGATGCCCGAAAGTCGCGCCGCGTCCGAATTGCCGCCGATGGCGTAAAGATAACGTCCAAACGTCGTCGAATTGGTGATAAAAGTTCCAAACAGCGCGACGATTAGAAAAATCAAAACCGGCAACGGAACGCCGTTTGCCGCATTCATCACATAAATAAAGCTAATAATTACGCCAATCGGAAGAATTGATTTTAACAATTCACCGCCGACATTTGCTTCGCCGAGTCCGTAAGTTTTCTGTGATTGAGCGCGTCTGTAAGCAAAAAATATCAAAAACGCGATGCCGATTGCCGCCAAAATCCAGCCCGAAGCAAGCGTCATATTTCCTTTTCCGATGAGTTTGAAAGTTTCGTCAGCAACCGGAATAGTTTGCGAATTTGAAATGCCTTTTATCGCGCCGCGCCACGCCAACAATCCGCCAAGCGTTACGATAAACGCCGGAATATTGAAATATGCCGTCAAAAATCCGTGAAAAGCTCCAATCAAAACGGCGATAATAATTGCGACTGCAAATGCCGGAATCAATCCGTAATCTTGATTGGTTATCAAAATTGTCGCAATTCCGCCCGCCAAACCCAAAACCGAACCGACCGACAAATCAATGTTGCCCGACACAATAACCATCAACATTCCAACCGCCAAAATGCCCGTAACCGACATCTGCAACATCAGATTTGAAAGATTCCCCGGCGTTAGAAAAACTCCGTCGCCAATCCACGCAAAACTAAAAAAATACCGAAAATGTGTGCCAAATTCGGAAAAAGCCGGCGTATTTTCCGCCGTTGCATAATGGAAAAAAATCCAAATCAAAATCATCGCGCCAAGCATCGTGTATGCGCGAAGCGACGAAGTTTCTATCTTAAAGCCTGATTTTTCTGTTGTTTCACTCATTATTTGTTACTAAACCATTACTTTCTGTTCGCCGGTTGCCGCGACCATCACTTTTTCGGGCGTGGCTTCGGTGCGCGAAAATTCGCCCGTCAGATTGCCTTCGTGCAAGACTAAAACTCTGTCCGATAAGCCGAGAACTTCGGGCAATTCCGATGAAACCATTACGATTGCCAAACCTTCTTTGGCTAATTTATTTATTTCGGCGTAGATTTCTTGCTTTGCGCCGACATCAATGCCGCGTGTCGGTTCGTCTAAAAATAAAACTTTCGGATTCGTCAAAAGCCATTTTCCCAGCACGACTTTTTGCTGATTTCCGCCCGAAAGCGTTCCGGCAATCGTCATCGGCGAATTTGCTTTGACGCGCAATGACGACATAACTTTTTTAACCGCAACAGTTTCGCGCCCGAAATTTGTCAAAAATGTGCCTGAAATTCGTTTCAATCCGGCAAGCGTCGAATTGTCTAAAATCGTTTGTTCCAAAATCAAACCGAAACGCTTGCGGTCTTCCGTAACAAATCCGATGCCGTTTTTGATTGCGTCCGACGGCGAATTTATTGAAGTTTTTTCGTTTTCGACAAAAATTTCGCCCGAAGTTTTACCTTGCCACGCGCCGAAAATCGTCATTAAAAGTTCCGAACGACCTGCGCCCATCAATCCGGCAATTCCTAAAACTTCGCCTTTTCTGACGGAAAACGAAACATTATCAACGAGTTTTTTATTGGGATTATCAAAATCGAAAGCGTTTAAGTTTTTAATTTCCAAAACAGTTTCGCCGAATTCGTGCGCTCGTTTCGGGAAAATATCGCCGACTTCGCGCCCGACCATCAGCGCGATGACTTTATTTTTCGTCAAATCTTTTGCAAGCGAAGTTCCGACGGTTTTTCCGTCGCGCAAAACCGTGATTTTATCTGCCATTTCAAAAACTTCGTCCAATTTGTGCGAAATATAAATCATTCCAACGCCGCGCGATTTCAACTTTCGCAAAATCGTAAAAAGCGTTTCGACTTCCGATTCGGTCAAAGCGGCAGTCGGTTCATCTAAAACTAAAATTTTCGCGTCTTGCGAAAGTGCTTTGGCGATTTCGACAAGTTGTTGCTGTCCGATTCCCAAATTGCCGACAGGCGTTCGCGGATCAATCGGTAAATGTAAATCTTTCAACAGTTTAGACGCTTTTTGATAAAGTTCAGACCAATTTATCACGCCGAATTTTGAAGGTTCTTTGCCGAGAAAAATATTTTCGCCGACGGTTAGTTCTTTGACCAGAGAAAGTTCTTGAAAAATAATTGCCACGCCCGAATTTTCGGCATCGCGGATAGTTTTAAATTGCTGAGTTTTTCCGTCAACAACAATTTCGCCGCTGTAATCTCCAAACGGATAAACGCCCGAAAGAACTTTCATCAGCGTTGATTTTCCCGCGCCGTTTTCGCCGACAAGCGCGTGAAATTCTCCGGCGGAAAGATCAAAAGTAACGCCGTCCAAAGCCTTAACGCCGGGAAATTCTTTTGTAATTTGCTGCATTTCGAGCAGTAAAGTCATATTGAAAAAAAAGTGTTTTGGAGATGTCTTTGGAAAATCGTTATAACAATTTAACACAAAATCAATCAGAAAGGGCAATTTCGCTTCTTGCTTTTCGGACGGTTATGACAGAAAATAACTTGTTTCAAATTTACATTTTGGAGTTTTTTATTGAAGAGTATGATTAAAAGATTCTCGTATTTTATCTTAATTTTATCAATGTCGGTTTGCGCCGTGTTTGCACAAGACCTCGACGAAGTAACCATTAACGGAAAAATTTCCGACACAAATAACGCGCCGATTGTCGGCGCAAGCGTCGTGGCAAAACTTATCGCCACCGGAGCCGAACGCACCGCCGTTACGGACAGCGAAGGGCGTTTTAAGTTTATCGAACTCAAACCGGGAACTTACACCGTTAAAGTTTCGATGACAGGTTTCGGCGCACAAGAACAGACGGATTTGGTAACAGTCAGCGGACAAAATGTTCAGCTTAGTTTCACCCTTGCACCTGCGGGCGTTAAAGTCGAACAAACCGTAACCATCGGCGGCGATAATGCGCCGGTTGTGGACACGAGCCGAACAATTGTCGGCGGCACGATTACCGAACGCGAAATTCAGGAAATTCCGACAAATTCGCGCAATCCGTTAGATTTGGTTTTGACTTTGGGCGGAACGAGCGAAGAAGCTCTTTCGACACGCGATTTGTCGGATGACCGCAATGTAACTAATTCTACCGCGCCTGCCGAACAAGGAAATTTTTCGCTTTCGGGCGGCGTTTCTTATTCAAATAATATTACGATTGACGGTTTGGACAACAACGATGACCGCTCGGCAAACGTGCGTTTTCAGCCGTCTTTGGAATCAATTGACGAAGTTCAAGTAATTACGAATCAGTTTTCGGCTGAATACGGTCGCGCTTCGGGCGGACGCATCAATTTGCGAACCAGAAGCGGCACGAACAAATTTCGCGGTCGTGTGTTTATGTTTTTCCGCGATGATAATTTGAATTCAAATACTTGGTATAACAACAGTCGCGGTTTTGCGCGTTTGCCGCTGACCGAATACAATCCCGGATTTACCTTGAGCGGTCCGGTTGTTTTGCCGAAAATTTACGACGGACGAAACAAAACTTTCTTTTCGGTCGCGTATGAATACCTAAACGTGCAAGACACGACATTTATCAATACCTGGGTGCCGGTTGGCGCAAATCCGAATTATCCGCTTCCGACAGCAAACGGCACTTGTCCGACAAATGTTCCGGTTACCGGTTGTGTTGATTTGAACAGTTCGCCGACAGTCGGGATTTTGCCTTACACTTCGCTTTATGCGACACCAAATGTGAATCATATTTTTACGGCAAAATTTGACCAAGTAATCAACGCGAAAAATAATTTTACGATTGGCTATCAAATGGGCAGACGAAATAATCAGCGCACGACTGCCGCTTCGACAACCCGTTTGGACGATGCACTGCAAGCGCGAAAAGCGACGACGGACGCGATAAATTTTACCGATAATCATTTCTTTACGGCGCGTTTGGTTAATCAATTCCGTTTCCAATATTCGATTTTTGAACCGCGTTTTGAAACCAACACGCCGTTTGAGCCGGTAGTTTTAATCGGTTATCGAAACCCCGAAACAAACAGCAACCAAACTTTGATTGTCGGAAATTCGACGGCTTCGGGCGGAAACAGCGAAACTTTTCCGCAAAATCGCCGCGAAACTCGTTATCAATTTCAAAATACTTTGACTTACGTTTTCGGAAATCAAACGATGAAATTCGGCGGCGATTTTCAATACATTCGTTCAAAAGCAACCGAATTATCTGATGCGACAGGCACATTTAACTTCGCCAATATCGGATTCTTTCAAGCAAACACTCTATCGAGATTCCGCTTGAATTTCGGCACGGGTTCGGATGTTAAAAACACATATTACGGCTTCTTTATCAATAACGAAATCAAATTGAAAGAAAATCTGACATTAAATCTCGGACTTCGCTACGAGCGCGAAACGACGGTGGACGACAACAACAATTTCGGTCCGCGGTTCGGCATTGCTTGGGATCCGTTTAAGAAAGGCAACACAGTCATTCGTTTCGGCGGCGGCATTTTCTACAACCGCACTCTGCTTCGCACGGTTGCCGATTCGATTCAAAATATCAACGGAAGCACGCCTTTTGACACAAACGCTATCGGAACGGGCGCAACTGATCCGCGAAGAGAGCCGATTCTCAGAGCGATTGCCGCGAGATTCCCGAATTCTTACGCTTCGATTGATGAACTGCGAAACCTCGTTACAGCAACTTGTGCAACTATCGTAACGACGCTGACTTGCAACAGCAATACAGGATTTATCGTCAATGCGGGAAGCGCGGGCAATCCGCTCCGCTCGGTTGATGCGGATTTGAAAATTCCCGAAAGTTATCAATTTAACTTGGGTTTTGAAAAAGAAATCGGCAAAGGTTGGGTTTTCGAGGCAAATTACACTTGGAATAAAACAGTTCGTTTGTGGCGCGACCGAAACATCAATGCGCCAGTTTTGCCGAGCGGTTTTGCGGATTGGACAGCTTATTTGTTGGCTACGCCATATACTTTTACAAACTCTAACGGAACTGTCAGAACATACCGATTTTATTTAGGCAGTGCAAACAGCACCGCGCCGACACCAACCGCCAATGGCACAGGAACTTGTCAGACAACAACGACAGCCGATTGTTTTGTCAATCTGAATACGACAAGCACGACAACGACTTCGCCCAGCACCGCCGTTGCAAATACAACGACAAACTCTGTCGGCGGCGCACTCGGCATTGCTTTGGCGGCGATTGCGCGTTTCAGACCTGACCAAAACTTTGAAGAAAAATCGCGTATCGGCTCGATTGGTAAAGCGTTTTATCAAGGTTTGATTCTCGAAGTTCGCTCGCGTTATCGCAAATGGGGCAGCGGTTTCGGCGGCAGTATGCGTTTCAATTACACGCTTTCTTCGACGAAAGATGACGGTTTGAACAACACGGCAAACGGGCAAGTCAACGGCGATTTTGACAGCGAATATACGCGAACTATTCAAGACCGTCGGCATCGAATCGCGTTTTCGGGGATTTTCGACACGCCGTATTGGTTCGGTAAATTGAGATTTTCGCCGCTGTTTCGCGCCGGAAGCTCTGCACCGTTCAGCATCGGCGTTGGCGGCAGCGACCGCAATCTCGATGATGTCGGAACAGACCGACCGAATTTTAACGGAGATGTTTCAAACATCGTTTGGACACCGCCGGGCAGTCCTTTTGCACAATCTTTGTTTGATCAATTTGCGCTTCCGACAATCGGTTCGAGAGGCGGAAATCTTCCGCGAAATGCCGGAACGGGTCCGGGATTTTTCACCTTCGACTTAAGTGTTTCGAGAGAATTCAAATTGACGGAAAGTATGAAATTGCGCCCCGTAATTCAGTTTGACAACATTCTGAACGCGGCGGTTTTCAATTTCGGTGCGGGTTTCATTGATTTCAACGGCACGAATTTCGTAACTCCTCAAAGAACATTCCGCCAAAGACAAATCAGACTCGGTTTGCGGTTTGATTTCTAATTTGGTTTTCGGCTGGGAGCGCAGTGCTTCCAGCCTGCAAGATTGTGAAGCGTTTCGCGCAACAATCTAAAAGCGTCGCAGTAGAAATCAAGTTGATTTTTACGCAAACGTCGTTAGATTGCTCCGCGAAACGCTCTGCAATCTTGCAGGCTGGAAGCACTGCGCTCCCAGCCTTTAAATTTTTGATGACTAATCTGCTTGGTTTGTGTTAATTTATAATAGTTGAACATCTTTGTTCTTTCCTGCCAAAAGTATGAATCAAGTTTTAGACAATTCGGACATTATGCTCTCGGAAGGTTCGGTGGAATCGGTTTTGCTCGATGCCGATCTTTTTGTCAAATATCGTTCGCCGGAAAAAGCGTTTGCTTTGTTGCGCGAATCAATGGAGCGCAGTCCGCGTTCGATTCCTTTGCGTGAAAAGATGCGCGAAATCTGTATTTCGCAGAAAAACCGCGATGAAGCCGCGAAACAATGTCTTGCGCTCGTGAGCTTGTATATCGGGCGCGAAGATTTTGATTTGGCTTACGATAGATTACAGGAAGCAAAATTATTAGATCCGCGAATTTCGGTTGCGTCCGGTTTGGATGCAATTCGCCGCGCTCGCCGACCGGATTTTGCCGCAACACGCGACAAGTCGCCGCAAAAAGTCAGAACAGACGTAACTTTTGCGGGAAATTTAGCTTATGTCAGCATTTTCGATGCCGTCCAAGTTATCGAAAATTCAAAAATGACGGGTTTGCTCGTGATAAAATCGGATTTGCATCTGGCAAGCGTTTCGTTCAACGAAGGCAAAATTGTTGATGCCGAATCAGGTCAGCACAACGGCAAGGCAGCTTTCCGCGAAGTCATCGAACTCAACTGCGGAACATTTGAATTTTCAACCGCCGACCACGAATTCAACGTCGTCATTGTTGTTTCAAGCAACACCAACTTCTTGCTCGATGTTCTCACCGAACTCGACAACGAACGCGCCGAAAAACAAGGCTTGCGTTCATTAAGCGAAGAAGATTTTTAGAGAACAACACTAAGTTGTGCGAAAAGATTTAGCCGCAGATTAACGCGGATAACGCAGATTTTTTTATTGATTTAATCTCATTAGCGGCATAGAAATTGATATGGCACACCGATTACTCAAATTATCAGTATTTTTCCGTGCTTTTCGTGTTTTCCGTGGACAGATAATAAATTCTATCCACGAAAAACACGGAAATCACGGAAAAAACGCCAAATATCAGTCGAGCGCGTTTCTCAATCAATTTCCGTGCCGCTCAGTAATGATTTAATCTGCGTTATCCGCGTTAATCTGCGGCTAAAATTTTGTTTCACGACTGATTTTTAACTTACAGATTTGAAGATTTTCGATATTCAAAATAAAATTGCTCTAAATTCGAGATAAAATTTTATTTTGTATAGGTTGCAAATAAACTCCATTTTACTGAAACAGACTGCAAAACTGTTTGGCGGCGCATTTCTTTTGTGCGTTTTTTTGTTTGTCTGTTCGATAAACGCGCAATATCGGTCTGAGCTTTGGACGACGGAAAACGGTTTGCCGCAAAACAGTATAACCGCGATTTTGCAAGCCAAAGACGGTTATATTTGGTTTGGAACATTCGGCGGTTTGGTGCGTTTTGACGGCATAAAATTCAAAATCTTTAACACCATCAACGCTCCGGCAATAAAATCGAACCGCATTACCGCGCTTTACGAAGACAAAAACGGCACGCTTTGGATTGGCACGCAGAGCGGCAATCTGATTTCTTACAAAGACGAAATTTTCACGTCCGTTTTAGAACCGCCGATACTGCCGCGAGCGGCGATTTTTTTTATTTGTGTTGATGAATCAGACGCAATTTTGATTCCGAGCGGCGAAGGTTTGAAAAAATACACGGCGGACGCTTCGGGGAACTTTACGGCTGAGAAAATTCCTTTGCCGAACGAAGAAAACCCTGTCGTTGGCTCGATTGTCCGCGATGATGCGGGAAGTATTTGGATTTCGACGGCGAACGCGCTTTATCAATACAAAAACGGTGCGTTTTCTGTGTTTCCTTTTTACGATTTATTTCCGAAAACTAAAGCTCCGCAAGGAAATCTCGTGCCTTCGACCGTAAAGATTTTTATTGACGGCAAAAAGCGGATTTGGCTTGTCGGAAATACGGTTTTGGCGCGATTTGAAAACGGCGGATTTGTGTCGCTGTTGCAGAAAACGGACGCGAATTTCAACTTCGTTGAAAATATTGACGGCAGTTTTTTTCTGAAATCGGAAAATAAAATTTATCGTTACAAGTCAGAACAGAGAGCGGTAGCGACCTGCTCGGAGATTGAACAAAAGCAGGTCGCTACCGCTCTCTGTTCTGACACGAAACTGCTGATTGACGATGCGGAAAAGTTTGGACGCTTTCGGCTGATGACGGCTGACCGCGAAGGAAATTTGTGGATTGGAACTACCGGCAAAGGCTTACTCAAATATAAACAGCAAACGGCGCGAACTTACGCCAAAGCTGATGGTTTGACCGATAATGATGCGTATTTTGTTTTTGAAGACCGCGACAAAAATCTCTGGATTGGCGCAGATAATTTATACAAATTTCAAGCCGGAAAATTTGAAATTGTTTTAAAAGGAAATCACGTTTCGGCATTTCAAGGCAAAGACGGAACGATTTGCTTTTCAGCGCAAGGCGGAAAAATATCTGCCTACAAAAACGGCGTTTTTACCGATTTTTCCAAAGAATCCGGCATTACTTCCGAAAGAGTTTTTGAAGACAGTCGAGGCACGTTTTATTTTCAAAATGATGAAGGTTTGTTCATCGTTCGAGACGGAAAGCGCGAAATCATTTCGCCGCAAAGCAATTATATCCATACAAAAATTCAAACAATAATCGAAGACCGCGAAGGCGCAGTTTGGTTTGGCGCGGTGAACGGCGCGAGTCGTTATAAAGACGGCATTTTTACTGTGTTTTTGGGCAAAGACGGTTTATCAAACGATAATGTCCGCGACATCTACGAAGACCGCGACGGCGTTTTGTGGTTTGGAACTTACGGCGGCGGTTTGAATCGTTTTAAGGACGGCAAATTTTTTGCAATCACCACCCGCGAAGGAATGTATGAGGACATCGTTTCGCGCATAATCGTTGACGAAAAAGACAATTTTTGGCTGTTGGGAAATCGCGGCGTGTCGGTCATTTCGCGCTCGGCGTTGAACGATTTAAGCAACGGCAAAATAAAAACAATCGCCTGCGCGACTTACGGCGTTTCGGACGGAATGCAAACTAGCGAAGGCAACGGCGGAAATTTTCCCGCCGGTTGGCAAGCGAGCGACGGCAGATTTTGGTTTCCTTCGATTCAAGGCGTAATCGTGATTGACCCGAAATTTAGCGATTTACCGCCGCCGCCCGTTTATATCGAAGACGTTTTTCTTGGCGGAAAACAAATCGAATCACAGTCGCAAATCGAAGTTCCTGCCGACAAAGAAAACTTGGAAATTCATTATACGGGATTGAATTTTACAAAGCCGGAACAGGTGAAATTTAAATATAAACTCGAAGGTTTCGATAAAGATTGGATTGAAGTCGGCACGCGCCGCGAGGCTTATTACACACAACTTCCCGCCGGAAATTATCGTTTTTTGGTAACGGCTTCAACGACAAATGGAATTTGGAACGAACAACTGGCGAGCAAAAATATAACGGTTTTGTCGAACCCGATTTGGAAAAAGCCTTGGTTTATCTTGCTGGTTTCGATTTTGTTGATTGTCGCGCTGATGTTGTTTTATCGAATCAGACTTTTCCGCCTTGAAAAAACACGCGAACAGCAACAGAGATTTTCGCGCCAACTTATCGAATCGCAGGAAGCCGAACGCAAACGCATCGCGGGCGAATTGCACGACGGTTTGGGGCAAACCTTGCTGATTATCAAAAATCGTGCGTTTCTCGGCACAAAGGCGAATAATCTTGAAATCGCCAACGAACAACTTGGCGAAATTTCCGCATCATCGGGCGAAGCTATCAATCAAGCGCGTGAAATTGCATATTATTTGCGACCTTCACAGCTTGAAAGATTGGGATTGACGAGCGCGATTGAGGAAATATTGGAACAGGTTTCGGAGTCTTCGGAGATTGAATTTAAATACGAAATTGATTCTTTGGACGGCGTTTTTTCGCCCGAAGACGAAATAAATTTTTATCGTATCGTGCAGGAAAGTTTGAGCAATATTTTGAAACATTCCGAAGCGTCAAAAGCCAAAGTTTCGGTGAGCCGAAAAGATGACAAAATCGAACTTTTAGTGCAAGATAACGGCAAAGGTTTTGCGATTGAAAAATCGAATATTCACGGCAAATCAGGTTTCGGTTTGATTGGAATGGAAGAGAGAGTCCGCATCTTGGGCGGCAAAATTTCGATAAAATCGGAAAAAGGCAAAGGCACAAAAGTTTTTGTGGCGATTGATAAAACATAAATTTACGCGATTCCGTCGCTGAAGGCGACCAACATTATAGCCCAGCGAGAATCGCTGGGTCAGCGATGAAACCGATTCCGTCGCTGAAGGCGACGAACAACGGACAGAAGATATTCGTCGCCTTCAGCGACGGTCTGAATCGTTGTCAAACACCTATGGTTTCGGCGAAACGCCTTCACCATAGGCTATAATGTTGGTCGCCTTTGGCGACGAAAAACTTGCAAAAAATGAGCGACCAAATCCGCATTGTCATCGCCGACGACCATCCGATTTTTCGGAGCGGTTTGGCGCAGCTTTTGAGATTAGAAGAAAATATCGAAATCGTCGGCGAAGCTGAAAACGGCGCAAAGGCTTTGGCGATGATTCGGGAAACTTTGCCCGATGTCGCCGTTTTAGATATTGATATGCCCGAAAAAGGCGGTTTTGAAGTGGCGACCGAATTAAAATCCGAAAAAATCTCAACCGAAATAATTTTCCTGACGATGCACAAAAACGAAACGCTTTTTAACGCGGCTTTGAACTTGGGCGTGAAAGGTTTTGTGTTGAAAGACAGCGCGATGGAGGATATTGTTCACGCCGTCAAAACCGTCTGCCAAGGCGAAAGTTTTTTCAGCCAGCCGTTGACGAAATTTTTGTTGAAACGCTCGAAACCCGATTTGATTGATTCACTTACGCCAAGCGAAAAACGCATTTTATCGCTCATCGGCGAATATAAATCGAGCCGCGAAATCGCCGAAAAACTCTTTATCAGCGTCCGCACCGTTGAAAGACACCGCGAAAACATCTCACTCAAACTCGACCTTCACGGCAACAAAGCCTTGTTGAAATTCGCTCTCGAAAATAAAGAAAAATTGTTTTAGAAAAAACGACTGGAGCGCAAGCGTCCCCGCTTGCAAACGTCGCGCTTTTCAGCGACGTAACGGCGTTTGCGTGAATTCAAGTTGAATAAACGCAAAGGCTTTTTCGCGCCCGAAGCGGACGCTCATTGCAAGCGGGGACGCTTGCGCTCCAGTCAAAATGGGTATTTCTCCCCATATCAAATTGGGTAGTTTTCTCCATTCCATCCACTAATCTTTCCGATAACAATAGATAGCAGAGGCTCGACTAATATGAAAAAATCTTTGTTTCAACTTTCTTTGTGCAGTTTGCTGTTAGTTTTTTGTGTTTCGTTGACGGCGCAGGCGCAGCAAGTCGTGACGAAAACCGCCGACACCAACGACGGTGTTTGCGATGCCGATTGCTCTTTGCGCGAAGCGATTGCCGTTGCCGCGTCGGGCAACACGATAACATTTGCCGCGCCGCTGTTCGACACCACGCAGATTATCCGCGTCAACGGTCAACTCTTGATTGCCAAGAATCTGATTGTTACGGGCAGCGCGGCAAATTTGCTGACCGTTCGCAATATTGCCGCCAACAGCCTCACCAGCCGCGTCTTTCAAATCAATTCCGGCTTTACCGTCGGGTTGTCGGGAATGACCATCACGGGCGGCAACACCAACAACGTCGGCGGCGGCATTTCCAACGGCGGGACGCTGACGCTGACGGGTGTCCACTTGACAAACAACGTCGGCGGCGGAGGCGGCGGCATTGAAAACTCCGGCACGCTGACCGTCATCAATTCAACCATCAGCAACAACACGGTTAACAGCAGCCTGAGAGGCGGCGGAATTGAAAACACCGGCACGCTGACCGTCACCAACTCGACTATCAGCGGCAACCGTGTGACGAGCGGCAGTGCCAACGGCGGCGGCATTTGGTCGGCGGGCGTTTCAGTGACCATCACTAACTGCACCATCACCGACAACGAAGCCGCCGGCGGCGCAGCCAGCGCAAGCGGCATTTTCAGGTTCGCCGGCGCAATCACCGTTCGCAACACAATTATCGCCGCCAACCGCAACAACCCGACCACGCCCGATGTCAACCGCTTCCCCAACCCCGGCACCTTCACCTCCGACGGCTACAACATCATCGGCAACGCTCCCGCCGGAAACGGTTTTACCAACGGCGTGAACAACGACCAGTCGGGCGATTCGACCGCCCAAATCAACCCGCTCGTCTTTCCTTTGGGCAATTACGGCGGCGGCGTTCCGACTCACGCTTTGCGGCGGTTTCCCGTCGCGTCCCCAGCGATTGACAACGGCGCAAACGGCGTAACGACCGATTTTCGCGGCGTAGCTCGCCCGTTTGACGAGGGCGGCGTTACGCCGACGACGACGGGCGGCAATTCGTCAGACATCGGCGCGTTCGAGCATCTGCCGTATGTCAATGATCTGCAAGGCGGCTTTGCTCTGGCAAACAACGGCGCGGGCAGTTTGCGCGACACTTTTGCGGCAGTTCCGGCAGGCTCGTTCGTCATCTTCGACCCCGACTTTTTCGGTAATTCATACTTTATGTCCGGCGGCATCGCCCGCACCATCAGTTTGAGCGGCGGACAAATCGAAATTGTCAAAAATATCTCCTTTGTCGGAACGACCGCCAACGCTTTGACCATTCAAAACACCGCTGCCGCCAGCACGACCAGCCGCGTCTTTGTAAATAACTCTTTCGGCATCGTCAGTTTGTCAGGGATGACCGTTACGGGCGGCAACCTGATAAGCAGCGGCGGCGGCGGAATCGGCAACGTCAGCGGGACAATGACGCTTTCCTTTGTCCACGTGACGGGAAACGTCTCCAATAACATCGGCGGCGGGCTTCGCAACTTCATCGGCAGCACGATGAACGTCTATCACAGCACCGTCAGCAGTAACACCTCTACCGGCAGAGGCGGCGGGATTGATAATTCCGGCACACTGACGGTTATCAATTCGACAATCAGCGGCAACCGCGTGACCGCCGGCGCAGCCAACGGCGGCGGTGGCATCGCTAGCAGCGGCGGCGCACCTGTCAATCTCATCAACAGCACGATCACCGACAACGAAGTTCCAGCCACCACGCTGAGCGCGAGCGGTTTTTGGACGAGTGGCACAGTGACAGTTCGCAACTCGATCATCGCCGCCAACCGCAACAACTCATTCTCGCCCGATGTCATCGGCGCGTTCACGTCAAACGGCTACAACCTGATCGGCAATCGCGGCACGGTAACCGGCTTTAACCAGACCGGCGACCAGACGGGCAGCAATCCGTTTGCCGAAATAATCGGCGGCGGCAAAACCGATTTCTCGCCGCAAGCCGTTCTCGACCCGTTGCTCTCTCCGCTCGCTCTCATCGGCGGCACAGTTCCGACGCACGCCATCAATTCCAACTCGTCTCCGGCTCTGGACAAAGGTAATTGTTTCGGCTGTTCGTTGGATGGGCGCGGCTTAAATCGCCCGATGGATTTGCCTTCGATAACAAACGCGGCAAGCGGCGACGGTTCGGACATCGGCGCGTTTGAAGCGCAAGCAGTCGTGGCGGCGGCAATTTCAATCGCGGGCAGAATTCTCACCACCGACGGCAGAGGTTTGCGAAACGCCCGCGTCACGCTGGTTGACCAAAACGGCAACAGCCGAACTGCGTTGACAGGCGCGTTCGGCTATTACAGTTTTACGGAAATTGAAGTCGGGCAAACGGTCATTATTTCCGTCAGTTCAAAACGATTTCAGTTCGCGCCGCAAGTCGTTTCCGTGTCGGAGGAACTGACAAATCTGGATTTTATCGCGCAGGAACAATAAACGATATGAGGTTTTCCGATATGAAACTCTTGATAGTTGACGACAATGCCGAAATGCGGCGATTGATTATCAGCATTGTCCGCGACCTGACGGATGAAATCGCCGAATGTGCGGACGGCGCAGACGCTTTGGCAATTTACACGGAGTTTCAGCCGGATTTGGTTTTGATGGATTTGAAAATGCCGCAGGTTGACGGCATTACGGCAAGCCTCGAAATAATCGGTGCATTTCCCGATGCAAATATTTGTGTCGTTACCGATTACGCAGATGCAAAAACAAAAGAAGCGGCGCGTTTGTCGGGCGTTTCAAATTATGTTGTGAAGGAAAATCTTTTTGATATTCGAGAGATTATTGAAAGAAATTGTCAGAACCGCCTGCGATAGCGGGCGGGTTAAGCGTTGGTAAGGGAGTTTCGCAGTCAGAGAAAACCCGCCCGCTACCGCAGACGGTTCTGACTTTGCGAAAAGGAGAAAATAAAATGAACAAATTAGCAAAATTCGCGCTTGGCGCATCAATCAAATCGTTTTTCGCGCTGTTGATGTTGACGGCGGCGGCGCATTTTGTGCAAGGCGAAAACAGTTCGCTGCCGACTCTGCGCGGCGACGAGGCAATCGAACAATTACAACAAAACGGGCAATATGACAGCTTGATGGAGGCATTCAACAACGCCCGCCGCGAAAACGGGCAGCGGGATGATGTCGGCGCAAACAGCAATCAAAACTCGGCTGACATCAATCGCGTCTTGGGCAGTTCGTGGATACAGGAAGCCCGCCGCGCCGCCACGGACGGCGCGGCAGGCGACAATTTCGGCTGGAGCATCGCCATCAGCGGCAACACCGCGATTGTCGGGGTTTGGCTTGGTGATGTCAACGCAAACACCAATCAAGGCTCGGCATACATTTTCGTTCGTTCCGGCACAGCTTGGTCGCAGCAAGCAAAATTAGTCGCCTCGAACGGCGCGGCGGGCGACCAATTCGGCTTCGGCGTTGCCATCAGCGGCGATACTGCGATTGTCGGGGCGAGGCTTAAAACCGTCGGCTCGACCTTAGCGCAAGGCTCGGCATATATTTTTGTTCGTTCCGGCACAAGCTGGTCGCAGGAGCAAGAAATAATCGCTTCGGACGGCAGTATGCTCGACAGTTTCGGCATCAGCGTCGGCATAGACGGCGACACCGTGATTGTCGGGGCTTGGTTTGACGACATCGCCGCGGGCAATCAAGGCTCGGCGTATATTTTCACCCGCTCCGGCACAACTTGGTCGCAGCAAGCGAAATTATTCGCTTCAGACGGCGCGGCGGACGACAATTTCGGTTGGAGCGTCGCCGTCAGCGGCGACACCGCGATTGCCGGAGTTTATCGAGATGCCATCGGATCGAACGCCGGTCAAGGCTCGGCATACGTTTTCACTCGTTCCGGCACCACTTGGTCATTGCAGCAAAAACTAACCGCTTCAGACGGCGCGGCGGACGACTCTTTCGGTTACAGCGTCGGTGTCAGCGGCAATACAGCGATTGTCGGGGCGTATCTGGATGATGCCGGAGCGAGCTTGAATAACGGCTCGGCATACATTTTCGTTCGTTCCGGCGCAAGCTGGTCGCAGCAGCAGAAATTAACCGCCGCCGACAGCGAGCAAGGCGATTTGTTCGGCAACAGCGTCGGCATCAGCGGCGACACCGTGGTTATCGGGGCTGTTTCAGATGACACCATCACGACTTCTGAGCAAGGCTCGGCTTACGTTTTCACTCGTTCCGGCACGGTTTGGTCGCAGCAAGCGAAATTATTCGCTTCGGACGGCGCGGACGGCGACAATTTCGGCAAAAGCGTTGCCATCAGCGGCGATAAAATAGTCGCCGGCGCAAATTTGTCCGACAGCGCGGTTTCTACGCCGTTGACGGACGGCGACAGCCTCGTCCCGCAAGCGGCAGACCAAGGCGGAGCTTACTTTTTCGCCCTCGTGCCAACCGCCGCTTCCGCGTCAATCAGCGGGCGTGTCTTCGCCGCAAATGGACACGGCTTGAGGAACGCCATTGTTTATCTGACCGACGCGGGCGGCAACACCCGCATGACGCGGACGAGCGCGTTCGGCTATTACCGATTCGATGAAATCGAAGTCGGTCAAACGGTTATTGTTTCCGTTAGCTCGAAACGATTTCAATTCGCGCCGCAGATTGTAACGGTCAATGATGAACTGACAAATCTCGATTTTATAGCGCAATAGGGCGGTTAAAGAATCAATATACGGGTTTGTTCGAGTGTGTCAGAACCGCCTGCGGTAGCGGGCGGGTCAAGCGTTGGTCAAGATGATTTTCAATCAAACGGAAAACCCGCCCGCTACCGCAGGCGGTTCTGACTTTGCAGAAAAAAGGAGAAAATGAAATGAAACAAAAACATAAAGGTTTAAGATTATTCGGATTACTTTGCGGAAGAAATATCGGGCGGCTCGTGTTGGTTTGCGCTTTTGTGGCAGGTTTCGGCATTGTCGGCAAGGCGGTTACGCTCTGGCAAAATACCAATACGACGACGATAATCGCCAACAATTCGATTTCCTGCAACCTCGCCGGCGAGCATGACGACAACAGTTATTGGCGTGCGTTCACGCCTTCGACGTTCGGGCAAACCGGAACATTTACCGTTACAGGCGTGAGAATCGGCGTTGAAGAAGCCACCGCCGGAATGGGCGGAAATCAGCCGATTACCGTCAGAATTTATACCAACAGCGGCGGCGCATTTCCCGCCGGAACACGCACTTTAATCGGCTCGCTAAATACGACGATTGCCAATGGAAATTTATTTTTCCAAGACTTCGCCGTAACCGCTCCGCCATTGCCCGTTACCACCCAAATTGTCGTCGAAATTTTTACGCCCGACGGTCAGGCGGTAAATCACCGTTTCTTCATCGGAAGCAATAATCTCGGTCAATCTGCGCCGAGCTACATTTCCGCAGCCGATTGCGGTGCGCCCAATCCGACAAATGTCGCCAACGCAGGCGCACCGAATATGCACACTTTGATTGCGTTGGTCGGAAATAATGTGCCGGCGACTGCGGCAACTGCTTCCATTTCGGGCAGAGTCATCGCTTCGGACGGTCGCGGAATCCGCAATGCGCGAGTTTCGCTCACCTTGCCAAACGGCGAAGTCCGCACCGTTTCATCCGGCTCGTTTGGTTATTATCGCTTTGATGAAATCGAAGTCGGGCAAACGGTTGTCTTAAATGTCTTATCGAAGCAATTTCAATTTAATCCGCAAATCGTCAGCGTTACAGACAATTTGGACGAAGTAAATTTTATTGCGTTGAATTAGCCGAAAGTTAAAAAGGTAAAATGTAAAACTTTAGATTTAGCTTTGCTTTTTACCTTTCGCAGAGTTGACTAAAAGGCGCGAAAACAACAAAATATAGTGCTGTATTTTCCCGAAAACACTATAAAATGTTCAAACTTCAACGTCTCGAAATCACCGGATTTAAATCTTTCGCCGATTATACCGAAATTGTCTTCACCGGCAACGGAATTACGGCTGTTGTTGGTCCGAATGGTTGCGGCAAAAGTAATGTTGCCGATTGTATTGCCTGGGTTTTGGGCGAACAGAAGGCGAAATCTTTGCGCGGCGAAGAGATGAAAGACGTGGTTTTTCAAGGCACGAGCAAGCGCAGTCCGGGCGGAATGGCGGAAGTCGTTTTGCATCTTGTCCGCGATGATGAATTTGAATTTTCCGGCGATGAAGAAGATTTAACCGAAATTGATGAAGCGTTGAGCGATTTGGACGAAAACGCCGTTGATTTGGAAGAAATAGAAGTCAGAAGTCAGAAGTCAGAAGTGAGTCGAATGCCTATCAAGTTGAAGAAATTGAAATTGAAAAAGTTCAGGCGGCGCAAGTCGGTTCGATTCAGACAGTTGAGAAAAAAATTAAGACGAAACGCCATTGGCGACCGCGCAGTTACGCGCTCGATTTTGCGCCGGGCGAAGCTGTTTCGGTAACTCGTCGGCTTTATCGTTCGGGCGAGAGCGAATATCAATTGAACGGAAAAACTTGCCGTTTGCGCGACATTCAAGATTTGTTTGCGGGAACAGGTTTGTCGGGCGCACATTACGCTTTGATCGAGCAGGGAAGAATCGGACAAATTTTGTCGGCAAAGCCTTCTGACCGTCGAAATTTGATTGAAGAAGCCGCCGGAATTTCCAAATTTCGCACACGCCAACGCGCCGCCGAAGCGCGTCTCGAATCTGCCAAAATAAATCTGAGTCGAATTTTTGACATCGTTTCGGAAATCGAAAAACAGGCAAACGCCTTGCGCCGCCAAGCCGCTAAAACTCGTCGTTACAAGATTTTACGCGAAGAATTTCGTGTTTTGTTGCGGCAGGTTTTCACGGCTGAAGGCAGATATTTGTCTGAATTAGTTGATGAACTCGAAACAAATCTGGACGAATCCGCAAAACGCGAACGCGAGATTTTCGCGCAGGTTACGGAAAAAGACGAAGCGTTTCGCAATGCCACGCATTCGGCGCGTGAGGCGGAAGAAAACCTTTCGATTTTGCGCCAAAACCATTCGGAAAACGCGCTCGAACGCGACCGTGCCAGTCGTGAACATCAATATCAAAACGAGCAAATCTTAAATCTAAACAATCGTTCGGGAAGTTTGAAATCGGAAATCGGCGGACTTGAAGAGCGTCTGAATTTGGCGGAAGATGAAATAAAACGGCTCGAAAAAGAATCGAAAAACGAACGCGCCGAATCGGAAAAAGTTGCACTTGATTTGCGTCAAGCCGAGCAGGAATTCAAAGCCAAATTAGACGTTTTGCGCGAAACCGAAATTAATTTAGAAGCGCAAAGAAAAGAATTTTTGTCGCACACGACGACGGTTGAACGTCTTTCGGGAATCGAACGCCAACTTGAAAACAATATCGAGCGTTTGAAGGAACGCGCCGAAGGTTTGCGCCGCGAAGCCGTCCGCGCCGGAGAAACACGCACGGAACATCAAACGCAAGCCGAAAATCTGCGCGAAACCAGCGAAAAAGAGCGCGAAAAATTGTCGAAATTGCAAGCGGAAAAAGCCAAACTATTAGAAACGGCAGGCAAAGCGCGGGTCGTTTTGCAAATTGTGGAAACAGCGTTTAATAATTTAAGTCGTGAACTTTTACGCACAAAAAATCGGCTTGAAACTTTGCGCGAATTGGAAGAAAAACGAGCGATTTACGCGCCGCAAGTGCAGAAACTTTTTGCCGAACAAGCAAAAATCGGCGTTAAATTCGCGGGCGTTTTGGTTGATAAATTTGAAACTCAGCCGGAAGCCGAAAAAGCCGTCGAAAATCTTTTCGGCGCGTTTTTGCAGACGGTTTTGGTTGAATCCGAAAGCGATGCGAGAAAAGTTGTCGAGTATTTAAATGAACACAAACTCGGACGAATTTCAATTTTAGTTTTTCGCGCAATGTCAGAACCGCCTGCGGTAGCGGGCGGTTTTAGCGGAACATCGAAAATCTCAAATTTAATCGGCGTTTCGGATGAATTTGCAGAGATTTTAAGAGAAGTTTTTCCGCGTGAAATGTCGGCGAAATTGGTTGAAAATTTCGACGGAATTAAATTTAAAGCGGACGAGAATTTTGTAGATTATAAAGGCGATGCGGTTTTTTTGGGCAAATTATTTATCGGCGGAAAGGCAAATTCGGACGAGAAAAATTCTTCGCTCCTTGCGTTTAAGCGCGAATTGCGCGAGCTTGAAAAACAGTCGGAACAATTAGCGAAGGAAACGGAAAAAGCCGAAAAAGAAACCGAAAAAGCGCGTGGAATTTTAGCTGAACAAGAAGAAAAAATCGTTGATTTGCAATCTTCGATGATTCGGCTTGAGCGCGAGATTTTGGGTTTGGAAGTTCAGGAAAAATCACTCGTTCAAGAAATCGAACGCGCCGAACGGCATCAAAAAGTCGTTGCGGAAGAAACCAAACAAATCGAAACCGAACTACATACAATTCAAACAAAACAGGCGGAAGCGCGGACGAATCGGCAAAAAGCGGAAAAATCGCGTTTGGAAGTTTCGGGAACGCTCGAAAAAATTACGCAAAATTTAAACGCGGCGCGAAGCGAAGCGGAAAGCGAAAATGCGTCTGTTGGCGAAAAACGGACTTTGGCGGCAACTTCGGCAGAGCGTCGTCGAGCAGCAGAAAATGCTTTGCGGCGTGTTGAAAATGAAGCTAAAGAATTGAACGAAAGATTGTCGCGGCAGAATTTTGAAATCATCGAAACACGCGGAAAAATCGAACATTTAACCGCTTCGATGGAAGAAATTGCCAATAAAATCGCGTTTGCCGAAGACGAAAAAACGAACGAGCAAAACGAACTCGAACGCGAAACATTGCATCTCAAACAAAAGCGCGAAACGGCAGATTCGATGTCGGCAGAGCTTGCGGAATTGAATAAATCGGCGGCAGAAGCGCGAAACGAACGCGCCGCGCTTGAGATTCGACAGGCGGAAACCGTGACGAATTTGAAAAGTTTGAACGAAAAAGCGGCGCGTGAATTAAATTTGTCGCTCGTTGAACTTGTTGAAACAGACGAAGTTGCGGAAGATTTTGATTTGGAAGACGCGCAAACGAGAGTCGAAGATTTGCGCGACAAACTCGATAATTTCGGCGCAATAAATATGCTTGCGCTCGAAGAATTGAGCGAAACGGAAGAACGATTCGAGTTTTTGACTTCGCAACGGCAAGATATTATTGATGGAATTTCGGCGGCGGAAGCGGCACTTCGAGAAATAAAAGAGCGTTCGCGTGAGCGTTTTCGAGCGGCTTTTCAAGCGATAAATTTGAATTTTACCGAGTTTTTTACAGAACTTTTCGGCGGCGGACGCGGTGAAATGACTTTGCTCGAAGCCGAAGATGTTTTGGAAGCGGGAATTGAGGTTATCGCGCAACCACCGGGAAAACGTCTGCAAAATATTCTGCTTCTTTCGGGCGGCGAAAAGGCGATGACGGCGATTGCGCTCGTGATGGCGATTTTCAAATTTCGTCCCGCGCCTTTTTGTTTGTTGGACGAAGTTGACGCGCCGCTTGACGATGCGAACGTCGGAAGATTTGTTAATAAAATTACGGAAATGTCTGAAAAGACACAGTTTATCGTCATTACTCACAACAAGCGCACGATGGAAGCAGCAAAGGCTTTGTATGGCGTAACGATGCAAGAGGCTGGAATTTCAAAGGTTGTTTCGGTAAGATTTGAGTGATGATATTTGCGATTTGCGATTTTTTTAGTTTTCGATGGAGTAAAAAATGAGTGTAACGACAATTAATGAAAATATAGTTTTGAATAAATTTACGGCGGTTGATTTTCTTACCGGCGAAAATGGCAGAACACTTTTGATTAACGATGTTTCGTGGAATGAATACGAAATGTTTCTCGAAGATTTTGAAGAACGAGCCGGTTGGAGATTGGCTTATGATCAAGGAAAATTAGAAATTATGCCGCCTTTAATGGATCACGAAACTCCGGCGATTTCGGTTGACAGATTTGTTTTGGCTTATTGTGAGTATTTCGATTTTATTCTCGAAGGCGCAGGTTCGACGACTTTTCGACGCGAATTGGTGAAAAAAGGTGTTGAGCCGGACGCTTGTTTTTTTATCCAAAGCGCGAATAAAGTAATCGGCAAAGCTAAATTGCTTGACCCGAAAAATTATCCGATGCCTGACGTGGCATTTGAAGCCGACGTAACGCACGGTTCACTTGATAAATTCCCGATTTATGCGGCTTTGCAAGTTCCCGAAGTTTGGCTTTTCGATGGTGAAGATTTAACTTTTTATGAGCTTGACGGCAAAGAATATCAAGAAATTTCGCACAGCCGCGCAATGCCGCATCTTTCATCTGAAAAGTTAGCGGAGTTTTTGAAAATCAGCCGTGAAAAAGGACAAATGAAAGCGTTGAAAAGTTTTCGCGCTTGGCTTGGAGAAATTGAAACGAAATAAATCAGTTATGCATAAGAGAAGTTTTAGATTTACGGGTTTGGTTTTATTGATTGGTTGTATTTTTGCGGGCGTTGGTTTCGCGCAAAAGCGCAAGACGACGAAAAAGACAACCACGAAAACGCCTACGACAACAACTAAAAAAACGACGACGCAGGAAACCGCCAAAACTCCGGTGAAGAAAAACGAGCGTCCGACTGAGGAAAATTCTACAAATCAGACGACGAAAATAAATAATAATTCCGTTTATTTTTACGATTTCGCGCAACCGAATTTTCTGGTTACGAAAATTCACATCGAATATGACGAGCAGGGAAAAGGCACGATTACGTTTGAAAACCGCGATTTCGGCGAATCCGTTACAGACCCGATTCAGCTTTCGGCTGTAACTTTGGAAAAACTCAAAAATGCTTTTGACGCGCTCGATTTTTTGAATTCGACGGAAAGTTATCAATACGAAAAAGATTATTCGCATCTCGGCACGATAAAAATTCGCGTAAAAAAAGACGGGCGCGAACGAACTGCCGAATTCAATTATACGACCGACAAACAAGCCAAAATTTTGATGGAAGAATACCGCAAAATCGGTTATCAATACATCTGGATTTTCGACATCAATGTTTCGCGCGAAAACCAACCGCTCGAAGCTCCGAAACTTCTTGACACAATGGACGCTTATCTCAAACGCGGCGAAATTTCAGATCCGCCGCAAATGATTCCGTTTCTCACGAAACTTTCAAACGACGAACGAATTCCGCTCATTGCGCGAAACCACGCGACAAAATTGATAACACAAATCGAAAAAGACAGCAAGAAATAATCGGTGAAAAAAAGGCAAGCAAACGGTTCGAGAAATTGAAACCGTTCGCTTGCCTTTGATAAATTGCCCAACCGCGATTGCTTATGGTTGAAATGCGGTGGGCGTTGGAATATCGTTTGCTAATCCGAACTGAATGGCGGTGTATCCGCTTTGGCTTCTTTGCAGATGCCAAAATCTGTCGGTTGGTCGCCAAACGGCAAAATCGGCTTCTCCGTCGCCATCATAATCACCCGCAACCGGAATATCTCCGGTCAATCCAAACGGTGCGGCATAGAAAGAATTGTTCTCACTTCGCAGGACAAACCAGAATCCGGTCGAAGGACGGAAGAATGCTACGTCCGCTTTCCCATCGCCGGTGTAATCCGCCTGAACCGGTTTATCGGTGCTGTTTCCAAACTGATAAACAATTGTCGTAGATGAACTGCGCTGAATCCACCATTGACCGTTTGATGGTCGGTAGATGGCAATGTCGGCGATAGAATCTCCGTCATAATCCGCCGCCACCGGAAGATCTCCGGCACTGCCGAATTGTGTAATTATTGTTCCGCCGGTTGATTTAGAAATAAACCATTCGCGTGTCGAAGGTCGAAATACGGCGACATCAGCTTCTCCGTCGCCGTCGTAATCAGCCGAAACGGGAACATCAAAAAACGTCCCGAAAATAAAACCATAATACGTTGAATCCTCGCTTCTCAGAACAAACCCAAAATTGGTCGTTGGTTCGTAAAAAGCAATATCGGTCTTTTCATCGCCGGTATAATCAGCCGGAACTATCTTGTCCAAACTATTTCCAAATTGAAAAGCGCGATTCTGTCCGTCAGAGCTTCTTAAATACCACCATTCGCCAACCGCCGGACGAAAGATTGATAAATCTGTCCGATTATCGCCGTCATAATCGAACATTGTCGTTAAAAAATTCACATCGCCGTCAAAAAGGCGGGCGATACCGATACGCGGACTCAATAATAAACCGCCGATGATGATTTTCCCGTTTCTCTGCAAACCGATGGCGTTCACGGGATTGTTAACAAGCAAGTTTGCATTAAACGAAGGGTCGAGCGTGCCGTTCGCGTCCAACCGCGCCATCTGATTTCGCGCCATTCCGTTGTATGACCCGAATGCTCCGCCAACCAAAATTTGTCCGGTCGGTTGCAGTTTCAAATCATTGACGACATTGTTAAAGCCCGTTCCGACGTTGAAACTCGCGTCGCGTGTGCCGTTGGCGTGGAGTCTGACAATTCCGTTACTGCTCACGCCGTTAAAATTCACGAGAAGTCCGCCAGCCACAATTTTGCCGTCCGTCTGTAAAGCCAAAGCCAAAACTCCTCCAAAATTAAACCCGGTTCCGGTGTTCGTCGTGAAAGCTGTGTCGAGCGAACCGTTCGAGTTCAAACGGGCGATGCGATTGACTCCGGTTGTGCCGTTGTAGTCTGTGAAACTGCCGCCGACGAGAATTTGTCCGTTCGGCTGCACAATTATTGATTGGGGTCCGCTGCCGCCGCTAAAGCCGGTGCCGATATTGAAGTTCGTGTCGGTCGTGCCATTGTCGTTTAAGCGGGCGATGCCGTTCATGGTTACGCCGTTGATGATAAAGCCTTGTCCGACGATTAAAATTTTGCCATCGGATTGAATGGCGATGTCGTTGATAATGCCGTTACATGAGGCGGTGAAAGTCGTATCAAGCGAACCTCTGGGACGAAGGCGAAAGACGGTGCTATTGCCCAATTCACCCAGGTTAAAACCTCCGATTAGAATGTATCCGTCCGATTGGACGGCAATTGCTTGGACGCTGCTTTCCGGGTCTAAGCCCGTGATAAATGATGTGTCCGTCGTGCCGTTGGCATTCAGACGCGCTAATCCGCCACGAAAATCTCCATTTACACCGACAAAACTTCCGCCGATTAAAGTGCGGTTGTCCGTTTGAACGAACATCGAAATAACTGTCCCGTGATCAGCCATAACAACGGAAAAAGCCGTATCCACACTTCCGTTCGAGTTGAGTTTTGCCAACCTCGCCGTATTGAAATTGTTGAACTTCAGAAAATTTCCGGTGGTGAACATTGTGCCGTTGCTTTGGAGTGCAAGATTACCGAAAGTTCCGCCATTGCCGCCCGTTCCGGCGTTAAAGGTCAGATCAAGCGAGCCGTTCAAAGCCTCGACACGCCCGATGTAACTGCGCTCAAATGCGCCAAACTGTGCATTTACTCCGCCCGCGACAATCCGCGTGTCAGGTTGAATGGCGATTGATTTTATTCCGCCGGTAACAACCGGAATAAAATTCGTGTCGAGCGTTCCGGTGTCGTTCAAACGCGCCAGATTACTCCGCGCCGCGCCGTTGAAAGTCGAAAAACTGCCGCCGACCACGATTCGCCCATCGGTTTGCAAGGCGACTGAATTAACACTGAAATTAAAGCCCGTGCCGGTATTCGTGATAAAAACCGTGTCGAGCGAGCCGCTCGGGTTGAGTCGGGCGATGTTATTCGCCGGTGTGCCGTTGACGTTGGTGAAGATGCCGCCGACCACGATTTGCCCGTCCGTTTCGACGGCGATTGATAATACCGGATTGCCGGAAAATCCAAAGCCCGTGCCGAGAGCCGTCGCAAACGTCGTGTCGAGAACACCGTCCGCACTGAGTCGGGCTAAGTTAAATGTTGATACGCCGTTGTATTGATTAAATGCTCCACCGATTAGAATCTGGTTGTTCGATTGCAAAGTGATGACGTTGACTTCAAAGCCGATCAAACCCGTGCCAAGATTATTAAAACTCGTGTCAAGCGAGCCGTCCGCATTGAGCCGCACCAGATAATTGCGCGGCGTTCCGTTGAAACTTGAGAAACCGCCGCCGACCAGAATTTTTCCGCTCGGCTGCACGGCAATCGCGTTGACATTCGCACCGTCATTAAAACCGGTGCCGATGTTAAAACTTTGGTCAATCGTGCTGTCGGCGTTGAGCCGGACAATACCGTAGAACGAACGCCCGTCAACGACGGAAAAATTTCCGCCGACGAGTATTCGCCCGTCCGGTTGAACGACGACGACATTAGCGGTGCGTGCCGCTCCCGTTAAGCCCGCGTTAAATTTCGGGTCAACGTCGCCTGCCGCAAACATTTCTACGCTTGCAACTAGAATTAAAATGAACCCGAAAATTGTAAATTGAATCGCCTGTAAATTTTTCATCTTCCAAATCTCCTCGAAATAAAAATCTGATATGACGAGTTTGGCTTGACCTGACTTCAAAAATCTTCAAAACTAGAATCAAAAGTTCTCAAAATTTATCAAAATTTATGATTGAGCTTTCGGAATCAAAGATTTACGAGTTTGAAGAATTTCGTTTGGACGCGAAAAGTCATCGCCTTTTCCGCCGCGAATCGGATGAACTTGTGCCGCTCACGCCGAAAGCCGTCGAACTTCTGCTTTTTTTTATCCAAAACAGAGGACAAATTTTGACGAAGAACGAACTGCTCGACACGGTTTGGGGCAATTCGTTTGTCGAAGAATCAAATCTTTCGCAAACGATTTTTGTTTTGCGGAAAACGCTTGGCGAAAACACGAAAGAGCCGCGTTTTATCTTGACCGCGCCGAATCGCGGGTATCAATTTATTGCTCCGGTCAAAGAAATTCATTCGGAAGACGAGATATTGGAAGAAAGTTTTTTATCGGATACTTCTCCAAAGATTCCGGATTCCAAATTCCAAATTCCAGATTCAAATCCACAATCCGAAATCCGAAATCCAAAATTGAAATGGCTCGCTGTTCCGCTAGTTTTGCTGATTGCGTTTGGCGTTTATTGGTTTTATCCAAAATCAAAACCTGCGGCGACCGTAAGTGAGATAAAAACAATCGCTATTTTGCCTTTCACAAATATCGGCGTGAAAACGGATGAAGAATATCTCGGTCAAGGTCTTTCGGAAGTTTTAATTTCAAAGCTCAGCAACATCAAAACGATTGTTGTGCGCCCGAACAGAGCGGTCTTGAAATACTCGGACGCTTCACCCGACCCGAAAAAAATCGGCAGTGAATTGGATGTCGAAGCAATTATCATCGGGCGCGTGCAGAAGATTGACGAAAACATTCGAGTTACGGTTCAACTGGTTCGCGTGTCGGACGGCGCGACGCTGTGGGCAGAAACATTCGATGATAAATTTACAAATATCTTCGCTGTGCAGGATTCGATTAGTCAAAAAGTGGTTCAATCTCTGGCGGTGCGGCTAGACCCGACTGAACGTCAACGCTTTGAGCGGCGAGGAACAGAAAACGCACAGGCTTATCAAGAATATTTGCTCGGACGATTTTTTTGGAACAAGCGTTCATCGGACGATTTGAACCGCGCCATTACGCATTTCAAACGCGCCGTCGAAATTGACGCGAATTTCGCAAATGCCTACGCCGGACTCGCCGAAACTTATGCGATCTATCCGGCTTACGCGGTTGTTCGGGACAAAGAAGCATTGCCGAAAGCCCGCGTTGCGGCGAATCGTGCATTGGAGATTGATGGCGAACTCGCCGAAGCCTACACCGTGCTGGCTTACGTTCAATCGCAATATGATTTTGATTGGAACGGCGCGGAAAAATCGTATCTTCGCGCCATCGAACTAAACCCGAATCATCCAACGACGCGGCAATGGTATGGCGAATTTTTGGCTTTTCAGAATCGCACCGACGAGAGTTTGGCGCAAATGCAGAAAGCCATCGAACTCGACCCGACTTCGCCTTCAACCAACAACGCACTGGCTTTGCCGTATCTGATTTCGCGCCAATTTGAAAAGACTTTGGAAGTTACCGACAAAGTTTTGGAAATGGATGCGAATTTCCTCATGGCGCAGAGTTATAGAGTCCGCGCTCTGTTCAGAATGGGAAGAGAAACGGAAGCGTTCGAGCTTTACCGAAAAATTCTCGCCGCAAATGACAGTGCATTTTTGAAAGCCGATTTGGGATGTCTTTACGGAAAGACGGGAAATGAAGCGGAAGCGCGAAAAATTTTAGCAGAACTTTATGAAACAGCAAAAGAAAAGTCTGTTTCGCCGTATCATTTCGCCGTTGTTTACCTCGGGTTAAATGAACGTGAAAAAGCCTTTGATTACTTACGAAAAGCCGTCGCCGAACATGACAATAATATAATTCTGCTAAAAGTCAGCACAAACTTTGACAGCGTCCGCGCCGACCCGCAGTTTATCGAAATCTTACGGAGCGCAAATTTTTAGAAATGACCGGAGCGGTATCTGGTCATTTCTAAAAATTTGCCTCACCTAGAAATCTGCGAGACGACCCGCGCTTTCAGGATTTGCTGCGCCGCATCGGATTTTAGAAGCTGTCTGATGAAAGTTATTTCGTAATACTTCCGTCATCGGCGATTTTTGGCGCGGTATTCGGGAAATCTAATTGCGAAAGCCGGCGCAGTGTTTTGGTTGCGGAATTTGATTTGTCTTCGGTCAAAATTCCTTTGTCGCGCAAGACAAACGGGTTAATTTTTCCGCTTATAAACTTGCCTTCCGCATCAATTTTTACTTCCAAAACAAGCGTTTCGGCAGTTCCGCCCGAAAGTCCGAACCAGCCGTAAGTGGCGAAATTTCCGAGCGAATAAACGACTAGACGATCTTTGTAAATTTCCATTGCGCGAAGAACGTGCGGACCGTGTCCGAGAACCAAATCCGCGCCTGCGTCAATCACGGTTTTTGAAAATAACGGCAGATTTCCGCGCGATTCGCCGAAAAAGATTTCGTTGCGTGGCAGAACGCGCACGTTGCTCGTGCCTTCCGCGCCGCCGTGAAATGATACAACGACAATATCAGCTTTTTTATCGGCTTCTTGAACCAATTTTTTCGCTAAATCCAAATCGTTGACGTTCGGCGAAACGCTGTTTGTGGCAAAACCGATGAACGCGATTTTTTTGCCTTTGGCTTCGACAATCGTCATTGCAAATTGTTCTTTGTCGCTTCCGGCGTGTTTGATGCCTTGTCCGTCGAGAGCTTTGCGAGTCGAAGCGCGTCCGGCATCGCCGAAGTCCGAAGCGTGATTATTTGCGACACTCATAATGTCAAAACCTGCGTCTTTCAAATATTTAGCGTAATGCGTCGGCATCCGAAAAGCGTAGCAATTGCTCGAACCCGCGCCACATTTTGCCGAAACTCCGCCGTCCGCCATCGGACCTTCGAGATTGCCGAAAGCAATGTCGGCAGATTGGAAAATCGAAGCGACGGCTTTGAAAGTGTCCGCGCCATCATTCGGCGGCATCCGCGAAGCATTCGGAAACGGCGAACCCATCATAATATCGCCGCCCGCCGCGATTGTTATCGGCTCGGTATTTGTTGATTTTGCATTGTTTGATGATGCAGAATTTTGATTTGTTGAATTAACTGTTTCATTGCCCGAAGGTTTTGAAGGACAGCCCGATAAGACGCAAAGACACAAAGACAAAGTTAAAAAGAACAAGGGGTTTTTTATCACGATTTTAATTTTTCCGTTTTTAATCAAGAATGAATGACGCAAGTATAATCGAATTGCGTTTGTCCTTCAACTGTGAAATTTATTCAAAGCAGAAAAAAATCTATCAGCTATCAGTTATTAGCTATCAGCTATTCCGAAAGTAAGACTTTTTTCTCCGAAATAGCTGATAACTGATAGCTGATAACTGATAGATTAAAACGCGTTGTGGCGTTTATTTTGAAATTTGCATTTGCGGCGTAAAAGTTCCGTCGTCGTTGATTTTCGGCGCAGTTGTCGGAAAATCGGCGGTTGAAAGTTCGCGCAATTTTCGGGTTGCATCGCCCGAATTATCCAAAACGGGTCCGCCTTTGCCCGGTTGCGTTCCGCCGTGGATTTTGCCGCTGACAAATTTTCCGTCCAAAGCGAGTTTTATTTCAAAAATCGCCGTCAGCGCGGTTTCATTTTCGAGGCGAAACATTCCATAAGTCGCAAAATTTCCCATCGAATAAACCACGAGACGATCTTTGTAAATTTCCATTCCGCGCAAAACGTGCGGACCGTGTCCGAGAACCAAATCTGCGCCCGCATCAATCACGGTTTTTGAAAATAACGGCAAATTTCCGCGTGTTTGTCCCGCAAAAACTTCCGTTTTATTTGGAACGCGCTGGGCTGTCGGACCTTCTGACCCGCCGTGAAATGAAACGACAACAATATCGGCTTTTTTGTTGGCTTCTTCGACTAATTGTTTCGCAAATGCCAAATCATTAACATTCGGCACGATGTTGTTATGCGCGAATCCGATGAACGCGATTTTTTTGCCTTTCGATTCGACGATTACGGTTGCAAGCCCGAATTTATCGCTTCCGGCGTGTTTGATGCCGAGTTCGTCGAGCGTTTTTCGCGTGCTTTCGAGTCCGAAGTCGCCAAAATCGGCGGCGTGATTATTTGCCAAACTCAAAACATCGAAACCTGCATCTTTCAAATATTTTCCGTAGTGCGTCGGCACACGAAAAGCAAAACAGCGCGTTGATTTCGGTGAACATTTCGAGGTTTTTCCGCCTTCGAGCATCGGACCTTCGAGATTTCCGAAAGCAATGTCAGCAGAAGACAAAATCGGCGTAACTCCTTTCAACATATCAATTCCGTCGTTTGGCGGCAAAAACGTATCGTTAATCGAAGTCGAACCGAGCATAATGTCGCCGACGGCGGCAATCGTTATCGAGTCCGATTTTTTTACGGTCGGATTTGTTTTTAATGTTTGGCTGTGAACCGTAGTTTTTTGAAAAACGGAAAGCGCAAAAATGCCCAAAACAAAGGCTAAAGCGATGGTTAAAATTTTTCTTGACATAGTTTTAATGTTCAGAGTATCGCCTTCAGGCGATTAGTCTGCGCGGACTTCGCGCAGAAATGCGTTACTCTGAACGCTTTTCTTCCGAAGGCAAATCAGCCGAAATATCAGACGGCAAAGGCGTTTCGTTTGGTTGCTCATCAATTACCGAAACGGTTTCCGGCGGCGCGATTTCTTTAACTTTTCTCACCCGTTTTTTCGCGGTTTCTTCGACAATCGGCGGTTCGATAAGTTCGAGCGGTTCTTCTTCCGAAATCGGTTCGATTTGTCTGATTAAAGTCGGTTGCTCATCGGCATAAAACGGCTGATTTACAAATTCGTTTTGTTCGATTTGCGGTGGCGTTTCTACAAATTCAATCGGTTCTTTCTCAACATCAATCGGCGCAGAAATTTCTTCTTTTAACGGATCGATTTCGACAATCGGCGGCGCAAGTTGTTGTGATTTCGGAACATATTCGGAAAGATTTAGCGAAGTAACTTCTTCTTTTTTGCTCGGCGGACTTGGCGAAAGGTCGAGCGATGTAACAACTTTTTCTTTCGAGTCGGCAGAAGTCGAATAAGCGATTTCTTCGGTTTCGTCCGTCAATTCTTCACGGGCTAAAGTCGAGAATAACATTTTGCCGTTGCGGATAAGATAAAAACTGATTCCGCCGTAAATTATGGTCAAAAACAATTGCCAAAGAACTTCCTTCATCGCATCACTTTTGGCTTTGTCTGCCGAATTCTCCACGCCGAGCGTGTTCGAATTGGCTTGATTGGCACGCGGCGCAGTCGTCGGAATACTGATGCCGTTGACTTCGATGGTTTGCTTGTTCGGAGTTTTCGGCGCAGACGGCAGAGAACTGTAAGCATAAATCGCGCCGACAAGACTCAAAATGCTGACGATTGCCCAATAAGCAAAATAAACTCCGATTAATCTGGTAATCAGCCAGACAGTTTGACGTTTGTTCATAATTTAATTTGATGGACTTTGGTTTTTGCTGTTTGAATAATCAAAGCCCAAAGTCCAAATTTTACGCGCCTGCCGGAGCGAGTTTTTCAGCAACTTCGGCAGTCGAAGCGGCTGAAATTTCGTCCGAATCTTCAATCAGCGAATCGTGAACAATTTTTTCTTGTTCGAGATTGTGAATCGCGTAGCTTCCCGTGGCGGGCGAAGCCGAAGCGGTTCTGCCGACGTATCGCAGAGATTTTTCGCCGACAATTTCGCGCAGACGATTTTCGACAAAAGTCCAGCCGCCCATATTTTGCGGTTCTTCCTGTGTCCAAAAAACCTGTTTGGCATTCGGATAAGAAGCAAAAATTTCTTGAATCCGCGCTTTCGGGAACGGATAAAATTGTTCGAGCCGAATAATTGCCACACGGTCGTCGTCCGCATCAGCGCGTCCAACTTCCAAATCATAAAAAACTTTGCCCGAACATAAAATAATGCGTTTGACTTTCGATTTGTCTTTCACGCGGCGGTCATCCAAAACTGCGTTAAATCCGCCATTTGTCAATTCGTCAACCATCGAACTCGCCGCCGGCAGACGCAATAAACTCTTTGGTGTCATCACGATAAGCGGACGCACGATGTCTTGTTTAACTTGTCTTCTCAAAAGATGAAAATACTGTGCCGGAGTTGTCGGATAACAAACTTGCAGATTATTTTCCGCGCAAAGTTGTAAAAATCTTTCGAGACGCGCCGATGAATGTTCGGGACCTTGACCTTCAAAACCGTGCGGAAGCAACATCACCAAACGACATTTTTGTTGCCATTTATCTTCCGAAGACGAAATATATTGGTCAATTATAACTTGTGCGCCGTTGGAAAAATCGCCGAATTGCGCTTCCCACATCACCAAATCATTTTGCGCGATGACCGAATAACCGTATTCAAAACCGAGAACGCCTTGCTCCGAAAGCGAACTGTCGAAAACGTAAAATCGCGCTGCCGGATTTGTGTCGTTTCTTAATTCCGTCAGCGGCGACCAGCGTTCGCCCGTTCGTGCGTCATACATCGAAGCGTGGCGATGCGAAAAAGTTCCGCGCCCTGAATCTTGTCCGCTGAGGCGCACGGGAAAACCGTCCAAAACCAGCGAACCGATTGAAATTGCTTCGGCAAATCCCCAATCCATCGGCACTTCGCCCGCTCCCATTTTTGCGCGTCGGGCTAATTGTCCAACCATTTTCGGATTGATTTGAAAACCGTCCGGCACGAGCGAAATTTTTTCCGAAACTTGTTTTAAAGTTTCGGCGGAAATCGGCGTTTCCAAAACATTCGAGCCGTCTTCGTCGAAAATCGGCGCGGCAAGTTCGGCACGTTTCGGGTTTTCCGTAGCGATTTGTTTGGCTCTTACCAGAATTCCTTCGTATTTTGCGACAACCGAATCGGTCATCTGTTTCAAATCTTCTTCGGTGATTACCGATTCACGAATAAGTTGTTGCGCGTAAAGATGTCGCGTTCCCGGATGCGCTTTGACACGCGCATACATCAGCGGTTGCGTGTAGCTCGGTTCGTCGCCTTCGTTGTGTCCCAAACGTCTGAATCCGACAAGATCAAGCACGACATCTTTGTTATATTCTTGGCGGTAAGCCAACGAAATTTGAATCACACGAAACGCGGCTTCGGGATCGTCGCCGTTGATGTGAAAAATCGGCGTTTGCGTGATTTGTGCCGCGTCCGTCGAATAAATTGACGAGCGCGAGGCTTCAGGCGAAGTCGTGAAACCGATTTGATTATTGATGACGAGATGAATCGTTCCGCCGGTGCGATAACCTGTTAAATTCGCTAATTGCAGAGTTTCCATCACCGTTCCTTGTCCGGCAAAAGCCGCGTCGCCGTGCATCAAAACGGGCAAAACGAGGTCAATTACTTCTTCACGATTTTTTTGCTGACCGTTGCGAAGTTCGTCTTGACGTGCGCGAGTCATTCCTTCGACGACCGGATTAACAAATTCGAGGTGCGACGGATTACACGAAAGCTGAATCAATATGTCTTTTCCGGCTTTGGTTTGCCGTTTGCTGATTGCGCCTTGATGATATTTTACGTCGCCTTCATCGGCAGGGAAACTTGGGTGTGATGTTCCCTCAAAAATCGTAAAAATGCGCTCCGCCATCGAATAATCAATGATGTTTGAAAGCACATTCAAACGCCCGCGATGCGCCATTCCCAGAAAAATTTCGTCAACTCCGGCAGCCGACGCGCCTTCGACTAATTGATCGAGCATCGGAATTACCGTTTCGCAACCTTCGAGCGAAAAGCGTTTTTGTCCGAGATATTTTTTATGCAAAAACTGCTCAAATTGTTCGGCTTCGATGAGCTTTTGCAAAAGTTCTTTTTTCGTTTCGTTTGATAACGGTTCGATGTCAACGAAATGTTCGCGCACCTGATTGCGAATCCAATCTTTTTCTTCCTTCGATTGAATATGGCGATATTCGATGCCGACTTTGCCGCAATACGCTTTACGCAAAATGTCCAAAATACGCCGCAAAGTCGCGGTTTTTTCGCCGTGAAGTCCGCCCGTGATAAATTCGCGGTCTAAATCCCAAATTGTCAAACCGAAATTTTCGAGGTCGAGTTCCGAAGCGTGATGCGAAGTCATATTGAGCGGATCAATGTCCGCCAAAAGATGTCCGCGAATCCGATACGCATTGATTAACTGCAAAACATTCGCCTGTTTTTCCGCCTGTTCGCTGGCGCGGTCAGAGCCGAAAAGCGACGGATTATAATCTTGCGCCCAACGCATCGGCGGATAATTTAACTCCAAATCCGTAAAGATTTCTTCGTAAAAATTATGTTGACCGACAATAAATTCGTGCATTTTTGCAAGAAACAAACCCGATTCTGCGCCTTGAATAACGCGGTGATCGTAAGTCGAAGTTATCGTAATAATTTTGCTGATGCCGAGCATCGAAAGCGCACCGGCAGTCATCGCTTGATATTCCGCCGGATATTCAATCGCGCCGGTCGCAATAATCGCCGATTGCCCAGCCATAAGGCGCGGATTTGACGCGACAGTTCCGAGCGTTCCCGGATTTGTCAGCGAAATTGTTGTGCCTTGAAAATCAGGAATTTCTAATTTTCCGTCACGCGCTTTTTTAACCGTTTGATTATAACCCGCGAAAAATTCGGCAAAATTCATCTTGTCTGACTCTTTAATATTCGGCACTAAAAGATTTCGTGAACCGTCTTTTTTCTCAATATCAATCGCAATGCCGAGATTGACCGAATCGTGTTGCAGACGCGAAGGCGCATTATTTATAAATCCGTAACCGACATTCATTTGCGGATAAATTTTCAACGCTTTGATGATTGCCCACGCAATCAAATGCGTAAAAGAAACCTTGCCGCGCCCCGATGATTGCAGGTGTTCGTTAATAATTCGGCGGTTTTCTTCTAAAATTTTGACAGGCAAATTGCGAAACGTCGTCGCGGTCGGAACAGACAAACTCTGCTCCATATTTTCGACGATTTTTTTCGCCACGCCCGTTATCGGCTTAACTTCGATGTCCGAGCCGAGCGCAATCGAAACCTGCTTTTTCACAGGCGTTTCGGATGTTTCCGCTTTTTGAACGGGTTGCGTCACACTTTGCCCGTTGCCGCTTTCAAACGGCGACGCGCCGCTCAAAAGGTCTTTAAAAAACGTCCGCCAAGATTCGTCAACCGAATTCGGATCAGCCTTGTAACGGCTCAACAAACCTTCGACATAACTTGCATTCGCGCCGAAATTTTCGGCAATATATTCGCTTAAATTCGTTACTTTTTCGCTCACTTTATTTTTAGATAACCTCTTTTATTTCCGACTGTAAAAAATAATTTTAGCGCAAAACAAATAAAACATAAATGATGCAAAAGATTTTCCGAAGCAATGTTGCCGCGCCCGCAAAAAATTGCGAATTTTACGCAAGACTTTGTAAATTGTAGAATATAAAATAATTTAAGTTATCAGTTATGACTAAATATTTTTATTTGCCCACGAAACACGCGAAACATACGAAAATTAAAGACATTTTTCTCTTTTTTTCGTGCCTTTCGTGTATTTCGCGGGCAAAAAATTCTTAGTTTTTAACTTTCCAAACAAATTTATGAAACCGATTTTACAAAACGAAAAATTCCGTCTGCCGCGCCGACTTCAAGGCGTTGCGCCGACTTTAATCAGACAAATTTTTGAACGTGCGCTGCCAGATTCGATAAATTTCGGACTCGGCGAACCTGATTTGCCGACACCGCAGTTTATGCGCGATGAAGCGGCGCGTGTAACTTTGCACGAACAAAACGGTTACACGAATCACGCCGGACTTCTTCCATTGCGCGAAAAAATTGCCGAACAATATCCGCATTTAAATTTACAGCCGAATCAAGTTTGCGTGATGGTCGGTTCGCAAGAGGCGATGACTGCCGCGTTTTTGGCGATTGTTGACGAAGGCGACGAAGTTTTGATTCCGAATCCGTCGTTTCCGGCTTATGAAAATTGCGTCAAAATTTCGGGCGGCGAGCCGGTTTATTATCGTCTTCCGGCAGAAAAAGATTTCGGTTTTGACATCGAAGAATTTAAATCGAAAATCACGCCGAAAACAAAAGTTGCCGTCGTAATTTCGCCTTCAAATCCGACCGGCAAAATTTTTACCGCAGAAGATTTGCGGCAAATCGCCGAAGTTTTGCGCGATACGGGAATTTATTTAATTTCGGACGAAATTTATTCAGACCTTTATTTTACAAGCGAAAAACCGCATTCGGCTTCGGAATTTTATGACAAAACGATTATTATTTCCGGTTTATCGAAATCTTTGAGTATGACAGGTTGGCGTGTCGGTTGGGCGGCGAGTTCGCAAACCGAAGTTATAAAAGCCGCGCTGACTTTGCACGGTTTTTTGACGGTTTGCACTTCGACGATCTCGCAAAAAGCATCGCTTCTCGGTTGGACGGACGAAGCCGAACGCGCCAAAGCCGAAGCGCGTGAAATTTATAAACGGCGCGGGCGTTTTTTGATAGATTTGTTTGCCAAAGAATTAAACTTAAAAGCGACTTCGCCCGAAGGCGCGTTTTACACGATGCTCGACGTTCGGGAAATTGGCGATGATTTGGAAATCGCCGAAAAATTCCTTCAAAATCGCGTGATTACAGTTCCCGGAATCGCTTTCGGCTCGGAAGCAAAAGGATTTTTGCGCGTTTCTTTTTGCCAACCCGAAGAAAAAATGGCAGAAGGCGTGCGCCGAATGAAAGCAGCATTAAATTCAAACTAGAAGCCGTCTCAAAAATAAATTTAGAGTTTTGAGTCCCGCCTTTAGGCGGCTGAACGCCCGCAAAGCGTGGCGTTCTCTTCATCACGTCAAAGTTTAGTTAGAGCAACGCGAAAACCGCATTGCTTCGCTCGCGGTTTTGCCGCCTAAAGGCGGGACTCAAAACTTTTTTGCTGTTTCAGTTTATTTTCCCGTCCAAAAATTAACTTTTCCGGTAATATCCGTGCTGATTAAAGTCTTGCCGTCCAATGTAAATTTCAGTGCAATAATTTGTTTTTGACTTGCCGTAAAAGCCAAAACTTGTTCGCCTGTTTCGGTGTTCCAAAGGCGAATTATGCCGACATCGCTTGCCGTTGCAAGCCGTTTGCCATCGGGCGAAAAAGTTGCCGCGAAGATGCCGCCGCTCATTCCCGAAAAAGTTTTTAAGAGTTTTCCGTCTGCCAAATTCCAGATTCGCGCCGTGTCGTCCGCGCCTGTTGAAACAAAAGTTTTGCCGTCGGGCGCGAAAACGATTTTGTAGAGCGGTTTTGTATTTCCTTCCAATGTGAAAACAATTTTTCCGGTTTCGGCTTCGATAATTTTAACGAGATTGTCGTTGCCGCCCGTAACGATGAATTTTTCAGTTACGTCAAGTCCTTTGAAAAGGTCTTTATGCGCTTGAATCGAATAAATTTCGGTTAAATTTTCTGCGTTAAAACATTTGAGCAAGCCATCTTCGTAAGCCGCGAAAATTTGTTTGCCGTCAGACGAAAATTTCACCGCGAAAATTGATTTATTATGCGTGTTTGATTTTTCGAGCGAAATGCCCGATTCAGCATCGAAAATCGAAATCGTGCCATTGTTTTCGCCAAGAGCAAGGCGATTTGAAACCGAAGAATAATCTATCGAAAAACCTTTGAAACCGACAGCAGTTGTCCACGCGGATTTTTTATCGGCGATGCGCCAACGGACAAGATTTCCGTTGGCATTGCTTAAAGTAAAAATCTCGTTTCCGTCTGCGTTTGAAACGGATAAATTCGAGTTTGTCAGCAAAGCGTTGGCGTTTGAAACTGCTTTGGCGTTCCATAAATTTATATTGAAATCAGCCGAAGCCGTTCCCAAAGTATTGCCGTCTGGCGAGAAAAAAAGTTCGTGAACTCCGGCAAAATGTCCGCGCAATTCATTGATGATTTCGCCGGTTTGCACGTCAACAAATTTCACGGTTCGATCCCAACTTGCCGTTGCCAAAATCTTGCCGTCAGCCGAAAATGCGAGCGATTTTACATTTGATTGATGAAGTTTCAAAACGCGGATAATCTCAAGCGTTTCGGCATCTAAAAACACGACATTGCCTTCAAAAGTTCCGAGTGCGAGAGTTTTTTCAAGCGGCGAAAAAGCAATTTTCCAGCCGTTCAATAAAACATTTTTGTCGAGAAATTTTTCCGGCACGGCTTGTTTTTTCTCCCAAGTTTTTGTGTCGAAAACCGCCAAAACATCAAACCCCGAAATTGCTAATTTATCGCCGTGTTTTGAAAATTGAACGTCTTGAAATTCCGTCGGTTTTTCAGACGAAAACCGTTTCAATTCCGCGCCTGTTTCGGCGTTCCAGATGATAATATTGCCGTCCTGACTTCCAGTCGCAATCGTCTTTCCGTCGGGCGAAACGTCGAGCGCACGAACTCGTTTTGTATGACCTTTGAGCGTCAAAATTTCCTTCGCCGTCGCAGTTTCGTAGATTTTTACAATCGGATTTGAACTCGAACTGCTTGCAACGGCAAAGCGTTTTCCGTCGGGGAAAAACGAAACTTTCCACGCGCCTTTTTGTTCTTCGGTTTGAATAACCGCGCCGGTTTCGGCATTCCAAATCCAAGTGCGATTATCGTTGCAAGCGGCGGCAATAAATTTTCCGTCCGGCGAAAATTCGGCGTTCCAAACTTCGTCCGAATGCGTGAAAGTGCCGATTTTGCTCGGCGGATTGAGAAGATTGTTCAAAAAATACCATTCAAAACCGCGCAAATTTTCGTTTTCGTTATCGTATTTTTCAACCAATTCTTTCAAACGATTTAAGTTTGCATTTTCGTATTCATTCGCTGCCAAAATCATTTCCGCCGAATAAGCCGCACGGCGATTTTCGAGCGATTGCGCCTGCTCTTTGCGTATCTGCCAAACAAAAGTTATTAGCCATCCGACAATTAAAAACAAAACAAGCGCAGAAATCGCCGTTTCGATTCGATGGCGTTGGACGTATTTTTTGAATTTGTAAAAATTGGTTTGGGGACGCGCTGAAATCGGCAAAAAATTCAGATGATTACTTATGTCGCGGCTGAATTCGCCGACACTTTTATATCGCTCATTTGGAGATTTTGCCAACGCTTTCAGCACAATCGAATCAAGTTCCGAATCTGGAATCTGGAATTTGGAATTTGGAATTTCCGACGGCGCAAGCGGATTTTCTTTCGTAATTATTTGCAGAATTTCAGCCAAAGATTTTTGCTTGAAATCGTGCGGACGCTTATCGGTTAAAAGTTCGTATAAAATCACGCCGAGCGAGTAAACATCAGAGGCAACCGTAATATTTTCGCCGTTAATTTGTTCGGGCGAAGCGTATTCGAGCGTTAAGGCGTTGCCGTCGAAAGTCTTGTTTTCGGTAAATCCGATATTTTCCGTGTCGAGCATTTTGGCAATACCGAAATCGAGCAATTTTACGGTTTTATCATCGCCAACCAAAATATTATTCGGCTTCAAATCGCGGTGAACGATCAAGTTTTGATGCGCGAATGAAACCGCCGCGCAAACATCTTGAAAAAGTTCGAGTTTTTCGTTGAGATTAAGATTTTTTTCGCGGCAAAATTGTGTCAGCGGCAATCCGTCAATAAATTCCATCACGATAAACGGCGTGTTCGCGTCCGTCGTGCCGCCGTCGAGAATTTGCGCGATGTTTTTATGGGAAAGTCGCGCTAAAATTTGTCGTTCGCGGCGAAAATTTTCCACAGATTCGTGGCGATTTTCAAGCGGCGGAATAATTTTTACGGCAACTTCTTTTTCAAAATCATCAATTCTGTTTGCCAGATAAACTGCGCCCATTCCGCCGCGACCGAGAAGTCTCCCTAAACGATACGCACCGATTTTTTTGCCGCTAAAATCGTCAGTTTCCGCTTCATCGAGAAAGTTTTTGACGTTTCCGAAATCATCTAATTCGATAAAATCGTGGTTAGTTTCCAATGCGGCAAGCAATGATAAAACTTCTGTTTTTAACGATTTATCGTCTTTACATTTTTCGTCCAAAATCTTCTCGCGCTCAAGCGTTGGCGCGTCGAGAACTGCGTCGAGAAGCGAATCAATTTTGCTGAAACGGTCTTGTTTCATCGGTTTTATTTATCCACAGATGAACACAGATAAACACAGATAATT
Organism: Acidobacteriota bacterium; assembly: GCA_031409875.1. Taxonomy (GTDB): domain Bacteria; phylum Acidobacteriota; class Blastocatellia; order Pyrinomonadales; family Pyrinomonadaceae; genus CALMEH01. The sequence goes on along the minus strand of JANNYB010000015.1, from coordinate 18,365 downwards.
TAGGATTTAAGAAAGCAAAATCATAAAAATATCGGATTTCATCTGTGTTCATCTGTGTTCATCTGTGGATAATTTTTCTTCTTATTCTCCAGAAATTTCTTTGTAAAGCCACGCTTTTGCTTTGAGCCATTCGCGTTTGACGGTGATTTCGGAAACGCCTAAAACTTCCGCCGTTTCGGCGGCAGAAAGTCCGCCGAAATAGCGTAATTCGACCAGACGGCTTTTGCGTTCGTCAAATTTTGCAAGATTTTTTAACGCTTCGTCCAACGCAAGAATTCGTTCATCAGGTTCGGGCGTGAAAATCGCCACGTCTTCCAAACTCACTTTTTCCGCGCCGCTTCCGCGTTTTTGATAATTTTTTGCGCGGGCATAATCAACCAATAAATTTCGCATCACGCGCGATGCGACACCGAAAAAATGAGCGCGATTTTGCCAATCGGTTGCGCTTTGGTCAACTAATTTTATGTAGGCTTCGTTGATAATTTCGGTTGTTTGAAATGTATGTTCGCCGTGTTCGCGGCTTCGGTAACGACGCGCAATTTGGCGCAATTCGGTATAAACAAACGGCAAAATTTCATCGAGCGCAGATTGTTTGCCGTCGCGCCAATCGTGCAGATATTTGGTTATTTCGGAGTTGTTTTCGTTCATTCGGAAGTTATCTGATTTTATCACAAAATCGGGTTGCCGAGTTTGACGCGCGAAAATAAAAATCGTTTGTCTGTAAATTATTTGATACCGAATCGCAAAAAATCTCGCTTTTATAGTTGAAAGACTTTTTTCGAGTTAAAATTATGCTGAAGATTTTATCAATAACTGTTGCGTTCACAATTTTTTTAACCGCTTGCGGCGAAAAAATGGCGACAACATCGAATACAAACACCAATGCGAACACCGCCGGCGCAGGAAGCCCCGCGCTTCTCGTGAATTCAAACGTCAACACGAATCAAACGAAAAACACAACTCCCGTTGCAACTTCAAAGCCTGCTGATAATTCGCCAAAACGCATTTCGTTTAACAAAGGCGCAAATTGGGGCGCGATAAATATTACGCTGGCGGCAGGCGCGGCGCAGAAATTTGTCGTTAGCGCGAAAAGCGGTCAAACGATGGATGTTGAGGCTTCGTCAAAAGAAACTTCGATAAATTTAATCAAAGGAAAAGCCGAAACAACTGAAGATTTAGGTTTTTTATCAGCACTTTTGCAAGCCGACGGCGATTATGTTTTTGAAGTCAAAAACGGCACGAAAAAAGAAATCAAAACGAGCGTCAAAGTTACAATCGAAGGTGATGAACCGTTTCAACGGGGCGTTTTGAATGATATTGATGAGGAAAACACGAAGAAATAATTTATTTCTTTGATGAAGAAAAAAATATGAAAAAGTTATTTATTTTGTTTGGTTTAATGTTCGCGTTTGTTTTATCGGCAAACGCGCAAAACGATATTCGGAAGGTTGATTTTAAGAATTTTACCTACGACATTCAAAGTCTGGACGGTGAAAGCAAAACGAAAGTTACGGTCGAAGACGGCAGTTTTTCGCGGATGTCCGAAGAAGACAGGTATAATTTTTCGGTGATGGATGTTGCTTACGGCGATTTGGACGGCGACGGCAAAGAAGAAGCAGCAGTCGGAATTATCGAAAATACGGGCGGCACGGGACAATTTTCGAGCGGTTTGATTTTCACGATGCGCGGCGGAAAAGCCGTTGTTTTAACGATGTTTGAAGGCGGCGACCGCGCTTTCGGCGGAATTGTCGGCGCAAAAATCGTCAGTCAAACTTTGATTGTCGAACGCAATGCGCCCGGCGATTTGGGCGCGGCTTGCTGTGCCGAATTTATCGAAACAACGCGCTATAAATGGAACGGCAAACAACTCGTCCAAGTCGGCGAAGTCGAAAGTCTCGAACTTTATCCGGCGGAAAGAGTTGCGTTTAAGAAAGGAACTTCGTTAAGCATTTTGCGCGTCAAACTCGATAAATACGACCGCAAAAGATTTGTTATCGGTGCGCGAAAAGGTCAAACTTTGTTTGTTTCAAGCGGCATTGAGCCGTCAAATTCGCTTTCCTACGATTTGCGAAGAGGCGACGGCGAAGTTAAAACAACCGAAAACGGAATGATAGTCAAATTAAACGCAAACGGCGATTATGTTGTTGAGATTTCAAATTCGACCGATAAAGTTTTAGATTTTTCGGTTACAGTTCAGATAGATTAGGAGAAAAAAATGAAAAAATTATTTGTTTTATTTACATTGGCGGTTGGATTGTTTTTGGTTTCGGAAGCTAACGCGCAGACGAAAATTATGTTTGCAAAAGGCGCGACATCAAAGACAATTACGGTTACAGTTCCGGCGAAAAGCGAAAAATTATTTTCGTTAATCGTTAGACAAGATCAGGTTATTAATGTCGGCATTACGGGCGATATTTTCGTTTCAAAAAGCGAACAATTTCCCGTGATTTCGATTAACGCGGGAAATGCCGAAGAAGGCATTGACCAAACGCAAGACGGCGAAGGTTATCTTTCGATTTTGGCAGGCAGAAACGGAACTTTTACCTTTAATGTTTCAAATTCGAGCAATCGCGCACGGACTTTCAAAATGAAGGTTGCAGTAACAAACGACCGCACCGATTTTGCGGGCGGCACAACGGAATAATCAATTTGACAATTTAATTTAAGAAAAAAACGCTGAAATTTTCGGCGTTTTTTTCTTTTTGATGATACGACTTTTCAAAAAATCTCGCTTATGAGAGTGGAGAGAATATTTAGAAAAGTTAGATATGAAAAAAACATTTATTTTATTGACGTTGTTGGTTTTAAGTTTGTCGGCAAATGCTTTTGCACAGAAAAATCCGAAAAAAGCGGTAGATTTTTTTGCCGCGCTTCCGGCTGAATATATGACGGGAACACGCGCCGAAAGGCTCGGCACGAAAAGCGATGGCGGCTATTTGTTCACACAAAGCGCAAAGGCTGATTTTATAAATTTCGCGCTGTTTGAAGAAGACGTTCCGGCGTTTGTTAAAGGTTCGGCAGCGGTTCCGGTTTCGATGGGACAATTGAAACTTTTCCGCGCCAAAGAACGCACGATTATCGGTTTGTCGTTTCAGGTCAGCGACAAAACAGAGAAAAATCCGACGACTGACACGGTTATTTGGCACTCATTTTTGCTCGAATACAAAGCCGGCAAATGGTCAAACGTAACGTCTTTGTTGATGCCGAAAGTTTCGGTTGACGAGGCTTATAAAGTTTTGACCGAAGATTTTAAGATGAATGTGAAACGCGAAAATGTCCGCGTTGAAGTTCAGTTTAACGCCGACAAAGATTTGCTTCTTTTTGTGGCGAAAAGCAAAGGCAGCGATGCGGTTACGACCTTGAAATTATTCAAATGGGACGGAAGTTCGTTTGTCGAACAAAGTTTGTAAAAATATGAAAAAGACAATTTTATTTTCGTTATTTATTTTGATGTTTTCGGCGATAATTTCAGCGCAAGTTAAATCATCGCACAAGATTTCGGAAGTTCGCGCACATCTCGTTTATGAAGAAAACGGTGAACTTTCGCGTGATATTTTCAAAGGGAATTTTGCGCTTTGGAACACGATTATCGGCGAAGGCGACGCGGCAGGTCATTCGAGTTCGACGCTAATTTATGTTTTGGTTGAAACCGACGGCAAGGAAACGAAAACCAATCCGGTTTTGCAATTTTCCGCTGTGAGCGAAGATGGCAAGCGCGTGAAATTTCAGAAAACTTTGCCGTATTATTTTCCTACGACAGGCGCAAGCAAAGTTTTCGTGCCGTTTTTACTGCACGATACGGGTTGTCAGAAAATTAAACTGACGGCAAAATTAGTCGAAAAAAACGCGCCGACGAAAATTTATCAAACCGTCAAGAAAGAAATTCCTTTCGCTTGCGGTGAATAATTTTGAAAAAAATGATACGACTTTTCAGAAAATCTCGCTTATGAATATGAAGGCAATTTTATTGCGAAATGAGATGAAAAATATTATGAAAAAAATTCTTAGTTTATTGATTTTAACAATGTGTTTTAGCGGTTTGGCGGTGGCGCGAGACCTAAGTATCAAAATTATCAACCGCTCCGATTATGCGATTTATCATTTGTATCTTTCGCCGTCGAGCTTTACAAAATGGGGTCCCGACCAACTTGGCGACAATGTTTTGAGCAAAAATCAATCAATCACGATTACCGATATTCCCGAAGGAATGTGGGATTTCAAATTCATTGATGAAGACGGCGATGTTTGCATTGTGCCGGAAACTGACACCGGCAGTAAAGATTTTACTTGGGAAATTTATAACGATGTGCTTTTGGAGTGCGAAGGCTTTGGAAATTAATCGTTTGCAATTTTTCACGGCGGATGGAATCTGATTTCCGTCCGCTTTTTTTGGATGAAACTATGAAAAAACTAATAATTATATTTGCATTGCTGACAATCGCTTTTTCGGCAAATGCTTTGGCACAAACGCCGAAAACGGTTACGGATTATTTTTTTGCGTTTCCGGCTGATAAATATGCGACCGATAATAACGGCGAAAAAATCAACGGCGCAACACCTTTGAGAAGATTTCGGAAATCTTTAATCAAAATTGAAGACACAAAAAACGGTTATCTCAAACTCGAAGGACCTTGGGAAGGTTGGGCGGAAATCGCGCTGTTTAAGAAAAAAGACGGCAGTTATTTAATCGCTCACGCCGAATCGGGTTGCGGTCCGGTGTGCGGCGGATTTATCAAATTTTACACTTACAAAAGCGGAAAATGGGCTGATGTTACAACGCAAGTTTTCCCGAATTTGACCGAAGCGCAAATCAAAAAAGCCTTTACCGACAAAAAAATAGATACATCGGAAAACGGCTTGAGCAGTTATTTTCTGCTTCCGCAAACGGGAACGACGATTAAATTGGCGTGTAACGAATGCAGTGAAACGGCAAACGATTTTGTTTTGATGGAATTCGTTTGGAACGGCGAAAAATTTACGGCGAAGAAATAAAGTTTTAGCCCGCGAAACACACGAAAGACACGAAAAAAAGAAAATTTTACTGTGTTTTGATTTCGCGTGTTTCGCGTGTTTCGCGGGCTAAAAAATTAGGAAAGTTTTTCCAACAGACTTCTGACGTTTTCCAAATCGGTGCGGCGTTTGGCGTGGTCGGGCGATTGTGTGGTGAGTTTTTCAAAAATCGGTTTGGCGGCTTCGAGATGCTTTAAAGCGTTCAGTTTGTCGTTGCGGCTGACGGCGATTTCGCCGAGTTTTAAGTGGATTAGAGCAAAATCTTGTTGCCATTCGGTATTATTTGTGTCAGTTTCGGTTAATTTTTTGATGGTTTCGAGCGATTTTGCGTAAATTTCCGAAGCCTTCTGCAAATCGTTTTTTTGTCGGAAAGCATTGCCGAGATTGATTTGCGTAAAAGCAATTTGCCGCTGTGCCGAAAAATTTCGACTGTCGTTTTGCCAGACGGCTTCGTAGTTTTCAATCGCTTTTGTTAAATTTCCAATCGCCGCGTCCGGTTTTTGGGCGCGGATATTATCTCTGCCAATCTCCAAATAACAATCGGCAAGCGCGTTTTGTTCGCCAAAATTGTTTTTGTCCGTTTCAAAAAGTTGCCGCTGAATTTCAAGAGCTTTTTGCAGATAAACCGAACTTTTTTCCCAATCCGAGTTTTCGCTGTGCGCCACGCCGAGCCATAAATTGGCGTTTGCCATATCATTTTGCGATTGACGGCTTTCGGGATTGTGCCATTTTTCCTCGATTTTCAGCGCGTCAGAAAAATATTTTACGGCTTCCGTCGGCTGATTCATTTCGATTTTGACGTAGCCGATATAAGAAAAAATATAGCCGACCGAACGCCCGAATTTTACTTCCGAAGGATTTTCTTCAGCCAACATTTGATAAATTTTCAGCGATTCTTCGTAATTTGCGAGCGTGTCGCTAAGTGAACCGCTTCTTAAAATTGATTGACCGAGCCGCCCGTAACTTCTTGCGAGATTTAATCTTATCTGAGTATTTTTTTCATCAATCGCCAGCAAACGACGGCAAAATTCGACGGTGTTTTGATAAGTTTCACGGGCTTCGCCGAGCCGTCCGCTCATCGAAAGAATATCGCCGACGAACAGACGGCTTTTGACGACGTCAAGCCCGCGATTAACGTCATTTGGCACGGCTGAAAAAAGCCTTTCGCGGATTTCGAGCGATTTTTGATGACTCGTCAAAGCCTCCGATGATTTGCCCAAAGCCGGATTAAAAAGTTGTGCCTGAACATCGCCGATTTTTTCGTAAGCCGCCGCGAGTTCGCTTTCAAGTTCGGTGTTGCCGTCAGATTCCGACGCGAGTTTATCTAAATATTCGATGGCGCGTTGCACCAATAACTCACGCGCTTTTATCGGGCTTTTCGTGATTTCTTCGTTAATTTCAAACATAAACGAATTCGCCAAAGCACGAACGTCGTTAAATCTGCGTTCGGCTTTTTCGCGCTCGATATTTGCCTTTCGCGCCTGATACGCTGTTGCTAAAATTCCGCCAATCAAAATCAAAAAAGCGAGCGAAATTGCGCCAACAACTAAAGGATTGCGCCGCGTAAATTTTTCTGCACGATAACGCCAAGTATCTTGCCGCGCCGTTACGGGCAAACCTTTCAAATGCCGCCGAATGTCTTCCGAAAATTGCTCGACAGACAAATAACGCCGCGAAGATTCTTTTTTTAAGGCTTTTAAGATGATGTTGTCGAGGTCGCCGCGAAGTTGCGCCAAGTCAGAACCGCCTGCGGTAGTGGGTGGTTGAACTTTGTTTGCTATAATTTTAGTATTCCGGCTTAAACCGCCCGCTACCGCAGGCGGTTCTGACAAATCGGAAAACCCGCCCGCTACCGCAGGCGGTTCTGACTTGGCTTCGCTCGGCTTTGTCGGTTCAGCTTGCGTTGCCGTGCTGATTATTTCGCCGATGTTTTTGCCGTCAAATCGAAATGGGCGCGAGCCGGTTAAAAGTTCGTAGAGAACAACGCCGAGCGAGTAAATATCGGTTGCGGTCGAAAGATTTTCGCCGCGAATTTGTTCGGGCGAAGCGTATTCGGGCGTGAAGGCAAAGGCTTGTGTGCGCGTTTCGTTGCCGTTTTCGGTTTTTAGTAGTTTGGCGATGCCGAAATCGAGCAGTTTTGTTTTACCGTCTTTGGTAATTAAGATGTTTGACGGCTTCAAATCGCGGTGAATAATCAATTTTTGATGCGCGAACGAAACAGCGGCGCAGACTTCGCGGAACAAATCCAGACGTTGTTCGAGATTCAAATTATTTGCGTCCGCATAATCGCCAATCGGCGTGCCTTCGACATATTCCATCACCAAAAACGGCAAACCTTCGTCGGTCGTTCCGCCGTCAATTAAGTGTGCGATGTTCGGATGTTCGAGGGAAGCTAAAATCTGCCGTTCGTTGAGGAAACGGCGCAAAATCGTGTCGGAACTGATGCCGTTTTTGATGAGTTTGACGGCAACTTTTTGTTCAAATTCGCCGTCGGCACGTTCCGCCAAATAAACCGCGCCCATTCCGCCTGCGCCGAGTTCGCCGATGATTTTGTAACGCCCGATTTGTTTGCCGATAATAGATTTAGAGTTTTCGACAACGATTGAAAATGCGGATTGTTCAAGCGCGTCTTCCGTTTCAAATTCGAGTAAATCTTCGACCTCGCGCCGCAAATCTTCATCGCCGTTGCAAGATTTCTCAATAAAAGCAAAGCGCGATTCAGGCGCAGTTTCGACCGCTTCTTCAAGAATTTTTTTAATTTTTTTCCAGCGTTCGGAGGTCATCGTATTAAAGACTGGAGCGCAAGCGTCCCCGCTTGCAATGAGCGTTTGCTTCAAACGCGAAAAAGCCTCACATTTCACTCAACTTGATTTCATTCGCGGCGTTTTTTCGCTTCGCTCATTGCAAGCGGGGACGCTTGCGCTCCAGTCAATTCAGCCATTTATAAAGAAGCAGTTTCGCACTCGACCATTCGCGTTTGACGGTGGCGGGCGAAATATCCAAAACTTCGCCGATTTCTTCGATGGTCATTCCGCCGAAAAATTTCATTTCAACGATTCTTGCCTGCCGTTCGTCCAACGCTTCCAATTTCGTCAAGGCTTCGTCAACGGCAACGACATCGAGTTCTTTTTGATTGCTGAAACTGACCGCATCATCAAGCGCAATTTGAGTTTTGAATTCGCCGCCGCGTTTTTTGCGATTTCGTCCGCGGGCGTATTCAATCAATATTTCGCGCATCAATCGCGCCGAAACACCGAAAAAGTGAGCGCGATTTTGCCATTCGATTTCGTTTTGTCCGATAAGTCGCAAATACGCTTCGTGAACCAGCGCAGTCGGTTGAAGAGTGTGATTGGCGCGTTCACGACTCAGATAACTTCCCGCAAGCCGCCGCAATTCGTCATAAACAAGCGGCAAAAGCTCATCCAGCGTATCGGATTTTCCGGTTCGCAACTGTTCAAGAATCTGCGTTATCGGCTTATCGGTCATTTATGTTCGATGTGGGAAACAAACTAAGAATAGAGATTTTTTTCCGTAACTGCAAGAAATATCTTTCAAAACAGACAAGTTTGACTGGAGCGCAAGCGTCCCCGCTTGCAAACGCCGCTGTTTTTTAGCGGTGTAAAACCTCTGCATAAATTCAATTTCGGATTATTTGCAAACGTAGCGATGCAAAATTTTAACTCGGAGTTGATTTCCGTGCAACCGCTTTTTCGCACCCGAAGCGGACGCTCATTGCAAGCGGGGACGCTTGCGCTCCAGTCGTTTGAACTTTTTATTGCGGCATTGCCAAAACAGCAGTCGTTTTCATTACTGAGCGGTCTGAAAATTGCATAGTTGAAAAATCGCTTATTATGAGCAACTTAATCAAGAGTTTTCTGTGTTTTCTGTGTCTTCAGTGGAAAGAAAAATAAATCTATCCACCGAAAACACAGAAAACACGGAAGAAAACGGAAACATGTCGGTCATTGATTTGTCCTATCAATTTCCGTGCCGCTCAGTAATGAGTCGTTTTTAGATTTTTGAAAAAAAAACATTTTTTTTGAGCCGATTTTTCGAGTTTTGTCGCATTACATTGTGAAGCGACAAAACTTTGATGATTTAGAAGAAATAGGAGAGAAAAAATGAATAATAAAATTTGTGCAAACTGCAATCAATCAAATGCGCCGGAGATGAGTTTTTGTATAAACTGCGGCGCGGAATTTTCGCATATTTCAATGGATGAGCCGCCACCGACCGTGATGGGCGGAAGTTTCGGCGCGTTTCCGCAAGGCGGGCAAAATTTTCAACAGCCGAATTTTCAGCAACAAAACTACCAACAGCCGAATTTTCAACAGCCGAATTTTCAAACTCCGCCGGCGGAAAGCGGCGGAAATATGACAAAAATTCTGGTCGGTATCGGCGGCGTGTTAATCGGGTTGATTTTTCTGGCGGCGGGCGGCGTGCAATTATTCAAAGTCTTTCGCGGTTCGTCTTCGTCCACGTCGCAAAATTTTTATCCGAACAATGTTAATGTGTCGAACACGAACAGCGTCAAGTCGTCAAATACAAACATCGCCAAGTCGTCAAATACAAACATCGCGTCGTCTTCGCGGACGATTGCCGATATGACACAGCAAAACGTGGGCGATTGGACTTTGCGCGATACGATTACGGGCGATCCTGAAAAAGATGGATTTTCGGGCGCAAGCGAGGAAAAACAATTTAAATATTACAATTCTTCCGGCGCGATGGTTCATCTGACGCTTGCCGAATATCCGTCTGCCTACGAAGCCCAGAAAGGTTTGCGGACTTCGATCCAGAAATTCAAAACCTTAAAACTCAAAGTCAGCGAAGAAGGCGCAGCGCAGGACAATAACGGAAACGAAATCGGCATTACGCAAACGATGGCAAGCGCAAACGGCAAAATTTACGCTCGCTATTGGACGAACAAAAACTTTCTTTTCCGCGCTCTCGGCACGGAAACGGATGCCGAAAACTTTTTCAAAAAATCGGAGAATTAATAATTTTTCGCCGTTAGTTGTAAATCGGCGCAAAAGGAGAAATCAAGTCAATGACAACTAAATCTAAGCTATTTCTTATTTTCGGAGTAATGTTTTTGGGAATGTTCGTTTTTATCATCGGTATCGGTTTTTTTGCCTTTTTTGTAGCTCCACATTTTGCGGGAAAACGGGCTGTCGAACAAAACAAAAAACGCACTGCCGAAACTACCGGAACGATCACTTCATACAGTGAATACCGCAGTAAAGGAGACAAATATAGCGGCTCAATGACGACTTCGACATACGGTTTTAAATATGATGTGAACGGTTTCAGCTATGAAAATGAACAAAGCACGGGCAGAGGCGAAAAGACGAAAGGAATGAAAGTTAAAATTTGTTACGATCCGTCAGACCCGAAATCGTCGGCATTTTATTATTTAGAAGATAACAAAACCTGCGGAAAATGATTAGCAAACAGTTTAATCGCAACATTTATCAATTTCAACGGATTAAATTCAAAGTTTCGACAAATTTTTGAGCCGCTTTTTCGAGTTTTGTCGCATTACCTAATGAAGACAACTTCAGAAAATAAAATTAACAGAAAATAGGAGAAACAAAATGAAAAAACAAATCAACAAACTCTTGCAGTCATTACTGCTTTTGACAATCACAACCGTTATCACGTTGGGCGCAACATCTTCGGCTTTGGCGCAGAAAAGCGTAACCGCAAAGTTTCCGAAGCCGGACTTTTCGGCGATGGAGGAATATTACGAGATTGTAGATTATGAATATGACTATGCTTCCGGCGGCATTGGAAAATTCTATGTTACAGCCAAGAAAAAACAACAGAAGGTTCCAACCTGGTTTGATGTCACCTGGAAGGACGCTCAGGGAGTAAAACTTGGCTATTTTAACCTCTTTTTTGAATATTATTATATGAAAGATGCCAAAATCGGCGAGCCGGTTCGCGGCTCGGCAACTGCGCCCGAATATAAACTTATTCCGAAAATTAAAAGCATGACGATTGTTGAAAGCGAAGACCCGCATTGGCTTGGTAAAATAGATGCGGACAATATATTTTTTGACTCGCTTTCGGACATAAATCGGCATTCGGAAACGACGCAGTCAGAGCGTTAAATAACGAGTCAAAAGATATAGGAGAAGAAAATGAATTCAAAATCAAGCGGAAGGTTTTTAAGTTTAATCGTTGCGGTTGCAATGCTGTTTGCCTTTGCGGGTTGCGGAAAAAGTGCAAAGCAGAAAATTATCGGCAAATGGGCGTTTGAAGGTGATAAAAATTTTATTTATAACTTTACCGAAAGCGGTGAATTGATAACCACGCGGAAAGATTTGCCGGAGAAAAAAGAAAAATATCGTTTTATAGATAACGAAACATTAGAAGTCGAAATGAAAGATGAGAAGATGAAGATGAAAATAAGTTTTGCGGACAATGACAACACAATCAACACAGAGAATGAAAGCAAAACTAAACATAAACTCATCAGGCAATAAAGAAATCGGGAAGCGTTTAGACTCCAAAAAACGCGGCGGACGGAGAAATTTCGTGTCGCCGCGCTTTTCTTTTTGGCAAACGTCAATTAAACTTTTTTCTTCTATGAGCAGAAGATACAAAGTCGGAATTTTGGGCGCAACGGGAACGGTCGGGCAACGATTCGTTCAACTTTTGGAAAATCATCCGCAGTTTGAAATAACCGCGCTGGCGGCTTCTGACCGTTCGGCGGGAAAAACTTTCGGCGAGGCGTGCGCGTGGAAACTCGCGGGCGCGATGCCGGATTATGTGAAGGAAATTACGGTTCAACCGATTGAACCGCCGCTTGATTGCGACCTTGTTTTTTCGAGCTTGCCGTCGAACGTGGCGCGTGAAACCGAAGACGTTTTTGCGCGTGCCGGTTATCCGGTGATTAGCAATTCGTCGTCGTATCGAATGGACGAAGACGTTCCGCTTTTGATTCCCGAAATCAACGCCGATCATCTCGGTTTGATTGAAATTCAACGGCGCAAACGCGGCTTCGACAAAGGTTTTATCGTTACAAATCCGAATTGTGCGGTGATGAGTTTTGCGCCGCCGCTTGCCGCTTTGCACAGAAAATACGGCATCGAATCGGTTTTCGTAACGACGTTGCAAGCGATTTCCGGCGCAGGTTATCCGGGCGTTTCGGCGTTCGATATTATTGACAACGTGATGCCATATATCGCCGGCGAAGAACCGAAAGTCGAAACCGAAGCGCAGAAAATCATCGGCAATTTTAACGGCGAATCAATCGAAAAAGCAGATTTTACGGTGTCGGCGCAATGTTTTCGCGTCAATGTTTTGGACGGACACACGGCTTCGGTCAGAGTTAAATTAAAACAAACTTCGACGCTCGAAGACGTGATGGAAGCGATGCAAAGTTTTCCGACGTTGAATCTTCATTCGTCGCCGCCGAAATTCATAGACGTTTGCGAAGAACCTTCGCGCCCACAACCGCGTCTCGACCGCGAAAACGGCAACGGAATGACAATCACCGTCGGCAGACTTTTTCCAGACAATATTTTTGATTACCGCTTTGTCTCTCTCAGCCACAACACCGTTCGCGGCGCGGCTGGTTCGGCGGTTTTGAATGCAGAATTATTGATTGATAAACGTATTATTTAAAGTTTTGAGTCCCGCCTTCAGGCGGCATCCGCCAGCGAAGCGAAGCGGATTTCATTTGATTTCCGAAAAAGTTGTTTTATCAAAAACCACCTCGCTTCGCTCGTGGTTTGCCGCCTGAAGGCGGGACTCAAAACTAAAAAGCCTTATAAACATTAATCAATTCCTCAATTTCTCCGAAGCGGACGACATCTTCCATCGCAACCGGGCTGGCGAGTTCGCGGCGGTAGTGTTGGATGATGACTTTTTTGGTTTTGGCTTCGTTCATTTCGGCGGTTTTGCCGAAGGTTGCGGCGCGTGTGCGGTCAATTTCGTAAAGCTGATAGACATAATCGAATGAAACTTTCGCTTCGACCGAATAAAGACCGAAGGCATTGCGGATATGGCTGGTTACATCTTTTATCTTCAAACTTTTGCACATACCGAAATCAACGGCTTTGATTGCCGCGTCCCAAAAAGCATCAACCAAACCGTTTGCTTCACAGCGTGAATCGCATTTATTGAAAATTGCGGGCAGAAACGGATTGGTTTTACCGAAAAGCCCGATAATTTCGTCGCTCACTTTATTATCGTATTTTCTGACGTATTGTTCGGGGCGACGACCGTTGATTTTCAGTTGACAGGGAACGCAATGCGCGGCTTGTGTTCCGGCGGCATCCGAACCGCTAAAATCCTGCCAATGAGCGCGTTCCGCCGCAACTGACCGATTGACCGGCAAAATCTCCGTTGCCGACATTAAATATAAATGTGCAAAAATTGAAACGACGGTTCGCTCACGATGTTGTTCGTGTTGGCGGGCGCGACCTTTTATCGAAGTCGGGTCATCTTCGTTACCAAAATCAATAAAAATCGGTGTGGACTTTCGGTTCATACTTTTTATAGACACTCAAAACAATAGTTTTTTGCAAAACAAAGCCGTAGATTTATTATCGCAAACAATTTAAAAACACGAAACCTTCTTTGCCGTTAAACTATACTCAACAGAAATTAGTTTGCAAAAATGTTTGATTAAAAAGTCCGACACGCTTTAGCTTGTCGAATCGCCTAACCGTCCTTCTTGCCAAACTTGAAGCGACAAGCTAAAGCGTGTCGGACTTTTTCCGGCTCACTGTTTTTCGCAATTCAATTTCTTTTGGGCATAGTGTCTTCAAATTTAAACTTTGAAAGTTTTGGAATTATTTGTGGATGAAGGTCTTTTATTTGAAATCAATGTAAAATAAAAACTCGCGGAGCTTCAAGATTCGGCAGTTTTTGTTTTTACAAACTCACTTTTACACGCGGTTTCCCCATATCTTTCGGCTAATCAGTTAGTTTTGCCTTTGACTCAAACGGCGCAGAAAGCGTAATCTTTTGAAAGTTTCCGTTTGAATAGAGAACTTCCTTTTCTTGATTTTTATGGATCAGCTTTCACAAATTATTGAACAATACGGCATCTACGCGGTTTTTGCGCTCTGCACCGTCGAGGGCGATATGACCTTGCTGATTTCCGGCGTAACGGCGCACAGCGGTTTTTTCGGAGAATATTCTTTTCTGAAGGTTTTAATCGCCGGAACGCTCGGCGGAATGTTCGGCGATAATGTCGCGTATCTTATCGGGCGCGTTTTTCGCAATCGCGTTAAAAGTCATAGTTTTTATCAGATGGCGCGTCCGCGCATCGAGCGTTTAATTGATAAATTCGGCGGTTTTGCGATTATTATTTCAAAATATATTTACGGCATCCGCGCCGGAATCTGCATTTTTTACGGCATCGGCAAAATGCCTTATTGGCGTTTTTTGATGCTTGATGCGATAAGTTGTTTTTTGTGGGTTTTCGTTTTGGCGGGCGCAGGTTATTTTTTCAGCGGCGCAGTTAGCGGACTTCTCGGCGATGTCAAGCGGTTCAGCGTCGCGCTTTTTATTATTGTTTTGGTCGGCGTTGTGCTGTTTTATGTTGTCGAGCGTTATTGGCTTTCCGAAAAAGTCGAGGAAGTTGCGCCGGAAACATTGCATAAAATCGAGAAAAAAATTCACAATATCGAAGAAGCCGCCGGCGAAAAATTACACGATTTGGGCGAACGTCTGCACTTGACTTCGCCGCCAGACCGCGAAGAAAAACCTGCAGAAGAGAAAAAAGAAAACTCAAAAGCCGCAAAAAGTTAGATTTTTTTTTCAACCGCGAAAGACGCGAAAACCCGCGAATAATTTTTATTTTTTCAAGATATTATTTCTCTGTCTTTTTTTCGCGCCCTTTCGCGTCTTTCGCGGTTAAATCTTTTCGGTTGGCAACTTTGATTAAGTTAAGTTAATATATTTTTTCGTTTTAATAAAAAAATCTGATACCAATTCATAGAGGAAAAATTTAGTGATAATCGAATCATCTGCGCCGACGCGAGTTGACCTTGCGGGCGGAACTATTGATATTCCGCCGCTTTTTTTGTTTCACGAGAATGCGGCAACCGTAAATTTCGCCGTTTCGCTGTTGGCGCATTGCCGCATCGAAACACGCACCGACGACAAAATCGTTCTTAAATCAATTGACCGCGACGTGGAATTTGAAACGTCGCTTGATAATTTCGGCGATTTGAAGGACGAACCGCGTCTTGAATTACTTTCAAAACTCGTCTATTTTTTCAAACCCGAAACCGGATTTAATATGACGACCGAATCGAAAGCTCCCGCAGGCGCAGGGCTTGCCGGTTCTTCGACTTTGAATATTGCGTGCATCGGCGCGTTGAATAAATTAGTCGGAAACCGTTACGCGCCGGAAAGATTTATTCCGATTGCGGCGGCGGTCGAATGTCAGGTGATCAAAGTTCCGACGGGTTTTCAAGATTATTATTCGGCGCAATTCGGCGGCGTTTCCGCGATTCATTTTCGCCCCGACGGAATGGAACGCGAAGCACTTGCGATTGACACCGAAACTCTGCAAAAACGCATCGTCGTCATCTACACAGGCGAGCCGCGAAATTCCGGCACGAATAATTGGGAAATCACCAAAAATCATATTGACGGCGACCGCGAAATTTTCAATATTTTTGAAGGAATTCGTGATACTTCATTAAATTTACGCGAAGCATTATTGAAAAGCGATTGGACGGCGGTTGGCGAAATTATGAGCGAATCTTTCCCGCAACGTAAAAAACTTTCGCCGAATATTACTACGCCGCAGATGGATTTGTTGATTGACAAAGCCTTAAACAACGGCGCGATTGCCGCCAAAGTTTGCGGCGCGGGCGGCGGCGGCTGTATCGCTTTTTTCTGCGAAGAAGATGCTAAAAAACAAGTCGAAACGGCTCTGGCGGAAGAAGCGGGCGCGGAAGTTTTGGATTGGCGGCTTTGCAATGAAGGATTGACAGTCAATGAAATTTAAGATTTACATTACTGAGCGGTCTGAAAATTGCATAGTTGAAAAATCGCTTATTATGAGCAACTTAATCAAGTATTTTCTGTGTCTTCTGTGTTTTCAGTGGATAGAAAAATAAATCTATCCACTGAAAACACAGAAAACACGGAATAAACCGAAAACGTGGCAGTCATTGATTTGTCCTATCAATTTCCGTGCCGCTCAGTAATGTAAGATTTAAGGTTTAAATCTTGAGTAATAATTCCTAAATCCTAAATTATTCGGCAAACGCGAACCAAAAATCTGTCTTCAAAAAGAGCGTTTGTCTTTCCCCAAAAAATTAGGAGACAATTTATGAAAAAACACATTTTATTTACACTACTTTCCCTTTTAGCTTTGAGTTTTGCGGTTTCGGCACAAGAAGAGCGTTATACTTCAACGAGATTGGAGAATCAAATCAATCAATTAAAACGTCAAACGGTTGATTTGGCTGATCAAACTTCCGAAAATATCAGCCGCGCCGGTTCAAACACACGCGCCGATTTGGATGCGGCGTTTTTAGCGCAACAATTGGATGCCAGCGCAGGATTTTTCCAACAGATGTATCGTGATGGTCGCCGCGCTTCGGAATTGCGCGATGCGGGCGCGATTTTGTCCGATTTAGCGCGTCGTGCGCCAAATTCCTATTTGTGGCGCGATGTGCAAACAACGATTGCCGACATTAACCGCGAACTCGGAAATTCAAATTCGGGCGGCGGCGGCGGCGGAAATAACGATAATACTTCGCCAATCTTGGGACGTGCATTTTGGCGCGGAATGGTTGATACGAGAGTTCGCCTTGAAATTCGCGGGAATTCGATGACGGTTACGACAATGTCGGGAAATTCTTACGGCGAAGGAACTTCGAGTTTTGCAAATACGCTTCCGCGCCGAAATGTTGTCGTCGGCGTGACTAAAACAAAAGGACGCGGCACAGTTCAAATCGTCCAACAGCCAAGCCGCGACAATGATTTCACCGCAGTCATTGATGTTATTGACAATGACGGCGGCGCGAAAGATTATCAATTAGAGATATTCTGGCGATAGACTTGGAGGAAGAAGGGGAGAAAGCGAGAAAGTGAGAAGGGGAGATGGTTGAATAATTATTAGCTTCATCGCGTTAAATCAGATAACTAGAATTTAAACGCTGACAGTTATTCAATAATCTCACTTTCTCGCTTTCTCACTTTCTCACTTTCTCGCGTTCTCGACCGCTTTCGCCAAAGATCTGAAAACCCCGCGTCCGTCGTTTGAGCCTAAAAGCCCTTCACAAGCGCGTTCGGGATGCGGCATCATTCCTAAAACATTTCTGTTTTCGTTGCAGATTCCGGCGATGTTTGAACGTGCGCCGTTCGGGTTTGCTTCGTCGGTGATTTCGCCTGTGTCGTCGCAATATCTAAAAACAATTTGATTATTTTTTTCAAGCTGATGAAAAGTTTCGTCGTCGCAGACGTAATTGCCTTCGGCGTGAGCAATCGGAATCGAAAGAACTTTTTCCGCTTCGATTTCGCTCGTAAAAGACGTGTGCGCGTTTTCGACTTTCAAATTAATGTGCTTGCAAATAAAATGCAGATTTTCGTTGCGAATCAGTGCGCCGGGCAATAATCCGGCTTCGCAAAGAATCTGAAAACCGTTGCAAATGCCGAAAACGAATTTTCCTTGCGCCGCAAAATCTTTCACCGCGTTCATCACAGGCGAAAATTTTGCCAACGCGCCGCAACGCAAATAATCGCCGTAAGAAAAACCGCCCGGAACGATAACGGCATCATATTCGCTCAAATCCGTCTGCTTATGCCAGATAAAATCAACCGGCTGTCCGACGTGCTTTGAAATAACGTGATAAGCATCGTGATCGCAATTCGAGCCGGGAAAAACTATTACTCCGAATTTCATAAATTAGTGGTAAGTGGTAAGTGGTGAGTGGTAAGTTTTTTTTCACTTACCACTTACCACTTACCACTATCAAACTATCTCCACCCGATAATCTTCAATTACGGGATTAGCCAAAACGTCTTTGGCGATTTTTTCCGCCGCAGATTTTGCATCTGCTTCGGAAAGTTCGCCGTCGAGCGCGATTTCAAAATATTTTCCTTGTCGGATTTCGTTTATTTTATCGAATCCGAGCAGTTCGACCGAATGATGAATCGCTTTTCCCTGCGGGTCAAGCACACTCGGTTTTAACGTAACATAAACTTTTGCTTTCATAATTTCAGATTAATAATAGACAACTTTCCAAAATAAATATTGTATTTCGGAGATTTAGCCTGTTTTAACAGGCTTTCGTGCGCTTCGCACGTTTTAGCCACGTTCGTTCACGGCGTGGTTAAATTGCGACAGTTGTGATGAAGGGCGTTTTAACGTC
>JANNYB010000014.1:0-1805 GCA_031409875.1 Acidobacteriota bacterium | reverse complement strand
TTCGCGTTGATGCCGCAAATGCAAATTAAATGCCCCGAAATAAATGTTCGCCGCCTGACCTTCGTAACCGCGAATCACATCCAGCGTTTCGGCTTCGCGTTCCAGCCAACGCATCACGACATTTAATTCTTCTGCCCGACTTTGCAAATCAACTTTTTCGGTTTCCGAATCAGTTTCACGAGCCGACCGCAGCAAAATTTGCCGCGAATTTGTAATCTTTCCTCTGATAAAATGTTTCGCCACCGTCGCACAAAATTCGTTGTCGTCGGCTTTGCGATATTGCGTCCGACGCAAAACGACGCTCGTATTCGGCACGCCTTCCCAACGACCGTGAAAATATCCGTTTTCCGAAAAACAATTCACCGCCACGCCATTTTCCCAACAAAGTTGTAAAGCCTGTGGCGAAAACATATTATTGCCAAAACTGCACACCGATTCGATATGATGAATCGGCACGGCGAGCTTTAATTGCTTTTCAAATTCAATCCGCAACGTCAGATGATCGCGGTTGATATAATTGCCCGAAGTTGTTAGAAATAAAGTGTTTTGTTTAATTTCCATGGTTCAAAAGTTCCTCTCTTTGCGTCTCGTCCGAAAGTTTCGGCAGACAAATATTGTATAAACTGCAACCTTCGCAACGCGGTTTATACTCGGCTTTCGGGATATTTTCGTGGGCTAAAAGTTCGCGGACAATTTCGATTGTGTTGATAGTTTCATCTCGCAATTTATTGTCAATCAAAACCTCTCGCCGTTTTTTGCTCGCCGCGTGATAGATAAAACCGCGTGAAATTTCAGTCTTAAACATCTCTTCCAAACACAAAGCCTGTGCCGCAAGTTGAATATTATCGTTATCAAACTCGCGTTTTTTACCCTTTTTATACTCAACCGGAATCGTCTCTTTTCCGCGAATTTCCACGATGTCCGCCCGTCCGCTCAAACCGTGTTCAGTCGAATACAAAGGCAATGCCCGCAATAATTTAGCGTTGCCGATAATCTCATAACCGCGTTCGTCGGCGTGTTCGTGCAAAATTGTCCCTTTTGCCGTGTGTTCATTGTCCGACCAAATGCCTTCAACGTGCATCAACGCACATCTTCGCGGACAAAAAATAAATTGATTCAACGCTGAAATTGCTATAATATCTTTCATACGAGGTGTTACTTATGATGACTTTAACCGAAATATTAACCGAAATAAAACATTTGCCGATAAGCGAAAAAAATAATCTTTTCAGAACTTTAGAAATTGAATTCAAGCCGAATAACGAAATTTCTGAAGAAGAACGGCTTGAGCAAAAAGTTGACCAAATGCTAATTTCACGAGGTTTGATGCGTGAAATCCCGCTTGGAATGACCGATGACGAAGAATATTTTGAACCAATTTCGACAACCGGCAAACCATTATCTGAAATAATTATTGAGGAACGACGCTAATGCTTGCCTACTTTTTTGACAGCAGTGCAATAGTTAAACGATATTCCAAAGAAATTGGCACAAACTTTGTTACAAATCTTTTCAAACCTTCAACAAATAATGTAATTTATGTCTCCGAAATTGCACTTGCCGAAGTTGTCTCAGCCTTGTCTCGCCAAAAACGCGGCAAGTTTTTGAATCCTGCACAATGCGACAAAGCAATCAAACGCTTTCGTCGGACATTCAAACTACGTCTCAAAAAATTGGCGGTTGATAATCTTTTGATTGAACAGGCATCGTTATTAGCAGAAAAACACTATTTGCGTGGTTATGATGCTGTTCAACTCGCAAGTGCTTTGGAAATTCAAAAAACCAGAAATTCATTCGGTGCTTCA
>JANNYB010000013.1:0-9720 GCA_031409875.1 Acidobacteriota bacterium | reverse complement strand
CTGTTCAAATATCTCAAATTCTGTGGTATTATCCATCTGTAAAAGACCTTCCTTTTTGATTTAGTGTTTTTGTTCAAACTTAGATTGAATCAAATTTGAATGGTCTTTTCAATTTTTCAACGACTTTGCAATAGCCCTAGCAAAATGTTTGAACGATTCTTTGCAATTTGCGTTATAATTATCAGCGGAAGTTTGCTTCATCGAAATAAAAATCCCAAATCCCAAATCCTAAATCCTAAATTGAATTATGCCTTCAGGAAAAACACACGATGCCATAACATTTTTGCTAGTCGCGCCCGTTTTTGCGGCGACATATTCAGTTACGAAAGAGATTTCGACTTCTGCCGTGATAAGCGCGGCGTTTTTGTTTGGCGGATTGATGTTCGGTCCCGATTTGGACACGATGAGCAAGCAATATACGCGCTGGAGTTTGTTTCGATTTTTGTGGCTTCCGTATCAAAAAGTTTTCCCACATCGTTCGCGCTGGTCGCACGGTTTGATTTTCGGAACTTTGCTGCGGGTGATTTATTTTATGGGCGCATTGACGCTCGTTTCGTTTCTAATTGCTTACATTCACGCAACTTACATCGGCGGAGATTTGCCGCGTTTGATGGAATTTGCCGAAACGTGGAAACAAATCGGCGCATTTATCAACACAAATATCGGCGAATACGCTTTGCCATCGGCATTTATCGGATTATGGCTCGGCGCGGCAAGCCACACTTTTACAGATATGGCTGGTTCGTTCGTGAAAACGGGACGAGTTATGGAATTCTTGTGATTTGCGATTTGCGATTGTTTTGATGTCTGACGTTACAGATTTCTTGAACTTTAAGGCTGAATGAAATTGCAAATCGCAAATTGCAAATCGCAAATCACTTGCCTGTTCGCGCTGTCGCAAGGCGCAACGCTTGGCGGCGGACGGCATCTGGAACATTACGATTTTTAGAAAGGGCTAATAAATCGCGGAGTTGCAAACGAGTTAAAATCGTGATTACTTGTCCAATCGGTGTGCGCGGATTTTGCGCTAATTTGTGCATAATTTGGTAATTTCGCACCCAGTTTCGATTGATGGAAATAAGCCGCAAAACGTCTTCGGGAACAGAACGCATTGTCGCAATTTTTTCGACTTCGTTTTCGGTAATTCGCGGATTATTGATAACGGCTTGCGCGACAATTCGGTTCGGATCGCGGATGAGAATGTTTCGAGCTTCGCGGTCGCCTTTTTGCGCCCATTTCACGCGGTCTTTCATTCCCATCTTCAATATGCGGTTAATCATCGAAACTCTGTCAGCTGAAACCGAATCTTCTTCAAATTGAATATCGCCTAAGATTTTATTGACGATGGCTTCGCGCTGTTCGGCGGTTTCTTCGTAGAGTTCTTCGATAAATTCGAGCGACGAAAGCCACGAATCATCAATTTCCGCGTCCGGCACTTCAATATGTTCGGCAAGAAAAATCGCGTCTTCAAACGAGATGCCCGATTCTTCAAAATCTTCCGCAAACTCCGCCGTTTCGATAAATTCCGCCGCCGCTTCTTTGCCTTGGGCGCGAAGTTCGTTGGCGATTTGTTGTGCGCCGCGTGTTTTTTCAAAAAATTCGAGTTTCGTTTCCGAAGCGCGGCGTTCGGCTTCCGCCGTGCGGTAAGGATTTGCAATTATCGCGTCAATTATCGCCGGAGTTTGAATTAAAAGTTGTTGATTAAACGAAAGAAGTTCGAGCATTTCGCCGCTTTTCGTGATTCTTGCAAATTTGATCAGCGATTCTTCGGGCGTGCGCGGATTTTGCAAAATCGCTTCGTAAGCCGTGTCTGGTAAATTTTGTTGTCCGGCAAAAAAATCGAGAACACGCGGCGCGGCATCGCTCGATTGCAAAACCGTTGTCAAATCCGTTATGTCTTGCAAATTCAGAGTTTTCTTCGCATTTTCCGCAAGTTCCGCGTCTTCGCCGGTTGCCAAAGCAATGAGAACTTCGAGCAAATCATTCTGCGGCAAAGGCAAAATTCCCCGTGCCGCCGCAAGTTTCGCAGGTCGCGGCGCAGTGCCTTCGATAACGGCTTTGACTGCCGAATTTTGAGAATTGATTTCAAATTTCATACTGGTTTGAGTTTGAGAGGTTTCTGAAACAGGGCTTTCTCGTAAAAACAAATTTGCCAATAACTTGCCAATCAAGAATATAATAAACAGGGATAAAGAGTATGCAAAGGATAAAAACTAAAAAAAACCTCATAAAAAAAATCCCTTTCATCCCTTCAATCCCTGTTAATTTTCGGTTTTTGTTTAACTTTCAATTTTTATGAGAAAGCCCTAGGTTTCCGCAACAAATTGTAACATAAATCACTTAACATCTTGACTAACGAAAATTCATAAACTAGATTAAATCTTTGCGTAAAAAATCCTGCTTTACGCATATAAAAAACCTTATTGACAGAATATTTATTTTATTTCAAACAATTATTAGAAAATGGTTAAAGACGAGTTAAAAAATCTTATCGCGGAAAAACGCGCCCGAATCGGCGTTATCGGTTTGGGTTATGTCGGGTTGCCGCTGATTATCGAATTTGCATTAAAAGACTTTGAAACCGTCGGTTTTGAAGTTGACGCAAAAAAAGTAGAAGCATTAAATCAAGGCACATCGCATATTGTTGACGTGCCTTCGGAAAACGTCCAAAAAGCGATTGCGGAAAAGAAATTTACGGCAACGACCGATTTTTCCGCGCTGAAAGATTGCGACGTGATTATCATCTGCGTTCCAACGCCGTTGCGAAAAACGAAAGATCCCGATATGTCATACATTTTGGCTTCGGGCGAACAAATCAAAAAATATGCGCGACGCGGACAACTTGTTATTTTAGAATCAACAACTTATCCCGGCACGACAGACGAAGTTCTTCAACCGATGATCGAAGAAGCCGGATTGAAATTGGACGAAGATTTCTTGCTCGCTTTTTCGCCGGAAAGAGTTGATCCGGGCAATCCGCAATTTCAAACGCACAATATCACGAAAGTCGTCGGCGGAGTCGGCAAAGATTCAACCGAAGTTGCCGCCGAACTCTACGCGCAAATCTGCGATAACGTCCACGCTGTTTCAAGCGCAAGAGTCGCCGAAGCCTGCAAACTCTGGGAAAACACTTTCCGCGCCATCAATATCGGAATGGCAAACGAAATGGCGAAAGTTTGCAACGCGCTGAACATTGACACATGGGAAGTCGTCCGCGCCGCCGCGACCAAACCTTTCGGGTTTATGGCGTTTTATCCCGGTCCCGGAATCGGCGGACATTGCATTCCGCTCGATCCGCATTATCTTTCGTGGAAGGCGCGTCAGCACGGTTTTGATTCGCAATTTATCACGCTTGCCGAACAAATAAATTCGGGAATGCCGAAATATGTTACAAGTTTGGTGCGCGATGCTTTGAACGATAACGAAAAATCGGTCAAAGGCGCGAAGATTTTGATTTTAGGCGTGGCATACAAAAAAGATATTGACGATATGCGCGAATCTCCGGCACTTTCGGTGATAGATTTGCTTCGTTCACGCGGCGCAAATGTCGTCTATCACGATGATTTTGTCGAAGAAGTTACCTTTGATCATTCTTACACCATCGGCGACGGCGAACCGCTTTTTAATCAAGAATTAACCGACGAATTGATTTCTTCGAGCGATTGCGTCGTCATCTGCACCGAACATTCCGGCGTTGATTATGCACGAGTTTGCGAACTTGCTTCGGTTATTGTTGATACGCGAAATGCTTTGAAAGAAGATTTGCGTGAGGGAAGTAAGGCGAAAATTGTTCGGTTATAATTCCAAATTTGAGATTGCAGATTCCAAAGTTAGAAGCCATTTTAGAACTTATTATTGAGTTTTGAAATGGCTTTTTTAGTTCAGTTAAATTGTTGATAGAGCGATGTTTAGCATTAAAACTAATAAAGATTGAAGCAAAAAGTAAAAAGTTGTAGAATCAGAGTTATGGGTTACAGCAATTTCAAAAAGATAAAAACCGTAGTCAAACAATTTAATCTTGATTTGCAATCAATTTATTTGTTCAATGATGTGAAAAGTGTTGACCCGAGTTCTTGGCTGATTGAAACGCTCAATAAGACAAATGTTAATCTTTTGACTAATGAAAAAGCCAAATCCGAGCGAATTATTTCACCAATTTTAACCGAGGTTTTTCAATCGTATCAAAATAAAGTGTCTTTTTTTTCAGGCGAAAATATTGATGTGAACTCCGAAGAAAATTTATCCGGTCCGTGTGATTTCTTTTTCTCTCTGCAACCGCCAAAACCTTATATTGAAGCTCCAATTATTTCTTTAGCCGAAGCAAAAGATGAAGATATGGATTGGGGAATTGCTCAATGCGCCGCGCAAATGTATGGCGCACAGTTATTTAACGAAGTCGAAGGCAAAGACATTCCATTTATTTACGGCTGTGCAACTGATGGAATTGAATGGAAATTTATGAAATTAGAAAATAATATTTATAGCCTCGATAACAAAATTTACACCGATTTAAGAGAAATTTTAGGCGTTTGGCATTATGTTATTCAGTTATTTTTGAAATGATACTCTCAATTAGGCTTTTAAAAACCATTTACAACTTTATTAATTTTGTGTTGGTCTTCCTGCACTAAATCTCCAAATATTAAATTGTCATTAACGGAATTGAGTTAAAGTAACATTTGATGTTTGGCGTTTTCTACTGCTGAGAGATAATAAAGTTTATTCGGATTGATTTCAGAATAATTTTCACTTTTTATGTTAAAAATCTTAAACATTGTCGGCGCACGTCCGAATTTTATGAAGATTGCGCCGATTGTCCGCGAAATGCGGCGGCGTTCCGACGAATTTCTGCCGTTAATTGTTCACACCGGACAACATTATGACGCGGCGATGTCCGATTCGTTTTTTGTTGATTTGGGAATTCCGAAACCTGATTTTCATCTCGAAATCGGTTCGGCTTCGCACGCCGTTCAGACGGCGAAAATAATGATTGCGTTTGAGCCGATTGTTTTGGCGGAAAAGCCGGATTGGGTTTTGGTCGTCGGCGATGTTAATTCGACGATTGCTTGCGCGATTGTTTGTGCAAAACTCGGCATCAAAATCGCGCACGTTGAAGCCGGACTTCGTTCGCGTGATCGCACGATGCCCGAAGAAATCAACCGAATTTTGACCGATTCAATCTCAGATTTACTGCTCACGACTTCGCAAGACGCGGACGAAAATCTTAAACAAGAAGGCGTGGCAGACGATAAAATAAAATTTGTCGGAAACGTGATGATTGATTCGCTTTTTTATAATTTAGAGAAATCGAAAGAATCGAAAGCGCGTGAAAATTTAGATTTAAACCATAAAGATTATGCAGTTTTAACGCTTCATCGTCCGTCGAATGTTGACGAAAAAGAAGTTTTTTCAGGCTTGCTCGAAGCAATAATTTCAATCAGCGAAAAACTTCCCGTAATTTTTCCCGCACATCCGCGCACCAAGTCAAATATCGAAAAATTCGGTTTTGCCGAACTCGTTGAAAATTCAAATATCAAACTTATCGAACCGCTCGGTTACTTAGATTTTATGAATTTATATTCGGGCGCGAAACTCGTTTTGACCGATTCCGGCGGTTTGCAAGAAGAAACTACGGCTTTGGGAATTCCCTGCTTAACCTTGCGCGAAAACACCGAAAGACCAATCACCATTGAACTCGGAACAAATATTTTAGTCGGCACAAATCCCGAAAAAATCAAACAAGCCGCCGATAAAATTCTCGAAAACGATTCAAAAACCGACGCAAAAATTCCGCCGCTCTGGGACGGACGCGCAGCCGAAAGAATCTGCAACACATTAACCTAATCAAAAAAAGGCAAAAGTCGAATACCTTCTACCTTTTACTTTTTACTTTTTACCTTTTACCTTTTACCTTTACGGAGTTGTTCCCATCGGAAAACCGGCGGTTTTCCATGCGGCTGTTCCGCCAACAAGCGCAAATCCATTTTCAATTCCTCTTTTTTTCAATTCAGTTACCAGACCGGCACTGCTATGTTCGTCCGGTCAGGAACAATAGGCAATAACTTTTTTGCCTTTGGGAATTGTGCCGAAACGCTCGTTGAGCAAATTCATCGGAATATTCAGCGCACCTTTAATGTGTTCTTGTTTGAACGATACTTCGTCGCGCGTGTCAATAAAAACCGCTTTTCCGCCATCAAAATCTTTTTTCGCATCTGCCAGCGTGATGCGCTGGGCATCATCAACGTGACCGTGGGCATCAACTTTTTGAGCCGAATTCGCGTTTGTCGTATTCGTCGTGTTTGCCGAATTTGTTTTCGTCGTTTCAACAGGTTTCGGCGCGGCGGCATTGTTACAACCCGTCAAAATGCCCGAACCGATTGCAACGACTGCGGCAATTGATAAAATAAATCGCATTTATAATCTCCTTAAAAAAATAATTTACCTTTTTTATTCTAAACATTTTCAAAACGTCTTGCAAAATCGGAGTATTACCAAAAAGAGCAACCGTATGATAAATTTATTACATCTTGAATTTTGAAAAATTATGAATTACCTTCCGAAAATTTTTGCGTCTTTGCGTCTTTGCGGTTTAATTTTGCTTTTCGCGGTTGCAGTTTTCGCGCAGAAAATTCCTGCGCCGGTTGATGTTATCGGTTTTACGCCGGGCGATGATCGGAAACTTGCGTCTTGGGCGCAGATTGTTGATTATTTTCAGAAACTTGATGCCGCGTCTGACCGCGTGATGTTTGAGGAAATCGGTAAATCTACGAATGGCAAGCCGTTTGTTTATGCGACGATTTCGAGCGCGGCGAATTTGAAGAATCTTGAAAAATATAAACAAATCAACGCGAAACTTGCTGATCCGCGATTGATAAAATCTAATCAAAAACTTGCCGATGAACTTATCAAACAAGGCAAAACTATTATTTTGATTACTTGCGGAATTCATTCAACCGAAGTCGGTTCGACGCTTTCGAGTATGTTGATTGCGGAACGTCTTGCAAAAGCGGAAGACGCGGAAACGCAGAAGATTTTGGAGAATACGATAATTTTGCTCGTGCCTTCGCTCAATCCCGACGGCGTGGATATTGTCAAAAATTGGTATGACAAAACTTTGGGAACGCCGTTTGAAGGAACTTCGCCGCCGGAGCTTTATCATAAATACGTCGGACACGACAACAACCGCGATTGGTATGCTTTTACGCAAATCGAAACGCAACTTACGGTTGAAAAAATCCATAACGTCTGGCATCCGCAAATCGTCCACGACATTCATCAGCAAGGCGAACGCGGCGCGAGATTGTTTATTCCGCCATATTTACAGCCTGTCGAACCCAACGTGCCGAAGGAAATTGTCGAAGGTTATACGGAACTCGGAAACTTTATGGCGAAAGATTTACGCGCCAAAAAATTTGAAGGAATCACGACCGATTCGACCTACGACGCTTGGACTCCGGCGCGTGCCTATTCGCACTATCACGGCGGCGTGCGGATTTTATCCGAAACCGCTTCGGCAAAGCTGGCAACGCCGATAAATGTTAAGTTTGACGAACTGCGCGGCGAAATCGGTTATGACGCGAAAAAAGAATCGCCAAACTTCGCACCCGTCTGGAAAGGCGGCGAATGGAAATTGCGCGACATCACAAACTATATGACTTCCGCTTCATTTAGCCTGCTCAAACACGCTTCCGACAACCGCGCCAAATGGCTCACGAGATTTTATTCAATCGGCAAAGAAGCCGTCAGACCGCGAAAAAACGGCGAAACATTTGCGTATATTTTTGATGATGCAAACAGTAAATATGCAAACGAATTTTGGGATGCTTTATATCAAGCCGGAGTTGAAACTGAATCTGTCGGTAAATTTACTTACAACGGCAAAAAATATGATGATTTCACAACTATAATTCCAATGAATCAGCCATACGCAGGCTTTGCCAAAGCAATGATTGAAATGCAGAAATATCCTGATTTGCGCGACGAAAAAGGTCAGCCGATTCCGCCATATGATGTAACGGCTCATAACTTAGCTTTATTAACCGATACACAACTTATAAAAGTTACGACTCCAATTAAGTTTCCCAAACCGCCCAATTTGGTGGGTAATGGAATCGGAAATGGTCAGGGAAACGGGAGCGGATGTTCAAGAATTACTCAGCCTCGCCAGATTTATCGTTCTTATGTTCCTTCGATGGACGAAGGTTGGACGCGATGGGTTTTTGATGAATATCCTTATTTAATTCCTAATAAAAAGAGATGCGAGGAAATTTACAAATCAACATCAAACAAAGAAATTCAAAACGGCGAATTTATGCGTGAAGCAAAAGTCATAATCTTCCCCGACCAATCGCCGAATCAGATTTTGAACGGTTTTGCAAAAGGCGCGATGCCCGATGAATACACGGGCGGAATCGGCAAGGAAGGCGTGGCGAATTTGCGGAAATTTGTCGAGGACGGCGGGACGCTCGTTTTCTTAAACCGCGCTTCAAATTTTGCGATTAAAGAATTCGGCTTGCCCGTGCGCGACGTTACCGAAAATTTGCCGCGCAAGGATTTCTTTATTCCCGGCTCGATTTTGCGGACGGAAATTGACACAAATCACAAAATCGCCAAGACAATGCCGCGTGAATCAATCGCGTGGTTTGAAAATTCGCCCGCGTTTGAAATTACGGACAATACAAATGTCGAAATTATCGCTTCGTATCCGAAAGACGCAAGCAAAATTCTGCTTTCCGGCTGGGCTTTAGGCACAGAAAAAATCGCCGGAAAAGCCGCGCTCGTTTCAATCAACATCGGCAAAGGCAAAATTGTTTTATTCGGCTTTCGCCCGCAATATCGCGGACAATCTTTGGCGACTTTTCCGCTTTTGTTTAATGCGATTGCGAATTAGTTTGGAGTTCACGCTTCAGCGTGCCGAAACCGCGAGCGAAGCAAAGCGGTTGCTCAACGCGGTAATACGAAATTTTTGATGGCGACAAAAGCCGCTTCGCTTCGCTGGCGGCGCAAACTAAAGTTTGAACTCCGAACATTTCGCCCGCGGCGCAAACTAAAGTTTGGACTCCGAACGCTTGGCAATCTATACTTAAAATCTTATGAACGAAGAAAAAATCACCGACGAAATTATCTCCGAAGGACTGCGCTCGATACGCGATATTGTTAAGGATTTGTCAAAACCTGTTGCCAAACGCCATCTTCGGACGCGCAAGCAAGGTGGTCAGCAAATTCAATATATTTCGTGGTATGATGCCATAAAATATCTCGACCATTATGCGCCCGGCTGGTGTTATGAAATCTGTCGCATTGATGCGATTGGCGGAAAATTGATTTTGACGATTCGGCTTTCTGTGCCGTGTTTGGAAGGCGTTGTTTATCGTGAAGCAACCGGACAAGAAGACGAAGCGCACGACAAATTCGGCGATAGTTCGAGCAATGCCGAATCTATGGCTCTCCGCCGCGCCGCCGCAAAATTCGGTTTAGGATTATCGCTTTACGAAAAATAATTTCAGAACAAGGAGCAGTAGCGACTTGGCAATATCGAAAATCTGCCAAGTCGCTACTGCTCCTTTGTTCTGATTGTTTTAATCCCTCAATAAAAAGTTCAAACGACTGGAGCGCGAGCGTCCCCGCTTGCAATGAGTGTCGCTTCGACGCGAAAAAGCATTTGGCTATTTCGGGCTTTAAATTTATCGGCGCGGTTGTTATTGCTCGTTTGATATTAGA
>JANNYB010000012.1:0-3266 GCA_031409875.1 Acidobacteriota bacterium | reverse complement strand
GTTTCCTTCTCTGCTCCGACATATGCTTTGTCTCCGATTTTCGGCTTTTCTTTAATCTCAGCGGGTAACTCGGTTTCATTCCATATTTTGACATCTGCTTTAGGTCCCCGATGTCCGCTGCTGACATCTAAAATCTTTCCTTTTTGGTCGGTATAAATCTGAGTTTTTAACGTGTGTCGTTTCTTTTTGCCCGAATAAACTCGCTTTTGTCGCTCATTCAAAGAAGGGCGTGGAATCGGGGTTTCAAAGCTATCGACAATGATTTTATCAACTTCATCAGGATTGAATTTCTCGCCCCGATGGCGTTTGACGGCTTCCCACCGCGAGGCTGGAAATTGCTCTTTGAGAACGGCTAACACTTCGGGCAAAGCATTCTTTTCGACTGAATCGGCACTAAACCCAAACATTTGCCCAACCACCGTCGCCGAAGTATTGTGGCGTAAATAAAGCAGAGTCATCAAAAGTTTATGGATCGCCTTTAATTCGGGCGGACGACCATCTTTTTTGACAAAACGGCGAATGCGTTCGGGATTGTTTTTTAATCTTTCTTCACGGTTTTGCTCCAAGACCGGCAGCACCCGAAAAATAACTTCGGCTAAGACTTCCGGCTCAAGTCCAAATAATGACTTGATTCGATTTTTAGGAAACATTTTTAGGTTATCAAGACTCATAACCTTAATAAATTTTCAATGAACTTGATTTTCTAGAGAAGTTTATCGGAACATCTCTTCTATAAAAAATCGCCATTCTCAAAAGTTCTTTTGCAACCTCATAGCTTTGGTTTCCGAAAACATTTACTTTGACTTCGATACTTTTCAAAGCATATTGCTCGAATTTTTCATTGCTAACTTCATCAATCGAAAGTTTTATCAAAAAATCTAAATAATTGTTGAAATTAATGTTGTTTTCGCCGTGAACTTCGGCAGCGAGAGCAAGATTTTTGTCATAAATTTTTTGCGCTTCTATTTTTTTCCCGCGTTTGATTTGTATATCCGCAACATTTATCGCCAGCATAAGCCGTTTGTCCTTTGCTTCCATACAACTGGCTTCGGCGATTTCGGACATTTTTTTTGATAGCGGAAATGCTTCATCGTAATTTTTCTCGTTAAAAAGTTTAACTGTTCGCTGATGCAAATCGGTTAGTTCTTTCATCACCGATTGGCACGTTTCGCTTATCGGAAACTGTTTGTTGGAATTTGTTTGTGCTTTCAATCCTACGGAAAATAATAATATTGTAATCAGCGGAAATAATTTTTTCATCATATTTCATCTCCAAATTTGTTTGAATAATTTTACAGATTTACCAAAAGATTATAAAATCTTTCGTGTCTTTTCTTTGCCTCACGATAAATCGCGTTTCGTTTTTTGTCGAATTTGAATTCCTGACCTTTTGGAGTTTCTTGATTTTCAATACTTTCTATTTTGCCGATTGTTTCGAGTGCAAGCAAAACTGCGCCGCGGGAAGATGCTTCGCGGGTGTCGGGCAAGTTTAGATTTTGCCGCAAAACGTCCGAAATAATTTGCGTCCAGACGGGCGATTCGCGGAGTGCGCCGCCGCTGGCGATGATGGAATTTATTTTGCAGATTTCGTTTAATCTGTCGTAAATTTCGGCGAAACGATATGCGACTGATTCGAGCGCGGCTTGGACAATATCAATTGAATTGGTCGCGGTTTTCAAACCTAAAATTGCGCCGTGCGCGTTCTCGCTGTAACCTGTCGAGCGTTCGCCCGCGAGAAACGGCAGAAACGTCAAACCGTGCGAATCGGGCGCGTTTTGCGAAATTTTGTCTTCGATTTCGTCGTCTGTTCCGATTAATTTCAGATTATCTTTCAACCAATGATAAAGTCCGCCGCCGTCAGAAAGTGCGCCGCCGATGATGATTCGTTTTCTGTCAATTCGATAACACCAAAGTCCTTCGGGAATTTGTTTCGGCGGATTTCCCGCAAACGCGACGCGCATTGCACCACTCGTGCCAATCATCAATGCCGCTTTTTCTTTGTTCACACAGCCCGCGCCGATATTATTTGCCGCGCCGTCGCCGATTGCGAGAAAAAATCGAGCGGTTTTTAATCGTTCCCAACGCTTTTGATATTTTGAATTTAACTGAAAAGTTTGCGAATCTTGCGCGACGATTTCCGCCAAATTTTCGCGTTTGATTTTGAGAAATTTCAGCAACTTTTCGTCCCAATCGTTCAAACGAATATCAAAAATTCCGGTTGCCGAAGCCATCGAAACACTGGTTTTTGCTTCGCTAAAAAATTTCAGCGCAATAAAATCGCTAAACGAAAGCCATTTATCGGTTTTTGCAAAAATATCGGGAAAATCTTTTTTGAGCCATAAAAGTTTCGCCGTCCAAAAGCTCGAATGAAAATGTGCGCCGGTTCGATTGTGAACTTCCCTTTCGTTTATTTTTTTTCTCAAAACCGCAACATATTTACTGCTTCGCGTATCAGCCCAGCCGAAAATTTTCGTTGTCGGTTTGCCAATTTTATCAACGCCAACCAAACTATGCCAAAATGATGAAGCCGCAACATATTCGATTTCACCTTCAATGTTTTCGGCTTTTTTCAGAACTTCTTCAATCGCATTTTCAAGTTGTTTTAATCCTTCAAACGCATCAATTTCCGCGCCGCCGTCGTCGGTTGCCGTTAATTGCCGATCATTTTTAACAAAAGTTTTCGGCAAAACATTGCCGTCAAAATCATAAAGTGCGGCGCGAACGCTCGAAGTTCCAATGTCTAAAGTTAAAATTAAAGGTGATTTTTTCATCGAAGATTGTTTGAAATTATACTCAAAATTAAATGAATTGCGAAAGTCGGAAAGTGAAGAGATAACGACTCGCGCAAACGTAAGCAGGTCGCTACTGCTCGCTGTTCTGACTTTTTTCACTTTTTACTTTATGAAAAAGCGAATTTGAGTTATGATAACGGCAAAACACTTCAGTAAACATTGTCTTTAATAATTCAGGAGCTAAAAAACCGAAATGAAAAAATGTCCAACTTGTAATAATGATAATGCCGATTCGATGCGCTTTTGTTTGCAGTGCGGAACGCCTTTGCCGGATGCGCCGATGGTCGTCAATCTCGGCGGCGACAGCCAAAGCGGTCAAGGGCAATCGAACTTTGGCAACACGATGGAAACGCAAGTGAGCAATCGCGGAAACTTCCAACAAAACTTCCAACAACCTCTACTATCTCAACAATTGGGCGGTTTTCAATATCCGCCGCAATTTTCACATCTTCCGCCGTCTGCGCCGAAAAAAGG
>JANNYB010000011.1:0-26630 GCA_031409875.1 Acidobacteriota bacterium | reverse complement strand
TCTAATATCAAACGAGCAATAACAACCGCGCCGATAAATTTAAAGCCCGAAATAGCCAAATGCTTTTTCGCGTCGAAGCGACACTCATTGCAAGCGGGGACGCTCGCGCTCCAGTCGTTTGAACTTTTTATTGAGGGATTACATTTGTCCAGACTTAATAAAACGCTTGAAATTTTACTCGGAAAATTTTCGCTTTGTAACTTTGGCGATTTCTTTGGCAAGTCCGCGAGTAATGACTCTAAAGTTTTACGCCGAAGCCGAAATAATTTACAATTTAGACGGCTTCGATGTTACACTTTGCTTTACTCTCAACACATTCAAAAAATTGCAAGAAATTAATCAAACAACTTCGTTAAAAGCGCAAAGCGCGTGGCTTTTGTTTGCCAAAACGGTCGGTTTTGCGCTGAGTTTTCTTTTGCCTTTGTTGATTGTGCGTGCGCTTTCGCAAGCGCAAGTCGGCGTTTATCGGCAAGTTTTTCAAGTGATTATTAACGCGATGGTTATTTTGCCACTCGGTTTTTCGATGAGCGCGTTTTATTTTCTTTCGCGTGGTGAGGACAAGCGTAAACTCGCTGTTTTCAACATTTTACTGTTTAATTTCACGGTTGGCGGTTTGGCGTGTCTGACGCTGTTTTTGTTTCCGCAACTTCTCGGAAATCTTTTTCACAGCGAAGAAATCGCCGCATTTGCGCCAAAAATCGGGCTGGTTATCTGGCTTTGGATTTTTTCGACTTTTTTGGAAACCGTTGCAATTGCCAATCAGGAAACGCGACTTGCGACCGTTTTTATCATTGCGGCACAATTTACGAAAACCATTTTTATGGCGGGCGCAGTAATTATTTTTGCCACGGTCGAAGCATTTATTTATGCGGCGATGTTGCAAGCGTCTTTGCAGACGATTGTTTTGCTTGTTTATCTGAATTCGCGGTTTCCTCGTTTTTGGGCAAAATTCGACCGCAAATTTTTCTTCGAACAAGCGGCTTACGCGCTTCCGTTCGGGCTTGCGGCTTTGCTTTGGACGTTGCAAACCGATGTTCATAATTATTTTGTCGGTTGGCATTTTAGCGCGGCGGAATATGCGATTTATGCTTACGGATGTTTTCAAATTCCGCTGATTGCGATGCTCGTCGAATCGGTAAATTCAGTTTTGATTGCGCGTATGAGCGAGCTTCAAGCGTCGGGCGACAAGGCGGAAATCGTTCGCTTAACGGCGCGGGCAATGCAAAAACTCGCGCTCGTCTATTTTCCGCTTTACATTTTTTTGACGATTGAAGGCAGAACATTCGTAACGACGCTTTTTACAAAAAATTATCTGGCAAGCGTCCCGATTTTCGAGATAAATTTACTGCTTTTGCCGATGAGCATTTTTATTACCGACGCAATTTTTCGCGCCTACGAAGATTTGGGCAGAATTTTGTTGATTGTGCGCGGATTTATTCTTGCAGGTTTGGTTGCCGCGCTGTATTTTGGGATTCAATATTTCGATTTGCGCGGAATGATTGCGATTGTTGTTGCCGCAACTTTTATAGACAAAATTGTTTCGACGTTTGCTGCGTGGCGTAAATTAGGCATAAAGTTTTCAGATATTTATTTGCTCAAAAGCGTTGGTTTGACAGCGATTGCGGCGGCGGCGGCGGGCGCAATAACTTATATATTCGATTTATTTTTCGATGAAAAAATTGCGGCTTGGACGGCAAATCTGACGCACACGATTTTTCCAACGGCGAAACAAGGTTTGGTTGATTTCGTGTCGGGAAGTATGATTTTAGCCGTTTCCGCAATCGTTTTCGCGCCGGTTTATTTTCTTCTGATGAATCATTTCGGATTGTTAGAAGACGGTGAGAAGCGGATTTTCGAGAAAATCTTTCGCAAAAAGTTTTGAGTCCCGCCTTTAGGCGGCTTTCTGCGAGCGAAGCAAAGCAGAAATTCGTTGCAAACCGAAAACTTTGTTTGGTAACGAGAAACCGCTTCGCTTCGCTGGCAGTTTCCCGCCTAAAGGCGGGACTCAAAACTTTTAAAGACGTTCCAACTGCAAAAGATGAATCGCCTGTTCGCCGTATTCGATGACGGCGCGATTGTATTTTTTATCAACGGCAGAGCGCAAAAATCTCGACAGAAAAAACATCTGTTTTGTCATTTGACGATTTTTTGCAGTTCTCGAAAACTTGAAAACATCGCGGCTGAAATTGCGAAAATATTCCGCATCCGAGACGAGCGGCGCGGTTTTTTCTTCAAACGGAATATTTGCAAATTCGGGAAAAGCAAAACGAATCGTTTCGGTGTGAAATTCGTGGTCGAGAAACATTTCAGACGGTAAAGCCGAAAGAAAATCGAAAACTTCCGTTTCCAGATAAGGCATCACAACCTGCGCCGAATCGCCCAAAAGACTAAATGGCACAGGCGCGATACAACGGCGAGTGCGGCTGTAAAAATAAAATGCGCCGACCGGATTCGGATGATTTTTATATTTGGTAAGTTCTTTTATTAAATGATTTACGGCACGTTCGCGGCTGTAAATCGCGTATAAGTTTTTCGTCAAAAGTTTCGGAATATAACCTTCGGCTTCGAGAATGTCTTCAGCCAAAGCGTGAAAATTTTCTTCGCGGAAAAGTTTCAGACGCTTTTCGTCTAAAAAATGTCCGGCAGAAAGCACGTCGCCCGCAATTCCATCGTAAATCGCGCACGGATTTTCCGCAACATAATCAGCCAAAGCCAAAAACCAAGCGTGTTCATAAACCGAATATCCGAATTTTTTATTTTTATAAATTTCGGCTTCGACGCGCGGACGTTTTTGTTTGAGCAAAATATGTTCGATTTTCGCGGCTTCGCAAACTTTAGCCGCAATCCGCGCATCCTCGTTTGCACGCGGCGGCGGATGCAAAATCGTCGCACACGCGAGCGGATTCAGATTTGCTTTGCAAAGCGCAAGCGCAATATGCCGCGAATCGCGCCCGCCACTCAGAGGCACGATAAAATTTTTATCCGGCGGCACAAGTTTTTCGATTGCTTTTTGAAAAAGTTCGGCGTAAGTTTCAATCGCTTCACGGCGCGAAATTTGAAGAGTTTTCGGCGCGGCAATTTCCTTCGATTCGATTTTTAACGTGCCTTTTTCCCACGTCAGAACGCTCGAAGGCGCAAGTGCGCGAATTTTTTTGAAAATCGTATCTTCGCCGACCAGCCAGCCGAGACGCAAAAAAAGTGCAAGCGCGTCTTCGTCAAACTCGATTTCGCCGGCAAATTCCAGCAGTTTTTCGATTGAAGAAGAAACGGCGAATTCGTTTTTACTGCAAAAATAATAAACCGGAAAAAATCCGTGCCGGTCATTTGTTAAAGTTAAAGTTTCGCCGTCCCAATTCCATTCTGCAAAAATATTGCACGATTTATTGCCGAGCGAAACTTGAAAATCTCCGAAAGTTTCGGTTTTGGAATCGGAAAATTTAGCGTGAAAGAATTTTTCCATAATCGAGGACAAAGACGAATTTCATTTTACAATATTTTTCCAAAAATACAGTCTTGCCGAAAGCGATAAAAATACTTGTAAATAAAACGGATAAGTAGTAAATTAGATAATGACTTGCGCTTTCCTTCCCGCAATCAAATAATCCCTTTGTAAAAACATCCCCAATTACTCATAATTCTAGAAAGTCGGCAGTAAAAATCTCAGCCGGAACATCAAAAAAATAATGTGCGGAATCGCCGGATTTATTTCAAAAGACAAAAATGCACCTGTGCGCGAGCGTGAAATCTTGCTCGACAAAATGTGCAAAATCATCACGCATCGCGGACCTGACGAACAAGGCACGACGGTCGAAGGACGCGCCGCGCTCGGAATGCGGCGGCTTTCGATTATTGATTTAAAGAGCGGGCAACAGCCGATTTATACCGAAAATAATGATTCGTTTATTGTTTTTAACGGCGAAATTTACAATTATCAAGAACTGAAAAAAGAACTTGAATTGCGCGGGCATCGTTTCAAAACCAACTCTGACACGGAAACAATTTTGCTGGCTTACAAAGAATTCGGCACGGATTGTTTGCGATATTTGCGCGGAATGTTTGCCTTTGCGATTTGGGACAAACGCGACGAAAGCCTATTTATTGCAAGAGATAGAGTCGGTAAAAAACCGCTTTTTTACAGTTTGACGGAAAAAGGCGAGTTTGTTTTCGGTTCGGAATTAAAAGTTTTGCAAACGCACGGCGAAATTGCGAAAGAAATGGATTTTTCCGCGCTCGATGCTTATTTGACGTTCGGTTATGTGCCGGAAGAATTTTGTATTTTCAAAAATGTTCAAAAACTCGCGCCCGGACATTTTTTGATATTTAAAAACGGCAAAATCACAACGGAAAAATATTGGGATTTTCGATATGAAAAGCCGTCTGATATAAAAACCGAAGACGAATATGCCGAAACCTTGCGCGAATTGATTAAAGAAGCGGTGAAGATTCGGATGATTTCCGAAGTTCCGCTTGGCGCATTTTTGTCGGGCGGCGTTGATTCTTCGTGCATTGTCGGGATGATGTCGCAACTTTCCGAAACGCCGGTTAAGACGTTTTCAATCGGTTTTAACGAAGACAGTTTTGACGAATTGAAATACGCACGAATTGCCGCGAAACATTTTAATACCGAGCATCACGAATTTGTCGTAACGCCGGATTTGGTTGAAATTGTTGATGATTTAGTCTGGCATTTTGACGAACCTTTTGCCGATCCGTCTGCGCTGCCGACGTTTATGGTTTCCAAAATGGCAAGGGATTTTGTAACCGTAGTTTTGTCCGGCGACGGCGGCGATGAATTGTTTGCGGGTTACACACGATATGTTACGGACAAAAAACGAAGCGGTTTAGAAAAATTGCCGTCGGCGTTTCGTGAAAATCTGCTAAAACCTCTGAGCAAAGCACTTCCGCATTCTGCGAGAGGCAAAAATTATCTTTACAATGTTTCGCTCGAAGCGATTGAACGCTACATTGACAGCGTTTCGCATCTCGGAAATTTGCAAAGGAGATCGCTTTATTCACGCGAATTTTTTAACAACTTAAACGGCGATTTCGGCAAAGCGGAAAATCTTTTCGGGCAAATTGCGCGGCAAGTATCAACCGGAAATCCGATTGATAATTTGCTTTATTTGGACAGCAAAACTTATCTCGTGAGCGATATTTTAACGAAGGTTGATCGAATGAGTATGGCGACTTCGCTCGAAGCGCGTGTGCCGCTTCTCGATCATAAATTGATTGAATTCGTTACGAATATTCCGACCGAATTAAAGCTGAAAAACCTCGAAACGAAATACATTTTCCGTAAAGCAATCGGCGGAATCGTGCCGCAGGAAATTTTAAATCGCCCGAAACAAGGCTTCGGCGTGCCGCTCAATGAATGGATAAATTTGCAATTAAAAGATAGAATTCACGAAACCTTGAGCGATAAAACAACGCTCGAACGCGGATTTTTCGACGCGAAATATATCAAAGTTTTACTCGACGAACACGCCAAAAAACGCCGCGATCATTCTTATTCGCTGTGGATTTTGTATATTTTGGAACTTTGGCAAAGGAGGTTTTTGGATAAATAATTTCCGCGATGACAAACGTCAGCAATTATCAAGAATATACGCAAACGGCAATCGAAAAATTCGCGCAGAAAGATGCGGCGAAGCGATATTTGCTGGTTGATGCGGTCGGAAGTAAATTGCCGAAAGCCGTTTTAGATGTCGGTTGTGGCGCGGGACAAGAACTTTTGCCATTTCTTGAAAAAACAGATGCTTTTTGCGTCGGTGTTGATTTTGCGGACGAACTCGGAAAGGTTACGCGCGAAGTTTTTCGCGGGAAAAATTACGACAACAGATATGCTTTTGTCCGTTCAAAAGGCGAAGAAATTCCTTTTGAGAGTGAAAGTTTTGATGTCGTTTTGTGCCGCGTTGCTCTTCCTTATATGAACAATCGAAAAGCATTTGCGGAAATTTCGCGGATTTTAAAACCCAATGGAACTTTTTTGTTGAAAACGCACGCGCCGGCGTTTTATTTCGGAATGATTCGGGAAAGATTTTTCAGTTTCAGCCCGAAACAACTTGCGTATCCGATTATTTGTCTGGCTGGCGGAATCGTTCATTCATTGAGCGGAAAACAACTGCAAAACGGTTTCTGGCGCGGCAAGGAAATTTATCAAACGCAGAAGTTTATCGAGCGCGAATGTGCGCGAAACGGTTTGAACATCGAAGGTTTTCTCTCGGACGACAACCGTGAAACGCCTTCGTTCGTGATTGTGAAGAAATGAAGAAAAATTATCCACAGATGAACACAGATGAACACAGATGAAATCAAGATTTAATATCTGTGTTTATCTGTGTTCATCTGTGGATAATAAAAATATGAACTCAAATTATCTGACAAAATTAAAATGGAATCTGCCGTGGCTCGTGCGTTATCCGTTCGTGCGCGGGAAATCTTTTTTGGAGCAAAATGCGTTTGAGAAAAAGCGTATAATTTTCACGATTGCCGATCATTTTGAACCGAGTTGGAGCGCGAACGGTTTGCTCGATTTGGACACACAGCGCAGGCGTTTGGACGAATATCACAAGCTCGCACGAAAAACGGGCGAAGCCATAAAAGATGCGGACGGCACGAAGTTTCGGCACACGAATTTTTATCCGGCAGAGCAATATGACCGCGCGATTTTAGATAAAATGGCGGAAATGCAAGCCGAAGGTTTGGGCGAAACTGAAATTCATCTGCATCACGGCGTTGAAAAACCCGACACGGCGGAAAATCTGCGAAAATCTTTAAGCGAATTTCGTGATATTTTAGCGGAAGATCACAAACTTTTGTCGCGGTTTGATAATGATTCACAACCGAAATATGCGTTTGTTCACGGCAATCTTGCGCTTGCAAATTCAAGTAGTGGAAGGTTTTGCGGCGTTGATGAAGAAATGCAAATCTTGCAGGAAACGGGTTGTTATGCCGATATGACTTTGCCGTCTGCGCCGGACGAATCGCAGGTTGAAATAATAAATCAAATTTACGAATGCGGCTTGCCTTTGGACGAAAAAATTCCGCATCGAAAAGGTTCATCGGTGAAAGTTTTTGGAAAAGAGCCGCAATTACCACTTATATTTACAGGACCATTGACTTTTAATTGGACGCGGCGCATCAAAGGTTTGCCCGTTCCGCGACTCGAAGACGGCGCACTTGTTCATAATCAGCCGATGGATTTGGCAAGATTTCGGCGTTGGACTTCGGCGAATGTAACGGTTAAAGGCAAAAGCGATTGGATTTTTGTAAAACTTTATTGCCACGGATTTTTCACGCACGATCAATCGGCTTCAATCGGTGAAGATGCGACACGATTTTTTAACGAAATCATCGAAAACGGCGAAAAGACGGGCAAATATAAAGTTCATTTCGCTTCGGCGCGTGAAGCGTTCAATATGGTTTTGGCGGCGATTGAAGGTAAAAAAGGAAATCCGAATGAGTTTCGCAATTACAAATTGAAAACGATTATGAGTTTTGAGTCCCGCCTTCAGGCGGCAGAAACCGCCAGCGAAGCGGAGCGGTTTCACGTTCGCGGCGCGAAAAATTCCGAATAAACGGAAAAACCGCTTTGCTTCGCTCGCGGTTGCCGTCTGAAGACGGGACTCAAAACAAAAAAAAGATTGACGAAGCGGACAAAAAATTTGCAATATGTCAGTAGAAACGATGACGAATCCGATAGATAAAATCAGGAAAATAAAGGGCAAAAGCTGGACGGAGATTATCACGCGCGGCGAACAGGCTCTGTCCGTCTATACCGAACAAATCGGTTTGAGCGGAAAATTGCCGACGGACGAAGAATTTGTCCAACTGATTGAAAAATCTTATTTCGGAAAAGAAAAAATCACACCGCAGATACTTTTTGAAGCCTTTTGTGAAAACGCCGATTTTGCGTTTTTCCCGTCATTTCGTCAAAAAGGCGCAACACTTGCCGCTTTTCGGCGCGATTTCGGCGAAAAAAGCGCACGTCCGTTTATCGAAAAAGCCGACCGAATGATTTCGGGCAAGTTTGATTTGCTTGGGCTGCTAAATCTCGATTTCGGCGCAGATGTTGATTGGCATTACGAACCTGTTGCGGGCAAAAAAATTCCGCTCAAACATTGGAAACAGTTTGACGAACTCGACACGAATGAAACGGGCGATAAAAAAATCGTCTGGGAACTCAATCGGCATCAACATTTTTTCACGCTCGGCGGAGCCTTTTGGCTGACGAAAGATGAGCGTTATGCGGAAACTTTTGCTAAACATCTCGAATCTTGGATGGAGCAAAATCCGCCCGGAATGGGCATAAATTGGTTTAGCTCGCTCGAAGTCGCGTTTCGAGCAATGAGTTGGATTTGGGCGTTTAATTTCTTTAAAGATTCGCCGCATCTTACGCCGGAGCTTTTCCACAAAGCCTTAAAATTCTTATATTTACACGGCAGACACATCGAAAAATATCTTTCGACATATTACAGCCCGAACACTCACTTAACAGGCGAAGCACTTGGGCTGTATTATCTCGGCACGCAATTTCCGTTTTTCTCACGCGCTCC
Source organism: Acidobacteriota bacterium (assembly GCA_031409875.1). GTDB lineage: Bacteria > Acidobacteriota > Blastocatellia > Pyrinomonadales > Pyrinomonadaceae > CALMEH01. Next base: position 18,075 of record JANNYB010000011.1, on the reverse strand, counting down.
GCATTGGCGCAAAATGGGCGAAGATATTTTGTTCGGCGAAATTGACAAACAGATTTTGCCCGACGGCGTTTATTTCGAGCAGACGACTTGGTATCAGCGTTACACGGTGGATTTTTATACGCAATTTTTGCTTTTGAAAACTTTGAACAACGGCGACACGGAAAAAAATCTGCAAGCCAAACTCGAAACAAAATTGCAGTTAATGTTGGATTTTTTGATGTATGCGACTCGTCCCGACGGCACAACGCCTTTTATCGGCGATGACGACGGCGGCAGATGTTTGCCGCACGGCAACGTCGAAACGGAAGATTTTCGGGCAGTTTTAACAACCGGCGCAGTTCTTTTCGGGCGCAGCGATTATAAATTTGTCGCCCAAAATTTTTCGGAAGAAACGCTTTGGCTTTTAGGCGCGGAAAGCCGTCAGAGTTTTCAAAATTTAAGATTAGTGCGTCCTACAAAAACATCAAACGCCTTCAAATCCGGCGGTTATTTCGTAATGCGCGACGGTTGGGCGGAAACCGATGATTTTCTGCTGATTGACGGCGGCGAACTCGGCGCAAAATCGGGCGGACACGCTCACGCAGACGCGCTTTCGATTGATTTGGCAGTCGGCGGCGATTCGCTTTTGGTTGATTCAGGAACTTATACTTATCACGAATCCGTCGAAATGCGAAACTTTTTCCGCACGACGATTGCACATAATACTTTGCAAATTGACGGCAAATCGCAAAGCGAACCGGGCGAAAAATTCAATTGGAAAACCAAAGCAAATGTTGACGTTAATTCGTGGATTTCGCAAGATCGTTTCGACTTTTTTGAAGGTTCGCACGATGGTTATGAACGTCTGACTTCGCCCGCCACGCACACGCGAAGCGTTCTGTTTTTAAAAAATGATTATTGGATTATGCGCGATTTTGCCCAAACGAGCGGCGAACACGAATACGCGCTCAATTTTCACTTTAACACCGAAACAAAACCGGCAATCGAAAGCGCGGAAAACGGCAGTTTGTGCGTCAATGCAACGCGAAAATCAAAAGACGGACTTCGCCTTTTCACCTTTGGCGACAACGGAAATTGGCAGCGCAAAGAAAGTTGGATTTCAAACTCTTACGGTAAAAAAATCAATGCGCCTTTCTTAAGATTTATCTCGAAAGGCGCAGGCGCACAAGAATTTTTTACGTTTATGTTGCCTTCGGAACAAGGCTTTAACGCGCCCGAAGTTTTTGAAACTGAAGTTCCGGGCGGACGCGCATTTGTCATAAAATACCGCGATTATCACGATTTATTTGTCGTAACGGACGGCGAACAAATTGTCCGCACCGAATTTTTTAACACGAATTTTGAATTTCTCTGGGCGCGTTTGAGCGCAAACGACGAATTGCCCGAAGAATTCGTCCTCGTCGGCGGCACGCATTTTTCGCTCGGTGGCAGAGATGTCATAAATTTCCCGAATAAATTAGATTTCGCCATCGCTCGTCGTTTGGGAAATCGTCTCAACGTCCGCACCAGCGAAAGCGTTTTCAGCGTTTCGCTTCCCCAAAAAACTTCGACGACATATATTTTGAAAAACTCGGAACAATCCTAAAAGTTGACAGAAAGTTGCAGAAAGTTACAGAAAGTTGCAGAGTTTGAGGCGATTAATTCAACATTTCTCCAAACTATTTGCAACTAACTGTAACTATCTGCAAACTTCCTGCAAACTAACTTTTGTGAAAAAAAACATCTTGCAATTTATCGGCAGTTTTCACACCGGCGGCTCAGAGCGTCAAGCCGTTCAACTCGTGCGTCTGTTGCACGAAGACGCGAAATTTAATGTTTTTGTCGCCGTTTTGAACGATGAAGGCGCATTGCGCGAAGAAGTTGATATTAAAAACATTCCCGAATTTCCGCTCAAATCTTTTTATGATTTGAATTTTGCGAAACAAATTAAAAAATGTGTTCGGTTTTTGCGCGAAAATAAAATTGAAATTGTTCAAACTCACGATTTTTACACAAATATTTTCGGCATTACGGCGGCAAAACTCGCCGGCGTGAAAGTGAAAATCGCTTCAAAACGCGAAACCGGCGGAATGCGTTCAAATGTGCAGAAAACGATTGAAAAAAAGATTTTCGGTTGGGCAAATGCGGTTGCCGTAAATTCAAAAGCGGTCGAAAAATATCTGCTTGATGAAAAAATATCTGCCGAAAAAATTGAAGTGATTTACAATGGTTTGGATTTGGAAAGATTGAAACCGAAAAGCACCGACAGAAAAGAAATTTGCGCGGAATTTGGTTTGCCAATTAATGAAAATCTTAGATTTATCACGCTCGTCGCAAACTTGCGGCACGACGTAAAAAATCAACCGATGTTTTTGCGCGTTGCAAAAAAAGTTACGGAAAAATTCCCAAACGCGCATTTCATTCTCGCGGGCGAAGGCGATCTGCGCGAAGGTTTAGAAAATCTTGCGCGAGAATTGCAAATTACTGAAAATACGCATTTTATCGGCAGATGTGCAAAAGTTCCTGAACTTCTTTCGGTAAGTTTCGCAGGCGTTTTGACATCTTTTCACGAAGGTTTTTCCAATTCTATTTTGGAATATATGGCGGCGAAACTTCCTGTAATTGCAACAAATGTCGGCGGCGCAAGCGAAGCGATTATCGAAAATGAAACAGGTTTTTTGGTCGAATCGAACAACGACGAAATGATGTCTGCAAGATTAATTGAACTTCTACAAGATGAAAAAAAAGCGCAACAATTTGGCGAAAAAGGTGCGAAAATAACGGAAGAAAATTTTTCGCTTTCGGCGCAATTAAAAAATGTTTCGGAGCTTTACGAACGATGTTTGGAGTCCAAACTTTAGTTTGCTTTCCGCCGCGCTTCGCTGGCGGAAACACGTTAAAGCGTGAACTCCAAACAGTTGAGCAAAATTGAATGAAAGCTAAAACCAACAAAATAAAAGTCGCGCTCGTTGCGCCTTCGCCGAAAATTATCGGCGGACAATCAATTCAGGCAAAACGTCTGTTTGATGCTTTTGACGCGGACGAAAATATTGAGCTTTTATTCATTCCAAACAATCCAGAAACCATTTTTCAGCGCGTAAAATTTATCCGCACAATTTTTACCTCAATCAAATTTTGGCTGCTTCTTTTCATCAAAATCCCCAAAACAAAAACCGTTCATATTTTTTCTTCCGGCACGACAAGTTATATTATTTCAACACTTCCGCCGCTTTTTATGGCAAAACTTTTTAGAAAAAAAACGATTCTGCACTATCACACAGGCGAAGCCGAAACGCATTTGAGCGATTGGAAAATGACGGCGAAACCAACGATGAAACGCTTTGATAAAATCATTGTGCCATCGCAATTTCTAGTTGATGTTTTTGCGAAATTCGACTTAAAAACAGAAGCGATTTTCAATTTTGTCGAGAGCGAAAAGTTTAAATTCCGGGTGCGAAAACCGCTTCGACCAATTTTTTTATCGAACCGGAATTTTGAAGCGCATTATCAAGTTTCGGATATTTTACGCGCTTTTCGTCTGATTCAAAATCGCTTTGCGGAAGCAAAACTTTTGATTGCCGGAACGGGAAGCGAGGAAAAATTTTTGCGAAAACTTGCCGAAGAATTGAAACTCGAAAATACGGAATTTCTCGGCAGAGTTGAAAATGCGGAAATGCCGAAAATTTATGATAAAGCAGATATTTATTTGAATTCTTCAATCGTGGACAATATGCCGCTTTCATTTATCGAAGCATTTTCGTGCGGGTTGCCGATTGTTTCTTACGCGACGGGCGGAATTCCGTATATTTGCGAACACGGCGAAACGGCGTTACTTGTTGAAACTAAAGATTTTGAAGCGTTGGCGAACGAAGCAATTTGCTTGCTTGAAGATGATAATTTGGCGCAAAAAATTATCGCCAAAGCACGGCAAGAAAGTGTAAAATATTCGTGGGAAAATATCCGCCAAGATTGGATTGAAACTTACCGAAAAATGTTCTGAGTCGCGCCTTTAGGCGGCGCAATCGCCAGCGAAGCGAAGCGATTGCAAAATGTTTATTTAACTTGGAACAAAAAAAAACTGCGTGCGCTTCGCTTGTAGTTTCTGCCGCCTGAAGGCGGGACTCAAAACGCTTGAAATGAGCAATAAAAAATTAAAAATTATTATCTTGACGCACGGCGGCGCAGAGCGTCTGTTGGAACTTTTGAGCGAAATAAAAACGGTCGAAATCGCCGGCGTTTTTGTCGAAACGGCGACCGAAAAAAGAAGAAGTTTCAAAGAAAAAATCAAGCGTTCGATTCGCTATGACGGTTACTTTGCAACAATTAAGAAAATATTCAAAAGCGAAAATCAAGAGTCAAAAGTGGTGCAGACAAGCCAAGACGATTTGGAAAAATGCGTGGCGAAATTGAAAATGCCGCTTCACAAAATCGAAAATTATCACGCGGAAAAAGCGATAAAATTATTGAAAGAGCAAAACGCGGATTTGGGCATTCTTTACGGCACGAATATCATCAAAGAAGCGGTTTTCCAACTGCCGCGACTTGGTTCAATAAATATTCATCAAGGACTTGCGCCGATTTATCGCGGCGGTCCGACGGTTTTTTGGGAGCTTTTTAATGGTGAAAAAGAACTCGGAATTACGGTTCATTTTGTTGCGCCAAAGGTTGATACGGGCGATATAATTTTGCAAAAAATCGTTCCGCTTGAATACGATTTTTCGCGTTACGGTTTGGATTACGAAGCGTTTTTACAAGATTTTCGCGCTTCATTAAAAGAACCTTCGGCGCAACTTCTGGCAGAAGCTGTGAAACTGATTTCGGAAGGCAAAGAGCAGCGAGCAAAGCAAGATACGAGTTTCGGCAAGCGTTATAAATTGCCGATAAAATCTGAAAAAGATGCGCTTTTGCGCGTTTTAAAAAAGCGTTTGGAGTTCACGCTTTAGCGTGCGCCCGCCAGCGAAGCGCGGCGGGCGAGCCAACTGAAGTTGGAACTCCAAACATAAAAAAAATGAAAAAAACTTTACTCAAAACTATGTATAATTTCGGCGTATTTGCTCCATTGCATTGGGCAAATCGCGGAAATCTTTTGATTTTGATGTATCATCGTTTTGGCGAAGGCGCGGGAAAAGTTTCGGCGCGTGAGTTTGAAACGCATCTCGAATATTTGAAAAATCATCATCGAGTTTTGAGTTTGTCGGAAACAGTAGAATTTTTGCAAACAGGCAAAACTTTGCCGCCGAATTCGGTTGTGATAACGATTGACGACGGTTACAGAGACGCTTACGAAATTGCTTTTCCGCTTTTGAAAAAATTTGATTTTGAAGCGACAGTTTATGCGATTACAGATTTTTCGGACGGTAAATGCTGGCTTTGGACGGATTTGATGCGCTATGTTTTGCTGAATACAACACGCGATTTAGACAACAGATTGGAAACGGCGGCGCAAATAAATGCGAATTTGAAAAAGTTGCCGAACGAAGAAAAAACGGCGAAAATAAAAGAGTTTGCGAAAGATTTCGGAGTTGAAATTCCTAAACTTCCGCCGCCGGAATTTGCGGCGATGAATTGGGACGAAGCGCGAGAAATGGATGCTTGCGGCATCAAAATCGAATCGCATACAGTTACGCATCCGATTTTGACGAATATTTCGGCGAACGAATTGGATTTTGAATTGCAAACTTCAAAAAAACGTCTCCAAGAAGTCTTAAATCGGCGTGTTGAAAATTTTTGTTATCCGAATGGTTCGCTCAACAAAGCTGTGGAAAAAGCTGTGGAAAAAGCCGGTTACAAATCGGCAACGACGACCGAATACGGATTTAATAATCTGCAAACCGAAAAGTTTTTGCTCAAACGAATTGACGCGCAATCTTCAATTGAAAATTTCGCGCAAAGCGCAAGCGGTTTTGAGAATGTTAGAAGAAAGTTTTGAGTCCCGCCTTCAGGCGGCGGAACGCGAGCGAAGCAAGGCGTTCCTTCGTTGGTGCAGAATTAATTTAACCCAAACGTGAAAACCGCTTCGCTTCGCTGGCGGTTTTTGCCGCCTAAAGGCGGGACTCAAAACAAAAAAATATGTGTGGAATCAATGGAATCGCGCTTTCGAGTCGTTCCAAAAAACAAATTAACGAAACGATTTTGCGCCGAATGACGGACGTGATTTTCCATCGCGGACCGGATGACGGCGGCATTTTTATTGACGGAAATATCGGACTTGGGCATCGACGTTTGAGCATTGTTGATGTCGCGCACGGCGCACAGCCGATGTTTAGCGAAGACCGTTCAAAAGTCATAATTTACAACGGCGAAGTTTATAATCACGCTGATTATCGCGCCGAATTAGAAGCCAAAGGTTACGTTTTTCAGAACAATTCCGACACCGAAACGATTATTCATCTTTACGAAGAATACGGCGTGAAATGTTTGGAAAAATTGCGCGGAATGTTTGCGTTTGCGATTTGGGATAAGCGCGAAAAAACGCTTTTTATCGCCCGCGACCGGCTTGGCGTAAAGCCGCTTTATTACGTTCACGATGCAGAAGGAAATCTATTTTTCGGCTCGGAAATCAAGACACTTTTGGAAGCAAACGCGATGAAACCCGAAATAAATTACAACGCTTTGCCCGATCAATTTGCCAATCACGGAACTTCTTTTGATGAAACTTTATTCAAAAACGTGAAGCGACTTTTGCCCGGACATTTTTTGATTTGGAAAGACGGAAATTTAAGCATCGAAGAATTTTGGGACGTAAAATTTGAACCGAAACACGACGAACGAAGCGACAAAGATTACATTGAAGAATGGCGCGAAATGTTCAAACATTCCGTCAAATTGCGCTTGATGGCAGATGTTCCGCTTGGAATGTTTTTGTCGGGCGGCATTGATTCTTCGGCGATTTGCGCGATGATGTCAGAAATGGTTGACGAGCCGATTAAAACTTTTTCGGTCGGTTTTGCGGAGCGCGAAGCAAACGAATTTGAGTATGCGCGAATCGTTTCAAAGGCTTATAAAACCGAACATCACGAAATTACGATCACGCCCGAACAATTTTTTGCGGAATTGCCAAATTTGGTTTGGCACGAAGACGAACCGATTGGTTTTATCGCGTCTGTGCCGCTTTATTTTGTGTCAAAACTCGCGCAAAAGCACGTCAAAGTCGTTCTCACAGGCGAAGGCGCGGACGAAATTCTCGCCGGTTACGGTCGTTATGCAAAAACTTTGTCGCTCTTAAATTACGGCGAAAAATACGAAAGTATTGCGCCATCATTTATTCGTTCGGCAATAAAATCGGGCGTTTCGGCGATTGGCGGAAAGCTCAATCGAACATTTCTTTCACGCGAAGCCGACATCGAAAATCTATTTTTTGACAACTTTGCGATTTTCGGAAAAACGATGCAGAAAAATCTTTTTTCTAACGAAACAAAAGCGCGAATCGGCGAAGAAAATCCGTATTTTTACCAAAATAAATGGCTCGAAAAAACGGACGCGAAAGAGATTTTGGACAAATTGCTTTACGCTGACACGAAAACTTATTTGCACGAACTTTTGATGAAGCAAGATCAAATGTCTATGGCAGCTTCGATTGAATCTCGCGTGCCTTTTCTCGATCATAAACTTGTCGAATTTACCGCAAAAATGCCGATAAATATGAAACTTCGCGGACGCGACACGAAATGGATTTTGCGCGAAGCAATGAAGGGAATTTTGCCTGAAGAAATCTTGACGCGCTCAAAAATGGGTTTTCCTGTGCCGGTCGGAAATTGGTTTCGCGGGCGTTTCAAACACATTGTTGACGAATACGTTTTAAGTGAACGCGCTTTGAATCGTGGCATTTTTAACGCCGATTTTGTGCGCGAAATTGTTGCGAAACATAACGTCGGCGAAAATCACGATGAACGATTGTGGTCGCTCGTCAATTTTGAGATTTGGCAGCGAAGATTTTTTGACGGTGAAACGGTTGAAAATAGAGAAATTGAGGTGGAAGAAGCGGTTTTGGCTTGAGAGATATTTCTTGAAAATGAACGATAGATGGCGTATAGTTTGATGACAGGTGGCATTATGGAAGATGTTTTAAGCAGAAATAATTTTAGCGGCTTGTCGCTCATCGAATCAGTCGAAAAAGGTTTTTCTTACGCGACATTTGAGCAAATTGTTAAGGAATACAGTTTTGCGGTTCAAGACCTTGCAAACACTATCGGCATCAGCCAGAGGACTTTGACGCGCCGAAAAATCGAAAAAAAATTGAGCCGATTTGAATCTGACAGACTTGTTTCGGTAGCGCGAATGCTCACGCAGGCAACCGAATTATTTGAAAACGACAAGGCGAAAACATTGCGTTGGTTGGGTGCGCCAAATCGCGCTCTTGGCGGACGAACACCTTTGCAGATGGCGCAGACAGAAACAGGTTGCCGCGAAGTTGAAAACTTAATCGGGCGACTCGAAAACGGCGTATTTTCTTGAATGATAACGGTTTATCGGATTTGCAAAACAAAATATGCGGCGACTGCTTTTGACGGCGAAGGCGCGTTTAGGTTTGGCGGGCGTTGGAATTCTCGCGGAACTCGAATGGTTTATGCGGCGGGAAGTTTGTCGCTCGCAGTTTTGGAAATGTTGGTTCATTTTCAAGACGATTCGATTTTGCCGAGCTATTCTTTTATCGAAGCAAAGTTTGATGAAAGTTTGATTGAAAACGTCGGGAAATTGTCGAAAAATTGGCAAGATTCGCCGCCGTCGTTTGAAGTTCAGAAAATCGGCGACGATTGGGCAAAGCGCGGGTTTTCGGCGGTTTTGCGAGTTCCGAGCGCGATTATTCCGACTGAATCAAACTATCTGATAAATGCGAATCACACGGATTTTTCCCGAATAATTTACGGCAAACCGCAAAATTTTACCTTTGACGAAAGACTTTTAAAGAATCCCGAATGAACGAAAATTTAAGAGAAAACAATATCTTACGCGGGCGCGATATTTTGTGTTTTTCGCACGATTGGACGGGCGATCCGTTGTCGAAAACTCATCTGATGCGCGTGTTATCAAAGGAAAATCGAATTCTTTGGATAAATGCGATTGCAAATCGAATGCCAACAGCTTCGAGCAAAGATTTATCGCGTATCGTGAAGAAATTAAAGAGTTTTACCGAAGCCGTGAAAGAAGTTGAGCCGAATATTCACGTTTTAAATCCGTTGGCGATTCCGGCTTACGGCACGGAAACTGTTCGCAAATTTAATCAAAAATTATTAATTTCACAAGTCAAAAAAGCGATGCGAAAATTGGATTTTAAGAATCCGATAAATATGGTTTTTAATCCGGCGGCGGGATTGTTAGCCGGAAATCTTGGCGAAAGTGAACTGATTTATTATTGCGTTGACGAATATACGGCGTTCACGGGCGCGGCTTCGGGGCTTAAAGAAATTGAAGAAGATTTGTTTCGCAAAGCGGATTTGGTGATTGTTTCGGCGGAAAAATTGTTTGAGACGAAGCAACATTTCAATAAAAATATTTTTATTATCAGGCACGGCACGGATTGGAAACATTTTCGTAAAAGTTTAGATTCGGCAACAAAAATTCCCGATGAAATTGCTAATTTGCCGAAGCCGATTATCGGTTTTCACGGACTTCTTGCCGATTGGGTTGATTTCGATTTGATCAAAAAAACGGCGGAACATTTTAGTAAAGGTTCGGTTGTTTTGATTGGCAAAATTACGGTTGACGCGGAGAAAAAAATCAAGATTTTAAACGATGTGAAAAATATTCATTTTCTCGGTCGAAAGCCTTACGCGGAATTGCCCGCGTTTTGCAAAGGCTTTGATGTTGCGCTTAATCCTTTTGAAATCAACGAATTAACTCTCGCGGCAAATCCGTTGAAAGTGCGCGAATATTTGGCGGCAGGTTTGCAAACGGTTTCAACGGACATTCCCGAAGTTCGGATTTTGAAAGATTGTTTGGTCGGCGAAAACCACGCAGATTTTATTGCGAAAATTGAATTTGCGCTGAATAATCCGAAACCGAAAGAACAAATTTCAGACGAAATTAAACACGAAAGTTGGGAATCGAAGATTGATGAGCTTCGGCAAATTATGAGCGAACAAGTGAAGGCGAAAATTTGAAAAATTGGAGCGCGGGCATCTTGCCCGCCGTGCGTTCAAGCGAAGCGAGAACAGGTGCGACACGCTTCATTTACTCGAAAGTTTATTTAATTTGTAGCGTTTTCGCGCCTGTTCTCGCAAAGCCTCGAACGCGCGGCGGGCAAGATGCCCGCGCTCCGACTTAAAATTGATTTTGCTCGACAGCATATTTACCTTTAAATCAAAGACAAATTGCAAAATATAAAAAAGTTGAAAAATATAGGAAAAAAATCGCGTCGTTTTATTTTTGCCTTGTTGCTTGGCTTGATTTGGGTTGCAACTGCGCCGTTTTTGGCGAAGAATTTGATTGTTGAAAAGCCGCTTGAAAGTGCGGACGCGATTTTGGTTTTGAGCGGCGGTTCGGCGTTTGTTGAACGGACGCATCGGGCGGCGGAGCTTTATCGGCAATCGGTTGCGCCGAAAATTTTTCTAACCAATGACGGCGTGCAAGGCGGTTGGAATCAGCAAGAACAGACAAATCTTTTTTTTTACGAACAAGCGCGGCGGGAATTGATAAATCAAGGCGTTCCCGAAGATGCGATTGAAGTTTTGCCCGAAATTGTCGAAGGCACAAACGATGAAGCGATTCTTTTTGAAAAAATCGTCCGCGAAAGAAATCTGAAATCAATTTTGCTTGTAACTTCGGCTTATCACACGCGGCGGACGCTTTCGACATTTAAAAAAGTCTTTGGCGAAAAAATCGAAATCGGCATTGCCGCGCCCGAAATTCCTACGCCTTCGCCATATTATTGGTGGCTTTTTCGGCAAGGTTGGCGAAATATTGCGCTTGAATATCTGAAAATTTTCTATTATTGGTTGTATTATTAGATTCAAGATTTAGAAATTGAGAAGCGTGTCAGAACGAGGAGCGGTAGCGACTCGCCGGACTTTAGCAAGTCGCTACCGCTTCTTGTTCTGACAATTAATAATTTATGGTGGCAACTGTTCAGGAAATAAAGAAATGGGAATTGGTTGAAGTCGAACGCAGTGCGAGCGAGGCAAAACGCAAAGAATCTGATGACTTACGGATAAAGCGAGACATTATCGAGCGTTATCAAAATCCGCCGGAAGATACGTTTTATTCGCTCGAATATGCTTATCATTTGCTCGGCGATGTGCGCGGCAAAACGGTTTTGGATTACGGTTGCGGACTCGGCGACAACAGCGTTTTGGTTGCGGCACACGGCGCAAAAGTTATCGGCGTTGATATTTCTCCCGAATTAATCGAGCTTGCCGAAAAGCGTTTGGAACAACATAATTTGAGCGATTCGGCAGATTTTCGCGTCGGTTCGGCGCACGAACTTCCGCTTGAAGATTCATCGGTTGACGTGGTTTTCGGAATGGCGATTTTGCATCATTTGGATCTAAAACTCGCTTCGGACGAAGTTTTTCGCGTTCTCAAAAAAGGCGGACGCGCAATTTTTCTCGAGCCTGTTCGTAATTCAAAATTCATCAAATTCGTTCGCAATCTGATTCCCTACACACAGCCCGACGTTTCGCCGTTTGAACGCCCTTTGACCGATGCGGAATTGAAAGAATTTGCCGTAAGATTTACAAATTACAAATCACGCGCGTTTTCTCTGCCGTTCGTTAATTTGGTCGAGGTTTTAGGAATGAGCGAAAGCATTTTTCACAAAGCAACGAAAGTTGATGGGAATTTATTGAAGAAATCGAAGTTTTTGAATTATTACGCCAGTGTTCGCGTGATTGAGATGACAAAATAAAGTTTTGAGTCCCGCCTTCAGGCGGCTTTTTGCGAGCGAAGCAAAGCAAAATTGCGTTAATCATCGGAGTTTCGATGATTAACGCAAAACCGCTCCGCTTCGCTGGCGGTTTGCCGCCTGAAGGCGGGACTCAAAACTTTTAATGTAAATTAGGATTTTCTGCGTCAATTTTTCGCAGTAATTCATCAAAACGCGGATCATCGCGCAGGGAATCGAGGCATTTGTTGTTTTGATACCACGGTTTATTTTCGTTTCCTAAACGCACGGCGCGTTCGAGCCATTTGAACGCCAAATCTTTTTCGCCAAGCGTTGCGTAAGCCGTGCCAACCCAATATGCCATATCGTGATCGGCTTTTGAAAGTGCGAGAGTGTCTTCGGTTAGTTGTTCCCGTGCTTCTTCGTTTCTGTTGATACTTCCCAAGAAAAACGCAAGAATCGGACGAATGCCGTTCATTTGCGGGTTTTCGCTCAAAACGCCGCTGATTAAATCAATCGCGCCTTGCACATCACCGCTGAAAAAGAGAACTTGCGAACGAAAAAGCCTAATCAGCGGATGATTCGGTTCGGATTTCGCGCCTTTGTCCAATTCGGCGATAGCTTTGTCATATTCGCCTTGATACATAAAAATCCGCGCTCGATTGTATGCCGAAACGACACGCGCCACCGGATCGAGCCGCGCAAGTTTGGCAAAACTATGTAGGGAATCATCGTATTCGCCATCAAGCCGCGCCATCACGCCTTTGACAAAATAAAGCGGCGGTTCGTTCGGAAATTGTTCTTGAAGCTGGCTGATTTCTGCCCGCGCTTTGGTTTTTTCGCCGCGCGAAAGATAAATCATCACCATCAAAACACGCGCTTCGACAACATTCGGATCGTATTTAAATGCTTTTGAAAATGCGGCTTCGGCGTAGGAATAATCTTCGGCTTCGCCCATTCCTTTAAAGACGCGATTGGCATAACACGCGCCTAAACCTGAATGAGCAAGCGCGAAATGCGAATCGAGTTCGATGGCTTGTTTGAAATTTTGAATCGCGGCTTCGCAATCTTCGGGCGCGAGTGTGCGGAAAATAAATCGTCCGAAATTGTCGCGTCCGCGTAGGAATTCTTCCCACGCTTCGATGCTTTCCGTCGGGCGGCGACCGAGTTTTTCTTGTTCGCGGTCTGAAAGTTCGAGTTTTAATCCGTCGAGAATTTTTTGCGCGATGATGTCTTGCAGGGCGAAAATATCCGCGCTTTGAGCATCAACTCGGTCGCTCCAGAGAATATCGCCCGAAATGACATCGAGCAGTTGCGCCGTAACGCGCATTCTGTCGCCCGAACGAATAAAACCTGCCGAAAGAACGGCGTTGACGCGCAAATCTTTTCCGGCTTCGCGCGGTTCGATTTCATTGCCTTGATATTTGGCAATCACGGATGACGGGCGCACAATCAGCGAACGAATCTGTGCAAGTTCGGTAATAATCGCGTCGGCTAATGCGAATTCGTAAAAATTGGATGCCTCGTCGCCGCTCAGATTCTTAAACGGCAAAATCGCCACGCTTTTCTTTTCCGTTCCGGTGGCGGTCATCGAAATATCGGGCGCAAAAGTCGGCGGATTTGAAAGCGAACCCGTGCGTTGCGGTTGCGAAGGCGAATCGCCGGCGGTTTTTCCGGTCAGCCAATTCCAAGCGCGTTTCACAGGGTTTGCGTGATCGAGATGACGCGGCGCGTAAGTGTCATTATTCATCACTACGCCAGAAACGAGTTGTAAAACCTGCTTCAAATCGTCGCGCATATCCGAGATTTTTTGATAACGGTCTTTCGGGTCTTTTGATAAAGATTTGTCAACAATTTGCTGAAGTTGCGGCGGAAGCGGTTCGCTTCGCATATCGGCAAGCGGTGTCGGCGTTCCGTAAAGAACTTGGTGGCGCACGTCAACGACGGTTTTTCCTTGAAACGCCCAAATTCCCGTGAGCATTTCGTAAAGCAAAACGCCAGTTGAAAAAACGTCGGCGCGATGATCGGTTTTTTCGCCTTTGGCTTGTTCGGGTGCGGCGTAAGTTGCTGTGCCATAAGGTATTCCGAGTTCGGTAATGTCGGCGCGTTCTTTTGCGCTGATGCCTTCGGGAATGTCCGATTCCATCAATTTCGCCAAACCGAAATCAAGAATTTTCGCTTGCCCGCTGTCTGTAACCATCACGTTTCCGGCTTTGATGTCGCGGTGAATAATGCCGCGTGAATGCGTATAAGCCAGCGCGTCCGTAACTTGAACGGCAATGCTCAAAGCACTTTTCAGTTCGAGCGGACGACCGTTGACGAGTTGGCGGACGTTTTTGCCTTCGATTGACTGCATCACGATAAAAAACACGCCATTGACTTCTTGGAAATCAAAAATCGTGCAGATATTCGGATGGTCAAGCTGTGAACAAAGCTGTGCCTCACGCTCGAAGCGTTTAAAATTCGCGGTTTTCGCGGTTAATTCCGGCGGCAAAACTTTGATGACAACCGTGCGGTCGAGTTTCGTATCGCGGGCTTTATAAACCGTCCCTTGTCCGCCCGAGCCGATTTTCAACAAAATTTCGTATTGGTTAATCTTTGATCCAACCATAATCAATTTCCGATTTGCGATTTACGATTTGCGATAGGGATTAATCGAAAATCAAGAATCATTATATTACATTGATTTCAGAGAAGTAAGTAAATAGTTTATTCAAAAAATCGCAAAGCGCAAATCGGAAATCGCAATTTTCGGTGTTGCCCCAATAAAAAGTTACAGAAAGATTTTTTGCCTGCGAAACATCCAAAAGGAACGAAAAAATATAATGTTTGCACCATTTTTCGTTATTTTCGTGTCTTTCGCAGGCAAATAAAACTTTTTATTAAGGCATTACAGTTTTTGTATCGGCAAACTGCCGATTAATCAGGAATGATTGTTCAGCCGCGCAATTGTTCGCCCCAGCCCGATTGAATATATTCACCGTTTTCGACAATGCACGGCACAACTAGATCGCCACCCGAAAATTCGAGCATTTCCTTTTGCGCTTTTTTATCGTTTTGCGCGTCATATTCGGTAAAACCGATGTTATTTTCGTTGTAATAATCCCGCGCTTTCCCGCAATAAGGACAGCCCGGTTTCGTGTAAATTATTAAAGACATTCTGAAAAAATCCTCCTTGTAATTTCAGTTTAACAGTTCTATCGTGTTCGTTGAAATTAATCAATAAAAAAGTTTGGAAATAATACAAAATTAAAAAACTTGCGGTATAATCACCATAAAAAAATGAACCTTGAAGACTATAAAGATATTTTTGAACCGTTCGACAAATTAGTCGAAATCGAAATTTGCGGTGAAAAAAGAGAAGTTCCCGAAAATAATACGTTGCTTCGGTGTTTTCAATATCTTTCGATTGAAACGATTTCGATGGGCGATTTTTGTTGGAACGGCGAATGTTTGAACTGTCAGGTTTGGGTTGAAACAGGCGAAAAACGCAAAGCTGTTGTTGCTTGTCGCACCGTTGTTAAAGAAGGAATGAAAATTGTGCGTTTGAGCGAAGAAATTGAAATTCAGTGAAAAACTAAAAGTGAAAAGTGAAAAATTTAGGAAATATTCTTAAACTTTTCACTTTTAGTTTTTCACTATTATTTAGTATTTCGGGATTTTCGGATCAACTTCGTCAGACCAAGCGGTAATTCCGCCGCGCAGATTTTTCATATCGCCTGTAAATCCGGCGCGTTCGAGCATTTCGATGGCTTTTGCGCTGCGTCCGCCGGCTTTGCAATGGATGACGGTTTCGCGGTTTTCGTCAAGTTCGCTCATTCTTTGGACGATTTCGCCGAGCGGAATGAGTTTTGCGCCTTCGATTTTGGCGAAAGCATTTTCGTCCGGCTGGCGCACGTCAATCAATTGAATGTCATCGCCTTTGTCCATACGGTTTTTTAGTTCGGTTGCGGTTATTTCCTGCATTTGTTTTTACCTCGTAACAATTTGATTTTTATAATCTTATCGTAAGTTTTTGAGGCTCGGTTCGTCAATCTTGGGAAATGATGAATGATGAATGATGAATGATGAATGAAAGAAAAATTCATCATTCATCATTCATCATTCATCATTTCGTTTGTGCCTTTACAAAAATTTACACAACAAATTTCCGTATCTGCTATCTAATTGTTATAAAATTTAGTGATAAACTAAGGCTATGGGGTATAACAATTTGGCAAGGCAGACGCTCATTATTTTATTATTTACATTCGCAACCCTGTTTTTTATTGCTTGCGGAAAGGCGGAAACTGCTTCAAACAAACAAAATAATTCAAACGCGGAAAGCGCAGGTGCGCCCGTTACGATTACGGTCGGCAAGGCGGAAGCGCGTGAAGTTCAGGCGGTTATTCAATCAACGGGAAGTTTGACGGCGGACGAAACTTCTTCGATTGCGCCGAAAGTTGCGGGAAAAGTTACGAATATTTATGTCAATGTCGGGCAATTCGTTTCGAGCGGCGCGATTGTCGCAAAGATTGATGACAAAGATGCGCGTTTGCAATTATTGGAAGCGCAATCGAATGTTAAGCAATCAATCGCTTCGGTGCGTCAGGCAGAAGCGCGGCTCGGTTTAACACCGAACGGCAATTTTAATGCTTCGACAATTCCCGAAGTTCGCGTTGCCGCCGCCAATTTGGAGCAGGCGCAAACCGAAGTTCGTCAGGCGGAAGTTGTCTTAAAGCAAACGGAAGTTAATGAAAAGCGTTACCGCGAATTGGTCGAAACGGGCGATGTGGCGATGATTCAATATGAGCAATTCAGAGCCACCCGTGATGTTGCCCGCACGAATCTCGACACGGCGAAAAGCCGCGTCAATGCCGCACGTCAACAACTCGAAGCGACAATCAATAATGCCAAACAAAATAATCAAATCATCAAATCTGCCGAAGCGTCCGTCGAATCAGCCCGAACGCAAGTTACGATTGCCGAACAAGCTCTTGCCGATACGATTATCCGCGCTCCGTTTGCGGGATTTATCAGCGAACGGCAAACCGCTGTCGGCGAATTTGTTACATCTTCAACGCCGATTGCGATTATTTTGCGGACAAATCCGATAAAAATTCAAATTCAAGTTGCCGAAGCCGATATTCCGTTCGTTTCAATCGGGCGCGGCGTTTCGATTGAAGTTGATGCCTACAAAGACCGAAAATTTGCCGGAACGGTCATCGGAATAAATCCCGCACTCGATCCGACGACGCGCTCGGCGATTGTCGAAGCATCAATCGAAAATGGCGATAACGCCTTGCGAACAGGAATGTTTGCAACAACCAGAATCACCCGCGAGGGCGGAACCAGCGGCGTTTTTGTTCCGAAATCAGCAGTTTTAAATGACCAAAGCACGCAAAATTATCGCGTCTTTGTAATACAGGAAAACGTCGCCAAACTCCGCACCGTCCAACTCGGCACGGAAGAAAACGGCTTTTATCAAATTCTCTCCGGCGTAAATGCCGATGAAACAGTTGCGACGAGCAATTTGGAACAATTATTTGAAGGAGCGAAAGTGAGTTTTTAATGATGAATGATGAATGATGAATGATGAATGCAAGAATAATTCATCATTCATCATTCATCATTCATCATTCACAAATATATGCAATGGTTAGCTGAAATATGTGTTCACCGTCCGGTTTTTGCGACCGTTATCGTTTTGTTTTTAACGGTTGTGGGCGGCTTTTCGTTTTTCACTTTGGGCGTTGACCGATTTCCGAAGATTGATTTACCGACGATTTCGATTTCGACCTCGAATCCCGGCTCGGCTCCGGCGGAAATGGAGCGCGAAGTTACGGACATCATCGAAGGCGCAGTCAATACCGTTCCCGGCATTGACCAGATGAGTTCGTCGTCTTCACGCGGAAGTTCCAACGTAACGCTGACGTTTAATCTCGAAAAAGACCCTGATCAAGCGTATCAAGAAATTCAGCAAAAACTGTCGGGTGTCGTCAATCGTCTGCCCGAAACGGCTGATCCGCCGTCGGTTCGCAAGTCCGATCCCGATTCGATGCCGGTGTTGATTTATGCGATAAGTGCGCCGAAAAATATGAGTTTGGTCGAACTCAATGATTTTGTCGAAACGAATTTGCAGGAGCGCGTTCAATCGGTTGACGGCATCGGCGAAGTCGTTATTTTCGGCGGACGGCAGCGGCAAATCAAGATTTTTGTTGACCCGACACGGCTTCGCGCATACAACCTTTCGATAACTGAAGTTTCCAACGCGATTCGCTGTCAAAATCTCGAACTTC
>JANNYB010000010.1:0-36505 GCA_031409875.1 Acidobacteriota bacterium | reverse complement strand
TTCGCGTTTCGTGTTAAATTGTAGGAGCAATTCGACATTACATATTCTCTCAGCGAAAGATTCGGATTATTCAAAAGATAAACTTTGAACAACACAAACTTCACATCAAAGGTTACTTTTCCAAGGCGCGAGTTAAATTGCAAACTCTCACCGCTACTTACACGATTGTTCTAATCTGTTCCCCGTAAAAAACTCTTTTTGTCGTCGAATGGTCTGAAAATGCTCTGCCAAAACTTTCCCCGCCAGAAACATTCTCTCAAAAATCTACACGAATATATTTGAATCGGGTTGTAAATTATAAACTTTCGCGTGTCAATTCAAAATGATAAAAACAGCAAGTCGTGCTGAAAAATAATTTGCTAATCAATTCCATAGAGATTTGAAAACCCGATTTGGTTGCCTCAACCGCAAAAATATTGAATGTTTGTAATTCGATTGATTAGACACCAAGTTTTCAAATTTGTTCCCGAAAGCGAAAAAACACCGAAAATGATGTGTCAGAAAACAGTAGTTTTTTAACATCGGAAAATCAAATTATAAATCGTCTGTAAAATCAGGAGTTTGCAAAATTGAAATTCTAACGGGTTTTTGACACTTTTTGTTGTTCATTGTTTTTTGTAAATTCTTGATTTTTTGTGAGAGAATCAATTAATGTGCAACGCGATTCCGAATTTTCAAATCAATTTTGCGATAGAATGTCAAAATGCAAAAACAAGGAAGGGGAATTTAAGATAAATTGAATCACCAACAAAAAATAAAAAATAGAACTGGAAAGTTAAAAGTAAGAAGTATTTTTTTACTTTTAGCTTTTAACTTTTTACTTTTCACAACAGCCTTTTCACAAAATAAATACGAAGACCGTTTAATCTCGAACGTCGAAATAAAATTTGAAGAAACCGGGCGCGAACAATCTTCGACCGACCAATTTTTGGCGATTATCAAGCCGGTTTTGGGCGAAAAATATTCCGCCGTGCGCGTGCGCGAAACTTTGCAGGCACTTTATGATTCGGGGCGAATCGTTTCCGTAACGGTTCAAGCGACCGAAAACGGCGCAAACGGCGTGAATTTGCTGTTTATTATCAAACGCAAAAAACAAGCGGAAAAAATAATTATCGAAGTCGGCGAAACCGTCGGCGACAAAGTTACCGAACAGGAATTGCTTCTAAAACTCGATGTTCTTAACGCGGGCGCGGCTGTTACTGACCAGATTTTGCAGAAAAACGCCGATTTAATTCTGGCATATTTGCGGACGCGCGGATTTTTCAAAGCGACGGTCAAACCTTTGCAAAAATCCATTACCAGCGAAACCGACATCGCCGTGATTTTTCAAGTCGTTCCCAACGCCCAAGCAAAAGTCGAACGCTTCGACATCAATATCGAAGGTTTTGATGCGGCAAAAATTCGCCGTAAATTAAAACTCCAACCGGGCGAACTTTTTTCTGACGAACAATTTCAAAAAGACCGCGAAAAAATTCTCGAAGCCTTACGCGAACAAGATTTTATCGCACCGATCTTGAACGAAGAACGCATCGTTTATGACGGCGATAAAAACACGATAAGCATTGAACAAACCGGCAAAGTCGGCGCAAAAATCAAGGTAACTGTCGAAGCCAAAGACGAAAAAGTCGGCGAAGGCACACAGCGAAAAATTCTGGCAATCAGGCGCGAAGGAACGCTCGATTATTCGGCGATTGTCGAAGGTTCGCGGCGTTTGAGAAATTATTTTCAGGAACAAGGTTATTTTTTCTCGGAAGTTACGGCGATTTGTTCGGTTGATCCGCAATTTACGGAAAACGAAGCCAGCGAAACCGTCAACGAAACCGAAAGTTTGTGTTCGGCTTTGAGCGGCGCGGAACTTGCAAACCGCAATGTCGAGGTGAAATACGTTGCAACTCTCAACCGCAAATTAAAACTCAAAGGCATTCGCATCGAAGGCACGGACAAATTTACGGCGGAAGAAATTTCGAGCATTCTCGAAACCGAAGAAGCCACGATTTTCGGCGTTATTCCGTTTCTCGGTTTCGGGCGCGGTTTTACAAGCAGCGAATCTTTGGCGAAAGACCAAAGCACGATTCGTTCTTTGATGCGCGAACTCGGTTATCGCGGCGCAACCGTTGATGTTCTTCAAGGTGTTTCGACGAACGGCGAAGATTTAATCATCACGTTTGTCGTTACCGAAGGCATTCCGACAAACATCGAAAACGTCAAAATCGAAGGCAATAAATCGTTTTCTGCGCCGACTTTGATTTCAAAACTTCCAACGCTCGTCGGCAAAAATCTCTCGCGGGCGCGGGCGCGAAACGGTGTGCGGGCATTGGCGGAATTTTACTCGAACGAAGGTTTTTACGACGCAAAAATTACTTACGCGATTGAAGAAATCAAAGAACCCGACGGCGCGGGAAATGAACTCGTCAATATCGTTTATAAAATCGAAAACGAAGGTCAGCGTGTTATCATCAACCGCATTTTGATAAACGGCAACGAAATGACGAAACGCGACGCAGTTTTCAAGGCGATTACACTAAAACGCGGAAGTTTTCTGCGTTCGGCGGACATTTTTTCGAGCGAACAAAATCTTTATGCTTCAGATGCTTTTACTCTCGTGCAAATCAAAACCGAAAACGCCGGAACGGACATCAACAACAATCGGCTTGCCGACATTCTCATCAATGTCGAAGAGAAAAAACCGCGCCTTATAACTTACGGCGGCGGCGTTTCGACCGACATCGGCGCAAACGGTTTTTTCGATATTCGCCACTTTAATCTGCTCGGAAATCTCTGGCAAGGCGGCGCACAAATCCGCGCCAGCCGTTTGCAGCAACTCGCGCAGATTGATTTCATTAACCCGCGTTTCTTGAAAGACGGCAAAAACCGCGACGGCACAATGCGCTATTCGCCGATAACTTTTAGAGCGCAATATCAGCGCGATTCGACGGTTACGCGATTTTTCCGCTCGACTTTTGACAAAGGAACTTTAGGAATCGTTCAGCGCGTTGATGAAAATGGTAATCCGATTGATGAATTCGGGCGCAACACGGGCAGTCCGACGATAAATCGTTTTACCGTTTCAGTCGAAACGAGCCGCACAATCAGCCAAAAATATCGAAGCATTGCGTTTTTCCGTTATCGGTTTGAAGACGTGCGTTTGTTTAATATCGAAAGTTTGCTGATTCGTGATTTATTGCGCCCCGATTCAAAAATTCGTATTTCCGGTTTCGGCGCAAACTTTGCGCTCGACACGCGCGAAAATTGCAATATCGCTTACACTTTGCTCGACACAATCAACAAAGGCGATGCGCTCGAACCTTGCCGCTACAACGCTTCCGACCCGACGCGCGGAATGTTTCTGACGGCGGAATATAATGTTTCTTTGCCGATTTTGGGCGCGAATATCGGTTTTAATAAATTTCAGGTTTTGTTTAAGAATTTCTACACCGTCAAGAAATTGAAAAACACGACTTTCGCCGGACAATTTATCTTCGGCGCAGCAAATGTTTTTTCCACACGCCAAAGATTTTCTGACGCGCAATTTCCCGATTTGAACGGAATATTGCCGATTAGCGAAAGATTTTTCGCCGGCGGTTCGACTTCGATTCGCGGTTTTGAATTTGAATCAGCCGGACCGCGCGTGGTTGTCGTGCCGCAAGGGTTTTTCCGCAACAGTCAGGGCGAGCAAGTTTTTTTGAATCCTTTTACGATTCCTTTCGGCGGCAACGGTTTGGCGATTGTTAATCTTGAAGCGAGAATTCCTTTGACAGACCAGATTCGCGCTGTGCCGTTTTATGACGGCGGGAATGTTTTCCGGCGCGTCGGCGATATTTTCAATCCGTCGGATGTTCCCGTCGGCGACGTTTTCCGCGCTAATCTTCGCTCTCTCTGGACAAACACCATCGGACTCGGTTTGCGAATCAAAACGCCGGTCGGCGGCGAATTTGCGGTTGATTACGGATATTTATTAAATCCGCCGCGTTTTCTGATTCCACAAGTCAACGCGCCGAATGCGATTCTTCAACTTCGCCAAAATCAAATTCATTTCCGTTTCGCGCAAGCGTTCTAAAAGGGATAAGGGATGAGGGATGAGGGATGAATAAGATGTAAAATCATATTCATCCCTCATCCCTTATCCCTCATCCCTTAGTTTATCGCTGATGAAATAATGTGGCTTTCGTCGAGTTCGTAAATAAAATTATCTTCCGCTTGAACCAGAATCGGAACGGCTTCGAGTTCGGCGGCTTTTTTGCGTTTGCGGACGGCTTTGACCGAATACATTTGTTTATCGGAAGCAATAATCAGTTGATCGAGCGTTTCGCCGTCGTTCGGGAAACACGCCGCGCCCAAACTTACGCCGACGCGGGCTTCTCTTTCGCGGTCAACCGGCAACGCGAAATTTTCCACGGCGCGTTCAATTCGTTCGCACAAATCTTTAACTTCATCTTCGTTGGTTTCGGGAATAATGGCGACAAATTCATCGCCCGCATATCGCGCCAGAAAATCGTAATCACGAAGCTGTTCTTGCATAACTGTTGAAACTTCCTTCAACAGAAGGTCGCCCGTTTTATGTCCGAAAGTGTCGTTGACGGCTTTAAATCCATCGAGATCAAGCATCAAAACTTGGAACGAACTTCCATTTCTCGCCGCCCGCGCATATTCTTTTTCAAATTGATTTTGCAAACTTCGCGCATTCGGCAAGCCGGTCATCGGATCGGTCAAAGCGCGTGATTCGCTGGCGGCGTGCTGCATTGATTTGTAAATCGCGTCCGAAGCAATGCGCGAAACCGTTTCGAGAAGCCGCAGATGCTCGTCTTCATAATTCGCCAATTCGCACGAATAAAGCGAAACCGCGCCAATTAATTTTTCGCCCGTAATCAGCGGCAGCGAAACCATCGCCGAATATTCTTCGACCAAATCGAGATGCGAAAGTGAAAAATCAAATGCCGGTTTGATTTTATGCACTGCTTGACGTTTTTTCAGAACAAGTCCGGTTGCGCCGTTGCCTGTTTTCACACGCTTGCCGTGAAGCACATTTGAATTTTTGCCTTCGACAAAAACGGCGCGGGCTTCTTCCGTGTCGTCTTCGAGCAGATAAATCGCGCAAGTGTCAAACGGCACGAATTCGCTGATTTTATTTGAAAGAAGTGAAAGTGTTTGTTGTAAGTTCAGCGCAGAACTGAAAACCTTTGCCAATTCGTAAAGCGTAAAAACTTCGCGGTTGGCGCGTTTGATTTGTTCGACATAGCTTTGATTTTCGGCATTTTTGCTGCTATGAGAAGTTTCTTTGTTACTTCCTATATCATACCTGTAAGCCAAACCTTGCGCTTCGATTTCGGCTTCAAAATGGCGCAAATTCCGTAGAAAAAGGTCAATAATTCGTGGGTCAAACTGTGAACCTGCGCCGTTTATTAAAAATTTTCGGGCATCATCACGCGAAACCGGCGGACGATACGGACGTGCGCCGCGAAGCGTATCGTAAGCATCGGCAATCGCCAAAATTCTGGCAGTTAGCGGAATATCTTCTTTCGCTAAACCTTCGGGATAGCCGTTTCCGTCCCACGCTTCGTGATGATATTTAACTGTCGGAACAACCGGGTAAGAAAATTCGATTTTTTCCAGAATTGACGCGCCGACCGAAGCGTGAATCTTAGTTTTTTCAAGTTCAGCGGGCGTTAATCTGCCGGGTTTGTTCAAAATATGATCGGGAACGGCGAGTTTGCCGATGTCGTGAAGCAGTGCGCCCGTGTTCAAAGCCTGAATTTCGCCTTCGCTCAAATTCAAAATCTGTCCTAAACCGACGGCGTAGATCTGCGTTCGCCGAACGTGTCCGATGCCGACTTGATCGCGGGCATCAATTGCGGTGGCGAGAGCTTCGACCGTTGCCAGATGAATGCGGCTCGATTCGGAAATTTCCTTTGTTTTTTGTGCCAAACGCTTGAGGTGAATTTCATACGCAATATACGCCGCCACAACCATTGGTAAAACGAGAACCCCGAAGGAAATGCCGAAATTCAAAAAAATAGCGTGTGCTACAAGTGCGCCCAACGTGCTTAGAAAATAATGCAACGCCGTCCAAGCACCATTCTCTTTCCAAAGTTGCCCGAAGAAAAAACTTCCTTCGACTTGCAGAAAAAGCGAAATAATCAGACTGCTAACGACAAAATGAGTCAAAACCGCTGCCGCTAAAGCCGCGCCTAACCATTGAAGTCCAATTTCGTTTTCGCCGACTGAAGCCTGTGTAAATCCGGCAGTTTTTTCCAAAAGAAAATAAAAAACATTTCCCGAAATAAATGCCGAAAAAATGTGGGTGAAACCGCCGAATAATTTTCGTTTTGCAGGGTGCGTGGAAGCAAAAAAACAAGCTGTCGAAGCCGCCGCCGCGCAAAAAACGCCGCCCGCTACGCCGAGCCATAAAATTCCCCAAAAAATAACCAACTCTTTGGCTGAAATAATTGTTTGAGTATTCGGAAGACGGTGTTGATATTTATTGAGAACAAAAGCAACAAACAAACTTCCGGCTAAGGTTATGATTTCGGTAGCGGAAAATCCGAAACAGCAATAGACGGAAACAGCGAAACAAACCACCGCCGCCAAAAGCATCAGAATCCAAAAGATTCGCGCCGTGGTGCCGTAATCTGAAAAGAAAGATTTTCCCGTTTGTTTTAATACGTCCATTTTTATTTTTTTTTCAAAAGAGATTTGTGAACGGGATGAATGGAAAAGTATCTATTCTCATTAAAAACTCAAATAGTTGAGCCGCAAATTACTTTTCAACTTTCGTGCCAAAAGGTGCTTGCCGAAAGTTTTGATTTTATTGAGTTAAATATAAGAAATAATATTTTACTAATAAACTGCGGTCAAAATGACAGTTCAATTTGACCGAATAGCAGTCAAATTGAAATTTTTCGTTTTAATTTTTGATAGAAGAATATATTTTTACAGGCAATTCGAGCAATAAATTTCTTCTCAAATTTGCTGTTTGGTAATATAATCAAGTTTGTCAGAGTTTAAGTTTCGAGTAAAAGCGTAAAAAGCAACGCTAATCGTTAATAATACACCAGATAACCCTCAGTAGGCAAGAGTTTTTTTTATGAGTTTTACAAATAAATCACAAGTCTGCAAAATCTTTTTTTCGGCAATCTTTGCCGCCTCGATTATTTTTTTCGCGCGTGTTTCCGCGCAAAACTCCGATGATGTAATTCGCATCGAAACTGATTTAGTGCCTTTTGAAATCAGCGTTACGGACGCAAACGGAAAACCTGTGCGCGGATTGAAGGCGGAAGATTTTCGCGTTTTTGAAAATGGCACGGAGCGCGAAGTAGATTTTTTCGAACCGCTTAAAAAATCGGACTCGAATCGTCCGCTTTCGATAGTTTTTGCGCTCGACGTTTCGGGAAGTATGACGCGCGAAGAACTTATAAAATTGCGCGATGCAATGCAAATCTTTGTAAAAAAATTGGCTGATTACAATTCATATTTTGCGGTGATGACCTTCGGAATGGATGTTAAATTACGACAATCTTTTACGAATCGTCCCGAAAAGCTGGAAAAAACTTTCGAGAAAATCTTGCGCGACGACGAAGGACTTTCGACACACGCTTACGATGCGGTTGATGATGCAATCAGGCTTTTGCGGAAAAAATCTCCACCGTCAATCAATCAAAAAATCCCGAAACGCGCCGTAATTTTGATTACAGACGGCTTTCCCGTCGGCGACACGGTCAAACCGAAAACCGTTATCGAACGTGCAAACGATGCGGAAACGGTTGTTTATTCGGTAATTTTGCCGTCATTTTCGCGCCTGCAAACAGATAAAAAACCGCTTCTCACGCCGCTCGAAGCCAGCGGGCTTTTGGAAAAAACCGGCGGACGCGCTTTTTATGCCAACGAAAAAGATTTCGAGCCTTTGTTTAAGAGTTTGGCGGAAGAAATTACTTCGTCTTACATTCTCGGATTTTATCCCGACGCTGAAAAACGCCGCGACGGGAAATTTCACCAAATCCGCATCGAATCACGCACCGGCTTGCAGGTGAAGCAGAATCGCGGCGGGTATAAATTTTAGAAAGTGAGAAAGTGAGAAGAGGAGAAGGGGAGATGATTGAATAATCATTGAATTTATCGGATAAACTCGAACTATTTAATCAATACTTTGGACAGTTTTTTGATATTTGAAAGCCAATAAAAACGGGCTTTTTAAATTTGAACAAGTGAATTAAATCAAACTTAGCTCAAAACCTGACTTTGATTTAATTCATAACTTCAATGTTTTTCAATAATTTACAGTAATTATCGAATTAAAAACTGTCCGAAGTGTTGTTAATCGAAGATGCTGAAATTTATTCAACAATCTCGCTTTCTCGCTTTCTCGCTTTCTCGCTTTCTCACTTTCTAATATTCATACTCTTTTTCCTCATCAGCGTCGTCGTAACCGGATTCTTCGTAAATATCGAGTTCAATCGGGTCAAGCCCGACGATTTCCAATTCGAGACCGCATTCGTCGCAGGAAACGGTGTCGCCTTGCTCAGATTCGGCATCTACAAAAACTTCTTCGCTACATTCGGGACAATTTGTTGTCGGCATTTTTTTACTTTTCTCCAAAAATTATAAATTATTACTTTTCGCCGCCGCGAAAAAATATGTATGCTGTCAAATCTAACTTTTTCGGGCGCATCTTTGCAAGGTTTTAAAGTCAATTTTTTTTGCAGATTTTTTTGTCGTATAATCGTAAAATAAGTGAGTGGGTTTTATAAATGAGAACCGTGAGCGGTAGCGACTTGGCAGAGGTTGTCCGGTCGCTACCGCTCACGGTTCTCACCGAATCTTAAAATGCAATTTCCGCTGAAGTTACCTGAAAATAAAGAATTCGATGTTGTCGGCTTTGGCACAAACGCCGTAGATTTTTTAATCGTAGTGCCGGAATATCCCGAATTTAATTCAAAAATCGCGTTGACCGATTACATCCAAGCCGCCGGCGGCGAAGTTGCGACAACGGTTGTCGGTTTATCGCGTTTAGGCGCAAAAACCTGTTATATCGGACGTTTCGGCACGGACAGCGCAGGCGAATTCGGGTTGCAAACCTTGATTGATGAAGGCGTAAATGTCGAATTTGCCGAAAAAATCGAAGGCGCACGAACGCAAATCGCGTTCATCGTCATTGACGAACGAAGCGGCGAACGAACCGTTATTTGGCATCGTGATAAACAACTTTCCTACGCGGAAAAAGACGCGCCGACAGGTTGTGCCGCGCTCGGAAAAATTCTGCATTTCACGCCGCACGACACACGCGCTTGTCTGCAAATGGCGCGTGAAGCAAAGCAAAACGGCACGATAATTTCGATTGACATTGACAATATTTTCGACGGCGTTGAAGCACTTCTGCCGCTCGTGGACGTTTTTATTTCGTCCGCCGAATTTCCCGAAAAACTTGTCGGAATCGCCGATAAAAAAGAATCTCTGCGCGAAATAAAACGACGTTTCGGATGTGCAATTGTCGGAATGACTTTGGGCGAAATGGGTTCGTTGATGCTTTGCGAAGAACAATTTATCGAAACAAAAGGTTTTAAAGTGCCGCACGGCTGCAAAGACACAACCGGCGCGGGCGATGCCTTTCGCGTCGGTTTTCTTCACGGTTTATTGAAAAATGAATCGGTCGAAACATCAGCAAAAATGGCAAACGCCGTTGCCGCGCTCAAATGCCGCGAACTCGGTGCGAGAACGGCTTTGCCGAATGTTGCGGAATTGATGAAGTTTATAGATTTTTAGTTTTACTCGCTTCATCACGACATCACGGATGTATTCCAAAAAAGAATACAAAACAGAGT
The DNA here is from genome assembly GCA_031409875.1 of Acidobacteriota bacterium. GTDB lineage: Bacteria > Acidobacteriota > Blastocatellia > Pyrinomonadales > Pyrinomonadaceae > CALMEH01. The sequence continues at coordinate 26,693 of JANNYB010000010.1, read as the reverse complement.
TAGAAACACTTCTAACCTCATTACTGAGCGGCATAGTTATTGCATCGGCGCAAAAGAAAGAAAATTTGCCCGCGAATTAACGCGAATTAACGCGAATAAAAACCGATTTGGCAGATTCTCCCGCCACAATTTTAAGAAAAGAAAAATATTCGCGCCAATTCGCGTTTATTCGCGGGCAAAAAATCTTAAAATAATCTTTTTTTGCTGTTAGCAATAACTGTGCTGCTCAGTAATGTTCTAACCTGCAACTTTGGCGTGATTACACTTTCGCAATCCATTTTCTAACTGGTATAGACGCAAAATTCCTCCGATTTTGAAACGCTCATTTTGCCACCGCAAGCCTTTGAAAACAGTTCTTTTTTCGACATAAAATCTTTAATGACATTTTTTATTTGACAAATATTTTACCAATTTGCGAAACTTATGTTAGTAAGCACTTACTACTTGTGAAATTTGGAGCAAAGATTGGAAAAAGTTTTAGAAACAACAGCATCAACGAGAATGGCGGGCGACGAACGCCGTCAGCAAATTTTGCGTCTGGCGATGCGCGTTTTCAGCGAAAAAGGTTTTAGCGGCACGACGACGAAGGAAATTGCGGCGGCGGCGGGCGTTTCGGAAGCGATAATTTTCCGACATTTTGCGAATAAAGATGAGCTTTATTCGGCAATTTTAGACCACAAAGCGTGTGATCGAAGATTTCAAAATCCGTTTGATGAACTGGAAGAAAAAATCGCGGCGAAAGACGATTTCGGCGTGTTTTATTTGATGGCTTTGAACGCGCTTGACCATCACACGGAAGATTGCGATTTTTTGCGTTTGATGCTGCATTCCGCGCTCGAAGAACACGAGTTGGCGCGAATGTTTTTTGAGAATTTTATTACGGAAGTTTATGATTTTTTGGGCGCGTATATTGTTGAACGTCAAAAAGACGGCGCGTTTCGTGAAGTCAATCCGCGTGTTGTCGTGCGCTCGTTTATCGGAATGTTCGTGCATCATTCGCTCAATAATATTTTGTGGGACAAGGAACAAAAATTGCTGAAAATTTCCAATAAAGAAGCGGCGCACGAATTTGCGACAATTTTGCTGCAAGGCATTAAAAAGTTTTGAGTCCCGCCTTTAGGCGGCGCAATCGTCAGCGAAGCGAGACGATTGCTTAATGTTTATAGACTTGAATTATAACCGAAGAGAAAACCGCATCGCTTCGCTTGCGGTTTTGCCGCCTAAAGGCGGAACTCAGAACGATAAATAAAATGCAATTATCCAAAAAAATAGTTTTTGCCAATTTAATAGTGATATTTTCGCTGATTTTATCTGCTTGCGGCGGAGGTTCAAAGGCGGAAACTTCAAACGCGAACACGAACGCGAATTCTGCACCGAGCATTGTTGATACGACAACGGCGGCGGCGATTTTGCGGGACGTTCCGACGTATTTTGAAGCGACGGGAAATCTCGCCAGCGACGCGCAGACGGACGTTGCACCAACTGTCGGCGGAAAAATTACGCAGGTCAATTTCGACATCGGAAGCTATGTTAATAAAGGCGATGTTTTGATTCGGCTCGACGACCGCGACGCGCGAATTCGGCTCGAACAGGCGGAAGCCCAATATAATCAGGCGAAATCGCAACTCAATCAAGCGAATGCAAGCGTTGATCAGGCGATTGCCAATTTGCGGCAGGCGCAATCGCGTCTGGGCGTGAAAGACGGCGAAACCTTTGAAATCAAAAATTTTTCGCAAGTCAAAACTATTTCCGCACAGCTTGAATTAGCCGAAAAAGAATTGGCGCGGGCGACTCGTTTGGTTGAAACTGGCGATATTTCGCGTTCGATTTATGACCAGCGAAAATCTCAGCGCGACGCGCTTTTGGGACAATTGGACGAAGCGCGTTCAAATGCGGCAGTGGCGATTCGTGCGATAAATATTGCGGAAGCGGCAGTAAATACGGCAAAAACCGGAGTCGGAAACGCCCGCGCCGCGCTCGGAACGGCGCAGACGAATATTGATCAAGCAAAGAAAAATATCGGCGATACGGTAGTTTATGCGCCGATCAGCGGTTACATTTCAGAGCGAAATTCGGATGTCGGCGAATTTATTTCGCCGAGCGTTCCGAACTCGAAAGTTGCCACGATTGTCAGAACATCGGTTTTGCGTTTGCGAATTGACGTGCCGGAACAAAATGTCGGACAAATCGCCGTCGGTCAAGGAATTTCGATGCAAACTAGCGCGTATCCCGACCGTAATTTTGCCGGAACAGTCGTCAGAATTTCGCCGAGCATTAACGCGACATCGAGAGTTTTAGTCGTTGAAGCTGAAGTCGAAAACACGGGCGGATTATTGAAACCCGGACAATTTGCGACGGTCAGAATCACGCAAGGCAAAGGCAAACAAGCCGTAATGATTCCGAAAACGGCGGTCAAAGCCGAAGGCGAAACCAACAAAGTTTTCGTCATCAAGGACGGACGCGCCACAGAAAGAACAGTCAAAGTCGGCATCTTGGAAAACGATTTAATCGAAATCCAAAACGGCGTTCAAGAAGGCGAATCAGTTGCAACGAGCAACGTCAATGTTTTGTATGACGGAGTTGCGGTAAGGCAGTAATTCAAAATTTCAGATTCCAGATTCCAAATTAAGGCAAAATCTGGAATTTGGAATTTGAAATCTGGAATCTGAAATCTGGAGTTTAAAGTATGCAGTGGTTAGCAGAAGTTTGTGTTAAGCGTCCGGTGTTTGCGACGATGTTGATTTTGTCGCTGGTAACGGTTGGTGCGTTTTCGTTTTTCAGTTTGGGCGTTGACCTTTTTCCGAAGATTGATTTTCCGACGATTACGATAACGGTTGTAAATCCGGGCGCGTCGCCGGAGGAAATGGAAACGGAAATTACGGAAAAGGTCGAAGAAGCGGTCAATACGATCAGCGGCATTGACGAAATGCGCTCTTCTTCGATTGAAGGAATTTCGCAGGTTTTCGTTCAATTCGTGCTTGAAAAAGACGTTAATGTTGCGGCGCAGGAAGTCGAAAATCGTGTGCAAACCGTGATTCCGAATCTGCCCGAAACGGCGGAACAGCCGACTGTGCAAAAGCTCGACACGGATGCCGCGCCGGTTTTGCGAATCGCCGTTTCCGCGCCGACGAATTTGCGCGACGTTACGGAAACTGCCAAAACCAAAATCAAAGAACGCATCGAATCAATCAACGGAGTCGGTCAAGTTTCTTTAGTCGGCGGACGCGACAGACAGATAAATGTTTGGGTTGATCCCGATAAAATGCGTTCGTATAACGTAACTTCGGGAGAAATCACGACGGCTCTGCGTCTGCAAAACATCGAATTTCCGAGCGGCAGATTGGACGAAGGACAAACCGAGACGAGCGTCCGCACGCTCGGAAAAATCAAAAACCCCGAAGAGTTTGCCGAAGTCGTTGTTGCGACACGCGGAAATTATCAAGTAAAAGTCAAAGATATAGGCTACGTTGAAGACGGCGCGGAAGAGATTCGTTCGCAAGCACTTTTGAACGGACAGCCAGCCGTAACTCTAATCGTTTCAAAGCAATCGGGACAAAATACGGTTGCTGTCGCACGCGAAGTCAAAACGCGGCTCAATGAAATTAAAGCGAATCTGCCCGCAAATTATAAAGTTCAAATCATCGGTGATAACTCGATTTTTATCGAAGCCTCACTGCATTCAATCGAAGAACATTTAATCGTCGGCGGCATTTTGGCGGCGATTGTCGTATTTTTGTTTTTGTGGAATATTCGCACGACGTTTATTGCGGCTCTGGCGATTCCGACTTCGATTGTTTCGACGTTTGCGCTGATGTATGCGATGGGCTACACGCTCAATTCGATTACGATGCTTTCGCTGACGTTGATGGTCGGAATCGTGATTGATGACGCGATTGTCGTGCTGGAAAACATCTATCGTTTTGTCGAAGAAAAAGGAATGGATCCGTTTCAAGCGGCAATCGAAGGCACACGCGAAATCGGGATGGCGGTGCTTGCAACGACTCTTTCGCTGATGGCGGTTTTCGTGCCAATCGGTTTTATGCAAGGCATCGTCGGACGTTTTATGTCGTCGTTCGGCTTGACCGCTTCGTTCGCGGTTTTGGTTTCGCTGATTGTTTCGTTCACCTTAACGCCGATGCTTGCGGCGCGTTTGATAAAACGCAAGTCAGAACCTTCTGCGGTAGCGGATGGTTTAAGTTCGGATTCTGAAATGTCGGCAAACGCTTCGGACGGCGACGTTCAACCGCCCGCTACCGCAGGCGGTTCTGACATTGGCGATATTCACGGCGACGGAATGCTGATGAGCGACAATGAAATCGCAAATCGCAAATCTAAAATCGCAAATGACAGCAAAAGCGGTTGGTTTTACAGCAAAATTGACGGTTTTTACACGATGCTTTTGAAGTTTTCGATGGCGCATCGGTGGTTGATTGTAACGCTTTGCATTTTGGTTTTTTTGAGCATTGTGCCGCTGTTTATGTTAGTCGGCAAAAACTTTTTGCCGGTTGACGATCAATCGCAGTTTGAAGTTTCGGTGCGTGCGCCCGAAGGCAGTTCGCTTTCGGCTTCATCACAGCTTTTTGAACGAATTGCGAACGACATCCGCAAACTCGGCGGCGTAACCGACACGCTCGTAACCATCGGCGGCGGACAACAGCAAGTCGTCAATGCCGGTTCGATTTATGTGAAATTAACCGATGTTAAGGCGCGTTCAAAATCGCAGGAAGATTTGATGAGCGAAACGCGCGAACTTTTGAAAAGTTATCCGCCGGAATTGCGGACGGGCGTTCAGGCAGTTCAAGCGTTTTCGGGCGGCGGTTTTCGTAATGCGAACGTGCAGTTTTTGATTGCCGGACCGGATTTGAAAAAGCTCGAAGAATATTCGGCAAAACTCATCGAAAAAATAAAGACAATCCCCGACGCGGTTGACGTTGATTCGACTTTAATCAGCGGCAAACCCGAAGTTCAACTTGTGATTGACCGCGACACAGCCGCCGATTTGGGCGTGCGCGTGAGCGACATTTCGCAAGCCTTAAATACTTTGGTTGCCGGACAGGAAGCGACGACTTTTAATCAGGGAAACGAACAATATGAAGTCCGCGTCCGTGCGATTAACAATTTCAGAACTGATGTCGAAGGCTTAAATCGAATGATTGTGCCGTCGTCAAAAGTCGGTTGGGTAACGCTCGACAGATTAGTCAAAGTCAAAGAAGGAACAGGACCGAGTTCGGTCGAACGCACGAATCGCCAACGTCAAGTTACGCTTTTGGCAAACACGAAACCCGGCGGTTCGGCGGCAAATATTACGGCAAATATTGACCGATATGTTAAAGAAATGAACATTCCTGCGAGTTATACGACAGGTTACGTCGGGCAATCGAAGGAAATGGGCAAAGCCGGATTTTATTTCCTTTTGGCGTTCGGGCTGTCGTTTATTTTTATGTATATCGTTCTCGCGGCGCAGTTTGAATCGTTTATTCACCCGATTACGATTTTGCTGACGCTTCCGCTTTCGATTCCGTTCGGCATCGTTTCGCTTTTGATTGCGGGGCAAACCGTCAATATTTTTTCGGGCTTAGGTTTATTGCTTCTATTCGGCGTGGTCAAAAAGAACGCGATTTTGCAGATTGACCATACAAACGGCTTGCGCGAAAAAGGAATGTCGCGTTATGACGCAATTATTCAAGGCAACCGCGACCGTCTGCGACCGATTTTGATGACGACGATTGCGCTTGTTGCCGGAATGATTCCGCTCGTCGTCGGCACCGGCGCGGGCGCGGGAACGAATCGTTCGATTGGTGTTTTGGTTGTCGGCGGTCAAACTTTGTGTCTGCTTCTGACGCTGTTGGCAGTTCCCGTGTTTTATTCGATTTTTGACGATGTCAGCGAATTTAATATTTTCCGCCGAATGAATAATTTGTTATCAAGAATTTTCGGCGGCTTGAAACGAAAAGTGGCAACGGCGGCGAGTTCAATTTTTGGGAAGAATTGAATATTTGAGAGAAAACTTTCGGAATAGCTGATAGCTGATAGCTGACAGCGAATAGCTAAAAACGTCAATAATTATCAGCTATTCGTTATTCGCTCTAAGCTATTCCGAAAGTAAAACATAAATGGAAAACAAAAAAGACAATCCGCAGGTAATCGCGCCGCCACCTTTGATATTTTTGAGCGGTTTGTCGCTTGGCGCAATTGTGAGTTGGTTTCAGCCGTTTCCGTTTTTGCCGAAAACGGTTTCGATTGTCGCGGGAATTTTGTTAATTGTCGCGGGAATCGCTGCGATTGCGATGATTTGGCGGCAGATGAACGCGGCAAAAACGAATATCGAGCCTTGGAAGCCGACGAATAAAATTCTCGACACGGGATTTTACGGTTATTCGCGCAACCCGATTTATTTGGCGATGATTTTGATTTATCTCGGCGTAAGTTGTTTGTTTAATTCGATTTGGTTTCTGCCATTTTTGCCTTTGTGTTTGTTGACAATTAATTTCGGCGTAATTTTGCGCGAGGAAAAATATCTTGAAAGTAAATTCGGTGCGGATTATCTAAGCTATAAATCAAAAGTGAGGCGTTGGATATGAACTTAGCGGTTAAAATTGCGCTTTTGGCTTCGGGTTTGTTTCTTTTGAGCGGAATGCTCACGGGCGTTTGGAAATACGCTCGTATTATGAGTTCGCCCGAACATTGCGCTCCGGTTTATGTTGACATCGCGCATCGAGCTTCGTTTTTTTACAGTTTTGCGAGTTTGGTAATTGCCAAACTCATCGAATTTTCGCCGTTTTCGACGAATGTGCAGATTTTAATCGTCGCTTTTCCGCTCGCATATTTTGTGCTGACGGTTATCGGTTACGTCAAAGAAGGTTTTTTGAACCGCACGGAAAATATGTTTGCCGAACGCAATTTTATTACGACGTGGTTTATGTATGGTTTAATCGCGGGCGAAATCGGCGGGCTTTTATTGATTTTGGGCGGATTCTTTTATACGCAGTTTTTATAAATGATCTTTGATTTTATTTTATTTCAAAGATCAAAAGTTTTATGAATAAGCATTTATACATATTAATTTCAGTTTTATTTTTTGCGAATTTCATATACGCGCAGGACGCTACGCCTACGCCGACGGTTTCGCCGACTCCGATTGTAAAGCCGGAAAATTTAGAAAACGTGCCGCAGATTGCGCCGAATTTTGAATCGGACAAAAAAGAATTGCCGGATTTGGGGCTTGTCGGCGTTGATATGACGCAGCAAAAACCTCTGACTTTGAAGGACGCGATTACGCTTGCGCTCGAAAATAACAAAGACATCGAAGTTTCGCGCCAAAACGTGCGAATTGCCGAATTTGATTTGCAATCTATTCGCGGCGTTTATGAACCGCGACTTTCGGGGCAAACTTTTTACGAACGTGCGACTGTGCCAAACGTCTCGGTTTTCAGCACGAACCGCACGACGACGACCGGAAGTTTGGGTGGAAACGTCAGTCTGCAAGGTTACATTCCGAAATATGGAACAATTTTAAGCGGAAATTTTACGAACAATCGCGTCGCATCGGACAATCCGATTTCGATTTTGTCGCCGCAATATAATTCGAGTTTGACGTTAAATGTTACGCAACCGCTTTTTCGCGGGCGCGGATTTGACCAAAACAGACGCAATATTGAGATTTCAAAACGCAATCTTTCTTTAACCGATACGCAGTTTCGACAGCGCACAATCGAAGTTATCACAAACGTCCAACGCGCTTATTGGGATTTGGCTTATGCTTTACGAAATCTGCAAGTTCAACGCGACGGTGTGCGCGATGCGAAAGAGCAACTTGCTCATAACAAAAGACTTGTCGAAGAAGGACAACTCGCGCCGATTGATATTGTCGCCGCTGAAACTCAAGTTGCAGTTATCGAACAAAATGTTTATGAAGCCTTAGAAAACGTCAATCGTGCGTCAAATACTTTGAAAAATCTGATTGCCGTGAACCGCAACGATTCGATTTGGAACGAGTCAATTATTCCGACCGATTCCGTCGAACTCGATGTGCCGAAAACAACTTTGCCCGAAGCCCTCGATTTAGCTCTGAAAAATCGTCCCGAAATCGAAGTCAACGAAACGCAAAAAGACATAAATTCAATCGAACAAAGATTTTACCGCGAGCAAAATAAACCGCAGATTGATTTAATCGCCAGCTACGGTTCGGCAGGCATCGGCGGAAGCCAAAATTCGACGTTTCGCAGTCCGTTTTCTATAACCTGTAACGCGGCGACGCAAACGCCGACCGAATATCAAACGTGCATTTTGCAACAACAAGGACAAGCCGCAAATCAGCAAGCATTTCTCCAACAAATCGGCGGCGCAGGCACGACTTTTACGGACATTTTAGCCAATCGTTATCCGACATTTCGCGTCGGCGTGCAGTTTAATCTGCCGCTTTTCGGCGACAAAACCGCGCAGGCGCAACTCGGCAAAACGCTCGTCCAAAGCGACCAGATCAAAACGCAACGCGCCCAACTCGAACAATCAATTCAAGTTGACGTGCGAAACGCTCTGCAATCTGTCCGCACGGCTGAGGCGCGTTTGCGTTCGGCAATCATTGCGCGAGAAAATACGCTGAAACAATACGAATCCGAGCAAAGAAAACTCGACGCAGGGCAATCCGACATCTACAAAGTTCTCGAACGCCAAACCGCTTTCATCAATGCCCGAAGCAACGAATTACGCGCCCAAACCGAACTAAACAAAGCAATTGCCGATTTGCAAAGAGCCACAGGAAACTCGCTCAAAGCAAACAATGTCGAAGCAAGATTGAGATAAAAAATCGCTGATAGTGAATTAAATGTAATGCTTGATGAATTGCCGTCTGCTTATATTCTTTGAAAAAAATATTGTAAATAATAAAAAAAAGCGAGTTGCTGGGAGCGCGGGCTTCCCAGCCTGCTACACCGCGTTTTTCAGCGGTGTAAAAGTGTTCGATTAAAAATCAACTTGAATTTACGCAAAGTTCGTTTGAGCGTTTTTTCAAACGCTCAGCAGGCTGGGAAGCCCGCGCTCCCAGCGAAAAATATTCTTTTTTTTACGGCTTTTATTTTTCAAAGAACATAAACAGATTACAATTCATCAAGAAATTTCAATAAGTTTATAGTTTGCATTTAGATATTGTTTGGCTTATCATTGCTCAAATATTTCGGGCTTAATTTTGCATAATTTTTGGAGGAATTTAAGATATGTTTCGATTTTTGAATGATAAAAAATTCGGTTTGGCGTTGTTTCATTTTTTGTTGGCAGTTGTGATTATTGTTTCACCGGGCGCAAGCGTCGCAAAGGCGGATATGAACGGGCGCGAGCTTTTGAGCATTACGCGCGTGGCACACGGCGGAGCGGATTACGCCGGATTGCAATTTGTTACGACGAAAGCTACCGGTTTTGTTAATGTTGCGCCGCTTGCCGGTGTCGGACTCGGAACTGGCGGCGCGGTTGCTTCCGTTGAGGTAAAAATGAATTTGACGGATTACCAAGACAAAGATTCGCGCCGAAGACTTGACGTAACGCCGACCGGCGGCGGAATGATGGGTGGACAAACTTATCTGGTTTGGACGGGAAACACCGGCGGCGGAATGTATATGGGCAATGAATTTCGCATCAGTGAATCAGCCGCTTCAAGGCATTGGGGATTGATGGGATTTAGCACTTTAAATCGTGCGATTGAAGGTCAGCTTAAAACCGACCGTCTGAGTGATCAAGGCGAAAATTATGTCATCGAAGTCAAATTTAACAAAGAAGATTCGCTTCGTTATTGGATTAACAAAGATACGTTTCTCGTCAGCCGCGTGATTTCTTACTATAACGGCAAAATTTTAGTTGAAGAAGACCGCAGCGATTATCGTCGGGCAAATTGTATGTCTTTGCCGTTCCGCATTGTTACCAAAGTCAACGGTCAACGTCTTGCAGATTTGACGATTGACAGCTATGACCTGAAAACGGAAGTTCCGAGCGCAAAATTTACAATGACCGTTACAAAATAATTATTTGATAAAAGCGCAAAAGCGGCGATGAAGCAATATTGCTCCATCGCCGCTTTTTTAATTTGCTTTTCTGGCTTGCGATTGAACGGCTGTGATTGCAACGGCATCAACAATATCTTCGGCTTTGCAACCGCGTGAAAGGTCGTTGCAAGGTTTGTCCAAGCCTTGCAAAATTGGTCCGATTGCTGTGCCGCCGGTTAATCTTTCGGTTAATTTGTAGGCGATGTTTCCGGCGTTCAAATCGGGGAAAATTAAGACATTTGCACGTCCAGCAACGCTTGAACCGTTGGCTTTCGATTCGGCAACGGATGGAATAAGTGCCGCGTCCGCTTGAAGTTCGCCGTCAATTTCCAAGTCCTGCATTCGCGCTTTGACGGTTTTTACGGCTTCGATAATTTTGTCCAGAGATTTGTGTTTCGCGCTACCTTTCGTCGAAAAAGAAAGCATTGCCACACGCGGTTCGACATTCAAAAGCGCACGGCACGAATCGGCAGAAGCCATCGCAATTTCGGCAAGTTCGCCCGCGTCAGGGTCAATAACAACACCGCAATCGGCATAAATCATCGCGCCGTTTGCGCCGATTTTTTTGTCCGGCACGACCATCAAAAAGAAAGATGAAACGATTTTAAATCCGGCGCGAACGCCAATACATCGAAGCGCGGCGGCGACCGTGTGCGCCGTCGTGTTCGTTGCGCCTGCGACAGAGCCGTCGGCTTTGCCCAATTTGACGAGCAAATTTCCGTAATAAAGCGAATCTTTCGCGGTTTGTTCGGCTTCTTCGAGCGTCATTCCTTTTGAGCGGCGCAATTCGTGATAAAACTGTGCGATTTTGCCGAAATCGTTTGATTTTCGATGGTCTAAAATCTCCACGCCGTTTAAATTTGCGCTTGCTTCACGCGCCGCTTCGCGGATTTTTTCTTCATTGCCGATAATCGTAACTTTAGCTATTTTATCTTTTACGCAAATTTCCGCCGCCTTTACTGTGCGTGCGTCTTCGCCTTCGGGCAAAATTATGTGTTGTAAGTTTTCGGCGGCTTTTTGCCTGATTGTTTGTAGAATCATTCTGAAATTTGAAATTTGAAATTTGAAATCTGAAATTAGAATTTATCATACAACTTTTTCAGATAAAACTTGCTCAAACGTCTGCTATTTTCTAAACTAAAATTACAGAAAAAGGAGCGATGAGTAAAATGACGAAACCGCAACAAATTAGAGAAACAAAACCGACGCGCAAAGAAAAAAGCGAAATGAAAAGCCGTATGAGCAATTTTTTGATGTTTTTGCCGAATATGTTTATGCTTTTGGGCAGACTCATCAAAGACAGCCGCGTCCCGATTGCCGAAAAAGCACTTTTTGGGGCGGCGATTGTTTATGTCATAATGCCGCTCGATTTTATTCCCGATATTTTCCCGTTTATCGGACAGGTTGACGATCTTTATCTCGTTGCGCTGACGCTTTTGCGTTTGATAAACCGCACCGATGAAACCGTTATCCGCGAACATTGGTCAGGCGGCGGCGATGTCGTCAAATTAGCCGATTCAATCGCCGGAATTGCGCCGATGCTGCTGCCAAAAAGAGTTGCGCGTGTGCTTTCATCAAAAGTCGAACTCGCGCCCGCCGCAAAAATTTTAAGTGCGATTAAAGATAAAAGAGAAGCCATAATGATTGAAATTCCGCAAGAAGAAAAATCTATCGGCAAGTAATTAAGACATTTTATTTATCCACAGATGAACACAGATAAACACAGATTTTATCTTGATTTCATCTGTGTTCATCTGTGGATAATTTCTTCTTCGGTAATTTATTTGCGAAAGAATTTTTTGTAATTAAAAAAGAAAAGTCCGAATGGTTCAAGCCCTTGTTTTTCAGCCGATTGATGATGTTTTTGATGCGCGGCGCGGATTGTCAGAAGAATTTTGTTTTTCGATTTGAACGGCAAAAATCTTCGATGCGTAAAGAAATCGTGAGCGATAAAATAGACGAATCCGTAAACTGCCACACCGAAACCCAACGGAAAAGCGATTGATTCGAGCAGAGGTTTTTCCGCCAAAATCATCGGAAAAATCGCCCCGCACGAAAACCCCAAAGTAAAAATATCATTTGCTTCAAACGCGCCGTTTCGCGCAATGTGATGAGTTTCGTGAACGCGCCAAAAAACGCCGTGAAACAACCATCGGTGAACTGTGTAGGACAAAATCTCCATCATCACGAAACCGAAAATTGTTAAGCCGATAAATTTCATACAGACGTTAAAATTATAAACCAAACAAGCTATTTAAAGTAAAAAATATCATTACTGAGCGGCATAGAATTTGATTACGACATCATCGCCTTCAATTTTCGGCGGTTTTTTTCGTGGATAGATTTCTTTTTCTATCCACAGCACACACGGAAGACACCGAAAAGAACTTCGATAATTGCCCGATTAAGTGGTATTTCCCGCGTCAGCCAATTCTATGCCGCTCAGTAATGAAAAAATATCGAAACCGATTTGCAAATTTCGGCGAATAATCAACGGATGACACACTACGAATTTACAACCGTCTGGCATTTCGACGCGCCGATTGAGCGCGTTTGGAACGAAATCGAGCATTCGGAAAATTGGAGTGAATGGTGGCGCGGCGTTCTGAAAGTTGAAGAATTAAAAGCCGGTGATGCGGACGGCATCGGCAAAACCCTCCGCACGACTTGGAAAAGCGCGTTGCCGTATAAATTGATTTTCGATTCGGAAGTCGTGCGGATAGAGAAATTAAAGCTCATCGAAATCCGCGCTTTCGGCGAACTTGAAGGCACAGGAATTTGGACATTTACGGCAGAAAGCGAAAATACAACCAGCGTCCGATACGATTGGAAAGTTCGCACGACAAAATCTTGGATGAATTTCTTCGCGCCCGTTGCCAAACCGTTTTTCAAATGGAATCACGACACGATTATGAATTGGGGCGGCGCAGGTTTGGCGAAAAAATTAGATTGCAAATTGCTCGAATTGAAAGAAATTTAGCCACTTTTCTTGATTCGTGTGTTTCGTGTATGCGCGTGGACAGAACTGTCCACGCGCATACACGAAACACACGCGCATAAAACATAACAACCTACTGATTTTCCGTATTAAGCAGAAGGACAGAATTATTTTTAAGACTATCCACGGAAAACACCGAAAGCACGGAATAAATACACGAAAGTTTTAGTGCTTTTTTCCGTGTGTTTCGTGTGTTCCGTGGATAGATTCACGGTAGAAATAATTTTGTCCATCTACTTATATCGAAATGACCAAGTCGTTCGCGGACAAGCCTACGGTTGGCTTGCCAAAAATTCTTTTTTGATAAGCAGTTTGGTAAAGCCCTTCAGTTCCAAAATCCCGACAGACACCCGCGAAACCAAACTCGGATGCTACCGAACATTCGCGTTCGAATTTGCATTACGATTCACATTCGAATTTGCATTGCCGTTTGCGTTCGTATTTGCATTGCCATTTGATGGCTCACTGCATATACCGGGGTTGCAAGGTGGATCTTGACATTCGCCACCACACTGACACTGCCCCGCCGGACAGACAAGTGGGATAATACTCGGTTTGTTGGAAACATTGGCGGTATTCCCGTTGGAATTATTCCCGCTATTTTGCGTTGGGTTTGCCGGACACCCGCCAATGAACAAAGCAAATCCGATAGCGGCACAGATGACAACGATTATTTTTATTTGATTTTTCATTTTTTTTCCTCCGTAACTTTTTGGTTAATTAACATCGAAAGCAGTGTAAATCTGGTCTGCTTTCCAAAGTAGATTGTTTTACCGTCCGGCGACCACGCCAGACTTGAAAAGTAGAGTCTCGGGTCATTATTTCCGGTCAGCTTTCGCGGTTCACCTCCTTCTAACGGTGAAATCCAAACATTATCATTACCGCCCGTTCGAGATGTAAAACCGATCGAACCCTTATTCGGCGAAAGGTAAATGTTGTTGATATATGCATCTTTTAGAACCGTCAGGTTTCGCACTTTACCGGTTTTTACAGAAGCCGCCCGAATCGGAACCTCCGACCGTGTCAGACTAGATGTTTTACTTTTATCTCTTACGGCAAAGAGCAGTTCCTCCTCATCTTTTGTCCACCCTAAGAGTCTGAGGCGTTCGTCCGATTCCAGTATTTTTCGCTGTGTGTTTGTCGTTATATCATAAAACCAGATGAAATGTTTGAATTTCCCATCGGAATTCGATTTCTTTAGCGAACTAAAAGCAATCCCGGTTTCATCCGATAGCCAGAACGGACAGTAAAGAATCTCATCTTTATCCTGATTGTCCGAAAGTTTTCTTTCGCCCGAACCGACGGCGGATGCCAGCCAGATATTTGAAATGCCTTCCCTTGGAGACGGAAAAGCCAGACCGGAACCTTTCGGAGACCAACTCAGATATTTCACCTCCGCTGTCAGATAAGGCGAAAGCGTATTCCCCGGCGGTCTTCCTCCAGTTGATATACGTTCTAACATATCGCCTGTCTTTGCGACCTTCCAGATCTCGTAATTCATCCCGACAAGTTTGAGAAACGCAACCGTTTCTCCATCGGGCGACCAGTTTGGAAGAAAACCGTCTTCGACAAGCCGGAATCGCTCACCATCCTTTGAAATTGACTGCTTCACTATCGAACCGTTAAATAAGTTGCTGCCTCCGCGAAGGTTTCTGATTGACTGATAGACGATTGCGTCGCCCGCGGGCGAAACATCCGCCCATAGTTCACCGTCTATCTGCGATGCCGTCAAAGACTCTTTCACAGTTTCCGTATCAATTTTCCAAAGATCGGAGGTCTCGTTCGCCGAGCTAAATAAGATTCGTTCGCCGTTTGGCGATACATTATGAACGAAAACATCGCTGTCGCCGGATGAGATTTGGACCGGCTCGCCGCCCTCCAGACCGACCGAGTAAAGTTGGTCGAATTCATCCGTTAGTTGGCTGAAAAGAAGTTTTTTTCCATCCGGATGGAAGACGACATTTTGGATCCGCGTTTTTGATTCGATTATTTGTCTTGTTTCAGGACTGTTGACAGGCTTTACCATTATTTTCCAGCTCTCATTTTCAAATGTTACAAACGCGATCTGCGATTCGTCCGATGAAATATTGATGGTTTTTAGCGAGGCTCCCGATGATGAGGGAAAGTCGGTAATGGCAGAAACTTCGCCCGATTCCGCATCGGCGGTGAAAAGATTGTAGCTGTTCTGAAAATAAATTTTTCCGCTCTTTGACCACAATTTCGGCTGAGATTCTACCTCAATCTTTTCGGTAACCAATTTCGGTTGCCCGCCCATCAGCGACACCCGCCAAAGTCCGGGCGAATCCCTGCGAGATGAATAATAGACAATTTCCTCTCCGTTAGGCGAAAAAACGGGAAAGCGATTATAGAATTCGTCCTTTGTTACCTGTATCGCCTCACCCGTGTTGGTTTGCTTAACCCAGATGCTGTTAGTGCCGCTTTTTGTCGAGCTGAAGGTAATAAATTTCCCGTCATGGGAAAAGGCGGCGGTGGTTCCGAGTTCGCCTGCGGCACTTGCCCAGTTTGTTACTTGGGAACTTTTGAACGAACCCGCCGAAGTTGAATCGGTTGCCGTCGGTTGTTTGCCTCGTGCGAACGCAAACCACCAAATTGAAACTCCGGCAATAGCTATTAGTGCAACAAATGCCGTCTGAAAATAAAATGAATATTGCGCGGTAAAGGCTTGAAAAGTATGCTCCGGCGCAGTTTCGTGGATTGTTTTTTCAGCCGTTTCGGTTTCTCTCAAAGGCTGTGTTTTTACCTCTTTTTTGAACGGGTCAGATGACCGCTCTAATTTACCCTGAAATTCCAATTCCGTTCTTATTTCTTTCAGGTCGAGCAACAAATCTTTGACGGTTTGATAACGCTCATCAAGTTTTTTTTGCAAAGCCTTTCGCAAAATCCGTTGTAGTTCGGCGGGAATGTTTTCGTCTATCGGCGCGGGTTCGCGTGTCAAAATCGAGGCAATCGTATCGCTCGTTGTTTCGCCGGCAAACGGTGTGCCTCCGGCGAGCATTTCGTAAAGCACCACGCCCAGACTCCAAATATCGCTTCGCGCATCGGTTTTTTTGCCCCGCGCCTGTTCGGGCGACATATACGCCGCCGTTCCCATAATCATTCCGGGCGTGGTGTTGATTTGGGTTGTAACTTCGCCGGAAATGATTTCGTTTTTCTTCAAAGTCAGTTTTGCCAAACCGAAATCCAAAACTTTCACCAAACCATCAGCGCGAATCATAATGTTTTCCGGCTTGATGTCGCGGTGAATGATTCCCGCTTCGTGCGCGGCGACGAGCGCGGCGGCAACTTGCAAAACAATATCCAAAGTTTCACTCAAAGAAAGATATTCGTTGCCTCTTAAACACTCGCGCAAAGTTTTGCCTTCGACAAATTCGGTGGCGATAAAGTTCGTCCCGTTTTCGTCGCCGAATTCGTGAACGGTTAAAATATTCGGATGATTTAATGCAGAAGCCGCGCACGCTTCCTGCTCGAAACGGCGCAGATAATTTTTGTTCCGACTAACCGCAACGGGCAGGATTTTCAAGGCGATTTTGCGTTTCAGCCGCACATCTTCCGCCAAAAAAACCTCGCCCATTCCGCCCGCGCCGATCTTTTTGACGATTTTGTAATGTCCGAATTCCTGCCCGATTGATAAATTACTTTTGCTAACGATTGATTCCGCAACTTTTTCGATGGCGGGCTGTTCGAGATAATCGCTGTCAAAAGACGAGAGCAATTTTTCGACTTCGTGGCGAATATTTGGATTATCGGAACATTTCTCGTTTAGAAAGTCAGCGAGATTGTCCGGCGCAACGTCGAGCGCGGATTGAAAGATTTGTTTGACTTGTTGATAATCTTCGCGGTTCATAAAAATGATTGTATTAAATAACTGGACAGAATTATTTTTAAGATGAAACCACAAAAATACACAAAAGAACACAAAAAGAATCAACCTGTTTCGTGCATTTTCGTGTATTTTTGTGGTTCATATTTATAAAATAATTCTGTCCAGTTACTTAATAATCGAATCTATTTATTAAAGCAACATCCGCCGCAGAATCGGCTCAAATCGCATTATTTGCCGACTTGTTGGTAATATTCAGGGTTAATTGTTTTTTTTATCCACCAAGTTCCGAGCGCAACCACGCTTTTGCCATACTCCAATCGCGTTTGACGGTCGCGGGCGAAATCTGCAAAACTTCCGCCGTTTCTTCGATGCTCAAACCGCTAAAATATCGCAGTTCAACGATGTTTGCCTGTCGTTCGTCGAGTTCAGCCAACTCGTTTAACGCTTTGTCGAGCGCGAGCAAATCAACGTCGCTATCTTCGGCGGCAACGCACAAGGCTTCTTCGAGCGGCAAATTTTCGTCTGCGCCGCCGCGTTTCTGCCGATTTTGATTGACGGCGTAATTGACCAAAATGCGCCGCATCATATTTGCCGCAATGCCGAAAAAATGGGCGCGATTTTGCCAATCCAAAAAACGAACTTCGATGAGCCGCATATAAGCCTCGTGGACTAAGGCAGTAGTTTGCAATGTATGATGTTTGCGTTCTCGGTTGAGATAACGATGCGCTTGGCGGTGAAGTTCTTCATAGACGAGTGGCACGAGTTTGTCCATCGCCTCGCGGTTGCCGCCGCTGCAAGCCTTTAACATCTCGGTTATTTCCCCGCGTTCTGATGAAGCCTCTTCCATAAAGAAATCTCTGTTTATCTAAATAAGTTGAATTGCTCTGCAATCATAGACCTATTCCAAATTTAAGTCAAAAAAGTTACTACGCCCATCGTAATACCTCAATTAAAAGTTGGAGACTTACTTTCACTGTTTTGGTTTTTGTCGCTGAATGCGACCAACATTATAGCCTAGCGAGAATCGCTAGGTAGTTTGCAACGTAAGATTCGCTCGCTGAAGGCGAGCAACAATCCCCGCGCTTGTTGTTCGTCGCCTTCAGCGACGGAATTCATTATCAACGCTGACCTAGCGATTCTCGCTAGGCTATAATGTCGGTCGCTTTCAGCGACAAAGGCAGAAATTATATCTCTAACTTTTTATTGAGCCATTACCACCCTTGCTCACGCGCAGGTTTCCGCCTAGTCCGAAAAATAATTTGAGCCGATTTTGCGCCGGACGTTGCTTTAGTAAGTAGAGGCGCAAAAAACTTGCGTTTTGAAAATTAAATGTTCTAAACAATTTCGGTCGCAAACGTGGGACTGAACGCGCCGATTCGGGTTGTGCTTGTAGCCCTCGCGCAATCCGAATCGGGTTTGAAGAAAAAGACAATTATTAAATATTAAAAAGGAGACAGAAAAAAATGACTAAGCAAATGACAAAAATAGCGATGATGATGGTTTTGGCGATTGGTTTGATGGCGAGCGTGGCAACGGCTCAAAAAAGCGGCGGTTTTGCTCCGGTTGGTATTTACACCGGAATTGAAACGGATGAGGGAACTCCTGACCCGATTTCGGCAATACGTTATGGCAACAGTTTCGTTCTGAACAGTTTCGGCGAATGGGAAACACATCACTTAACGGTTTCGGTAGATTATGCGACTAATCAAATTGTTCCGAATAATTTTATCGTAACGGGCGGCACCTGGTCGTTGGTGGTTATGCGCGATAATCAATATGCCGGAACGCTTTATGGCGATGTTCAAGTGGGCAGTGTAAATCTGACCACAAACGCTAATGGCGAAGCAGTTTCAAAACAAGTGCAAGTTACTTTGCGCTCAAGCGGCGGATTAGGAATCTTCGCCGGAAGAGCAGGTAAAAACATCAGCGGTGTGTATAACACAATAACCGATTTACGCTCAAATGAAACGAACGGCAACGCTAATTTCGGTTTCTGATGCGCGATAATACGGCAGTTTTTAATTAAAAAGGCAAGCAATTTAGCGATTGCTTGCCTTTTTATACGGGGCAAAACGGGAAACGGTAGCGAGCGTTTCACCGATAAGGATTGACAACAAAATTTGGGGCGAGTGATTGCTTGAAATGAGCGCGGCTATCATCCGAACAAAACCCCTTTTACTTTTGCGCTCGATATGAAAATAACAGGAGAAAAAAATTATGAAACGAATTTACTTAATAACGATGCTTTTTTGTTTATTTGCGATTGGCGCACAGGCACAAGTGCCGAACCGAATTTCTGAAGATGGTTTAGTGTGGCGTTTAAGTTATATCAATGTCAAGCCCGGAAAAAATGCGGAATATCTGACGTTTTTGGGTCAACATTCCATACCTATTTGGAACGAACAAAAAAAACAGGGCTTGATTTTGGATTGGAAGTTTTTTTCCCAACCGATGAACAATGGAGAGGCTGATTGGGACATCTTACAGGCAATAGCGTTCAAGAATTATGCCGCGGCTCTCGACTACGATGAGATGAGGGCAAAGGATTTTAATGAAATCGGTCTCAAACATTACGGTTCGGAAGAAGCCAGAACAAAGGCAAATGACAGTCTGCCCACAATGCGCGATGTGATCGCCGTCCGCTATGTCAGGGAGCAAATCCCGATTATGAAAAAGTGAAAAAGAAAATTAGCCACGAACAAACACAAAAGGACACGAAATTAAGCTAAATGTTTTCGTGTCTTTTCGTGTCTTTTCGTGGCTAAAAAATCTTAATCAACCAATTCGGGAATCGCCGGACGCACTTTCGGTTGCGGAATTTCGACTGTTTCCGCCACTTGACAATGTTTGCTTGTCCGCCTTTGTTGATTATTGTTCCGGTTTCCATCTTTATTTTTTCTCAATTCTATTCCGGCAGATTCATCCGTTTCAGCTATTTTCGCTCGCTCAATCCACGAGCCAAAATCACGGCTTCGTGCAGTTTTTGTTCGAGCAATTTTTTGTCGGGAAGCTGGGTCCAATAATCGGCGACCTTGATGTCGTGTTTATCGAGAGCTAATAATTCAACTCGTTCATTTGATTTTTCCGAGCATAAAATCAAACCAATCGGCGATTCTTCCCAAGGTTTGCGTTCGTATTTATCGAGCCAACGCAGATAAAATTCGGTCTGCCCAAAATCGGCGGGCATAAATTTACCGAGCTTTAATTCAACGACGACCAATCTTCGCAATTCCCGATGATAGAGCAGTAAATCGATATGAAAATCGTCGCCGTCAACCGTAATCCGTTTCTGTCGGGCGACAAACGCAAAGCCAACGCCGAGTTCGAGCAAAAACTTTTCGAGCTGGCGTAAAATCGCGTTTTCCAAATCTTTTTCGCTGAAAGTATCGCTCAAACCGAGAAAATCAAGAAAATATGTGTCGCGGAAAATTAGGTCAGGCGTTAATTTATCTTCATCACGAAGTTCGGCAAGTTCGGTTTTGATAATTACATCGGGCTTTTTGGAAATCGCCGTTCGCTCAAATAGCATTCCCTGAATTTTCTGCCGCAGAGTGCGAACGCTCCAACGCTCAATGCGACACATCTCGGCGTAAAAGTCGCGTTTTAGTTGGTCTTTCATCG
This sequence comes from Acidobacteriota bacterium, assembly GCA_031409875.1. Lineage (GTDB taxonomy): Bacteria > Acidobacteriota > Blastocatellia > Pyrinomonadales > Pyrinomonadaceae > CALMEH01. The sequence goes on along the minus strand of JANNYB010000010.1, from coordinate 6,199 downwards.
TTATAATTTCAATGAAATGCGACCAACCCAATTGTTGCGACAGTGTCGCAACAATTTCAATGTCGGGGAAAAGTTCTGCAAATTGAATCATTTTTGCTAGGTTTCTTGAACTAAACCCTCTGCCATATTCAGGTTGTAATTTTGCCGACAGTGTCGGCAAAATCTCTTTTCCATATTCCGCCCGTTTATTTTTCAGCACTTCATCGCTGATGCGTTTGCCGATGTGCCAATTCATCAAAACGAGTGCCGAATTAACCGTGCTGGCAACTCTGAGCCGCGTTTGCTCAATTAAACTGCGGATTTCATCAAACAAAACATCGTCCGTTTTAATTGAAGTGTCTTTATTTTTAGCTGAGATTTTCTTTTCCATAAATTCATTTTATCTTTTTTCATCCATATTCATTCAGGAATCCCGACTTTCTTGACCAATTCCTTAAATCGCGGGTCGTTTTATTTTTTTAACAAACGGCTGATTTCTTTATAAATTCGTTCAATTTCTCCATCACGTTTTTGCAAATGTTCCGTCATTTTTTTTTGGATAGCTTGGGATTGAATCAATTCTTCGCGCAAACGGGCATTTTCCAATCGCGCCCGACGCAAGGCAACTAATGGCGGACGATTGAGCCGTAATCGTTTCAGATGAAACTTTCCAGTTTCGGTTAAACCTTTCAAAATCCCGTCGGATTCTTGGCGTAAATGCAAACTTAAATCATCATTTTGAGGATGAAGCAATCGTTTTTCGGCAGTCGAATTCGCCCAAAAGTCGCCTTTAATTCGATTACAAGTAGTGCAACAATAAACCAAATTTTCAAGCGCATTATCAACGCCCAATGAACGTGGCTTGAAATGGTCTAGTTCTAGTTCGCTTCCCGCATCTTCTTCGCGGACACTGCAATAACCACAAGCAAAGTTGTAGGCTTGGCGGACGGATTGGCGGAGTTCTGATTCGGTCATTTAATTACGCGGCTAATTCGTGTAAAACTCGTTCACGTTCATTTTTTAAGGCTTCGTGTTCGATTCGCAAACTGTTTAATTGCGTTTTAGCTCGCTTGACTAAATCATCTTGGCGCGAAGCAAGAGCGGTCAGAACAGCATTTTGAGTTTCGGTGTGGCTGATTTCTTTTTGCAAAAGGTTTTGTTCTTCGCGCTCACGTTCAAGCGTAGGATTCAACATTTGCCACTCTGCTTGCTCTAATTCCGAGAGCAATTTTTCGAGCCTTTGATCATCTTCCGCCGTCAACGAGTTTTCCAATTCACGCCGTTGCAGTTCGTTTAGCTGTAACTGTTTTGTTTCGCTCCACATAAAAAAAATCTCCGTTGGCAATTATAGCATTATCCATTCGTCTCTTTGCTTTCAATTTCATTCAGGAATCCCGACTCGTCTGACCAATTCCTTAAATCGCGGGTCGTCTCGCACGAAGTCCCACCTTTTATTGACCTTTAGTTCGGTCAACCGCCACGCATGCTCGTCATACGCGTTGTTCAGATATTCGATCGTCTTATCTTTGTCTTTGCCCAAAGCATATGCGTTGGCATAATCTATCGCTTTAACATATCCATTGGGGTCTTTTGCCTGTTTTGCATTCAGTTCTTCGATGCTTATTTCCTGACGCATCCGCCCGAAGCCATCCCAGCCTCCTTTTTCGTAGGCTTCTTTCAATTTCGCAATATTTTCGGGTTTGCCATTTCTTGCCTTCTCCTCAAGTAGGCGTTCTTCGATAGCCTGATCATATTTACCTTGAGCGACATAAATACTACCGTTGACAATATGAAAACGTGCATCATTCGGAAAGAGCTCATTGAACTTTTTGATTTGCAAAAGTGCTTCGTCAAATCGTCCGGCACGAAACAGATTCTCTACCATACCCACATTGAACGGTAATGAAAACGGATCGAGTTCGAGTGCCCTTGAATTTTCCCTGATCGCTTCGTCGTGCCGGCTGCTGGCGGTTAATAGTTCGGCATACCATTGATGAGCAGATCCGTAATTCGGATCAAGTTCGATCGCCCGTTTGAATGCTTTTTCTGCACCTGCAAAGTCATATTCATAGTCTTTATGGACTACTGCAAGTGATGCGTGGGCTTCCGCCAAGTTCGGATCAAGTTCGAGAGCCTTGAGTGCCGCTCCCTTGGCTTGCGGCATATACTCTTTCGGTCTGAAATCGCCGTTGTGGGGAAACAAGGCATAAGTATCGGCTAATCCGCTGTATGCAAGGGCATAATTCGGGTCTTTCTCGATGGCTTGTTTGAAAAATACGATCGCCTTTTCAAATTCAGGGATTTGCCGTTTGTTCCAATGGAAACGACCTTTCAGATAAAGCTGATAGGCTTCGGAGTTGGCAGTGTAATTTTTCTCCACACTCGCTGCTTCTGCATTTGATAATTTGGATTTGAGTTTACTCGAAACATCGCGGGCAATTTCGCTCTGCAACGAAACCAAATCTGATGCTTTTCGCTCATATTTATTGCCCCACAGGACGTTTTCAGTTTTTGCGTCAATCAATTCCAGATTCAAAGTCATTTGGTCGCCGCGTTGGACAACTTGCCCCGTCAAAATTGCTTGGACGTTCAATTCAGCGGCAATCTTCTTCAAATCAAACTCTTTGCCTTTGTAACGAAAAACCGTTGAACGAGCTTTGACATTCAAATTTGGAATCTGCGAGAGACTGTTGATGAGCGTTTCCGTCATTCCATCCGAGAGATATTCAACATCAGCATTACCGCTTTTATTCTCAAACGGCATCACGGCGATTGATTCGATTTGTTTGGTTGAACGATTGGCGAAGAACCAAAAATAACCAATCACGGAAATGATTGAAAGCAGAATGATGCCAATCATTGCCGTTGCAAGTTTATGAGTTTTTGCTTGCGTGACAGCATATTCGAGGCTCGAAGAGTTTGAGACGTTTTGCGTTGATTGTGCATCTGATTCGGCTTTCGTTGCTTCGATTGATTTTGAACTGTAAATCGCCGTTTCGTTTTCTTGAACTTGATTGGTTGTTATTTCCCGATTCGGAACAATCGAGCGTTCAAGTTCGCCTTGAATATCCAACGTGCGTCTCAAGTTTTTCAAATCAATCAGCAAATCTTTTGACGACTGATACCGCATATCGGCATCTTTGGTCAGAGTTTTGCGGACGATTCTTTGCAATTCATCAGGCACGTTGTCCAACAATTTCGGTTCTTTTTCCAAAATCGAAACAATCGTGTGATTGATAGTTTCGCCTGTAAAGGGAACTTTGCCGGAGAGCATTTCATACAAGACAACGCCCAAACTCCAAATATCGGTGCGTGCATCAGTTGGCTTTCCGCGAGCCTGTTCGGGCGACATATACGAAACTGTTCCCATCACCATTCCGGGATTCGTTTTGACTAAACCTTTGGTCGTATCTTCCGACAAAGCATCATCTTTCGGCTTCTGTTCGGTCAGTTTTGCGAGTCCAAAATCAAGGACTTTCGCATAACCATCCTGCCGAATCATAATATTTTCCGGCTTAATATCGCGGTGAATAATTCCAGCCTGATGTGCGGCGGAAAGTGCTTCCGATACTTGAACACCGATTTTCAGTATCTCATTGAGCGAATTCGTCTTCTTTGGCGAAAGTTGTTCACGCAAAGTTTTGCCTTCGATAAACTCGGTCACGATGAAATTTGCGTCATCCTTCTCGCCGATTTCATAAACCGTCAAAATATTCGGATGATTCAACGCCGAGACCGCTTTCGCTTCTTGGATAAAGCGATTAAGTTTATCGGCATCTTGGCTAAACTCTTCGTTCAAGAATTTAATCGCAACTTTTCTGTCAAGTTTCGTATCCTGAGCCAAAAACACTTCACCCATTCCGCCTTTGCCAATCGCGGAGATGATTTTGTATTGATTGATGATTGTTCCTGTTTGCATCTTTATTTTTTTAAACCGCTAATCAGAACGACATCTTTTGTTGTCGTTCCGCGTGAAAACAAGGTCGGCTTTCCGTCGCGGGAGAGGTCGAACCAAATGATTTGATCGGTTGTAAAATTGGTTAATTGTTTTGGCGAGCCGCCGTCGATAGGTAAACTCCAGACATTTGATACGCCGTCTTTTGTCGCGACGTATGCGAGCGAGCGTCCATCGGGCAGCCAATGAATCCTCCGGTTGCGGGGGAGATCAAAATTGGCGGGAAGACTGAGTAGCTTGGTTGGCTTTCCGCCTTCAAACGGAATGATCGCGATCTTCATTGGCGAGTTATTCTGCTCGCGGTAAAAACATGCGATCGACTTTCCATCGACCGAGACGCTCGCTCGATTTGACTCATAGTCAGTCAGTTTTATGGGTTCACCACCGTCAATCGAGACTTTCCAAAGCCGCGTTTGCCCGGACTCGCCGGCGGTATAGATCACCCAACGTCCATCGGGAGACACGTTAGGCAACTCACCTTCGTTGGTCAATTGTTTTGCATTGCCTCCGTCAATATCCATCCGCCGGATTGAGGATTTTCCTCCGACCTGAACAACAAAAACGACATAGCGTCCATCGGGCGAAATTGAAGGTTGCGTTCCACGGGTTTCAGTCAAACGTCGTGGATTGCTGCCGTCTCCATTCATGATCGAAATGTCCTCCGCAAGTGCAAGTAGTGAGCTAAAAACGATATTCCCCTCAGGAGTCCACTCGATTCCATTAATCCCCTCATATTTACCCGAGCCGCGTGTTAATTGTTTAGGACGACTCGTATCGCCATCCGGTGCCGACCAAATGTTATAAACTCGATCCTCTTGAACCACAACGATCGAATCGGAATCAGCCGTCATACTGACGCCGTGGTAGGAAAGTAGGTCATTAGTGACCTTTCGAGCTTCACCCTGGGGATACGATATTTGATAAATCTGAGCCGCGTTTGAGCCTTGGGTATAATTATTCATAATCAGACCGCTGCCATCCGCAAGCCACGCAATTTGCCCAACGTCTAGCCACTTAGAAGCCATCGGTTTTATCGTGCCATCTGCGACTTGTATCTCAAGAATTCGTTGGTAATTGCCGTTTTCGTCAACCGCTATGCCGCCGCTGGCGATAACCTTTCCATCGGGTGACCAGGCTGGACCGCTGGTCTTGAAAGATTCCGGTCTTTTCAAAATGGCGAGCGACTGCTCTCCCGTTCCGTCCGCATTTGCGAGAATCATCGCACTTTCGCCTGGCGTATTTCGGACAAAGGCGATCCGTTTGCCATCGGGCGAGAACGTGACCGGACTGTTAGCATGGGGGTTCAACTTTTTCGATTCACCTCCCAGAACCGGAACCTGATGGAGCGAGAAATTTGGCTCGCCTTTCTCTTGTTTTGTGAAATAAATGTAACCGCCGTCGGGTGTAAACGTCATTCTTCCGTAAAGAACGTCAGCCGGGGGGATAATCTGCACATTGCTACCCGTGGCGATGTGCCTGACCCAAAGGCTCTGCTGTCCCGCATCCTGCTTAACATGAACGACGTATTTGCCATCCGGCGAGATTGCGGCTGATCCCGCCTTGCCCGTGTCGGTGAGTCTTGTGATTTTCATCGATTCAAATGAAGCCGTCGATGCCGATTGCTTTGAAAAAGCGAATTTGTAGATTCCGAACGCAACGCCCGCAATCACCAATGTCAAAACGCCAAGCCCGATCACAATTGCCTTCTTCCGCCCCTTCGCCTGTGAGATTAGGTATTCAGCACTCGAAGCTGTTTGAATTTTTGTTTCGCCACCCGTCGCGGGTTGAATAATCTGAGTTTTATTCTCATCTTGATTAGGAACAATCGAACGCTCCAATTTGTCTTGAAACTCCAAATCTTGCTTCACATCCTTCAAATCAATCACGACATCTTTGATAGTTTGATAACGCTCATCTCTATCTTTTCGCAGACATTTGTTGATGATTTTGGTTATTTCAGTTGGAACTTCGGAATTTAACGGCTTCGGCTCTTTGTTCAAAATAGAACCGATCATTTCCAAGGCATTCTCACCTTCAAAAGGAAGTTGTCCGGCAATCATTTCATACAGCACAACGCCAAAACTAAAAATATCCGTTCTCGCATCAACGACTTTACCTTTCGCTTGTTCGGGCGACATATAATTTGCCGTGCCGATAATCATTCCGGGCATTGTTGGCGATTTGATGGCGGTAGCATCTTCGCTCGACGCATCCGCTGACGCAGACGCTACTGACACTTTCGCAATTCCAAAGTCCAATATCTTC
>JANNYB010000009.1:0-10771 GCA_031409875.1 Acidobacteriota bacterium | reverse complement strand
GGTGATTGTTGCTCGCCTTCAGCGAGCGGGCATTTACCGCAAGCTACCTAGCGATTCTCGCTAGGCTATAATGTCAGTCGCTTTCAGCGACAAAACTCGAAGATTTCAGGTGTTTCTAACTTGTGTAGATACTAATGCTTTTAAGGCACGGAACAAGATAATTAAAGTTTCTGTCGCGTCAGCGACAACTGAAAAATACCGTTAATTCATTTGTCGCTGACGCGACATAGATGCTTTTTCATTTACACCGTGCCTTAAAAGACACGGCTAAATTCAATAAATCGCTACGCGATGAAGATTTGAATTAAAATAATTACTCTAAATTTTTATAGGAAAGACCTGTATTTAATATTTTTGTGCGTGTTTTCAAGGCTCTATTTCTTGACAAAATTAAAAATCGGCATATAATTCAAGCATTCAAATAAAAAGTCTTGGAAAGTCTGTTCTGATTTCTGAGAATGCAACTTTGGTCAAATTTTCAGCTTTATGCTACACGGAAAGACAAATTTCAATAATTCAAATATTGTCGGGCAACACACTTACTTTTATTTTTCAGCCTCCGATTTTTGCTTGAAATTTCAAATTTCTGTAATTCACGGCTAGCCGTTTCGATTGAATCAAATCAGAACGGCTTTTTTCTTTGTGGCAACTCCGTCTAAAGTTTTTTTAGCGGTATTGCGATTTTTAAATTCAAAAAGACAGAACCCTGCGAACCTGTGTCAAATACACGCTTGAATTCCAACATTTAAGCCGATTCACAGGAAAACTCAATTGGATTTCTGTCAAATAAAATAGAGGAGAAGTTCAAATTATGTCGAAAAAATATCGTTCTATACGATTTGTTATTGCCACGCTAATTTTATTGGCAATTTCAGGTATGGCGTTTGCCGAAAGCTCAGGCAAATACGGGTTTTCAAATTTATTCTCAAATTTCACGGCACAAGCCGAAGAAACCGCTCCGACTGAAGCGGTTATCGGCGTTTGCGACACGGCTGGTCCGATTGAAATCGAATCAACCGGCGGCATTGTCGTGCCAACCGCTTATCCGACATTAGCCGGCGCGTTTGCCGCAATTGTCGCCGGAACGCATACCGGCGCAATCAATGTCGAAGTTTGCGGCAACACGACTGAAACCGTGTCTGCCGAACTGACCGCCAGCGGCGTTGGCGCGGCATCTTATACGAGCGTCATCGTTCGTCCGGTCGGCGGCGCACGCATCATCGAAGGCTCGATTGTCGGCGCAGTTATCAAATTAAACGGCGCGGACAACGTAACGATTGACGGTCGTCAAGGCGGCACAGGTTCGGCGCGTGATTTGACGGTTCGCAACAATAGCGTGGCGACGGCAACGGCGGCAATCTGGCTGGCAAGCGTCGCGGCTGGAAACGGCGCATCGAACAACACCGTCCGCAATCTCGAACTCGCGGGCGGCGCAACACAGAACACTTTAACCGTCAATACGTTCGGAATTATTATGTGCGGCATTACCATCGGCACGACGGTGAACGGCGTGGACAACGATAACAATTCGTTTCTCGCCAACCGCATCATTCGCGCCCGTTACGGCATCGTAACACGCGGCACAACTACCGATTTGAATATTTCTCCGGTCGTAGCCGACAACATCATCGGTCCGACGGCTTTCGGCGCAGACCAAATCGGTAAAGTCGGAATCTTTATGCAAGCGGATACAGGCGCACTTGTTTCGCGCAACACCGTCCAATTTGTCGGCGGCGATTTTGCCAGCACAACAGCCGGCACAGACCGCGTCGGAATCGGTATCGGTCAGGAATCGTGGAGTATGGCTCCCGGCACGCTGACATCGAATACTTATACGGTTACAAGAAATGTCATTCACGATGTCATCGAGGAAAGAACTTTTTCATCGGTCGGACTTCTTATGGCGACAACCGGCGGCGGTTCCAACACCAATAATCTGGTTGCCAATAACTTTGTCTATAACGTCAAAGCCAACGGCACGGCGGGCGATCAAGCCGTCGGGCTGGGCATCGCGGGCGGATTGGGCGACAGAGTCGTTTTCAATTCGGTTTCGATGACGGGCGACGTTGACCCTGATGCCGGAGCAGTTGCGACAACCAATTTCAGCAGCGGCATCCGCGTCGGCAATAACAGCGGCGGAACGCACGGTAATTTGACGTTGACCAACAACAGCGTCTTTATGGATTTGAGTTCGTCCAGCACGGCAACGATTCGCAATTACGCAATTAGCGGCAATGCGGCGGCGTTTAATTGGGGAACGGGCGGCGAAAATTACAACAACTATTACATCAATCCTATCAATACCCAATTACAAACGGGCGGTTTAGGCTCAGTTGCCGGAAACACTTTGACGACGCAATTTGCGACATTGGCAAATTGGCAGACGGCTTACACGACTCCGGCGGCGCAAGATGCAAACTCGATTCAAGCCGACCCGCAACACATTTCGACAACGGCTGATTTGCATATTGCCGTTGCCTCGCCAAATGTCAATGCCGGAAATGCGGTTACGGGAGTTACGCGAGATATTGACAATCAAGTTCGAGTTGCCGCGCCCGACATCGGCGCAGATGAGCCGAGCGGCACAACACCTGCGGCAAACGACATCGAAGCAACAACAATCCTTGTTCCGGCAAACGGCGGAGTATTTCCAAGCGGAACGACTGCTACGCCGCAAGCCAGATTTACGAATGTCGGTTCGGCAACACAAACCAGCCGAATGGTTACATTTACAATCACAGGTCCGGGCGGTTTTAGTTATACAAACACGCAAACAATCGCCAGTATTGCCGTAGATGAAGCCGTAACGGTAACATTTGCGACAACGCCGACTTTCACAACTGCGGGAACTTATACGATGACGGCTTCGACCGCCGCAGATTCAAATACGACAAACGATTCGACTGCGGGAACATTTAACATAGTTGCTCCGTTCACTGGCATTTATAATGTCGGCACGGGTGAAACTTTTACATCGCTGACCAATCCGGGCGGCATCTTCGCGGCAATCAACGCGGCAGGCGCAACGGGTAACATCACGATTAACATTACTTCCGATTTAGCGGGCGAAACCGGCGCGGTTACGCTTAACGAAATCGCGGGCAGCTTTACCACTCTGATTAAACCGAGCGGCGCGGCACGGACGATTTCGGGAGCAGCTCCGGCAGCCGGAGGTTTGCTTGGATTCAACAGCACCGATAGAGTAACGATTGACGGTTCGCTTGCGGGCGGAACTGACCGAAGTCTAACGGTTATGCCGAGCAATACGACAAATAACGGCGGCGGTATCTATTTCGCGTCCGGCACAAACGGCGCACAGAATAACGTCATCAAAAATGTCAATGTTTTCAGCAACGGTTCATTAACGGGAACACTTCTCGGTATCACTTTTGCGAGCAGCACCTTCGGCGCAGTCGGTATTGACAATGACAACAACCGCATCGAAAACAACAATATTCGCGGTTCGTTCTACGGCATTGCCCACTTGGGCGCGAGCGCGGCGAACAAAGACACCGGATTGGTTATCACGAAAAATGTCTTATCCGGCACCGGCACAGCGGGAATCGGGCGCGTTGGAATCTATGTAATTTTTGCCGACGGCGCACAGATTACGGAAAACAACATTGCCAGCGTTTCGAATCCGGGAGCTTCTGACACAATCGGCATTGCCGCCGGTTCGCAAGGTCTTTCGGCTACTCCCGCAACTACGGGCGGCATCAGCAATGCGACTATTGCGAGAAACTACATCGGCGTGGTCAGCAACAATGCGACTTTCTCGGCGGTTGGTATCTATGTCGCTTCTGATGTAACCGGCACGAATAACATCGTCAACAATATGGTTACGGGCGTTATCGGCAACTCAAATGCGGGCGACATTGTTTCCGGTATTCACATCAACGGCTTGGCTGGTTCGACGCAGAATGTTTATCACAATTCGGTTTCGATGACCGGCGACCGGCTTCCGATAACGGCGAATATGCTTCCGAGCTATGCGCTTTCGATTGCTACCGACCAGCCGGTTAATGTGCGGGACAATGTTTTGGTTAATTCGCAAACCAGAACCGGCTCAACCGGCGGCGGCGGCGAAAGCTACGCTATTGGTTTCGACGGTCCGGCGGCAAACGTCAATCTGTTGTCGAATAACAACGATTTGTTTGTTTCGGGCGTGCTTGGGCAAGTCGGCATTACGGGCGATTTGACTACTGCCCTGCAAGGCGGCACTGTCGGAACGGGAACGAATCAAACGACTCTCGCGGCGTGGCAAGCGGCAACAACCGAAGATGCAGCTTCGATTTCGGTTGATCCGTTATTTACTTCGGCAACCGATTTGCATATTCCGATGGGAAGTCCGTTGGTCAATGCCGGAGCAGACGTGATGGTTACAACCGATTTCGACGGACAAACCCGCGATGCAATGCGCGACATCGGCGCAGACGAATTCGTCGTGCTGGTGCCGGGAACGCTGGCATTCAGTTCGGCAACCTATAACGTCAACGAAAACGTCATGGGCGGCACGGTAACATTAACCGTTTCGCGCACGAGCGGCAGCGACGGCGCGGTTTCGGTTAATTATGCAACATCAGACGGCACAGCAACGGGCAGTGTGGCGTGCGTAGGAAGTGCTGATTACTTCAGCACTTCCGGCACATTGATGTTTGCCAATGGCGAAACGAGCAAGACGTTCACCGTAGCAATTTGCGACGATGCGGTATTTGAAGGAAACGAAACATTTTCTTCGACATTAACAGGTGCAACGGGCGGTGCAACTATCGGAATGCCGTCAACGGCAACCGTTACGATTAACGATAACGAAGTGGGAATGCCGGGCGTTTTGCAGTTCTTTAACTCAAACTTCCCGGTTAACGAGTCTTCGACAGCGACAATCTTGGTCACTCGAACCGGCGGCAGCGATGGTGCGGTGAGCGTGAATTACGCAACGAATGGCACAGGCTCCGCGACAGGTGGCGCAGCTTGCGGCGGGGCGGTTGATTATGTCACGACCTCCGGAACTCTCAACTGGGCGAATGGCGATTCAGCGACGAAGTCTTTTAGCGTTACGATTTGCAACGATTCTATTGACGAACCGAACGAGGCTGCCGGTCTCGCCCTTTCGATGCCTACTGGCGGTGCAACGATAGGAGCAATAAGTCTTTCCCAAATAACGATTATCGACGACGATGTAGCCGGGTCGCTCTCGATTAACGATGTAACGCAGTTAGAGGGCAATGCCGGAACGTCCACCTTCGCGTTCACCGTATCTCTTTCGGCGGCAGGCGCACAGTCGGTAACTGTCAATTACCAGACGGCGGATGGAACGGCAACGGCTCCGAGCGACTATTCAGCCATCGGTTCAACGCTGTTAATTTTCAATCCGGGCGAGACAATGAAAACAGTCAACGTAACCGTCAACGGCGATACGACTATCGAAGCCAACGAAACCTTCTTCGTCAATCTGAGTATGGCGAGCAATGCCACGATTAGCGATGGTCAAGGTCAAGGCACGATAACCAACGATGATGCTGTGTCGAATTTCAACGTCGCCATCAGCGATGCGCGAATCACGGAAGGAAATGCGGGAATGGCAAATCTGACGTTCACCGTAACGCTGACTTCAGCGATGTCTGCAAACGAACTCGGTTCAATTATTGCTTCGGTGCAATATGCCACGGCAAACGGCACGGCAACCGCCGGAAGCGATTACACAGCCACTAGCGGAACCCTAAGTTTCGGTGCGCCGGGAACACTAACCGTTAATGTCCCAATCACCGGAGATACGAACAAAGAATCAAATGAATTCTTCTTTGTCAATCTGAGTATGCCTTCGATGAACACGACGATTACGGACAATCAAGGCGCGGGAATTATCGTTGACAATGACCGACCCTACGTTGCTGACTTTGACCGCGATTTGAAGGCTGATTACAGCGTTTTCCGTCCAAGCACTTTGGATTGGTATGCACTGCAATCGAGCAATAACGCAGTTAATATCGGTTCGGCAGGTCCGACAAGCGGCTTACCTGTTCCGGGCGATTACGACGGCGACGGCAAAGTTGATTTTGCGGTATTCCAAGCAAGTTCAGGCGTTTGGACTGTTCTTCGCAGTTCAAATAATGCACTGCAAACCACCTTCTGGGGCATTGCGGGCGACAAACCCGTTCAGGGCGATTACGACGGCGACGGCAAAACCGATTTAGCTGTCTATCGTCCGTCAACCGGAACTTGGTGGGTTCTCCGCAGTTCAAACGGCAGTTCGTTTGCCGTAGCTTTCGGACTTAATACAGACTTGCCCGTTCAGGGCGATTATGATGGCGATGCTAAAACTGATATTGCCGTTTATCGCGCCGGAACTTGGTTTGTTTTAAGAAGTTCGGATAACGCAATAACCACGAGTAATTGGGGCAACGCCACCGATAAACCTGTTTCGGGCGATTTCGACGGCGACGGTCGCAATGATTTGGCGATTTATCGCGCAGGTATTTGGTGGATTGTCAGAAGTCTGTCCGGCACTTCGAGCGTCGTTTCATTCGGTTTGGCTACGGATATTCCGTCTCCGGCTGACTTTGACGGCGACGGTTCGACCGACATCGCAGTTTATCGCGGTTCATCGGGCGATTGGTTCGTGCTGAGAAGTTCAAACCAAACCATAACCGGCGTAAAATGGGGAACAACCGGCGACGTGCCTGTGCCGTCGGCTTACATTCCGCAATAGGAAAAATGTCTTTCGGGACATTTTAAGACAAATAAAAACGGCGACTGATTTCAGTCGCCGTTTTTTGCGTTTGTCAGAACCGTGAGCGGTAGCGACCGGCTTGTTTTGTGTTTGTCAGAACCGTGAGCAGTAGCGACCGGCTTGTTGCTAATTTAGAAAAGCCGGTCGCTACCGCTCACGGTTCTGACTATAAGTTTACTCCGCATTTGCCAGCCAAATGTCGGCTTCGGTTTTTCTCAACGCAAAATAAATTGAGCGATTATCGGGCGAAATCGTCATATTTTGTAAGTCGTTCGGCGCAACGGACAAGATTTCTTTTGCTTTTTTAGTTGCGGAATCTATTAAGAAAACCTTATCGCTGTCAAAGAAAATCAGCCGCCGATTATCGTTTAGCCAAACAGGAGTTTCGCCGTAATCGGTTAGTTCCGTGTATTTCCGCGAGACAAAGTCATAAACCAAAATTCCTTTAATGTTGGGGTTATTACTCATTTTCATTGCGGCAATTTGTTTGCCGTCCGAAGACCAATCGAAAGCCATAATCCAATCTTTTGAATTTTCAAACGGCGGCAAAGTTTGCGGCGTTTGTTCGGTGAATTTTTTGTCGCTTTCAAAAATAATCGGAAAGCCTTCGCCAAAATTGCCGAGCAGATTCTTACCGTCCGGCGACCAAAAATTCAGCAGCATATTATCGCCTTCGGTGTTTGTAATCTGCTTTAAATTACTGCCGTCAGCGTTGATTGTCCAGCCTTCGTATCTGCCCGAACGGTCTGAATAAAAGACGAGTTTTTTGCCGTCGGGCGACCAGCGCGGCGCACGATCTTTGTTGATGTCGTTGGTTAATTGGCGAATATTTGAGCCATCACGCCGCATTACGAAAATGTCTTCCTGCTTGTCGCGGATTGCGTCAAAAGCGATAAATTCACCATCGGGCGAAACGTCAGGATTGCGGTCAATTTTTGCGCCTTGAGTAATTTCGATTGGTTTATCAACAATCTTTTCGCTTACCGGATTAAAGTCGTATTTGACGATATTTGCCGATTTATTGACTTGGGAAAAAGCAAAAAGTTTGCCGTCGCGTGAAAAAGTCAGATGTTGTGAAAATTGCGATGGTGTCGTGATTGATTCGGGCTGTCCGAGAGTTTTTCCGGTCTTTTCATCAATCGCTATGCGCCAAAAATTCATACTGCCGCCGCGATTGCTCGAAAAATAAAGATATTTCCCGTCCGGCGACCAGACCGGATTGAAATCGAGAAACGCATCGGAAGTAACCGAAACAGGTTCGCCGCCGTTTGGGGAAACGGTTTTTATGTCGCGTTCGCTTGCTTCATTCAAGCCCCAATATGCGATTCTCGCGCCCGTCGGCGACCAACTCGGTTGCACGGCATCGTCTTTTGTAATCGTGCGTTTTTCGCCCGTTGCCACATTTACGACGGACAACACGCCATTAGTTAAGCGGTCAGTCGGCTCAACAAAATCGGCAGTCGAAAAAACGATTTCTTTGCCGTCGGGCGACCACGACGGATAAAAACCCGCATCGGTAACGCGCCGCACGGATTCGCCCGTCGCGCCCATTATAAAAATTCCGCCGCCGTCGCGGTCGGAATGAAAAGCGATTTGCTCGCCGTTTGCCGAAAAAACGGCTTGCGTGTCGTCTGTCGTTGAATCTTTGGTCAAATTTACGGCATTCGTGCCGCCGACTCGTTGAACATAAATGTCCCAATTTCCCGACTCGCGGCTCGCATAAATCATCGTTTTGCCGTCAGGCGCAAGACTCGGAAAAAGTTCTTCGCCGTTCTGATTCGTTATCTGCGAATAATTGACATTTTTGCCTGCTTCGACTGGTTTGTTTGAAAAGTAATTGAAGTAAAAATATACAGCCGCAATCGCAATTAAAGTTGCACCGACGGCGATTGGATAAAAAAATTTAGCGCGTGTTCTTTCGGCAAAAGTATAATTTTTGTTTGATAAATTCGAGTTTGAATTTTGTTTGAGAGTTTGCAAATCACGGCTCAAATCCGTTGCGGTTTGATAGCGTTTTTCACGATTTTTTTCGATGGCGCGTTTGATAATTTGGTCTAAAGCAATCGGAATTTCAGCGTTTGATTCGTTCAACGACGGCGGATTTTTATTTATTGTCGCGTTATAAATTGCTGCATCAGACGCGCCCGCAAATGGCGATTTGCCGGAAAGCATTTCATACAAAACCACGCCGAAACTGAAAATATCTGTCCGCGCATCAACCTTTTCGCCGAGTGCTTGTTCGGGCGACATATAATTTATCGTTCCCATCACGCGGTTCGGCGCGGTTTGTTCACGGGTTTCAAAACTTCCCGAATCGCCGCCCTGCATCGTCAATTTTGCCAAACCGAAATCCAAAACCTTCACGATGTTATCTTTGCGAATCATAATGTTTGCGGGCTTGATGTCGCGGTGAATAATGCCGACCGAATGCGCCGATTCGAGTGCGCTTGTAATCTGAATTGCAATTTCGACGGTTTCTTCTGCGCTGAAAGGTTTTTCGGTAATTCGTTCGCGCAAGGTTTGTCCGTCAATAAATTCGGTGGCAATAAAATTGACATTTTCGGCGGTTTCGATTTCGTAAATCGTGATGATATTCGGATGATTGAGCGCAGAAACGGCGCGGGCTTCTTGCTCGAAACGCTTCTGTCTTTCGGCATCTGCTTCAAACTGTTGCGGCAGTAATTTCAGCGCGATTTTGCGCCCAAGTTTCATATCTTCCGCCAAATAAACTTCGCCCATTCCGCCTGCGCCGAGCGGCGACAAAACGCGGTAATGGTTCAAAGTTTTTCCAATGATGTTTTGATTCGCGCCTTTCTCAAAAAGCGCGGCGGCAAGGTCTTCGGGCGGCGATTCAATAAAATCTGCGGCTTGTTCGTCAAATTTGAGCAAAGATTCGACCTCGCGGCGCAATTCGTCATCATCGCCGCAAGTTTGTTTTAGAAATTCATCGCGTTCGGAAAGGGATTTTTCCAAAGCCTCGTGATAGATTTCTTCGATTTTCGAGAGTTTGCTCACAAAATAATCGGACTGGAGCGCAAGCGTCCCCGCTTGCAAACGCCGCGTTTTTCAGCGGTGTAATGGCGTTGGTTATCAGTCAAGTTGAATATCAATCGAGGCTTTTTCGCGCCCGAAGCGGACGCTCTTTGCAAGGGGGGACGCTTGCGCTCCAGTCATCATTGATTCGACAACTCGCGCAACAACCAAGTTTTCGCAAAACGCCAATCGCGCATTACTGTTTCGGGCGAAATCTTTAAAACTTCGGCAGTTTCTTCAACCGAAAGTCCGCCGAAATAGCGTAATTCGACGACGCGGCTTTTGCGTTCGTCTTCTTTTTCCAATCTTTTCAATGCTTCATCGAGCGCGATAACTTCTTCAACTCGTTCATTTGAAATAATTGCCGCATCTTCCAAAGAAATAATTTGCGCTCCGCCGCCGCGTTTGTCGGTTTGGCGCGAACGGGCGTGGTCAACCAAAATATGCCGCATCGCGCTTGCCGCAACTGCGAAAAAATGGGCGCGGTTTGTAAAATGCTTTTCTTTGTTGTCGGCAAGTTTCAGATACGCTTCGTGAATCAGCGCGGTCGTCTGCAAAGTATGCCCCGAAGGTTGGCTGTGCATATAACGCTTTGCCATTCGGTGCAATTCGCTATACACGAGCGGCATCAGTTGTTCCAAAGCCTCGCCGTCGCCGTCGCTCCAAGCGTCAAGTAATTTGGTTACATCCTTGTCGCCAAAATTTTCCATTTATAAGTTTGTCGAAATTTACGAGTTTTCGCCTTTGATTCTAATAAATACCGAATAGATTGTAAATCCAAAATTGGAGCGCGGGCATCTCTGCCCGCGCGTTCGAGCGAAGCAAGAACGGCAAACATCGCGGAGAAATCAAGTTTATTCGATGTCGGGCGTTTCGCGCCTGTTCTCGCAAAGCCTCGAACGCGCGACGAGCAAGATGCCCGCGCTCCAATTTTTTAAATTTATTTTGATCGACTATTTTGCTATGAAATATTTTTTGACCTTGCTGATTTTATTTTTCGCGCTCGAT
>JANNYB010000008.1:0-6192 GCA_031409875.1 Acidobacteriota bacterium | reverse complement strand
TTTCAAATTACCTTTCGGCAATTCTTGCGGCTTTTCGCCGAGTGTCAGATTAGGCGTTTTTTTAAACGGCGGCAAAGTTGCGGCATAATCGCCGAAATATTTCGGGCTGCCGCGGCGAATCGCTTCCATCAGCAAAGAATCGCCGCTCCGAATTATCGCTTTTGCGGCATTCGTCAGCGTCCGTTCGCGCAAATCCGACGGCACTTCGTTCGGATTGACATTCAATAAAATTATTCCCCGCGCTGTTGTTAAATTTAATTCAAGGCTCTTCGGTTTTTGGTCTTCTGTTTTTGTATTTTCTTCTTCTGTCTTCTGATTTCTATCTTCCGGCTTCTGAGCAATTTTCCCTTTGATTTGAAACTTCCCTGCGGATTTTTCTTTGATTTCTTCGAGTGTCGGATTGCTCAAAAAACGCGGGCGCGAAGCCGTCCAAAGGAAATTATATTTCAAATCTTCGAGCGAAACTTGCGCGGCAATTGTTCCGGTTTCGGTAAAAACTTCCGCCGCTTCAAAGTTGCCGGAAATGCGAACTTCGCCTTCGTTTGTCGTGATACGAACGCGAGCGCGAGGCGGAAGTTTTATTATTAAATCAACTCGATTTTTTGCATTTTGCGGCAAGATTTCGAGATTCAAACCTTTTGCGGTTTCCGTTCTAAACTCGCTCGAAGTCAATTTTTTATCGGAATTAATGTTCACGATTATTTTGTTTTCGAGCTTTTCATCAGCCAACACAAAAACGCGCCCGTAAAGATTTTTAATCTCGACTGTTGTGCCTTTTTGATAAGCAAATTCGCGCTCGACCGTTTCGGCGCGAGCTACAAAAAACGCCAAAAAGATTGTAATTATAACCGCGAAAATTTTCATAACCGTTTTGAGTCCACGCTTTAGCGTGCAACAACCGAGAGCGAAGCGCATCGGTTGTCCGACGTTACACAACTTGAATTATAGCGCAGAGAAAACCGCATTGCTTCGCTCGCGGTTTTGCACGCTAAAGCGTGGACTCTGAACTTTTTGATGCGCGGCTCGTGATTCTGCCCGATTGAAGCAATCTTTCTCGAACCCGTTTTTGCCAATTTGAGCGCGGCGCGTCCGCATCTTCAAATTTTCCGAGCAAATCGTTCATTGATTCGCCGCCGGCTTGTCTGGTTTTCAGATAAAGCAGAGCCAACATTATAGACGTAAAAGATGCGACAAAAATTTGCATCGGAAGCCAAAAAATTTGTATCACTGATTCTAAAAACGTATTTTTGACACGAGTTTGCATATCCGGTTTTTTGTCACTCAAATCTATTTTCTGCCCCGCGCCGAAATTTATATCTATGTCATTATTTTTTTTCACCGGATTATTTTCGCCGTTCTCATTCATCATTTGAACAGTCGCCGCAACATCTTCGGGCGTAGGAAAAAAAGCCTTTGCCGTAACGTGGACAAAAAATGAAATAAAACCGGAAATTAACGCGGGTATCAGAAACATAATTAAAAACACCGCAATCGTTGTCCAAACAGAACGGGCAACGAGTTGTTGCGAACGTTTCAAGGCTTTCCAACCGCGCAGATTTTCCATCATCACGATTGAAGACGAAAGCATCCACACAACGGACAGCACCAAAATCCCGATGCCGCATGCCAAACTTCCAAGCGTAAAAGTCAAAATCGTGCTTAAAATTCCTGTGCCGACAAGTGCCTTCCATTTCTTTTTGGCTTCGAGAAGTGTCGGGCGAATCTTTATCGGGCGAAGCGGAACAGCTAAAAATTGCGCGACGATCAAGGTTGTCGCGCCGTAAATTAAATATGTGCAAAATGCCGTTGCAATGCCGAGCAAAGTTGATGTCGAACCTATCAACATTCCAACCCAACTTCCCGAAATCGTTCCGCTAACTCTAAGAAAACTAAAGAGAACAAGCAAAAAAGCCAACAAAATCATCGGAATCGAAAGAAAGGTTGTCAGCCCTAAAAACTTCGGCAGATGTTCGCTGTAAATCACGAGTGCGCGGCGCAAAAGCGAAACAATTCCTTCCGATTGTGCGCGTAGTTCGCTGGCGAATGCCTCAGCCGTCGGCGGACGTTGCGCGGCATCTTTTGCCAATGCCGAATGAATAACTTTTCGGACGCTTCGCGGAACTTTTTTCACTATCAAAGGCGGCGGCAAAATCTCTTTGTGCGCGTGCATTACGGTTTTGAAATCGCCCGTAAAAGGCGTGTCGCCCGAAAGCATTTGATACGCAATCACGCCCAAACTGTAAATATCCGAGCTTTGTCCGAGTCGTTCGCCGCGACATTGTTCCGGCGACATATAAAGCGGCGTTCCGAGAACTGCGCCGACTCGTGTTAAATCTTTGGTCGTCGGCGTGTCGAGCGAAGAATTTGCCGTTTCCATCTGCTCCGACATTATTTTTGTTTTGAAATTTTCTTCAATCGAAAGAGTTTCTTTATCATTGCCGAAAATCGCGGTTTTATCTTCGGATTCGATTGTTTGCAGCATCGTTCCGGCTTCGCTGATGACGGTTGACGATTTGTTTTCGATAATCGTATTCTTTTGCGTTTCGCCGCCGATTGTCGTCTGCCGAAAATCGTTCGTCGTCGGCAAAGACGGAAGATTTGAAATGTGAATCGCTTCTGCCGTTTCCGGCATATTTTCTTCGAGTTTGGCGATGCCGAAATCGAGAACTTTGACCGTGTAACCGCCGCGCTGATTGGGTTCGAGCCAAATATTATCAGGCTTCAAATCGCGGTGAATAATGCCTTGCGCGTGAGCTTCGTTGACGGCTGAACAAACCTGCTCCAAAATATCGAGCGACCACGAAAGTGGCAATTTTTGCTCTTCTTCCAAAACTTCGCCGAGCGTTACGCCGTCGAGATATTCCATCACGAGATACGCAACTTTTCCCTGTTTGCTCTCGGAAAAACCGAAGTCCGTAACGTCAACGACATTCGGATGCCGCAATCTTCCGGCGGCGCGGGCTTCGCGGCGAAAACGCTCGACAAATTCAGGACGCGACATAAATTGCGGCGCAATAATCTTGAGCGCAACAGGACGTTCCGTGCCGACGTGCGTCGCCAAATAAACCGTTCCCATTCCGCCGCGCCCGATTTCGCGTTCGATTTTATATTTGCCGTCAAGCGTCTGCCCGACAAAAGTTACAGATTCCATACCGCTCAAATTCAAGACTTAATCAATACGAGTTTTGCAGATTTTAAGTTTTAATTAACCTGAGTTCGGGATAAGCCGTCGAAGACGGCAGTATATTTGTAGCCCATAACGCGAGTTATGGGAATAGTTAAGAACATTTGTTCAAGCGGTTGAATAACCGCGACATATATTTTATGTCGCCATTTTCAATGGCTTTGTCAATATTTTGATGATTTTCCCACGATTAGCATCGTGGGCTACAAATATAACATCGGTTTCACCGATTTAATCTGAATTTCTTAACCCGAACTGAGGTTAATTATAGTTTGAAAACCCAAAAGGTAAAAGGCAAAATACGAAACTTATAATACGCTCCGTCTTTTGCCTTTTTACTTTTTACTTTTTACTTTACTTATCCGCTTTTCGGATAAGTATTCTACCGTTGAAGGTTTTCAGATTCAGCGCGGCTTCGCCTGTGCCGATTTGGGCAGTCAGATTTTGTGCGCCGGAGATTGGAGATTTTTTTTCATTTTCGAGTTTTATATCTGATGAAAATTGTCCGAAGCCGAAAAATGCCGTGATTTTGCACGAAGATTTTTCGGGAATCGAAAACAGCATCGCGCCTGTGTGCGTTCCAAAACTGTATTGTCCGCCGGTTAAAATTTCGCCCGAAAATTTTATCGAACCGGATTGCGAATTAATTTCGACTTGGCGATGTTCGATGTCTTGCAAAGTGATTGCGCCGTTGATGGTGTTGGCTTTGAAAATATCTCCGATTTCGCTCGGCGCGGCGTTGTATGCCACGATATTTCCC
The DNA here is from genome assembly GCA_031409875.1 of Acidobacteriota bacterium. Classification (GTDB taxonomy): domain Bacteria; phylum Acidobacteriota; class Blastocatellia; order Pyrinomonadales; family Pyrinomonadaceae; genus CALMEH01. Next base: position 2,248 of record JANNYB010000008.1, on the reverse strand, counting down.
GCCGAACTCGATAAAATCATTTCGCCGCCCGAATTTCCGACCGTGACGTTTCCGCGATAAGTTTCGGCTTTGATGCCGTTTGAAATATCGCTCAAAAAGATGTCGCCACCGACATTTTTGACGCTCACCTTGCCGACTGCTTCGATTTTCGTCTCACTTTCGCGGCTTTTAATGTTCACGGTTGCGCCGCGCGGCACGTCCAATTCGATTTCGTCTCCCGAAAGACATTCGATTGATTCGGTTTCGCTCGTTTGATTGGGGTCAAAGCCCAAAACCATTACCCAAACAGGTTTTTCGCTTTTGTTTTTTTCCATAACACGAAAACCGACTTGGCTTCCGCCACTGCTGACGTAAGCGCGGATTTCGTTTCTGTCCCAGCCTTGAATATTGATTTTGCCTTCGGAAATACACAGCGAAATATTGACTTTCGCGTCTGTTGCCAGAGATTTTTCGGCGGGCGTGTTGCTATTGTTGATAGCTGTCGTTTTAGGTTTCGGTTTGATTTTTACGGTTTGTGCGGAAATTGTTGCGGAACTGAAAAAACAGACGGCAAAAAGTAAAAACGACAAAAGTATTTCCGCTTTAATTTTCAAATTTTGAATCATCTTAGTCTTTTATTTTTCTCCGTCCTTTTTGCTCACGTTTTCTTCAGAATCAGTATAGTGAGCGGTAGCGAACTTCGCTAAACTCATTCAATTCGGTAATTAACCTGCTCGCTACGGCTCGCTATACTGATTTTTACTTTACGTTAATTTACCGCAAAGCCATCAATTCGTTTTTCTCCGTAACCGAATTGAGCAAATCAACTTTGTTTTGATATGAAGCCATCAAAATCTGTTTTGCCGAGTTATTGCGCGGATTTTTCTTAACTTCTTTCCGCATTTTCGTTATCGAATCATTAAGAATCGCCAGATTTTGCTCAAACGTGAAACGCTCCGAAGGTTTTAAAATCTCGTCTTTGCGCGAATTTACATTATTTTCGAGCGTTGAAATCGTTTTGATATAACTTTCTTCGCCCGGCAAATATTGATACGCCGCCGTTTGCGGAATTACTTTTTCAGGCGTTTTTTCATTTTTCCGAATCGGCTGATTTTCATTAACAACGGCTTTGATAACGCGAAAATCCGGTTTATTTTTTTCTGTCTGATTAATCGTTTTAATCGGATTTTCCGGCTTCGGATTCGTGTCTTGTGAACTACTAAAATCCGGTAAAGTTGTAGAAACCGGCGTATTGTTTTCGGCTTTCTTCTCTGAATGTTTTGCGACAAACGGCGGATTATTTCCCGCTTGCGAATTCATATAAGCCATAAAAAACCCGAAAACAATCATCAAACTTGCAAACGCGGCGACGGTCGGATTTTTGAAAAACGCAAAAACCGTCTGCCAAAAAGGTTTCTTTTCTTTTTCGATTTCGCCGTTGATTTTCGCCCACAAACGCTGAGTCGGAACAAGCGTATTGAGTTCGGCATCAAGCGCGGTAAAAGCAATCGCCGATTCTTCTTCCGAATTTGCCAGACTAATCGCGCAATCGTCGCAAACGGCAAGATGATCAGCCGCGTTTTCCATTAAAACGCTGCTTAATTCACCGTCCAAAAACGCTTGGATCGTGCCGCTGTCAAGACAATTATTTTTCATTTCAACTTCTTTCAATTTTGCCTTTTTCCTTTTACCTTTTGCCTTTTCACGTTAGTGAATTTTACCATAATACCGCACAAATTCGGCGCGGGCGCGGGCAATGTATGTGCCGATGCTGGTTTCGGTTAAAGAAAGCGTTTCCGCAATTTCTTTGTAACTCAAACCTTGCTGTTTCAAAACCAAACAACTCCGCAAAGGCTCTTTCACCAAATTCAAAGCGCGATAAACTTCTTTTGCGTCTTCGCGTTTTTCGTAATCAATTTCCGCCGTAACTTTGGTAACTTCATCCGTTTCTTTGACGTAATTTTCCTCTCTCGTGTTCGCCCGAATATTTCCGCGAATCGTGTTTTTCGCTAAATTCAGCGCAACGCGAATCAGCCAAGGACGAAGCATCTGTTCATCTTTAATAGATTCGAGATTGTGATAAAGTTTCAGAAAAACTTCCTGCGTAACGTCTTCCGCCAAACCGTCATCGCGCACGACCGAACGCGCCGCGCGAAATACAGTTCGATGGTGAAGCGAAAAAGCCTCTTCAAATTCGATTTTTTCTTTCGCTACTGAAATACCAGCTTGGGACATCGCGTCCATCATTAAAATTTTTACGCCTTCGGTC
>JANNYB010000007.1:0-14980 GCA_031409875.1 Acidobacteriota bacterium | reverse complement strand
TATCAGCGGCAGAGGTTGCGGATTTTCAACCAGCGTAATCGTTTCGCCGATGTTGATGTCGTCAAATCCGGCGAGCGCGACAATTTCTCCGACTCCGGCTTTTTCGGTAACTTGGCGTTCCAAACCTTCAAAAATATAAAGTTCTTTGACGCGCGTTTTCTGCGTTGAACCATCGCGTTTGGCAACGATAACTTCTTGATTTTTCGCAATCTCGCCCGAATAAATTCTGCCGATGGCAAGTCTGCCGACAAACGGATTGTAGTCAATATTCGCCACGAGCAATTGCAAACTGTCATCGCGCACAGCCTTCGGCGCGGGAACGGTTTCGATGATTTGATCGAACAAAGGTTTGAGATCTGTTGATTCGTCCGTGAGATTTTTCTTCGCCATTCCGTCGCGTGAAATCGAGTAAAGAACAGGAAATTCGATTTGCTCGTCGTTCGCGCCGAGGTCAATAAAAAGGTCGTAAATCTCGTCCAAAACTTCTTCGGGGCGCGAATCTTGACGGTCAATTTTGTTGACCAACGCGATTGCGGGAAGATTTAATTCGAGTGCTTTTCGCAAAACAAATCTTGTTTGCGGCAGACAACCTTCTGCCGCGTCAACGAGCAGAACAATGCCGTCAACCATTTTCAAAACGCGCTCGACTTCGCCGCCGAAATCGGCGTGTCCCGGCGTGTCCACGATATTGATTTTGTAATCGCCGTAATGCACCGATGTATTTTTCGCCATAATCGTGATGCCGCGCTCACGTTCCAAATCCATCGAATCCATCACACGGTCAACAACTGTTTCATTATCACGATAGACGTGCGATTGTTGGAGCATCGCGTCAACCAAAGTCGTCTTGCCGTGGTCAACGTGCGCGATAATAGCGATGTTGCGAATTTTTTCTGTAGTAATCATATTTGTAAATCGTCAAAGGCAGAAACCCGCACGTTAGTAAGGGTGTATTCGGCACACTTGCTAACGCGCGTGTTTCTGCCTTTGTTGTAAATCTGCCTCACAAGGCAAACAGAAAGTCTATGATTTACAGGCGGAAAAAGCAAACAGCAATTACAAACAGGGCAAAATTCAACATTTTCTTACAGGGCTTTCTCATAAAAATAAATTTTCCGGTAACTTGCCACTCAAGAATAAATTGACAGGGATAAATGGGATGCAAGGGATAAAAACTAAAAAAAAAAACTAAAAAAATCCCTTTTATCCCTTCAATCCCTGTTAATTTTCGGTTTTTGTTTAACTTTCAATTTTTATGAGAAAACCCTACATTTTCTTAATCGCCGCAACGCGCCAGCGACCAAGTGTAAGTGATTGTGCCGCCGCGTGGATCGTCGAAGGTTTCCGCGCCTTCAATTTCTTCGACGCTTTCGCCGTCTGCGCCTTTGGACAACAATTTTCGTTTGGTTTTTGTGTTACGAAGATGTTCCAAACTCGATTCGGCAGTCGCTTCGGTTTCAGATTCGGCAGTTTGATCTTCGTCAACCGGACAACTTGATTCGGAAACCGTAAAACTGCGGCGTTTTGTGCCTTTAAAAGCGTTGGAATCAGCAATAAACGGATATATTGACAGTAGAAAGTTGCCGTCCGTAAGATTAATTTTCAAAATGGATGTCGTTTCTTTATCAACTTTGAGCGTGATTGCCTCGCGGATTCTCGCGCCTGCGTCTTTCGATTCTTTATCGTTACAGCAAACGTCGGCTTCGCCCGTGCCTTCAAAAATGTCGGAATTATCAACGCGCACCGAAACATCAGCCGGAATCGGCGGCGTATTGGCGGGCATATCTCGCTTACGCGGATTCAAATTCCACTCGACTTCAGTTTTTTCGTCAATTGTCCGCGTGCCTTTGCGCGAACCCGTGTTGACGACAAACGATTTTTTATACACTCGTTTATATTCAACCGTTCCAGCCCAATCATAGGTGCAAAGTTCCCAATCTTTGACGGGAACGGTTAGTTTTCTGATGTCCCATTTCAGACGAAAACCGAGTTCCGGCAAACTGCTTAAAATCGAAATCGGTCCGCCTAGTCCAACGCCCAAAGTCGCGCCGCCAATATCTATAAAATTTTGCGCTTTATCGCGTGAAGATTTGAGCGAAACGGCAACTTTGACCGTTGCTTTTTTACGAATCGGAACGACGGGTTTATTAATTACCGTCGGGATTTTCGGTGCGCCGACGATATTCATTTTGCTCATTCCGTTGTCGTCCGTGATTTGTTCTCGCGGATTCGGTTTTGCGCCGTTGGGCGATTTCAGGTTCACATAATTGTCGAATTTTCCGGTTTTTGAACTGCCTTGTCCTTCAAAACTCGCGCTGCCGATAAATTCCCAAGAAATATCGCGTCCGGTCAGCGGACCATCGTTCGGCATACTGAAATCGAGTCCGCTCGAAGCATTGATGGCAAGTCGGACACAATTAATAAACTGTTTATTGCCGACTTCTGCCCAAACTTTTGCGGTCATTTCGCGTGTTTGACCTTCGTTAGCATTTTTCGTGCGTTCAAGCGGCATCGGTTCGGCAATTTTCATCTCGCCTTTCAGCGTCATCAGCGCGGCGACGAGTTTTGCCCACGAAAGAACGATGTTTATAATGCTCAAGCCGAAGGAAACTTTCCCCAGTTTTTCCTGCGCCTGCGTGGACGAGCCTGCGGCGATTTGTTCGAGCAATTTGCCGTGTCCGGTTGTTATTCCGAGCGATGAAACGTCCATAATCAAACCTTCGATTTCGGTCGTCGAACACGGCGGCGATAAATTCGGCGTGTAGGAAGTTTTTGTAAAATTGACGATTTTTTTGCGCGGCAAAGTTGGTCGAAAAATCGCCGAATCTTTCTGTGCAAACGCGACAATATCGCCAATCAGACGACGTTCCCAAAGTGAAGCCTGAATAATATTTATCGGAACACTTGGCGAATTTGCGCTTGATAAATCAACAGGTTGCGGCGAATTTTTACCGATTTCGATAATCAAACGCGCCCAGAAACGGACGAGTTTGTTTGACGAATTCGCCGCAATTTTCAAATCTTGCATCATCAAATCGGCAATTCTCGACGGCGGAAGTTGCGGCGTTTCTTTGCCCATCTGCGCGGCAAATTTTTCGACTGACGACACGATTCCGCGCCGCGAAAGTTTATACATTCCGGCGACTTCAAAATCGTAAAACGCCAAACCCATTCCCGTTCCGGTTGTCGGTTGATAGAGAACTTTGTTATCTTTGTTGATGATAAAAAATCCGGCGCGTTGAAGCATGGTAATCAAAAGCGGCAGATTATCTTCGTCGTAATTCGTGATTTGTTTGGCAAGCGTGGCGGCAAGCGCATCGTTCGGCGCACCGCCAAAATCTTTCGGCGCAGGCAAACCACTTTCCGCAAAATCGTTCGCCGAATCGTCCGGCTTGCTTTCTTCGGTCGTGTCGAGATTAACTTTCGATACCGGCGAAGTAATTTTCGGAGTCGGACGCGGTTTTGTCTGCGCGAAAGTTAAATTATTAAACGCGAAAACGAAAAGCAATATGAACGAACAGATTTTCTTCAACATATTATTTATTAAGCCAAGTTGCCCATTATGATTTGAAAAGAAGTTTGCCCGCGAATTTACGCGAATTTACGCTAATCAAGCAAAAAATTAAAAGGATTCGCGCTTATTCGCGTTAATTCGCGGGCAAAACTTCTTCATTTTTTCTAACCGGAAGTTCTCGTTATTTTAATTTCGGCAAAATTTGCACCAACGCTTTATCAATCGCGGCTTTGACGGCATCGTCGGCTTTGCCGTCAACTTTTTCTTTTGCTGTTCCGCTTGCCAAAACGGTTTTGCCGTCCTGCGCGTAAAGCGTGACGATGACTTCGGCTTCGGATTGTCCGATTTTTGAAGCGTCGGTATTGCCCGTAACTTTGCCGAAAAGTCCGCCGATTTTGCTTGCGCCCGATTCCTTCACATTTTTGATTTCAACGCCGATGACATTTGTAAATGCTCCCGACGTAATATCGTTTTGCGACACTATCAGACTGTTGTAGGTCCCGTTTGCCGAAACTTTTTGTGAAAGATATTGCCGCAAATTCGGCTGATTTATTTTGGAAACATTGCCCGAAAAGAAATCAATTGCCACCGATTTTTTGTTCGTTTGTGAATTTGAATTGGTCATACCGCCACCCAAAATGCTGCCCATTCCGCCCGACATCAGACTTTGTTCGGAATTGACTTCCGAATAGCCGACAGGAATTTCAAAAAGCGACATTTCAAGCGTTGCTTTCGAGAGTTCGAGCGTTTTTACCGAAATAGTAGATTCATCATTTTTGAGCAAATCAATCATTTTGGTCGTGCCTTCGAGCATCATTCCGGGATATTGAATTTTGCCTTTCATAATCAGATTGTCGCGGCATTTGGTAGTTTCGCTGCCTTTGCCACGCGGCAAATCAATCATACAATTCGCGTTTTCGGGCAGCAGAAAAACAAACCAGCCTTCTTCGGTCATACTCATTTTGCTTTCACCCTGACACGAATCTTTCGACGTTTCGGCAAGTTGTTTGACAATCAAACGCCGCGCCGTCAGACCGAACATTTGTTGGCGTTCGCCCGTGTCGGTCAGCGTGTAAGTCCAATTTACCGTGCCGCCTGTTCGCGTTTCGGTTTTCGTGGTTGGCTGAACCGACGGCAAAGGTTTGTCTTCGGTTTCGTAAAACGGATTAATTAAATAGCGTTTTGTGCGGTCGTTAATCTTCAAGTTTTGGCGTAAATCGCATTGCCGAATTTCAGCAATTTGCGGCATCATCTGCGCGATTCTTTCGTCGGTAAATTTGTTTTCCGTGCGTTCTCGTGCGCCTTTCACCCAAATTGCGCGTTCCTGCGTAAAACTCTCTTTTCTTGCACTCATCGTAATTTGTTGACGCAATTTGAAATCGGCAAAAGCCGTGCTTGCCAAACTCATAAACAGCGCGATTAAAGACACCAGACTTAAAATTTTATTCATAAATTCACTACTCCTTAACGGTTAAATCTTCGCCGAAAAATTCTCTCTATACACAAACGCGGAAGTTTTGTTAAAATTTTCCATAATTGAGAAAATAATTTATGGCACACGATGTTTTGCGGTTATTGCAAGAATGTAAAACCGGAAATAAAGATTCATTGGACAAACTTTTGCCGATTGTTTATGACGAACTTCGGCGAATGGCGCATCGTCTTTTGGCGAATGAATATGCCGAAACCTTGCCAACAACCGCACTCGTTCACGAAGCGTATTTGAAATTAGTCAATCAACATTCGGTTGATTGGGAAAATCTCGGACAATTTTTCGGCGTGGCGTCGCAAGCGATGCGGCGGATTCTGGTTGACCACGCGAGGGAAAGACACGCGCATAAACGCGACGGAATAAAAGTTTTGCTCGAAGATTCGGTAACAATTTCGGTTGAAATAAATGAATCTTTGCTTGATTTGGATTTTGCTTTGGACGAATTAGCCAAACACGATGAATTGCAGGCGAAAATTGTTGAATTGCGCTATTTTGCAGGCTTAACTTTCGACGAAATCGCTGCAGTTTTACAAATTTCACGAACAAATGCGTTCCGCGAATGGACGTTTGCCCGAACTTGGCTTTATGACAAAATTTCAAAGGTTTGAAATATTTGTGAAAATTTTCCGCGTTATTGAATAAGCAATACTGACTTTTGTTTTCGATAAATTCAGGATTGGCGACAAGTCAGAACCGCCTGCGGTAGCGGGCGGTTAAACTCGGCACCTCGAGCATTTGATTTACAAACGAATTATTTGATTCACAAACTTAAACCACCCGCTACCGCAGGTGGTTCTGACTGGCTAATATGCAAAACCTTGAATGGCTGAAAACTAAAGAAATTTTTCACCAAACGCTTGATTTACCAAAGGCTGAACGACAAAATTTTTTGGCAAATCAGGACGATTTTGTTCGCTCGGAAGTCAGTCGTTTGCTTGCATCACACGAAAAACTCGACAATTTTATTGCCGAACCTTTGGCAATCGAAATCGGGTTAGATTTCAATTCGTATCTCGGCAAAACAATCGGCAGTTATAAAATCCTTGAAATCATCGGCAGCGGCGGAATGGGACAAGTTTTTCTGGCTGAAAAGGAAGATTTGGACAAAAAGTTTGCGCTCAAAATTATCAAACGCGGAATGGACACCGAAGCCGTTTTGAAGCGATTTGTCCGCGAACGCCAGATTCTTTCACGGCTTGAACATCCGAATATTGCACGACTTCTTGACGGCGGAATGACAGCGGACGGTTTACCCTATTTTGTGATGGAATATGTCGAAGGTTTGCCGCTGACGCGCTTTTGTGATGAGCAAAAATTTGACTTCAAAGAGCGTTTGGAACTGTTTCGACAAATTTGTTCGGCAGTCAGTTACGCGCATCAAAACCTCATCGTTCACCGCGATTTGAAGCCGTCTAATATTCTTGTAACCAACAACGGTAGCGCAAAATTATTAGATTTCGGTATCGCTAAGCTGCTCAATCCAAACGATTTTGAGCAGACGGCAACAGCAACACAAGCGCGAATGTTCACGCCCGAATATGCTTCGCCTGAACAAATTAACGGCGAAAATATTACGACTGCAACCGATGTTTATTCGCTCGGCGTAGTTTTATACGAACTTTTAAGCGGCGTTCGTCCGTTCAGATCAGATAAAAAAAATTATCAGGAAATTGCGAATTTGGTTTTGACCGAAGAACCTGTTCGACCTTCGGTAATTTCAAATTTCAAATTTCAAATTTCAAATTCCAAACCGAAAGATGAAACCTCCCAAAACGCCGAACCGCGAAACACGAACGACGAACAAAAACCCAATCCGAAATTCAAAATTCAAAATTCAAAATGGCTCAAGGGCGATTTAGATAACATAATTCTCAAATCTTTACGCAAAGAACCCGAACGCCGTTATCAATCGGTGCCGGAATTTACGGAGGATATTCGGCGATTTTTGGTTGGTTTGCCCGTTACAGCGACGGCGGATACAACCTTTTATCGTTTCTCAAAATTTGTCGGACGAAACAAAATCGGCACATCAATCGCTACTTTAATTTTACTTTTATCGGGCATTGCAATTTGGCAATCCATTGTGGCAAATCGTGAACGGGCGAAAGCCGAAAATCACGTCCGGCAAGTGCGTGATGTAGCAAAATCGTTGTTGAATGAAACGAGCCAAAATCTGCAAAGTCTGCCCGATGGTTCTGAAGTTCGTCAACAAATTATCGAAAAATCTGCAAAAATTTTGGATTCATTATCGGCAGATGTTGACGATGCCGAATTTTTGAGCGAACTTGGCACGGCTTATCAACAACTTGGTTGGTCGCGGACGTGGCATCTGCGGGATTATGAACGGGCGTTGAACGATTTGCAAAAAGCCCGACAATTGCACGAAAAGGTTGTTGAACTCGAGCCGAACAATTTTAAATATCTCGCCAATTTAGCCGGAACTTTGGGCGTTCTGAATGAATTTTACGGAATTCAGGGAAATACTGATAAAGTTATTGAAAATTTTGAGACGATTATTAAAATCAAATTCAAACAAATTGAAATCGAACCGAACAATCCGAACATATTTTTTGATACTTCCAATAATTTTGACGTATTGAGCGAAAATTACAATGGCGTTGGAAGAAAAGAGGAAGGCACGGCGGCAACGAACAAAGCCCTTGAACTGCTTGAGCGTGCCATCGAACTTCAGCAAGCCAACGAACAAACGCCCGATGTTCAATCACAATTGGCGGCTTATTTTATGCAGAAAGGCTATATCTTGAAGAAGTCCGGCAAAGAAGACGAGGCGATTTTGGCATACAGCCGATCCGCCGAAAACGCTGACCAAGCCTACGCCCGGGACAATACGCAAAAATTCGGTTTCAATCATTCCAATCGCAGCCGACGGATGGCGGCAGAAATTTATGTCAAACGCGGCGATTGGCAAAAGGCTTTGGAACTTTATCAGCATTGCCTCAATAATCTTCTGCAAAACAAGGAGAACAAAAATCTTGTTCAAAAAGCACTGCCAAGCAGTATCGCACTTTATACAATGTTCGTCGGCAAAGCTCAAGATAAACTCGGCAAAAAACAAGTGGGACGTGAAAATGTCGAAAAGGGATTAAATCTTTATCTTGCCAACCTGAAAAAATACGAAAACTTGGCGGCGGATATTGTCTATGCTCCCGAATTTTTGATTCCGGCTTCGGACTATTACGTTGCAAATAACCAAAAACAAAAAGCCGCCGATTTATGGCAAAAAGAATTCATCAATCGCCTCGAAACGATTCTCAAAAAAACTCCGAACGATAACGGAATGCGGAATCATTTGGTTGATGGTTTTTGGCGAAAAGGTGATGCTCTTTGCGGTTTCCAGACAGACAACAATACTATTTCCGAATCAAACACCGCACTTTTGAAAGAGGCTCTGGAAAATTACGAAAAATCCTTGCATCAAGTCCAAAAAATATTATCACTTGGCGAATCGTCCTCCGCGACCAAGCAGAAAGGCGAGAGTTTGGAGCGTCGAATTTTATTGCTTCGTGAAAGGTTAGCGAAGTTATAATTTTGCCGAGAATAAAAAAAAGACCGGACAAAAGCAGTTTTGCCAGTCTTTTTTATTTTTTACTTGCGCTATTTAATCATTTCTTTTTCGATAACTAAATTGTTCGTTACCTGAAAAACATTTGAAACGCTATTTGCCAAAATGTTGGCTAAATCCGAATCGCTGCGGCGCAGAACATTGCCTTCGAGCGTTACGCGACCGTTTTCGACGATAATCCGCACGGACGGATTCGGCTCTTGCAAATAACGATAAAGATTTCCGCCGCGTGTCGCAAATTCGCGGACGATTTCTTGACGGATTTGATTGTCAAACTGCGAAGGCGGCAAGTTTTCGATGTTATTGACAACTTCCGAAACGCCTTCGATATTTTTTATGGCGCGTTCGGCTGATTTCTTCACACCGAGCGAATAAACTTTGCCGTAAAGCGTTACTGTTCCGCCGTTGACCTGAAATTTGATGTTATCAAAAACGCCATAATACGGCAGACCTTTGATTTTTTTGAAGACTTTATCTTCAATCGAGCGTTGCGAACTTCCAACCGTTTGCGCGTTTGCGCCGACCGCGAAAACGGTCAAAAATGCGAACGATAAAACTAAAAAATTGCGTAAGTATTTCATTTTATTTTCCTCCAACAATTATTAAAAATCATAATTTGTTAGCAATTATAAGATGAACCAAAACGCCGAAAAGATGTCTTGAGTCGCGTTCAGAGTTCAAACTTCAGTTTGCAACCGCCAGCGAAGCGTAGCGGTTTTCGTTCGAGATTAGAAGATGCGTTTTCAAATTGCAACGTCAAGCCGCACTTCGCTTCGCTGGTGCGGCACAAACTAAAGTTTGAACTCTGAACGATGTGGCGCAAACTAAAGTTTGAACTCTGACCTATGCTCTGACCGATTTTCAGTTGCGGGCGGAAAAAGAAACAGCGCGATGAGATAAAAAACGAGCGCGAAAAATTGGATATATCCGGTGGCGGCGGAAAAACGCGGCAAATCTAAAATGTATGTCAAAACTTCTTTCGTCGGATTTTGCAAAATTCCTTGCAGAAAACCTTCGCTCACGGGCGCGGTCAGATTGGCGAGAATCAGATATTTTACGACAAATGCCAAACCGAACATTGCGCCCAAACTGCGGATGAGTTTTTTCGTGTTGAATTCTGCAAAAAGATTCATTACCAAAACCCACAAAAAACAAAACGCAACCGTCCAAAAAGGCAAACCTTGTTCGGGCAAAAGCGAATTAAACATCTGCACCGACGCGAAAAAAAGCGCAATCAAACCTGCGCCGTTGGCGATGTTTTTGAGTGAAGTAAAATCTTCGGAAAACCAACCTTCAAGCTGAATCAGATGAGCGCGAAAAAAAAGCACGAGCAAAATTGCCGCAAAAATCAACGCAATCAACGGCGGTCTGATGAACAAAAACGCCGAATCTGCCGCAGAAATTCGCAAACCGCCGAGAAGCGCAACCGTCAGGAAAAGAAACGGCAAAAGTAGATAGATTTTTTGATTGGCGATGGTTGATTTACGATTTGCGCTTGGTTTTACGATTTCTTTGCGCGGCGAAATTTTTGTGATTTCTTCGTTTTCGACAAGTTCGATTTCCTGCGCCGCCGGAATTTCGAGAATTTCGCCGTCAATCGCGTCTAAATCGTCTATTTCTAATTGTTCGGTTTGATGTTTCATTTTCGCAATCGTTTTGAGTCCCGCCTTCAGGCGGCTTTCTGCCAGCGAAGCGAAGCAGAAAATTCGTTACAAACAAAAAAAATGATTGGTAACGAAAAACCGCTTCGCTTCGCTGGCGGTTTGCCGCCTGAAGGCGGGACTCAGAACTTTACTTTCTCTCGCGTGTCCATTTCATCGGGTTAAAATCGTCTGCCGTTAATTTCAAACCTTCTTCGATTTCGTTTTTGAGTTCGGCGGGCGTTTTCATCTTTAAATCTGCGTCGTCCGATTTAAAATTTTTGTCGAGCGTGATGACGCGGTTTGTTTGATCTAAACCTTGTTTGAAAAGTTCGTCGTCGTTATAAACCTTGCCGAAACCTTGCCGATAAAAGCTGTAAGCGATATAAAATTGTGTTTTTGCGTCGCGTTTTTCGGTGTCGGCGCGGGAGAAAAAATCTCTTGCGGAAACGAAATTTTCGGCGCGAAACGCTTTCAAACCTTCGTCGAATTTCGCTTTGTCAACCTCGTAAGTTCCGAAAACGACTTCGGTTTTTGTGCTTGCAGTTTCGATGGTTTGTTTGGCTTTGGCGGAAACTTCTTCAAAGGTTTTCGGTTCAGCCCAATAGAGCCAGACAACGAATAATCCGTAGAAAGCAATCAAAACAAGGCTTATAATTTGGAGATACTTTTCTTTCATTGCTATAATTAACGCCTGAACTCAGAAGAAAATTTTTATGAAAAAGTTTGCCGTCAGTTTTTTAATCATAACATTTATCGGTTGTTTTGCCGTAATTAAAGCGCAAACCGCGTGGACAGGCGCGTATCAATTTGACGAAGACGGCGGCAAAACCACGGGCGGAACAGTAATAAACATTTATCATCAACTCGAAATCCGCGAATCTGCCGACGGTTTAATGGCAACGCTCAAATCGAACGGTTTTCAAACTTCGGTTGATTTGATTTGCACCGCAAAGGCTGAAAATAATAAACTTCTCATTTATTTCGCAGGTTACGGCGAAGACAATGTTTTTGAAAAATACGCCGAAAACGATTTGCTTCTGACTTTGGAACGCAAAGACGATAAAATCTTGACGTTTTGGGGCAAATTCCAGCCGAGCATCGAGAAAAACGAAAAATCGGGAAAGGTTTATTTTAGAAAACTTAAAGAGGAATAAATATTATGAAGCGGAAAATATTTTGTGTTTTAGTTCTTCTGCTCTGTTCGATTTGCGTCTATTCGCAACAACCTCAGCCGAGTCCGACATCTGCGGATACAAACAACGAATGGTTTCGGGTTCGGAGTGATGACGGCGATTTTTCAATTGAGATTCCCGCGAAATACAGCTATTTTTATGATAAAGATGGCATCAGTTTTTCGGAAAGCAGTAATACTTATATGCTCAAGAAAATGCAAATGATTAATGCCTTTCACGAAAACACGCTGGTCAGTGTGGAAAGCTACGAAACCGGAAAAGATGCGCTCAAAGGTCTGTTTGAAAGTGATAAATTTTATCCGAAAGAAAGAGTCGTATCTGATTTTAAGCGAGACAAAACGCAGATTAACCAACTTGTTGTAAAAACGGAAGATTATTACTGTGTCAGACAGTATTTCGCATCCAAAAATCGCATTTACATTCTGACCGCCGCTTCCAGAAACGGTGAAACGGTTGTCTTGAAGAAGTTTTTGGAATCTTTGACGTTAACTTCCGATGAGCAGGAAATCAAAGATGATAAAGCAGTTTTGTTTTCAACTCTCAAGCAGTCGTTTATCAATATTACAACCAAAAAAAATAAGAATAAAACCATTAAAAAGACGAACGAAAATAAAGAAAGTGAAGATAAAATTTCAACACTCTTGATTGTTAGAAAACCTCGTCCGAGCTATACTATGGCGGCACGGATGAACGGCGTTCAAGGCGATATTCAACTTCGTTTGAAATTTGACGAAAACGGTTATATTCCCGAAATAAATATTGTCGAAGATTTGCCCAAAGGATTGATGCGGCAAGCGGTTTTTGCCGCTATCAGAATGAAATTTTTGCCCGAAATGGCAAACGATAAACCGCGGGCTGTAGTGAAAATTGTTCAATTTACATTTACTATTTATTAGTGAGATAATTTTTTTGACAATTTCAAAGGAGCAATTTATAAAAATATGAAAAAGATTTTAAGTTTAATGATTATGGTTTTGGCTTTTTCGTTTGCGGCTTTTGCCCAAGAAATGAATGAAAAAACGCAACCTACGGACAAAGATAAAACGGAAGCGATTCCGACGGACGGCGTTTTGAAGCGCGGTGCGGCACTCGGTAAATCGAAAAAGGTAAAGTTAGCGAAAGTTATGGCGAATCCGTCGAAATATTCGGGCAAAACGGTGCGCGTCGAAGGCGTGATTGTGCGTTCGTGCAAGATGGAAGGTTGTTGGCTCGAACTCGCGCCGACTGCTGATGCCAAAGGTGTGCGCGTGAAAATGAAAGATCACGCATTTTTCGTTCCGCTCGATTCTGCCGGCGCGTTTGCGAAAACCGAAGGAGTTTTTACCGTGAAAACTTTAACCAAAGAAATGGTTGACCATATGATTGAAGAAGACGGCGCGAAATTTGAAAATCGCAACACCGACGGAACAGTTACGGAAATCACATTTGAAGCGATGGGCGTTGAATTGACGCGCAAAAAATAGTTTTAAAACTAAAGATTTTGCCCACGAAACACACGAAAGAAACGAAAAAAGACAAAAGATTTCGATTTTATTTCTTTTTTTCGTGCTTTTCGTCATTACTGAGCGGCACGGAAATTGATTGAGAAACGCGCTCGACTGATATTTGGTGTTTTCCCGTGTTTTCCGTGTTTTCCGTGGATAGAATTTATTATCTGTCCACGGAAAACACGAAAAGCACGGAAAAATACTGATAATTTGAGTAATCGGTGTGCCATATCAATTTCTATGCCCCTCAGTAATGGCTTTTCGTATGTTTCGTGGGCAAAAATAGTTTTAAAACAAATTCTAAGTTTAGTTATCATCCGTCGTCGCGCCGTAGGATTCGAGAAGTTTTTCGATTTCTACGTCCGAAGTCAAATTCCAAGCCGAATCGCCTTCTTTATTTTTCAGATTAACGTCTGCGCCCGCCAAAATCAGTGCGCGAACATTTTCCAGATTATCATTTTCGGCAGCATTCATTAGCGCGGTTCGTCCGACTTTGTTCTGCGCGTTCGGGTTTGCGCCTTCGGTTAAAAGCACTTGCAAAACGTCTGTGCCGACAGTTTCAGAAGCTAAAATCAACGGCGTGTTGCCTTGTTTATCAACTGCATTAACTCTTGCGCCGTATCTCATTAAAAGCCGCACGAGTTCGATGTTTGCATCCGAATCGAGCCGCATCATCGGCGTTCTTTTGTTGTCGTCGCGGGCATTAACTTTTGCGCCGAAACGCAGTAAAATTTCTGCTAATTTCACATCTCCGTTTGCCACAGCAATAAAAAGCGGCGTTATATTATCGAATGATTTATCTTTTTGATTGACGTTTGCGCCTTTGAGAATAAGGCTTTCCGCTTCTTCAAAATCTTCGTTGTCAATTGCTTGATGAAGCGGATATTCCGATTCGAGCGGATAGATTTTATCAGTCGAAAAGGCAATAAAACCCATCAAAACTTGACCGACATCGAGCGAAACATCTTTCGTCAAAATTTGCGATTCGCCAACGGTAATTCGGGGTAAATATTTTTCACGAAAACCCATCGCTGTAATTTTCAAAGTATAAGTTCCCGCAAAAACTTCTTTGAATTCATAAAAACCTTCGTCATTGGCGGAAACGGTTAAGACACTTTTTGTCGAATCATTGGTCAGCGTTACGATTGCGTTCGGAATAATTGCGCCGTTTGAATCGGTAATTGTGCCGGAAACACTTGCGGTCGGGCTTTCGGTTTTTATATTTTCGTTTTTATTCAGCGTTTGTGTCGTGTTGTCGTTTTCGGCTTTCAAATGCGGCGAACCTTGCGCGTATGTGAGCGTCGAAAATGCCAAAGATGCGCCCAAAACGCCAGCCGCAAGTCCGGCGCGGCGCGTGATTTGATAAAGTTTTTCGGCGAAAACCGGCTGATTACTAACCGGATTTTTGACATATCGAACGCAAAGATTTCCGCCCGAATCGCGCACCAGACGCATCGCTCGTTTGCGCGTCATTTGCGACAAATCATTAACATTTTTACTGCAATGCGAACAAAAACGCACTTTTTCATTTCCCGACATCGCGCCCCAATCTTCCGCACACGGCGATTTTATTTCTATCGAATCAACCAAAGATTTTTTTGACATAATTTTAGAAAACTCCTTCTCTTTTTTAGAACTTTCGACGAAAGAAAACTTGCAAGCACTTTCCCTAAAAGATGCGGCGAGTTTTAGATTTGGTTGCAACGGCGGCGAAAAATATTTCATTTTCAACAGAATTTGTTGTAAAATTTGGACATTCATAATTTTTGAAAACTTGCGGTATCAAAAAAGTGTCCGCCAATTTTAACTAATTTATGAGCAAAATTATTTTTTTAGTCGGAGCGCGGGCATCTTGCCCGCCGCGCGTTCAAGCGAAGCGAGAACAGGCGCGAACACCTCAGATTACTCGAAAGTTGATTTGTAATGCGGCGTTTCGCGCCTGTTCTCGCAAAGCCTCGAACGCGCGACGAGCAAGATGCCCGCGCTCCAATTTTTTAAATTTATTTTGATCGACTATTTTGCTATGAAATATTTTTTGACCTTGCTGATTTTATTTTTCGCGCTCGAT
>JANNYB010000006.1:0-58967 GCA_031409875.1 Acidobacteriota bacterium | reverse complement strand
AGAAAAGTTTAAGAAATGGCTCGAGTTTATGCCGCCGCAAATTTCTTTTTTGAATGAAACTCAAAAAGATTTTTTTATAAAAAGCAAAACACATTCACTCGAATATATTGCACCGCATCACATCAACGGCGAAGTCAAAGGCGCAATGATTGTCGGTTTTGCCGAAAAGGAAGATTGCACAGATTCGGCGCAGAGAGTAATTGACGCGGCAACCCAGATTTCGGCAATGTCCGTCAATCTTTCGGCACATTACGAAGCCGCGATACATATTTCGATAACCGAAGCGAAAGAAGAACACCGCAAATTTACCGAAGCGATTTTAGATGCACTTCCGGTTTCGCTTTATGTTATTGACCGCGATTATCGAATCGTCACTTGGAATCGGCATCGGGAAATCGGAGCGCAGGGAATTCCGCGCGATTCGGCAATCGGGCGCAATGTTTTTCAAGTCCTTTCAAAGTATCCGCAAGGTCGTTTGAAACAAGAATTTGAACGCGCATTTCAAACCGGAAAAATCGAACGCATCGAACAAAGCACGATTGACGACGACGGTTCGACAAAACATTGGTTAGTCAGCAAAATTCCGATGCGAAGCAGTGAAACCGGCGAAATCACGCACGTTATCACGGTCGGCGAAGATGTTACGATGCGCGTCGAAGCGATTCACGCCGTCGGACGCGCCGAAAAGCTCGCGGCAATCGGACGACTTGCCGCCGGCGTAGTTCACGAAATAAACAATCCGCTCGCCACAATTTCCGCTTGCGCCGAATCACTCGAATCACGCGCCGAAGAAGGCATTTTCGGCGAATCCGAAGAAACAGAAGACTTGCGCGAATATCTCGGACTGATCCGCAGTGAAGCATTTCGCTGTAAATCAATCACCAACGGTTTGCTCGATTTCAGCCGAATGCGGACGGGAAATCGTTTTCCGCTCGACATTGCCGAAATCCTCAAATCTTCGGCGCGGCTCATCGTCCATCAAAAACGCGGCAGCGACATCAACATCGAATTCGACATTCACGAAAATCTGCCTCAACCGCTCGCGGACGGCGGACAAATTCAGCAAGCCGTAATTGCGCTTGCAACAAACGCGATTGATGCAATGTCCGACGGCGGAACTTTGACATTTCGCGCCTTCACACAATCAAACCGCGTCGTTATCGAAGTCCAAGACACGGGCATCGGCATCGCGCCGGAAAATATGTCAAAAATCTTCGAGCCATTCTTTACGACCAAAGAAGTCGGCAAAGGAACAGGTCTCGGATTAGCCGTTTGCTACGGCATTATCACGGAAAACGGCGGACGACTTTCAGTTCGCTCAAATGTCGGAGTTGGCACCACATTTACAATTTATCTTCCTAATAAAGTCTAGGAAGTCTGGGAAGTCTGGGAAGTCTGGGAAGGCTTAAATTTCGCAGTTATTAAACAAAAATAAAAGTAAATTATGGCAACATTTAAGAGGTTTGAAGATATTATGGCTTGGCAGAAAGCTAGAATTTTGACTAAAAAGATTTATGAGATTACTTGGAAAGGAGATTTTGTAAAAGATTACGATTTAAGAAGTCAAATCAGACGCTCAAGTGTTTCAATTATGGCAAATATTGCTGAAGGACAAGGCAGACGATCAGACAAAGAGTTCGCTAATTTTTTAAACATCTCAATCGGTTCTACTGCCGAAACAAAATCACATCTTTACATTGCATTGGATTTGAATTACATAACTCAAAACGACTTTAAGGAACTTTATGACAGCCTTGATGAGGTCGGAAAAATGACTTCGGCTTTATGCAATCATCTAAGGAAAATATAAAACTCAGAAATTATTCAATTCTCAGGACTTCCTAGACTTCCTAGACTTCCTAGACTTCCTAGACTTCTCAGACTAAATAAAATTATGGCAAAACTTCTAGTAGTTGACGACGAGAGCAATTTGCGGCTTGTCGTTCAAAAAGAATTAAACAGACAAGGACACGAAGTTGAAACGGCTTCGGACGGCGAAACGGCTTGGGGCTTGCTCGAAGAAACCGATTTCGACGTGCTTTTATGCGACATAAATATGCCGCGTCTCGATGGCATCGGGCTTCTCCGGCGATTGCGCGAAAGATCGCAAAATCCGCCCGAAGTCATAATGTTGACGGGACAGGCAACCGTCGAATCGGCAATTGAAGCGATGAAACTCGGTGCGTATGATTACCTCACGAAACCTTACCGCATCGTCGAACTCGCCGCGCTTGTCAGTCAGGCATCGGAAAAACAACGCTTAAAAATTGATAATCAGAGGCTTCGCGCACAAATCGAGCGGACGCATAAATCTATGCCCGACATCGTTGCCGAATCGCCGCAGATGAAGGAAGTTTTGCGCCTTGTTCAAAGAGTCGCTGCGTCCGACACATCGGTTTTAATTACCGGCGAATCCGGCACAGGTAAAGAATTAATTGCCCAAGCCTTACATCGTTTGAGCAAACGCGCCGACAAAACATTTGTTGATTTGAACTGCGCCGCGTTGCAGGATAATCTGCTCGAATCGGAACTTTTCGGACACGAAGCCGGATCATTTTCGGGCGCGAGAAATCGCAAACTCGGACTTTTCGAGATTGCCGACGGCGGCACGCTTTTTCTCGATGAAGTAATGGAAATGACCGCCCAGCTTCAATCGAAACTTTTACGCGCACTCGAAACCCGCGCCTTTTTCCGCGTCGGCGGCGTGAAAAAAGTCGAAGTTGATGTGCGTCTGGTGGCGGCAACAAATCGCAGTCCGAAAAAAGCCGTGGCGGACGGAATTTTCCGCGCCGATTTGCTTTACCGCATCAACAGTTTTGAAATACATCTGCCGCCTCTGCGCGAACGCCGCGAAGACATCGAGCCGCTGGCACGTTATATTTTGCAAAAAATCGGCGGAGTAAACGCGCCCGAAATCGCGCCGCAAGCCATTGACGCACTCGTTTCTTACAGTTGGATGGGCAATGTCCGCCAACTCAGAAATTGTCTGGAACGCGCCATTTTATTGGCTGATAACGGCAGAATTACGACCAAAGAATTACCGCCCGAAGTTGTCTATAAAACAAACGAACCGATGGTTTCCGTGAGTTACAACGCTCCTTCGGACAATTTCACGAATTCGTTCAACAATTCAACGCCGACCGCACTTCGGGAAATGGAACGCCAACAAATCTTAAACGCGCTCGAACAAACCGGCTGGCATCGCGGCAGAACCGCCGAACTTCTCGGAATTTCTTCTTCGACGCTTTATCGCCGTCTGCGCGAATACGAATTGGAAACACGATAGTTTTGAGTTCCAACTTCAGTTGGCAAACCGCGAGCGAAGCGATTGCGGTTTCTGCTTCGATTAAGATTCAAGCGAATCAGCGTCAGGCAACTGCTTCGCTTCGCCGGCAGTTGCCGCCAACTGAAGTTGGAACTCAAAACTCAGAACAAAATTCCACAAACATATTGTTATGAAAAACCTAAAAATATTGCTCTTGATTTTATTGGTTTTAGCTTCAACACAAGCGGTTTTTTCGCAATTAAAATACGGTGGACGCGCCGTTGAAGTGATTGACGGAAGAACAATTGTCATCGAAACGCCGACCCGCAATCGCGTTACGATTATTTTGCAGTTTATCGAAATCCCGGAAGCCGAACAGCCGCTTTATCAAACCGTCAAAGAGCATCTGCAAGCAATGGTTTTGGATAAAAACGTAGAATATGTGCCGCGCGGTTTGACGCAGAAAAAAGCCATCGGACAAGTTTATCTGAACAAAGTTGACCTCAGCCAACAACTTTTGCGCGACGGTGCGGCGTGGTATTCTCTGCCCGAAAAAGACAGCCAAGAAGCCGGCGAAAGAGAATTTTACCAACTCAACGAAGGACAAGCCAAACTCGAAAAACGCGGCGTTTGGAGTATCGAAACTCTCAAACCCGCGTGGGAATTTCGCGCCGAAAAAGAAGAAATCCGCAAACAGAAAGAACGTGCCAAACTCGAAGAACAAGCCGCGCAAAACAAACCGACAGAAACCGCGCAAACCGTCCGCAAACCGACTCAACAACGCCAAACCGGGACAGGCTTCGGCTTGGATATGTGGTCAAATGTCAACAATTCCGAATCTGCAAATAAAACAACCGTCAACGGCGGCTTGCTCACGGGAAGCGTGCCGGAATATGGGTTAAGTTATGTGATGACTTCGGGAAATTTCTTTGAATTAAAAAACGGAAACGAAAAAAGAAAAGCGGAAACTCGTTCGGTTTTCGTCTATCCGATGGAGCAAAAACGCGGCGAAAGCGGTTACACTATCGGCTTTCTCATCGAATCCGAAAAATATACATTCACCGATTCAAATTCGCTCGTCATCACCGCTGACGGAGAAAAAATCCAATCCGGCAAAGCCTATCGCCTGTATCGCCCGTTGCCGTTTTCCGTGCAGGAACTTTTGCTTTACCAAGTCAACGCGGCAAATTTAACAAAAATCTCCAATGCCCAAAACGTAAAAATAACCATCGGCAAATTTTCCGCCGAACTCGGCAAAGATTACAAAGAGTTGATTAAAAATCTGCTGACCGTTACAAAGTAAAATAATGCGAAAAATTAACAAGGATTGAAGGAATGAAAGGGATTTTTTTATAATTTTTTTTCTATTTTTATCCCTTGCATACCTTTCATCCTTGTCAATCAGAGATTTTTCTACTTTTACATCTACATAATTTATTCAACTAATTCAAATTGCACGAATTGCGTGGCGGTTTGGTGTTTTTGTTTGGCGAGGTTGTCGGTGATGACGATTTGCAAAATGTAATCGCCGACGGGCATTTCGCTGCCTAAACTGATTGCGCCGATAGCTTTGATTCTTTGCAGATCGGTTTGTCCGTAGAGTTCGACGGGCGTTTTTTTGCCTTCGAGAATGAGTTTGCCGTCTTGGAAAATGCGGATTTGGACGACGGCGTTCGGTTTTTTCGATGCGTCGGATTTGGCGTTGTAAATTTCGTAGGCGTAACGCAAAATCGTGCCGCGTTTGAATTTTCGCAAAGATGTGTCATTCATCGGATTGGTCGTTAAATTAACCGTCGCCGCAGAATTATTTGCCGCCTCCCATTGTTGGCGCGTGAGATTTTCGAGGACGATGCCCGAAAGGTTTAATCTTTCTTTTTTGATGTCGGGAATTTCGATAAATTGATTTGCCGAGCCGATTTTTCCGCCGTTTGTGTCGCGGATGGCGATGCGAAGCTGATATGCGCCCGATTTTTTCATCGGAAATGTGTGGAAATAAACAAATCCGTCGCGCAAAATGTTGGGAAAATCTTCTTTTTTGATTGTAAAAGAATGGGTTTTGCCGATTTGGTCAACGATTTGTCCGTTGTCGCTAAAACTCGCGCTGAAAAGGTCGAGAACAGCTTTTTTGTCGCCGTTCGGTTCGTCGGTAAATTTTATGTCTTGCGCGTTGACGTGAATCAGAAACCGCGCAAAAGAACCGTCTTGGTTGTTGCCGTAAAGCGCATTGAGCCGCACGGAAATATCGTTTCTGCCGAAAGGCGAAATCAAGGCTTCGACAATTTGTTGTGCCGGAGTTTTGTTTCCCGCTACGTTTTGTTCGATAAGTTTTTCTTCCGATGAATTAAAAAATCCGCTGCGGTAGCGAACCTTTAAATCGGGGCGTTTGACCTTTATTTCGAGTTTGTTAAAACGTCTTTGCGCGGCATCGAAAGTGTCTGTGTCGGGCTGATAACCGATAAGATAATAGCTTTGGTCATCGAGAACTTTGCCGACGGCTTTGTCCAAATCGTTGTTGTTGAGAACCGCAAAACCGCCCGTTTCCTGCGCCAAAAGAGATAAACTTTCCTGTGTATTGAAAAGCAGATTGCTGCGCTCAGTGATAATATTTTCAACTCCTCTGCCGGTTGATGATACGGGCGTTTCGTCTGCGGCAGTCAAAGCCGTCGAAACCAATCCGCGAGCGTCAATCGTATAAAAAACAACTGAAGCGCGGGTTGCTGTGTCAATCAAACTGCGAAAAGCACCCAACGCCGCCGAAGGTTCAATCGAACCGCTTTCGTTGCGGAGGAAGATTTCAAAACCGTCTGAAAAAAGTATCACGGATTTGCGCCCCGGAAGAGTTTTCATTCCGCCGGCGATGTATTGCAAGGCGTTGAGCGTGGAATTTGTAAAAGATTCGTTGCGAAAGTTTTCATTGTTCGGCGAGTTTTCCGACTCCGTTACGTCCGCGTCCGCTTCGTCGCCTTCGTTTAAGGTTACAGTTCCGCCGACCGGCGCGAAAACGCCGATGCCGCCTCTTCCGAGCGGATTCCATTTGACGCGCTCGATGGCGGCGTAGAGAATTCGTTTGTCGGCGGTAAATTGCTGAAGTGCGCCGACACCTGCGCCCGTGCGGACGATTGCCACGAGGTCGCCTTCCTGCATCTGTTCGTCAACGAATTTTTTTAAGGCACGGCGCACGCGATACGCGCTTTCAAACGACAAAGATAAATCGTCAACAACGAGCGCAATCGTGCGACGGATTTGCTCGGCGCGAAGTGTGCCGACGGGTTTCGGGATGTTCGTTTTTTCGGTCGGATTTTGAGTTTGGGCGCGTTGGTTTGAAATAAACGAAAAATTGCTGATGTCCTGTTTTTCGCCGTTCTCGAAAATCTCGAAATCTTCGCGTTTCAAATCTTTGACGGTGTTGCCTTTTTTGTCGGTTACGGTTACGTCAATCTGTATCAAATTTGTCGAAATTTTTACGACATCATCGTTGTTCGGCGTTGGCGTAGGCGTTTGCGCGAAAAGAAAAACCGGACAGAAAAGCATAAAAACGAGAGCGATAAAAAACTTTTTCATAAAAATTCTCCGCAAAAAAATCAAGTTATTTGTTATCATATACCCGAAAGGCTTGCTTTGAAAAGAATTTTTCGTCTTCGGCACAGCCAAAACACTCCCGATTTTTCGCATCAAATCTTTCGGAGCTTGTATAAAATGTTAAAAACCAAATATTTTCGCTTTAATTTCGCTTTAATTTTCGTATTCGCTTTCGGACTTTTCGTGATGAGTTGCGCGGGGCAAACGCAGAACGAACCACAGGCTTTGCAGTCTTTGCGCGAGATGACCAAAGACGGCAAAATGCCTTCAGAACAAGTTGTGCAACAAATCGAAAACAGATTTGCCGGACAAAGAACGGGCGCACTCGCCAAACTTATGCGGGCAAAAATCCGTTTTGACGCAGGCGATTTTGAAGGCGCGGCGAACATTTTGAATACCGATGTGTTCAAGCAAAAAACCAAACTCGCCGATTACGCGCTGTGGCTTCGCGGAAAATCTCTGCAATCTGCCGGAAAACACGCCGAAGCGATGAATGTTTTTTCTGCGGTTTTGCGCGAACATCCGAACTCGTTGAAAGCGCGTGAATCGAAAATTCTTTGGGCAAATTCGGCTTTGCAAACCGGACAAGCGGCGCAAATTCCCGATTTGTTGAGCGACTTGAACAATAAAAATCAAGCCGATGCTCTGCTCGTTACAGCGAAATCTTTTGACGCGCAAAACAATCAACTCGAAGCAATAAAATATTACCGAAAAACTTATTTTTACGGCGCGGGAACGAACGAAGCCAAAGAAGCGGAAATAAAATTGGCGACTTTTAACATTCCTCTAAATCCGCAGACAGCCGAAGAAATCGTGGCGCGGGCGGACAGATTTTATAATCAAAAAAACTACGTCGAAGCCGAAAAATCTTACAACGAATTGATGATGAGTTTCGCAAATTCGGCAACATCGCAGACGCATCTGCGGCGTTTGATAACTTTTGCCAACGTCAAAAAAATGTCTGACGCGCAAAATGCATTTAATTTAATCCAGCCGAATGCCAAGGAAAAAGAGGAAGCATATTATCAACTCGCAATGGGTTACGCGAAAAATCGTCTTTGGGTGCAAGCGCGAACGACCGTCGAAGAAATGCGGCAGAAATTTCCGACCGGAAATTTCACGCCGAAAGCGTTGATTGATGTCGGAATGGCGGCGCGTGATGCGAAAAATAAAACGGACGAAAATTATTTTTTGCGAACCGCAGTTTTAAGCTATCCGAACGCGGTAAATGTTGCCGGAGCGCAATTTGAACTCGCTTGGGCGGAACACGAAAACAAAAATTTCGCGCAATCTTCGCAGATGTTTATCGAGCATCTGGCGCGTTACACGGACAAAGATTCGACCAATCGCGGCAAAGCCGGATATTGGGCGGCGCGAGATGCAGAACGTGCAGGGAAGATTAACGAAGCCTGTGCGATTTACGATGCAGTAACTTATCGCTATTCCTCTAATTGGTATGGTTATTTGGGTTTGCAAAGATTGTCGGCTTTGCGAAGTCAGAGCAAATGTCAATCAACGCCGACATTTCCGTCAAATTCGCTCGTGCCGAAAGCGGCGCAAAATCTGAAAATGGTAACGGTTGCGGCGGAAACTTCGGGCGCGAAAGAGCTTGAACGAATTGAAAAAGGCGATGAATTAACGATTGTCGGCTTGTTCGATTGGGCGATTACCGAACTCGAAGAAGCGAAAAAGTCGGTGAACAACAGCCCGAAAATCAATCTCGCGCTGGCAAAACATTATCGTCTGAAAGGTTCGCAAGTCAATGCTTTTAATGCGCTGAAACCGAGCTATCCAGATTACGCGCAGATGTTTCCCGAAGAATTGGGGCAAGCCGAATGGGACATTTTTTATCCTTTGACGCATTGGAACGACATCAAATATTGGGCAACTCAACGGCGTTTGGACAAATACGAAATCGCCGGATTTATTCGTCAGGAAACGATTTTCGACCCGAAGGCGAAATCCGCCGCAAACGCTTACGGAATGATGCAACTTCTCGTTCCGACGGCGCGTTCGATGGCAAAAAAATACAACGCTTCGACAACTGACATTTTCGCCGAAACGCTTTATAATCCGCAACTTAACATCGAACTCGGCACGGCTTATATCCGCGATCAATATGACAAATTCGGGCGTGTCGAATTCGTGGCGATTGCCTACAACGCCGGACCGGGCAGAGTTCCGCAATGGCGTGCGACGCTTCCGGCGGAAATGGACGATTTTGTTGAAAACATTCCGTTTAAGGAAACCAAAGCCTACGTTCAAGGCATCATCCGCAACACCGCGCAATATCGCCGTTTGTATGAAGACAGCGGAAATTTCAAATCAAATGTCGGCTCAAAACCTCTGCGCGGCGCGATTGACGAGAAACCGCGTGAGGAATTTACGGCGCAATTTCCCGAAGTAGTTTTGGACGAAAGCCGAAGCGATTAAATATAATTCCAGATTCCAGATTCCAAATTTCAAATTTTGCATAATCTGGAATTTGGAATCTGGAATCTGGAATCTTGAATCTGAATGCAAGAAACGCAAATTACAAAAATCGAACCAAGCCGTTCTTGGGTGAGTCTTGACCTGAAAGACCTTTGGGTTTATCGGGAATTGCTGTATTTTTTGACGTGGCGCGATGTTAAGATTCGTTATAAACAAACGGCAATCGGAGTGCTTTGGGCAGTTTTGCAACCTGTTTTGACGACCGTTATTTTTACGATTTTGTTTAGCAATTTCGCGCGTTTTCAAACCGAAAATATTCCTTATCCGCTTTTTGCTTTGAGCGGTTTGATGATTTGGCTTTACGTTCACACTTCGATAACGCTTGCGGCAAACAGCTTTGTCGGCAACACGAATCTTGTAACGAAGGTTTATTTTCCGCGTCTGATCGTGCCGTTTGCGGCGGTTTTGGCGAGCTTGTCGGACGTGATTTTCAGCTTTTTTCTTTTGATGATTTTGATGGTTTGGTATGGCATTTCGCTGACGTGGCAAATCGTTTTCGCGCCCGTATTTTTGATTTTGGCGATTTTGCAAACCGTCGCTTTCGGGACGCTTTTTTCTGCGTTAAATGTGCGTTTTCGTGATGTAAAATTTGCTCTGCCGTTTGCGTTGCAGGTTTGGATGATTGTTTCGCCGGTGTTTTATCCGGCGGCGATTTTATCGGAAAATCGGCGTTTAATTTATGCGATAAATCCGCTTGTCGGAATTTTGGAAGGTTTCCGCGCATCGCTTTTCGGAACGCCGTTTGATTGGCAAGTTATCGGCATTTCGTCAATTTCGATTTTGGTGCTGATATTGTTTTCGCTCTTTGTTTTCAAGCGAATGGAAGACGATTTCGCGGATTTAATATAAGATTTTTTCAACGCAGAGAGCGCGGAGAACGCAGAGAAAATTATAAAAAATCTCTGCGTTATCTGCGCTCTCTGCGTTTAATTTTCTCGTTGGTCGAAACGAAATCGAATCGTTGTTTCCGTATTTTCAACTTCGGAATATTCTCCTAATTGTTGCAGGATTTTCCCGATTAAACCTGTCCAGCCGGTTTGATGACTTGCGCCGATGCCGCGCCCGTTGTCGCCGTGAAAATATTCGTAAAAAAGAACGTGGTCGCAGAAATTTTCGTCGGTTTGAAACTTTTCGTTTGCGCCGAACACCGGACGAATACCTTCTGTGTCTTTGAGAAAAATATTGCACAGACGTTTTTCCAATTCCTGCGAAACTTGCCAGAGCGTCAGAAAAACGCCCGAACCTGTTGGAAATTCGACTTTGAAATCTTCGCCGTAATAAAAATCGAATTTTTGCAGAGATTCGATGATCAAATAATTCATCGGAAACCAAATCGGACCGCGCCAATTCGAGTTTCCGCCAAACATTCCGCTCAAAGATTCGGAAGGCTCATAACCGACCGAAAATTTTTCGCCGTTCATTTCAAAAACGTAAGGATTTGCTTTGTGAAAACGCGAAAGTGCGCGGATTCCGTAATCCGACAAAAACTCTGCTTCCGAAAGCAGATAGCGCAAAATTCGCTCCAGACGATTTTTGTTGACGAGCGCGAGAAGATGCCGATTTTGCGTGCCGCGTTCTTGCATACAAGCGATTTCGTCGGTTAAATCGGGACGATTTTGCAAAAACCATTCGGTGCGGCGTTTGAAATCGGGTAATTCTTTGAGCCAATCTTCTTCCAGAGTTTCGACTGCAAAAAGCGGAATCAGCCCGACCATCGAACGAATTTTCAAAGGAATATTTCGCTCGTTCGGCAGATGCAAAACATCGTAATAAAATCCGTCGCGCTCGTTCCAAAGTTCGGTATTTTCGTTGCCGAGATTGTTCATTGCGTCGGAAATATAGACAAAATGCTCGAAAAATTTGCTTGCAACGTCTTCATAAACCTTGTCTTCACGCGCCAATTCCAAAGCAATCGCCAGCATATTTAAACAAAACATCGCCATCCACGAAGTTCCGTCCGATTGTTCGAGTTTTCCGCCCGACGGCAGATTTGCGCTTCTATCAAAAACGCCGATGTTGTCCAAACCCAAAAATCCGCCTTCAAAAACATTGTTGCCTTCAAAGTCTTTGCGGTTCACCCACCAAGTAAAATTGAGCAATAATTTATGAAAAACCTTCTCCAAAAATGCGCGGTCAAAATTTCCGGTGCGTTTGCCTTCGATTTTATAGACGCGCATCGCCGCCCAAGCGTGAACCGGCGGATTTACGTCGGAAAATTTCCATTCGTAAGCTGGAATTTGCCCGTTCGGGTGCATATACCATTCGCGCAAGAGAAGAATCAGTTGGCGTTTCGCAAACTCCGAATCAACCAACGCCAGCGGAATGCAATGAAACGCCAAATCCCACGCCGCATACCACGGATATTCCCATTTGTCGGGCATCGAAATCACATCGTCGTTATAAAGATGCGTCCATTCGGCGTTTCTACCTGAGTTTCTTTCACTTGGCGGTTTTGAAAATGCCGCGTCGCCTTCGAGCCAATCTTTGACGACATAATGATAAAACTGTTTTCCCCAAAGCATTCCCGCAAGCGATTGACGCATCACGAGTTTTTCGTCGGTAGATAAATTTTCGGGCGTGATTGAAGCGTAAAATTCATCGGCTTCATTGATTCGAGATTGAAAGATTTGCTCCGATTCATCCCTCATCCCTCTGCCCTCATCCCTTATTTGCCCGCCCGCTACCGCAGGCGGTTCTGACTTGAGTCGCAAATAAATTGATTTGCTTTCATTCGGTTGTAATTCCAAAACATAATGCGCGGCGGCTTTTGTGCCTCTTTGTTCGGGATTTACGGCTGATTTATTGCCGTTCACGACATAATCGTTGATGCCGTCTTTGGCGTATAAATTTTTATTTTCGCCGCCATAAAGTTTTTGGTAGTTCGTTTCGTTTTCGCAAAAGAGAATTTCGTCCGCACCTTCACAAATCAAATTATAATTGCCGAGTTCTTTGTTTGTTATTTCAACCGTATTCAAATCCGCAATCCGCAATCCGCAATCCGCAATCGAATCGTTCCACGTCCAGACATTTCGCGCCCAGATTGTCGGCAAAAGATGAATTTTTGCAGTTTCGTTTGCGCGATTTATTGTGGTAATTTTTATGTAAATATCGTCAAATTCCGTTTTAGCATATTCGATAAAAACATCGAAATATTTATCTTCGTTGAAAATTCCGGTGTCAATCAATTCGTATTCAGGTTGAGTTTTGTCGCGGTGCGAATTTTCTTCGTAGATTTGTTGATAAGGAAATTTACTCTGCGGATATTTGTAGAGAAATTTCATATAAGAATGCGTCGGCGTGTTGTCGAGATAATAGTAATATTCTTTGACATCTTCGCCGTGATTGCCGACGTTTCCGCCCAGCCCGAAAAATCTTTCCTTTAAAATTTCGTCTTTTTCGTTCCACAAAGAAAGCGCGAAACACAGATTTTGCCGTCGGTCGCAAATTCCCGCAATGCCGTCTTCGTTCCAGCGAAATGTGCGTGAGAGAGCGTGTTCAAAAGGAAAATAATCCCACGCCGCGCCGTCTTTCGAGTAATCTTCGCGGACAGTTCCCCAAGCACGTTCGCTTACATAACAGCCCCAAAGTTTCCAATCTTTTTCGCGTTTGTTTGCTTCATCAAGCCGTTTTGCTTCCGTTTCGTTCATAATTTTTTCTGTAAGTTTGGCATATTTTCGACTGAAACTACAAATTTTTGTATAGACTCTGACGAAAATTTCTGTTAAATTTCAAATTGATTATCATAAGAGCAGATTCCCCTGAAAATTTTATGATTTTATTGCTGAAATAAAACTTCCATTCGTCGTTTTAATTTTTTATCTTGCAATGAATAAGAATTTTCTTACGACCGGAGAGAATCAAATCTCGAAAAATGTTCCCGTGTTTGGAAACAGGGCGAAGATGCGTTCAGCCAAATTGCGAATAATATCCGACGAAAAATTTAACGAACTTCTCGAAAAAGTGCGCCAAAGTCTCGACAAGGGATTTTCCGGCGAGGCTGAGAAATCGCTTGTCCAAACGCTTGAAAACAATCTACTTAACCTCGAACAACAGGCAAAACTTCAGAGGCTTTTGTCCTACACGCTCGAAACCAAAGGAACTTATAAAGAATCGCTCGGATCGCTCGAATATTTCGATGACGATACAGTTTTGAGCCAACTTTCGGTTGAAACACGCGCCCAAGTTTTAACGCAGTTGGGAATTGCTCACAACAATCTTTCCGATATGCCGAAAGCCGTTGCGCTTTTAGAAAAGGCGCGAAAAGAAGCCGAAGAAAATAATTTGAGTTTTATTTTAGGCGGCATTTTCGTCGGTATTTCGCGGGTTTATCGAAAGATGAACGAATTTTCGATGGCTCGCGGTTTTGCCGAAAAAGCCTTGAATTATTTCCGCGAAGAAGGAAATTGGCGTGGAATGGCAGAAAGCTATCAAGTTATTGCCGCGACGCATTATCAGGAAGGACGCAGCGAAAAAGCTCTGGAAAATTACGAACAAGGCATCAAAATCGTCGGTTCGCGCAGTGCGCCGTTTCTGCTTGGCAGAATTTATTCGGATATGTCGGGCGTTTATTGGCGGCTTCGGCGTTCGCAAGAAGGCATTTCCTGTCTTGAAAAATCTATCAAATTTTTCGATCAAACCGAACATAAATTAAATTCCGTGATTGCCTATAATAATCTCGGAATGAATTTGATGCTGCTCGGTGATTGGACACGCGCCGAAATGATGATGCGCCGTGCGCTCGAAATTGCGATGGAAGCCAAACACGCGCACGTTGCCGGAATTTTAGATTCAATCGGCGAATTGAAACTGCTTCGCGGCGAACTCGATGAAGCGCAAGAACTTCTCGAAGAAGGCGTAAAAGTTGCCGTCGAACGCAAAATGGAATGGTATCAGATTCAAGCCCTCAGAAATCTTTCGCGCACACTTCTGCTCAAAGAAGATTTTGCCGGAGCGGAAGAAAAAGCGCAGGAAACCATTGCGATTTGCGAAAAAATGAGCGAATTTGAAGTGCTGAATATGGCGCGACTCGTGTTGGCGGAAGTTTTTTTGCAGAAAGGCGAATTTTCAAAGTGCGAACACGAACTCGAAACGATTGAAGAAACCAATCCGACATCCGATTTTTTCGTGCTTGGCAATATTCAAAGAGTTCGCGGAATATTTGCGCTGAAAACCGGTGATGTCGAACTTGGCGTTCATCATTTCAGTCGTGCGCTGACGATTTTTGAAACGGCGGAAGACCTTTATCACACGGCGTTGGCGCATTATTTAATCGGCAAAAATGTTTCGCAATTTTCACGCGCCGAAAAAAATCTGCTTGCCGCAAACGAAATCTTTCGCAAACTCGGCGTAAAACATCTTTCGGAAGAAATTACTGCGCTAATCGAAAGTCCGCGAAAGCCGGAAAAGGTTGTCGAACCTTCAAAAAAACCGACAAACTCCGCAGGTTCACAACTTTTAATGTTGCGTCTGGCAGAAGCCGTCGCTTCGCGCGAACTGCTTTTCCGCGAACTCGTGGCGATTCTAAATCAAGAAAGCAAAGCGGAAAAAATTATCATCGCCGATATGAACGAACAGAAGCGTTTTTATCCGTTTATTACGCACGGTTTCGCGCCGAATGAAAGTATGGAACTCGTTACGAAGTTTCAAGAAGCGCAATTTAAGAACGAAACCGAAAAATTCGCCAAGACCAAAAATCTACAAATCTTTCCGCTTCGTGCGCCTTCGGCTTCGCCGGCAGTTTTGTTTATCAGCCCGCAGACAAGTGCGATTTTGAATGATGAAAATTCGATTTTGCCGCTTTTGCGCGTGGTCGAACTCGGAATGGACGTTTGCGCTCTGCGCGAAAAAGATAAATCGAATTACGAAAATGAAGCCGAAAGTCCTTTTACTTCGCAGAGTTTGATGCCCGGATTTATTCATTCTTCGCCCGCGATGACTGCGCTGGTCGAAGATGTTTATAAAATTCGTTCGTCCGATGTAACCGTTTTGGTTACGGGCGAATCAGGCACGGGAAAAGAACTCGTTTCACGCGCAATTCACACGATTTCAACCCGCAAAGACAAGGTTTTCGTGCCGTTTAACTGCACCGCCGTCCCGAAAGAATTAGCCGAAGGACATCTTTTCGGTTATCGCAAAGGCTCGTTCACAGGCGCGGTTACGGATTCGCCCGGAATGATTCGCGCGGCTGACGGCGGAACTTTATTTCTCGATGAAGTCGGCGATTTGCCGATTGATGTTCAGCCGAAACTGCTTCGATTTTTGCAGGAAGGCGAAGTTCAACCGATTGGCGAACGCCGCCCGATTCAGGTTGATGTTCGCATAATTGCGGCAACGAATATGCCGCTCGAAGAAAAGGTTGCCGACGGAAGTTTCCGCGAAGATTTGTATTATCGTCTGAATGTTATTCGTTTGCGCGTTCCGCCGCTTCGTGAACGGCGTTCGGAAATTCCGCCGATTGTGAGCTATTACATCAATCAATATTCGGCGCGTTTCCACAAACGCGACATCACGATTTCGCCACAAGTTATTGATTTGCTGATGGTTTGCGAATGGGAAGGCAACGTCCGCCAACTTTGCAACGAAATTCAGCGTATCGTTGCCCGCGCCGAAGACGGCGAAAAAATTACGCCCGCGCATCTTTCAAACGATTTGAAACGCTCGGCAAGTCCGATTATTTCCTACGCCGAAAGTGGAAATGTGCGCTCGATTTCGTCTATGTCCGGCTTCAATATCGGCGCAGAAGGCGGAACGCTCGACGAAGCCGTGTCGGAACTCGAAACGCAGATGATTAAAGATTGCCTGCGCCGCCACAATTGGAATATTTCAAGAGTTGCCCGCGAACTCGGTCTGACGCGGCGCGGACTTTATATGAAAATCGCGCGTTACAGCATCGAAAAAGCCGCGTGAGATTTTTATCCGAATTGTCTTCGGATTGTTTTTGATGGTGAAAACTCGCAAATTTTTTCCGATAGTCGGGCAGAGGTGAAAAGTTTTTTAATCAAAAAAAAACGCGGCTGAAATTGCTTTCAGCCGCAAGTCTTCCAGACCAAGAGGAGAAGAGAAACTCCATGAGGAAACCTCGAAAATTTATTTATTGACTAATCGCATTCTGCCGTCGGGCAGTTTGATTGCTAACGAATTTGTTTCGTAAGTCGTTAAAGGTTTAGCATCTTTTTCAACCAATTTTGTCGCTTGTGTCGTGGTTACGGTGCGGACGTTTTGGGCAACATTCGGATTTGAAATCTGGCTGTAACGTGCCGTAATACGCCGCACATATTCTTGTGTCTCATTATACGGCGGAATTTGATTGCCGTATTTCATCACCGCTCCTTCGCCCGCGTTATAGCCTGCGAGTGCCAATCTCACATCACCACCGAATTTGTTCAACAGCCAGCGCATATACTTTACGCCCGCATCAATATTTTGTTGCGGATTGTAAATATCCGTTACGCCGAACCGAATGGCGGTTGCCGGCATCAGTTGCATCAAACCACTTGCGCCTTTATATGAACGAGCTTTTAATTTGAAGCCTGATTCTTGGTGCATCTGCGCGTAAATCAAAAGCGGATCAATGTCGTAGCGTCGGCTTGAAGTAACGATATAATTGTCAATTGTCGAATCGCCCGTCGTAAAACCACCCAAACCCGTTGCCGTTCCCATCGTGGTTTTTGTGTAAGAGACGTTTTGCGTCGTAACTTTTTTCGTTTTGTTTTGCTGGCTCAAACCTTCCTGCACGCTCATCGTTTGCGTAGTTGATTGTTGTTTTACACCACGTTTGTTGCGTGTTACGGTCGTTGTAACCGTAGGTTTGACAACTGTCGGCGTTACGACTTGCACGCCTTTTTTCGTATCGAAATTGTCAAAGACTCTCGAACGGGTTTGAGCGGAAACATTGGAAACGAGAAAAATTCCAAAAAAAACGATGACGGGTAGAAGTTTTTTCATAATTTACTTTTCGATTCTGACTGAAACGGTTTGGTGTTTATCGGAGGTGTTTTATTGCTTGCGTTAAGCCCGATTTTTCGAGCCGCTATTTATTTGAAAATCACAATAGCAAACATATTCCAAAAAAATTTAAACTTTTTTAACAGTTTATTTTTACAATCAGAACCGTTGAGCGATAGAGAACGTGCAAACCTTGCCAAGTCGCTACTGCTCCGTGTTCTGATTTATAATTTGCCTAAATTATTGAAAAAGTGTCGTTTGCGCTTGTCAAAACGGAAAAAATTTTATATCTTCAAATCAATCTAATCCGTTTATTAAAAAAAATTATGCGAGAAAATTTTCCGGGCATTAAAAAGTCCAAAAAGCATCCGTATCTCAAAGACGCAGGTTTGTTTTCTCTTGAAGGAAAGAATGATTACTTGCTTATCGGCATTATTTTTTTACTGGTTTCGTTCTTTATGTTGAGCGGGTTTTTGTTCAAATAAATCCGCTTTTTTCGCAAAACATCTCTGCTATTTTTCATTTTCGTCATTTCGGCGAAATTCTTTAGCCTAAAAAAAAGATGCTTTATTTATCGCAAATTCTTGGGCGTCCGATTTTTGATGCCGAGGGCGAACGCATTGCTGTGATCAAGGATATGATTGTGCGCTATGGCGAAGCTGATTATCCGCCGATGGTCGGACTCGTGGCGCGTTATCGGCGGCGAAATTTTTTTATGTCGCGTTTGCGGATTGCGTCTTTAAACGAATCTGGCGCAAAGATGAATTCGGAAATTATCAATCTCAAACCTTTTACGCGCCGCGTGAACGAAGTTCTTCTGGCAAAAGATGTTTTGGATAATCAACTGATTGATGTTGACGGCAAGCGCGTTGTGCGTGTCAACGATGTGCAGATTATCGAAGTTGGCGGCGAATGGCGCGTTTCCGGCGCAGATGTTTCACTTCAAGGTTTTTTGCGGCGTTTGATGCCGAAAGGTTTTTACGGAAGCTCGCGTATCGTCGAAGTTATTGATTGGGCGGACGTTGGATATTTGGCGACGGATTCGGCTTCGGCGGCGGTGAAATTAAAATCGTCGAAAGACAAATTATCGCGCCTTCATCCGGTTGAAATCGCCCAACTTGCCGAATCGCTTTCGCCGATTCACAGAACGGAAATCGTTGAAAGTTTAGACGACGAAATCGCCGCCGACACGCTCGAAGAAATGTCCACGGAAAATCAGGCGCGAATTCTCGAAGATATGGACGAACAACGCGCCGCCGACCTTTTGGAAGAAATGTCGCCCGATGATGCAGTTGACGTTCTCGGTGAAATGTCGGACGAAAAAGCGCAGGAACTTTTCGATTTGATGGAAGACGAGGAAAAGGCGGATGTTGCCGAACTTCTCGCGTTTGAACACGACACGGCGGGCGGTTTGATGACGACGGAATTTGTCGTTTTCCCGAAAAATCTGACGGTTTCTCAAGCTATTGCCGGATTGAGAGAAATGGCTGAAACGCCGGCGATGATTTATTATCTTTACGTCGTTGAAGAAGAAAATTCGTGGAAATTGGCAGGTTTGATTACGCTTAGGAGTTTGATTTTAGCCGATCCGACTTTGACTTTGGCGGAAGTTATGCGCGAGAAATTTCAGTTTGCACATCCATCCGACGACGCAAAAGAAACCGCGCAAAAAATCGCCGAATACAATCTTCTGGCTTTGCCCGTCGTTGACGATGAGGGCGACATTGCCGGAATCGTTACGGTTGACGACGCAATGGAAATTCTTCTGCCGAAAAATTTGCAACGAAGTCTGCCGCGTCTTTTCGGATAGAAATTGTTTTAGCCGCGGATAAACGCGGATAACGCAGATTAAATCAGAATAAAAATCTGCGTTATCCGCGTTCATCCGCGGCTAAACAATTTCAGCATTTATTAGTTTATTTCTTATAAACTACGCCGTTCAGAGTCATTTCATTGCCTTCCGGTTCGCGGTCAACTTTGAATTCGTGGCTAATGCCGAACAGCGAAATAGTAAAAGATTTGCCGTCGCCGGTGAATTCCGCGCCACCGCCGTCAACCGTTTTATTGCCGACTTTGAAACCGGCTTTGCCGTCCGCCGTCATATAAACGGTCGAGCCGTCCGAGCCTGTCCAATTTCCCTGATACTTCGGCGGTGCAGGCGTTCCGCCACCGCAAGCCAAAACCAAGCCGAAAAATACGGCAAAAACCATCGTTAAAATCTTTGTGTTTTTCATCTTCAAATTCTCCTTAAAATTAAATACTTTGCTGTTTGATTATCTAAACGAGTTTTTTCAAAAAATCGGGTCATTTTTATTTTGCCGGTCTTAAAACCCAGGTTGCCACAATGCTGACCAGACAAGTTGCCAAAACGATTTCCGCTAAAAAGAACGAAAAATAATCGAAGTTTATACCAATCGGCGGTGCAAACGGCAAGCCGTTTCTCAGCGTTACAAAAGCGAAAAGCAATGTCGCAATAAACGAAAACATCGCAATTTCGGGCTTCCGGTCGCGGAAAACGACGCTGAACGCCAAACTTGCCACGACAATCGTAATCGCCCACATCAAAATCATCACGAAAACTGAAAAGAATTTCGCCATCGAACCGCGCGTGATGGTCAATTCCATATCCATAAACGTATCATCGCTGTCTTTGCTTTTCGCGGAGGTAATCGTGTATCCGGCTAAAGCGGGCGTAAAATCGAGCGTGAACGGAATTTCTACTTCGTCAACTTCTTCCTCTACGGGCTTTTCGGTTTTTGTTTCCGTCGCGGGAGTTTCTTCGGTCGTTTTCGGTTTTTCCTCAGTCGTTTTCGGTTTATCGGCAGGTTTATCGGGCTTTGCAGTAAAGTAAAAAACCAAATCCGCTTTGTGCGCGTCAAACGGATAATCGGAAATATCGCCGTCATACATATTCAAAATCGCTTCGGTCGGATTCATCCGTTTGCCTTTTTCAAACGCGATTTCCTGTTTGCCGTTTGAACTGTTGATGTCGAATTTCAAGTTTTTCGTCAAAGTTCCGTCTTCTTCCTTATAGAATTTGCCGTGCGGAATAAATTCGAGCCTTACGGAAACATCGCCTTTGACGACATCAATCGAAAGAACTTTTCCGAGAACTTCAATGTAATCGGTTTTTGTCGTCGCGGTCGTTTGATTTTGGGCAGTTGCGATCATCGCCAAAACCGCGATTATTCCGAATATCAGAAATATTTTTTTTATCTTTGCTTGAATTTTCATAATTTTTCTATCTCCTGTTCTGTAATTAAAATAAAGTTTGACCTTTTCTTTTCGACGATGCTGTAAAAAACACTTTTATCCGAAAAGCGTATAAAAAGAGAAAATTTAACGACCGGAAAACTTATGAAAATTTCCGTTCCGGTAAATCCGCGAGGCTCTTTGAAACACATCTTAATTTGCGCCGAATTGTTTAAGGTATAACTTTAGTTCAAGTATTAAGAACATTTTGTTTTTTGTAAAGAGAAAATCAGGATTTATCAAAAAAAATCAATGTAGGTCGCTATCGCTCGATCTTCTGACTTCACATTCCGCGCTATTCCGAAACTTTTTGCGAAATTCTGCGTAAAAACGGAATAAAATTTGTCATTAAAAGCATTAGCTTGATAGACTGTTTTAGTCGGCAATAATTTTCAGAAGGAGTAAATTTTTATGAATCGAAAGAGCATTTTTACATTGGCGATTTTGTTCGCTTTCGTGTCAATTTTCAGTTTTCAGGCAAACGCGCAAGGTTTGGCAATCGGCGCAACGGCGGCGGATTTTTCTTTGCCTGATTTGAACGGCGCAACGCAAACTTTGAACGGTTTGAAAGGCGAAAAAGGCACGGTTGTTGTTTGGCTTTCGGCACAATGTCCGGTTGTTAAAATGTATAACGAACGCATCAATCAAATCGCTGACGATTATAAAGCGAAAGGCATAAATTTTATCGGCATCAATTCCAATTCGACCGAATCGCTCGAATATATTAAAACCGAATCTACGAAAATCGGCTATAAATTCCCTGTTTTAATTGATAAGGACAATGTTTTAGCCGACCTTTTCGGCGCAAACGTAACACCGGAAATCTTTTATTTTAACGAGAAAAACGTGCTTTTATATCACGGCGCGATTGACAACGACAAATCGGGATCGAACATTACGACGAATCTTTTGCGCGACGCTTTCGATTTAACTTTAGCCGGAAAAGCCGTCGAAAAAACGACTTACAAAGCGGCGGGTTGTTCGATTAAACGCGGCAAAAAGACCGAAACAAAATGAAAAATTTCAATCATCTGAAAACGGGAGCGATAGTTTTTATTATCGTTCTCGTTCTCGTCTTTTCAAATCAAATTTTCGCGCAAAAAACGACGCAGATTGACGATGTTGCTATCAAAAACATCATCAAACCGAACGGCAAACCGCTGCTCATAAATTTTTGGGCGACGTGGTGCGAACCGTGCCGCGAAGAATTTCCCGACCTCGTAAAAATTCATAATGATTACAAAGACAAGCTCGATGTCGTGATAATTTCGCTCGACGATTTGGCGGAAATCAACCGCGATGTGCCGAAATTTTTAACCGAAATGAACGCGACAATGCCTTCTTATTTGCTGAAAACGACCAATGAAGACGCGGCAATCGCCTCCGTTTCAAAAGAATGGCAAGGCGGTTTGCCGTTCACGATTTTGTTCAACGAAAAAGGCGAAACCGTCTATTTCAAACAAGGCAAATTCAAGACTGATGTTCTGCGCGGCGCGATTGATAAATTGGTCAGCGTCAAAAAATCGGACGAATCAGTCGTGCTGATGGATTTTGTCAAAATCAAAAACGGCAAACGCGACGAAGCACTGTATTTTTATGAAAATAATTGGAAAATCTACCGCGAAACCGCTCTGAAAAAAGGTTTTATTCAATCTTACGAAATCATCGAAATTGCGCCTTCTGATAATAATCAATTCGATTTGATTTTGATTACGCGCTATGCAAACGAGGAGCAATATAAAAACAGCGAGAAAAATTTCGAGCCGATTTTGAAAGAAATTCGTCCGAACGGCGCATTATTGAAAAATGATTTGAAGCCCGAAGAATTTCGACAAAATGTATTTTTCAATGTCGGCAAACCTGTTTTCACATCTAAATATTAATACTTCGTTAATTTTACATTTTCAAATTTGAAAAAATAATTGTTTTGTATTAGTTTCATACTTGCAACACAATTTCATTTCAAATTTTAACAGGAGCAAAAATTTATGTATCGAAAAATCGAAGATTTCGTGAACGATTGGGCTTACGAAACGGAAGTAACAACCAAACTTTTCAGCAATTTAACCGATGAATCTTTAAATCAAAAAGTTACCGAAAACGGCAGAACGCTCGGCTTTTTGGCTTGGCACGTTGTCATCACTTTGGGCGAAATGCTCGGCAAAGTCGGTTTGACGATTGACTGTCCACCCGAAGACGCAAGCGTTCCGGCAAGCGCGAGAGAAATTACCGAAACTTTTGAAAAAGCGGCAAAATCCGTTTCAGCGGAAGTCGCAAAAAATTGGACTGACGAGACGCTTTTAATCGAAGATGAAATGTATGAAATGATTTGGACTCGCGGCACGACTTTGAGTTCGCTCATCAATCATCAAGCGCATCATCGCGGACAAATTACGGTTTTGATGCGGCAAGCAAATGTTCCGGTCATCGGCGTTTACGGTCCGGCGAAAGAAGAATGGGAAGCGATGGGAATTCCCGCTTTAGCGTAAGAAAGTTTGCAGAAAGTTACGGAAAGTTGCGGAAAGTTGACAGAGTTAGAAAACAACGGAAGTTAATAAGCCAAAGTTATTTCCTGAAACTTTCCGCAACTTTCTGCAACTTCCTGCAACTTCCTGCAACTTTCTTTTTTGTTACGCATTCGACATCAACCCTCTAAAAAGATAAAATGTCTGTTTTGTTTTAGCATCAGAAATCAGACACAATGAACGAAACGAAAATCACCCCTGAAATTGTCAAACAACACGGATTTTCTCCCGAAGAATATGCCAAAGTTCTGGAAATAATGGAGCGCGAGCCTTCGATGACCGAACTCGGAATTTTTTCCGTAATGTGGTCGGAACATTGCAGTTACAAATCTTCGCGCGTGCATCTGAAACGCTTGCCGACAACCGGCGAGCGCGTCATCGTGCCGCCGGGCGAAAACGCCGGAGTCGTTGACATCGGCGACGATTGGTGCGTTGCTTTCAAAGTCGAATCGCACAATCACCCGTCGTTTATCGAACCGTTTCAAGGTGCGGCAACCGGAGTCGGCGGAATTTTGCGCGACGTTTTCACGATGGGCGCACGTCCGATTGCGTTGATGAATTCATTGCGGTTTGGTCCGCTGTCAGAACCATCTGCGGTAGCGGATGGTTTAAGTAAAAATCTCGAAACTAAATCAATCGAAAAAACTTCCGCAGATACTTCAAATGTTGCAAATATTCAAGTTAAACCGCCCACTACCGCAGACGGTTCTGACAAAACGCACATTTATCGTCGCAACAAATCAATTTTAAAAGGTTGTGTTGACGGCATCGCGCATTACGGAAATTGTTTCGGGACGGCGACAGTCGGCGGCGAAGTCGTTTTTGATGAAGCGTATAATTTGAATCCTTTGGTTAATGCGTTTGCGCTCGGAATTGTCCGCAAAGATCAGATATTTTTCGGCAAAGCGGAAGGCATCGGAAATCCGGTTCTTTATGTCGGCGCAAAAACCGGACGCGACGGAATTCACGGCGCAACGATGGCAAGCGCGGAATTTGATGACGAAGCATTGGAAAAACGTCCGACGGTTCAAGTCGGCGATCCGTTTCTCGAAAAATTGCTTCTCGAAGCGTGTTTGGAAGCGATGCGAAGCGGCGCGATTGCCGGCATTCAAGATATGGGCGCGGCTGGTTTGACATCTTCATCAGTCGAAATGGCTTCACGCGCCGGAACGGGTTTGGAACTCGATTTAACGCTTGTTCCGCAGCGCGAAACCGAAATGACGGCGTATGAAATGATGCTTTCCGAATCACAGGAAAGAATGCTCATTGTCGCAAAATCCGGGCGCGAAAATGAGGTTGTAGATATTTTCAACAAATGGGATTTAGACGCGGTTGTCATCGGCAAAGTCGTTGAAGGTCATCATTTAAAAGTTTTTCATAACGGAGTTTTAGAAGCTGAAATTCCCGTTGATACGGTTACGGATGCCGCGCCGCTTTACAATCGCCCGATGTCTGATCCGCGAGAAAGCGAGAAAGCGAGAAAGCGAGAAAGCGAGAAAGAAATCGCAAATCGCAAATCGCAAATCGCAAATCAAACAGAGGCTTTGCGGCGTTTGCTGGCTTCGCCGAATATTTGTTCAAAGCGTTGGGTTTATGAGCAATATGACACGATGGTTCGCACGAATACGGCAATTTTGCCGGGCGCAGATGCGGCAGTCGTCCGCGTGAAGGAAACGCGCCGCGCAATCTCTATGTGTTTGGACGGAAACGGTAAATTTGCGGCGATTAATCCAAAAATGGGCGCAAAATTAATTGTTGCCGAAAGCGCGAGAAATAATGTTTGCGTCGGCGCAAAACCAATTGCCGTTACGAATTGTTTGAATTTCGCTTCGCCCGAACGCCCTGAAGTTATGTGGTCGTTTTCGGAAGTTATTGACGGAATTTCAGAAGCCTGCAAAGCGTTTGAAACGCCCGTAATTTCAGGAAATGTTTCATTTTATAACGAAACCGAAGGGCGCGGAATTTTGCCTACACCGACAATCGGAATGGTCGGAATTCTCGAAGACATTCGCAAATTAATTACGCAAGGTTTTAAATCCGAAGGCGACATTATTGCAATTTTGGGCGAAACAAAAGACGATTTAGCGGCGAGCGAATATGCTCAAACAATTCTTGGGCTGACAACCGACGAACTTATCGAAAATGGTGTTTTGCCCGAAATTGATTTGGATTTTGAAGTAAAAATTCAGCAAACTTTATTGAAATTGGCGGACGAATTTCTTCTGAAATCCGCACACGATTGCGCGGACGGCGGTTTAGCCGTGGCGATTGCCGAAAGTTGTTTTTCTTCGCTGAACAATCCGGCAAACGGCGCGGAAATCTTTCTTTCGAACACCGAAAACCTTTCTTCCGAAAGTTTGCTTTTCGGCGAAACGCCTTCGCGCATTGTCGTTTCATTCACGCCGGAAAACACGGAAAAAGTAAAAGAAATCGTCGGCGATTTGCCGTTTGAAATCATCGGCAAAGTTTCAAAAGAAAGTTTTAGAATCAGCATTAACGATTCGGCGGTTATTGAAACGCAAATCAGCGAACTCGAAACGGTTTGGAAAACATCGCTGGAAAGAAAATTAGAAAAATGAGAACAAGGAGCGGTAGCGATTTGGCTAATTTAAGCACTTGCCAAGTCGCTATTGCTCCTTGTTCTCATTTTCCCAATTCATCGCACGTTTTACTGCTTCTTTCCATTTTGTCTGCAATTTCGCCGCTTTTTCGGCTGACATTTTCGGCTCAAATCGTTTATCTTCCTGCCATTGATGCCGCAAATCTTCTTTTGATTTCCAAAAACCAACCGCCAAACCTGCCAAATAAGCCGCGCCGAGCGCAGTCGTTTCCGTAATTTTCCCTCGAACAACCGGAATCTGCAAAATATCTGCTTGAAACTGCAAAAGCGAATCATTTTTTGCCGCTCCGCCGTCAACTCTCAATTCTTTAAGTTCAATCTTCGCATCAGCTTGCATCGCTTCAAGCAAATCTGCCGTTTGATACGCAATTGATTCAACCGCCGCCCGCGCAATATGTGCTTTGCCCGTGCCGCGCGTCAAACCGACGATTAAGCCACGCGCATCTTGATTCCAATGCGGCGCACCGAGACCTGCAAAAGCCGGGACGAAATAAACTCCGCAATTATCTTCAACCGAATTCGCCAACGCTTCAACATCGCTCGAATTTTCGATAATTTCGAGCGAATCTCTGAGCCATTGGACAACCGCGCCGCCGATAAAAACACTGCCTTCGAGCGCGTATTCCGTTTGCCCGTCAATCTGCCAAGCAATCGTTGTCAATAAATTATTTTCAGATTTTATCGGCAATTCACCGATATGTTGAAGTAAGAAACAACCTGTTCCGTAAGTGTTTTTCGACGCACCTTTCTCAAAACAAGTCTGCCCGAAAAGCGCGGCTTGCTGGTCGCCGGCATTTCCAGCAATTTTGATTCCTTTTAATTCGTTCGGTGTTTCAACTTCGCCGTAAATTTCTGATGAAGAAACAATTTTCGGCAACATTTGACGCGGAATTTTGAAGATTTCGAGCAGGTTTTCATCCCAATCTAATGAGTTGATATTAAAAAGCATCGTCCGTGAAGCATTTGAAACATCAGTTATATGTGCTTTGCCGTATGTGCATTTCCAAATCAACCAAGTGTCAATCGTTCCGAACAATAATTCACCATTTTCGGCTTGATTTCGCGTGTTTGGAACATTCTCCAAAATCCAATTTAACTTGCTTGCGCTGAAATAAGCATCAACTTCCAAACCTGTTTTTTCACGAATTGATTCTGCGTGATTTTTGCGAATCTCATTGCAATAATCGGAAGTTCTTCTGTCTTGCCAAACTATTGCATTATAAACAGGTTCGCCTGTTTTTCGATTCCAAACGACAGTTGTTTCGCGCTGATTTGTAATGCCGATTGCCGCAATATCTTCGGCAGTTAAATTCGCTTTTTGCAAGGCTTCAATCGCAGTTGAAACTTGCGTTGCCCAAATTTCAAGCGGATTATGTTCAACCCAACC
Source organism: Acidobacteriota bacterium (assembly GCA_031409875.1). Classification (GTDB taxonomy): domain Bacteria; phylum Acidobacteriota; class Blastocatellia; order Pyrinomonadales; family Pyrinomonadaceae; genus CALMEH01. Next base: position 31,902 of record JANNYB010000006.1, on the reverse strand, counting down.
GCTTTTCGGAAAAATTTGCGTAAATTCTTTCTGTCCTACGGAAATTATCCGGCTGTCTTTATCAAAAATTATCGCACGGCTCGAAGTCGTGCCTTGGTCGAGCGCAAGAATATATTTCATATTTTGCAATTTTATTCAGTTTCGATAATTTTGACAAAATCAGATTCAAAATATTCTTTAATTTCATCACGAATTTTGCGAAAAGCATTCAGACGAGTTTCTTCATCGCCTTCAACCTCCGCCGGATCAGCAAATGAATGATGAACAAGTTTGGTTTTTGCGGGAAAATACGGACAATTTTCCTGTGCGTTATCGCAAACGGTTAAAACATAATCAATTTCTTCGTCTGCAAATTCGTCAACCGATTTTGAGCGATTTTTTGAAATATCAATACCGATTTCCGCCAAGGCTTTTATCGCTTCGGGGCGCACGATTGAAGGTTTTGTTCCTGCACTGTTGATTTCATATTCGTTTGACGTTATATGTTTTAATAAACCTTCCGCCATTTGTGAACGCGCCGAATTTCCGGTGCATAAAATTAACACTTTTTTCTTTTCAGACATTATTTTCTTCCTTTAATAACCAACGAAAAACTAAAACCGAAACGGTTGCGCCCGCAAACTGCGCGATGATAAACGGCAAAACATCTTTCGGCGAGATTCCGGCAAAAGTATCGGTCAAAGCGCGGGCAATTGTTACCGCCGGATTTGCAAAAGAAGTCGAAGAAGTGAACCAGTAAGCCGCCGTAATGTAGCAAGCAACCAACGCGGCAACTAAATTAGGCTTGAACTTTACGCCTGCTTGAATTACCGCTAAAAGCCCGAAAGTTGCAATAAATTCGCTGACAAGTTGGGCATTTCCTTCGCGCACTTTTGTCGAAGCGAAAAACAACGGAAGTTCAAACATATAATTTGCCAAACCGACTCCGCAGATTGCGCCAAAAACCTGTGAAATCAAATAAACGGGCGCATCTTTCCAACTTAAATTTCCGCGCCAACTTTCCGCCAAACTGACAACCGTATTAAAATGCGCTCCCGAAATCCCACCGAAAATCGTTATCAAAAAAAACAATCCCGCGCCAGTTGCAATTGCATTTGCAAGCAGCGCAACTGCCGCATTTCCGCCGGAAAGTTTTTCGCCCATAATGCCTGAGCCGACGACAATCGCCAACAAAAAAGCCGTTCCGAGAAATTCGGCAAAAGCACGTCGAGCTAAAGAAAATTTCATATCTGTTTTATCGAATATGTTGTAATGCTTGGTCTAAATCTTCAATCAAATCATCGGCATTTTCGATGCCGACGGAAAAGCGAATCAAACCGTCTGTAATTCCGGCTTTCAGACGTTCTTCACGCGAAATTCCGGCGTGCGTCATCGAAGCCGAATGTTGAATAATCGTTTCCACACCGCCGAGCGAAGTTGCCAATGTGCAAAGGCGAACATTATTTAAAAGCGTTTTTCCGTTTTCGACCGAACCGACATCAAACGAAATCATTCCGCCGAAACCGCGCATTTGTTTTTTCGCCGTTTCGTGATTCGGATGCGAAATCAAGCCCGGATAATTTGTCTGCACAACTTTCGGATGCTCCGACAAAAAGGCGGCGATTTTGTTTGCGTTTTCGTTGTGGCGTTCCATTCGCAAAGCCAAAGTTTTTATGCCGCGAAGCACGAGCCAAGCAGTCTGCGGCGCAATGTTTCCGCCGAAAAGTTTAGTTGTTTTAAGTCGTGCTTTTTCGATAAATTCTTTTTTGCCAACAATTACACCTGCCGTCAAATCGCTGTGTCCGCCGAGATATTTTGTCGCGCTGTGGAGAACGACATCAACGCCGAGAGTTAGCGGAAGCTGATTAAACGGCGTGGCAAATGTGTTATCGCAAATTGTCGTGATGGAATTTTCTTGCGCGATTTTGGCGATTTCCGCTAAATCCGAGATTTTCAAAGTCGGGTTTGAAGGCGTTTCAATATAAAAAATTTTCGTGTTTTCCCGAATCGCATTTCGATAATTTTCCGCATTCGTCTGTTCAATAAATGTTGTCTGAATGTTGAAGTTTTCGCTCAAATATTCGAGAAAACTTCCAGTCGTCGAATAATGTGCTTGCGGCGCAATAATGTGATCGCCCGATTTTACAATCGTCAAAATCGAAGCCGTAACCGCCGCCATTCCCGAAGCAAAAGCGAGCGCACTTTCGCCACGTTCGAGTTCGCACATTGCATTTTCGAGCGCGTCTTGCGTTGGATTTCCGAGCCGACCGTAAAACCAGCCCGGTTTTTCGTAATTGTGAATTGCCGCAGCCTCATCCGCATCCGAAAATGCAAAAACCGAAGCATTATAAATCGGCACGGAAACTGAACCGTGATGCGCCGCCGGATTTTCGCCCGCGTGAACCGCTAAAGTTTCAAAAGATTTTTCACTCATTTTTATATTTTTTCTTGATTTATTACGCTTGACAACATTTGAAAATCGGAATTTTACGAAAATTTTTGTTCATCAGAAGCAGATGCAAAATGCCGACCAATAAATTTCCAAACATCGTATTTACAGCGTTCATTGATATTAAAGAACTAAATTGCCCTAAAATCAAAGGCGATGAATAATCCCAAGCCGAAATGGGCTTTGCCGCCAACGCAAATGAAATCGCGGCAATTCTGAAAGTTGTTGCGGCAACGTGCGCGGCATATTCCAAACTTGTCAATCCGCCCATCGAAGCGCGGCTGTCATTTTCGGCGAAAACGTCAATCATTTCGATTGCTAAATCCAACAAAATAAAGAAAATTCCTGCCCACAAAGCCAATCCGCCGAAATCTGCGTAGAATAAAAAAAAGACAATCGGAATAAACAAAAATGCGCGGATTGTATGCAATTTATGTTCGTAAAGCGACGCGGTTTCGGCAAAAAGTTTGTATTTCCAGAGATGAAAGTAAAGTCCGTCAATCGTTGCAACCAACAAAAATAAGATTAAAAAGATTGAGCTTATCGTCATTAGATAATTCATTCGGCATCTTCCTTTTTTTGAATTCCTTGGCGCAAAACTTCGTCGCCGTCGGCAAATTTTCTCTCAACCAGCCACAAACGAAGCAAATGACGTTTCTTTTCCGGCTCGGTAAAATCTTCGTAACTCGTGCGTTTGTGTAAGATAACCGAGTTTTTCAAAAATTGCATATCGCCTTTTTCAAAATTCATATCGAGGTAAAAATTCGGGTTGTTAGCAATTGATTCCAAAAGTTCCAAGACCTCATTTTGCTCGTTTGATAATTTCGGCACACCTTCAATTAATTGCGCGTTACGAATATACCAACCGAGATAAAACATCCGAAAATGCCCGTTTTTTATGGCGCAAACCGGCAATTTGAAATACGGCGGCTGATTCGGTAAGTTTTGCCCGTGCAGATGCCAATAAAAATCTTCAAACAATAAAGGGCTTAAATCGGGACGCTGGCGGACAATTTCGTTATAAACCGAAACCGAACTGACAATTCGACTTGCGCCGCCGGATTTTGATTTTTGCAAACACTGCAAACCGATAATATCTGCCGCGTCCGTGTGAAAATCTTGTTCCGCACGAGTTTTGTAAAGTCTTGTGTTTACATCGTTTGGGTCTGCGCCAAGGTCGCGGATTGAAACCAACATTTCACCATCGGAATTTTGCGAAATCGGTTCGCCCAAATGTCGCCCGATAATCCAATAAGCCAGAGAATTTTCTGTCAAATTATATTTTTCAGTCGGAAAACCGCGCACTAAAACAAAACCTAAACCGTCATTTAATTCTTCTGACCATTTTGAAATTCCTTCTGCTAAAACTTTAAGAGGAAAATCTTCGCGCTTGATTCCAACGATTGGTTTTTCCAACGAAACGAGAAATTTTACAGCTTCGACAAGTTCATTTATTTCGGCGTGGCTCAGATGATAAATCCACGAAGTTTGATCGCTTATTTGATTTCCCATCCAAGCCGCCGAATGTTTTATCGGTTTATTAAAGTCCATTTGTAAAGATTGTAAATACAATTAGCAACAAGATTTAGCCGTTTTTCCGATTCCGACGGGAGTTGGAACGCAACACGCGGATTCATCAATGGTTTTATCTTCCGCATTGCCCAAAACGACAAAAACTTCCCAACGATTTCCGTCCGGGTCTTGCACCCAAGTCTTGTCTTGAAGCGCGTAACAACAATCGGTTTTCATTTCGTCCAACGTAATCAAACCGGTTTCCTGCCAACGCTTGCCCATTTCTAAAACTTCTTCGGTCGTTTCAACCTGAAGTCCGAGATGCGAAAGCGAACCGCCGCGCTCGAAATTTACTTGATTCATTGTCAAATTCAAAGACGGATTTGCCACATCGAATTTAGCGTAATCCGCTTTAAACTTTAACGGTTCGACACCGAGCATTTTTTTGTAAAATTCGATACTGTTTTCGACGTTGCTGACATTTAGCGAAATATGTGTTTTCATAAATTATAACTCCAGAAGTTTAAATTACATATATGCAAAAACATATATGTTAAGACGAATATATTCTCTTAAATTTATCTTGTCAAGACAAAATTTCGATTATGTGATATTTTTTTTATATGAGCAGTAAAAATATCTTAGCAGAAATGGAAACTTTGTTTTTGGCGTTGGCAGATAAAACGCGACTTCGGCTTTTGAATTTAATGCGTGAAAACGAGATTTGCGTTTGTTTTTTTACTGAAGTTTTGGGCGAAAGCCAGCCGAAAATATCGCGTCATTTGGCTTATTTGCGAAATGCCGGAATTGTTTCGGCTCGGCGCGACGGAAAATGGATGAATTATAAAATCGAATTGCTCGAAAATCCATTTGCAGCGCAGATTTTAAATGACACGCTTTGCTGGCTCGAAGCGCAAGACGATATGCGCGAAGATTATACAAAATTGGTAACGGTTTGTTGTTCAATCGAAGTTCCCGTAACGATAAGTCGTGCGCCTGTGCCGCAAACATTTGCTAAAACGAATATGACTTACGCGCCGAAGGAAGAATTGGAAACTTTTTTGTTATAATTTGACTTTTCATCTGCCGAATACGGACAATGACGGCAATCATTGCCGCAGCAATAACCGCGATTTAAGAGAAAGTGCGCGGTTAAAACCATCAATCCGTTTTCAAAATAATAATCAATGCCTTCGGTAAAACTTTTTTTTGATGAAGTTTTTTCAATATTTGAATTATTGTCGAAAAGGTTTTTGCTCATAAAGTAAATTTTTGGTAAAACTCTAAATAGAATTACTTTAACATCCAAAATAATTCTGCAACAAGAAAGAAACTTTGGCAATCAGCGTTATCAAACTCCAATTCGTGCAAAAATCCGTCCCCGATTTTGTTCATTAATTGCCAAAAATCAAATTAAGGTTTTAATTTTCGTGTGTTTCGCGTGCAATAATTTTTATCCTATCATTTTGGGTTGTCGGTTTAACGTGAATTTAGCAGGTCGCTACCGCTCGCTGTTCTGACGTAAAGGGCGAGAAATTCTTTGTTTCCGTCTGCGCCGAGAATTGGTGAATCAATTAAACCTTTATTTATCAAGCCGATTTCTTCGGCGAAATTGTTGATTTTTTCGATAACTTCGGCGTGTTTCTTTTCGTCTTTAACGATTCCGCCTTTGCCGACTTCGCCTTTGCCGACTTCAAATTGCGGCTTTATTAAAACAATAATTTTGCCTGTTTCATTTAATAAATTTTTCAGCGCGGGAAGAATTTTCGTAACCGAAATAAACGAAACATCCATTACGATTAAATCGAATTTTTCGTTGAAATCTTCGGGTTTCAGATAACGTGCATTGACGTTTTCGCGGACTTCGACACGCGCATCATTTCTTAAGCTCCAAACAATCTGATTTGTGCCGACATCAACCGCAAATACTTTTTTCGCGCCGTTTTGTAACAAACAATCGGTAAAACCGCCGGTTGATGCGCCGACATCGAGGCAAACATATTCGTTTGGGCATATTTGAAATATTTCCAAAGCCTTTTCCAATTTCAAACCGCCGCGCCCGACGTATTTAATCTCGTCCGATTTGCCTTTGATACGAATTTCATCGGTCGGCAAAAACTCTTGCGAAGATTTTTCGATGCGTTTTTCATTGACCAAAACAACACCTGACATTACGAGTGCTTGTGCCTTCGTGCGCGAATCGGCAAAACCGCCTTCGACTAATAATTTGTCAATGCGTTCTTTTTTCATTGTTCGATGCTTTCAGCTTGAAAATCCATTAATTCAAAATCTTCCGCCGTGTAGAAAATTTGAATCGGACGACAGCAGACTTCACAGTCTTCGATGTAGTTTTGTTCTTCGACGGATAAATCCAAAACCATCGAAATTTCCTGCCAACAATACGGGCAAGTAAAAAAATGTTCAGTTTCCATTAAGTTTTTCTAATCTTACGACATCTTCCAAGTTTCAAGTTTCTAATGATAGAATTTAACAAAATGAAAGAAGAAATGAAACTTTCGGGATTTGCAAAATACGCTTGGTTTGTTCTGGCGTATAACGTCTTGGTGATTTTGTGGGGCGTTTTTTTGCGTGCCTCGAAATCGGGCGACGGTTGCGGGCAACATTGGTTGACGTGCCGCGGCGAAGTTGTGCCGTCCGCGCCGGAATTGAAAACGATAATCGAATTTTCGCACCGAATAATGAGCGTGTCAGACGGAATTATCGTGATAATTTTGGTCATTTGGGCTTTTCGGAAATTTGTGAAAGGTCATATTTTACGAAAATTGGCGTTGGCGAGTTTGGCTTTGGTGATTGTCGAAGGTTTAATCGGCGCGGGGCTTGTTTTGACGGGAAACACTGCGGGTTCTGATTCGGCAAGCCGTCCATTTTGGGCGATGGGACATCTTATCAGCACTTTTATTTTGCTGACGGCAATGACACTCACGGCTTGGTTCGCAAGCGGCGGAAAGTCTTTTTCGTTTAAAAATTCAGGAAAAGTTCCTCTGCTTTTGGGAATCGGCGTTTTCGGAATTTTGCTGGTCGGAATGAGCGGTTCGCTGGCGGCTTTGAGCAATATGTTGTTTCCTTCGCAAAGTTTGACGGAAGGAATTGCGAAAGATTTTTCAGATACTTCGCATTATTTATTGCGTTTGCGGATAAGTCATCCGATTGTTTCGATTTTGACGAGTGTTTATTTGATTTTTCTCGCGGGCTGGATTCGGAAAAAAGCTGAAAATAATTCGGCTGTCGTGCGTTGGTCGAATATTTTGAGCATTTTGATTTTGGCTCAAATCGTCTTTGGCGCGACAACGCTTTTGATGCTTGCGCCGATTGTGATGCAGTTAGGGCATCTGTTGTTGGCGGATTTAATTTGGATTTCCTTTGTGCTTTTGACGGCGAATTTTTTGGCTGAAGGTTTCAGAACCATCAAGCGTTAGCGGATTGGCGTTTTGCAAAATTGTTACCAAGTCGCTACCGTTCCTTGTTCTCATTTAAAAAAGGCGATTCGTAAAACGAACCGCCTTTTGATTTTCAGGTTTTCAACTGACTATTTAATCAGACGAACTGAAGTTTTTCTATCAACTGCGCGTTCTGCGTCGGTTGCGGTATCAGCAACTTTAGCCTCTTTTTCACCGTAGCCTTCCGCTTCAGGAACTTGCGCTCCGACACCCTCTTTTTCGAGTAAGGCTTTAACAGCTTTTGCCCTGCCATCGGAAAGTTTCAAGTTTGTGGCATCATCGCCTTTCTTATCGGTGTATCCGCCGATTTTGATTTTTACATCGGGAAAAGCCTTCAAAATCTTTACGATGTTATCCAACTGACGCTTTGATGTAGTCTCCAACTCGGTTGAGTTGAATTTGAAATTCAAATCGTCAAAGCTGAACCATTTAGCCTTCAATGTATCCGCAGTTCCGTTTTTGTATTCGTCGGATTGGATAAATTTAACAAGCTGATCTTCGATTCCGCCCGGATAAGCCTGAAGTTTCGTGCCGTCGGGAAGCGTTACATCAGTCAATGTTTTATTTTCCGTCGTTGCGCTGTCACCGCTCGCGGAAGGCATTGTCCAACCGCTAAAGAGCGTTTTGAGCTGATCCATTGCGGCTTGCGGCAAGCCCGAAGCCATCGTGATCGCACTTCCGGCAAATGCCAACGAACCTGTTTTCCAATCTTTCAAGCTCGGAAGCAGTTTTTGGAAATTATCCCACCATCCGGCAGCAAACGGTTTTGCATTCGCATCAACTTTCAAGCCTGTGTAATCAACATTTCCCGCGCCGAATTGGGCATCGAGTTTAGCTTTCATATCGTCCAGAGTTTTTTGATCGGGAACAACGCCTGTAACCGTATATTTGCCGTCTTTGGCAGTGATATTAAAACTCGATTCAACCGCTTTTGCCGCTGAATTAATTGCCGTATTGCCTTTGTTGGCATTAACATTCGTGTTCACGTTTGTCGTTGTTGTCGGTGCTTGCGATTTTCCGCAGAACCAATAACCGAGAACAATCAGCAAGCCTAAAAGCAAAAGCGGAATCAGCCATTTCAAAATTCCGCCGCTGTCGCCGTCGCCGTCGAAGGCATCGCCGACGCTGTTCATTGCGCCTGAAACTTTGTTGCCGACTGCGCCTGCCGCGTCGCCGACTGCGCCTGCGGCACGTTTGCCTGCGTCAACTGTCGCGCCGGCGGCATCGCCGACTAAATCCGCGCCTTTTCCGACTACGGCTTTGCCTGCGTCAACGGTTGCGCCGGCGGCATCGCCGACCATATCAGCCGCGCCCGAAGCAAATGCACCTGCCGCGCCCAATCCGCCCAAAACTACCGCGCCGATTGCGCCGCCGAAATCGCCTAAATATCCTTTAACCTTTGAAAGCAAACTTGCTTCATCGGGCATTTCACCGTCGGGCGTGAGCGCGTCAACAACTGCCGGAGTCAAATAACCGAGTGCCGAAGTTGCTTTGTCGGTGCTGATTCCCGCTTGTGCGGCAACCGAAGCCAAAGTTTCGTCGCCGAAAGCCGATGAAACTTGCGCGTCTGAAAGCGGTGTATTGTCGCCTCTTTCAACCCACGATTTCGCCGTGTCGCCCAAACCGACATCATTAAAACGACTAATAAAACCGCCGAATCCGCCGGTTGCCGGATTTGCGATTAATCCTAAAAGAGCCGCTACCAAACCGCCGGCTTTGTCGCCTAAACCGAACTTTCCTTTTGCTTCATTAATAATTGAATCAAACATTAAAAAATCTCCTATCTTCTTTTTGAATTAAAAAACTTTGTTAATTGTCGGCAATATGTCGGCAATTAACATTCTAAGTGGTAAAACATCTAAAAAAACTTAAATAAACTTGGAAAAATATTAAATTTCACTCTTGATTTAGTGAACATAAAATTCTGTTCCGAAAAATCAAAAGGTGCTGGGGGAATTGCAAAATTTCATTTCCTGCGATTTTTACGATTTTCAGACAATCAATTTCAAAACACAAAAATAACTGTCTAATCAAAAGCGTAAAAATATAATCAATAAAATTCCGGGGATGAAAATTATGAATCAATTTCACGCAATTGTTCACCAAATGATACCGTTTCGTCAAGTTTAGATTGCAGTTCTTCGCGTTTTTTTTCAATTTCTTTTTCGTCGGCGGTTTTTGAAACGTAAACGGGAGCGGAAATTATGACGCGGGCGCGGGAAAAAGGCTTGGGAATTTGGAGTTTATCCCAACTGTTTATCGTCCAAAATTTATCACACTCAACAGAAAACGGCATCAGCGGATTTCCGGTTTTTTTTGCCAAAAGACACGCGCCTGATTTGGCGACATATTTCGGACCTTTCGGACCATCAACCGTAAAACCCATCGGCAAACCTTCGCGCATCAAACGAATCATTTCGACTAAGGCTTTAACGCCGCCGCGTGTCGAAGAACCGCGAATTGCGCCGTAGCCGAAGCGTTGGATAAAGCGTGCGATATATTCGCCGTCGAAACTTTGCGACGTGATAACGACGATGCCGCGATTGCGGAAAAAATATGTTCCGGCGAAAATTCGATTGTGCCAGAATGTATAAATCGGGATCTTTCCGGCTCGCTCGATGGCTTCAAAATTTTCCCATCCGACAGTTTCATATTTCAAAGTTTTGCCGATTAAACTTATCAAAACATAAAACGCAAAATCTGCCAGACGAATAATGATTCGCTGTTTCAGAGTGTATGCGGAAAGCGGCGCAGGCTTGTAGATTTCCGTATTTTTCAGGTTTTCTCTATCAGTTATCATCTATCATCCATCATCTATTTAGAAGATTTAATTTTTCACCTTCTATATAACTGATAGATGATAGATGATAACTGATAGATATGTCTTGAGCTAAAGCGAATCGAAGCAATTTCCAATTTACGAATTACTGTTTTACAATTATGGCTGTTTAGTGCAACAAATCAATCTGTTTTTTCGTTAATTTAATCGGGAAAAATGCAAAGACGAATTTTAATTGTTGATGACCACGATGATTTGGCAAGTGCCTTGAGTGAGGTTTTCAGCGAAACGGGATATTTTGTGAAAATCACCGAAAGCCGCGATGAAGCTGTGCGGCTCGATGAATCGCACGATTACGACATAGTTATCAGCGATTTGGACGGCGATAAAGTTTTTCCGAAAATGGACGATTCGTGTCTGCCCGAAACCGATTCCGAAGAACTCGACCGCAGCCACGTCAAAGCGTTTAAGGTTTGCGCCAACAATTTCCGGCGCGAAGATTTTAACGAAGACGAACTTAAAAATCTGTTTGAAACCGTTTTGAATTATAAGGCGCAGTTTGTTGATAATCAAGAAATTGTTCAGCAAATCCGCGAAAAAATCGAATTCGTGTTTCCGAGCGCGATTTCTTTGATGCACTCGATTTTGGATTATTTAATGAAGCGAGTCGAAAAAGTCGGTGTCATAAATGCCGAAAGTTCAAATCTTTTTATCGCGCTCGATGAAGCCTTTGTCAACGCCATCAAGCACGGCAACAAATTCGATGCCAACAAAATCGTCAGACTTTCGGCGGAAGTTTCCACGAAAGAAGCGCGTTTTACCATCGAAGACGAAGGCGAAGGTTTTGATGTCAGCCAAATTCCCGACCCGACAAATCCCGAAAATCTTTTCAAAACATCAGGGCGCGGCGTTCTTTTTATTCACAATATTATGGACGAAGTTACCTACAACGAACGCGGCAATCGTCTGACAATGATAAAAAAGTCGGAAAGTAAAAAGTAAAGCGTTTTCGGCTGGGAGCGCAGGCTTCCCAGCTAAAAATCTCTATTTATTATGAAAATTCTAATTACCGGCGCAAACGGAATGGTTGCAAGCGCAACGGCGAAACATTGCCGCGAAATCGGCGATGAAGTTTTTGCTTTGACCAGACAGGATTTGGATATTTCCGATAAAGACGCGGTTTTTGATGTTTTCGGGCGCGAAAAATTTGAAGGCGTGATAAATTGCGCGGCTTTTACGGACGTTGACGCAAGCGAAACAAATATCGAAAAATGTTATGCGGGAAACTCGCTCGGCGTTGAAAATCTCGCGCTTGCTGCAAAGGAAATTGATTGCGTTTTCGTAACAATTTCAACCGATTACGTTTTCGACGGCGCAAATTCGGGTTTCTACACACAGCGCGACACGCCGAATCCAAACGGAATTTACGGTAAAGCCAAATTGGACGGCGAAATTCGCGCCCGAAATGCCAATGCGCGTTCGATAATTGTCAGAAGCGGTTGGATTTACGGACACGGCGGCACAAATTTTTTGAGCGTAATGCACAATCTTTTGGCAGAAGGAAAATCTATCAAAGCAATTTACGATTCATTCGGCACGCCGACGTTTGCCGATGACTTGGCAAAACGTCTGCGCGAACTCGCCGAACTCGATTTGCCTTGCACATTTCACGTTACAAATTCCGGCGAAGGCACATCTTACGCCGGATTTGCCGAAAAAGTGTGCAATATAAAAGGTTTTGATTTAAATCTTTTGCAACGCGCTTCGGCAGATGATTTGAAACGCGCCGCGCCGCGCCCGAAATCTTCAAAATTAGCGTGTTTATTCAGCGAAAAATTCGGCTTAGAACCGTTGCGAAATTGGGAAGCCGCACTCGAAGAATTTTTGAGAAAAAGTTCTGAGTCCCGCCTTTAGGCGGCGGAACGCGAGCGAAGCAAGGCGTTCCTTCGTTGGCGCAGAATAAATTTAACCCAAACGTGAAAACCGCTCCGCTTCGCTTGCGGTTTGCCGCCTGAAGGCGGGACTCAGAACGCTAACCTTTTGTTTTGTGAATCGAAGTCGCCGTTTCGACATCCTCCATCAAAGGCGTTGAGTCGTCTTCATTCGGCGCGTAATAATTGTAGCTGTAGCCGTAATAGCCGTATTCGACGGACGAAGATTTGATGCCGTTGAGAACTACGCCGTAAATTCTTGCGCCGATGTTTCCGAGACGCTGTTTGAAACGGCGAATCAGATGAATCGAACTTTTTCCCGCCATTGCTACCAAAACTACGCCGTCAACGAGCGTTGAAAGAATCGCCGCGTCCGTAAATGAAATCGCCGGCGGCGAGTCAATAATGACGTGCTTGTAATTGGTTTTCAAAAACGCCAGCAGATTTTTCATCTCATTTGAACTCAAAAGTTCAGCCGGATTCGGCGGAATCGGTCCGCTCGTAATCACTTGCAATTTCGGCAAGTCGGGAAACGGTTTCAGCAAATTATCGGTATTTTTCTCTCCCGAAAGATAATTCGTCAAACCGTGCGTATTTGAAAAACCGAAATGACTGTGAAGGCGCGGACGGCGCAAATCGCAGTCAATAATAACAACATCCGCGCCCGATTGAGCGAGCGTAATTGCCGTGTTGATTGCGGTTGTCGTTTTGCCTTCTGCCGGTTGCGAACTCGTTACGAGAATCGTCTGCGGCGGTTTTCCGGCGGACGAAAACAGCAAAGAAGTCCGCAAATGCCGATACGCCTCAGCCATTGGCGAGCGCGTGTCTTCGAGCGCAATCAGCGCAGTCGAATTTAATACGCCGTTGCCATTGGCTTTGGCTAAACTGAGTTTATTACCTTTCGCATTTGAAGCCTGATGCGGAATCAAAGCAAGCGTCGGAAGTCCGAGATGTCTGCCGATGTCGTCGGAAGTTTTAATCGAATCATCAAGATAATCGAGCAAAAACGCGAAACCGATGCCGGCGGCAAGCGAAATCAGAAAAGCAATCAAAATATTCCGTTCGCGTTTCGGTCCGAAAGGGAAAAGCGGCGTTTGCGCCTTGGTCGAAACTTTCAAATTGTCGGGACGCGCACCTTCGAGCGCGAGTTCCTGTTGTTTCTGGCTTTGCTTGTAAGTATTAAGCAGTTCACGGTTAGTCGTGATGTTATTTTTTAATGTTGTCAACTGATATTCGGCTTGCCCCTGATCATTGGCAATCGAAGTTTCGCGCTGAACCGATTCAAAAAGTTTCTGCTCCCGAATCCGCGCCGAATCGAGTTGTGATTTCAACCCGACTAACGCGCCGTTGACAGATTCTTTTTCAAGTTTTTTCTGGTCGCGGTCAATGATTAGCGTAACCTCTTTTTCGGTTTTAATTTTTTGTTCTTTGAGTTTGGCAATCTCGGCAATAACCGCTTGATTTTCACGCCATTCATCATTATAACGCGCTCTTAATTGGTCGAGTTTGACTTCGGCGATTTGAACTTTTTCCTCGATCTTGCGAATGTCGTCCTGCAATTTTGCCCGGCGTTCGTTATTCAGACGAAATTGATCTTGAACAAGTTTGCTTTCGGCTAAATCGGGAATGCTCATTCCTTCGCCGCGACTGTTTGCCGAAACTGCCGTGTTGTAACGGGCTTCGACTTTCAAACGATCATCTTTTGCCGTGTTGTATTGCTGCATCAAAGTTTGCAGATTGCTGGCGCGAACTTCGTTGCCTTTATCCTGCAAAGCAAGTCCGCTCGATTGCACATAGCGGATAAAGTCCTGTTCTTGCGAAGCAATCGTGTTTTCCAATTCTTCGATGGATTTGGTCAAACTGTCGAGATTTTTTTTCTGACCTTCGGTTTGACTCTTTGCGTCTTTCTCGATAAAAACTTCGGCAGTCATATCGGCAACCTTCGCGGATAGTTCGGCATTCGTGCTGATAATGCTCAGAGTTACGAGATTCGTTTTTTCAAGTTGCGCTACTCCGAGACCACTAAGCAAAGTTCCCGCATAACGATCAACCAGAGCTTTTTCTTCGGGTGTCAGCGCGGCTCTCTCAATCGGCTGCATTTCGGTTGTTGCGGTTTCCGATAAAACGGGCAATGCGGATTCTTTTTTCGGCGCATTTTTATCGCTCGAAAAAATCGAACGGAAGAACATTCCGATTCCTTTTTCTTCGCTGTCGAACAATTTCGGATTTTTGTAAAGTTCCAATCGCGTAACGACTTCGCGCATCAAATCGGGATTTTGCAGAATTTGAAGCTGCGTGTTCAAATAATTGACATCGCCGCCGAAATTGATGTTAATGGCTTCTTTGTTTTGCACTTTCGCTTTGCGCGGTTCGATAATCATCGTCGTCATTGCGCTATATTGCGAAGGCTGACGATACATATAAAATGCGGCAACAGTCGTAACTAAAATCGTCAACGCCAAAATCAGCGGCAGACGTTTATAGACGACGTTAAAATATTCGCGCAAACTGCGCCGTTCATCAAAACTTTCTTCGTCGTAAAACGGCGAATAACTGCTCGGAACGTCTTGATTTGAAACTTGTAAATCTTGTGTTTTCGGTAAAGGAAGCAACCGCTCATCTTTGTCCATACTTCTGTAAAACTTCTGTAAACCCTCTCAATTATTTGCGCGTGGCAAACTAGCTTATATCATACTTTGCGCGAATTTGCGCTGAAATTCTCAAAAAAATTCCCGCGCAAGAAACACAGCGCAGTTTAATTTTGGGAATTTATTAGAATAATTTGAAAATATACCTCTTTTTCAAAAAATTAGCAAAATTTTTCGTGATTTTTTCGCGCCTTTTGTTTCCGCACCGATGCAAATGGTATATTTGTAGCTTTGGATTAATAGTTAGTTGTAAAGAAAATCTTAGCAACGAACTACTACCAACGAACTACTAACAAATATATATGACCGGAATTTCCGAAAGAGAATTTAATACACACGATTTTGATCTAGGCGTTGTCGGATTCAAGTTTTCCGACCTTTTCGATGCCGTGCGTTTGCGCGATTTGGCGGAGAAATTTTATGACGAATTACGCGAAGAAAACGCGCTTTTGCACGATGCTTTGACAAAATATATCAAAGCCCGCGGCGCAGATTACGAAAAGCGCGTCGAATCGAATATTTTGACCGACAGTGCGCCGTATTTATCGAAATTTATCGCCAAAATGTTTGGCATCAACCGCGAACGCGAACAAATCGAGCGCGAAATTACGGCGCAAAATCCAATTTGGAAATATAAATTTTTCGTCCAACGCCGCGCCATTAAAAAATATTCAGCCGAGAAAATTGCCGAATTAAACGAAACGGAATTAAATGAAGCGATTAACGAATTAAAATTTGCCGCGTTTGATGAAAGTTTGGTTTATGACGAAGAATTGACGATTTCTTACATCGTCAGTAAGCTCGTCGAAGCCGAAGAAGTCTTGACGAAAAACCAAGAAATCACAGCGGAAACACAAGAAACGCTCAATAAAATTTCGTCGGCTTACGACAAATTAAAAGACAAAACTTTCGGGCGCGTTTTTGAGCAAAACATTATGGAACTCGAAGGCACGGGCGAAATTTTGCAAATCAAAGCCGTTTTGCAAATGCTCGAAGCGTGGTCGGCGATTCAGTTTCACGGACGCAAGAAAAAATGGCATTCGTTCAAAGTTCCGCATCCGCTCGATTATCAAAATCTCGTGCATTTGATTCACCCGAACGCGAAACTTCACAACATTATGCGCGGCAAACCCGAAGAAATGCGCCGCCGCGATGGTTTTAAATTAACCGATGATCGCGGAACTCAGCGCGACGCTTTGGCGGAAATTGATTATTGCCTAATTTGCCACGAACGCGAAAAAGACTCGTGTTCGACAGGTTTACATGAAAAAGACGGCGCGGCAAAACGCAATCCGCTCGGCATTAAAACCGAAGGCTGTCCGCTCGACGAAAAAATTTCGGAAATGCACTTGTTGAAAAAACAAGGCGATTCGATTGCATCGCTCGCGCTGGTTATTATTGACAATCCGATGTGTGCCGGAACAGGTCATCGCATCTGCAACGATTGTATGAAAGGCTGTATTTTTCAAAAGCAAGAGCCGGTCAACATTCCACTTGCCGAAACTGCAACGCTGACCGATGTTTTGAATTTGCCTTACGGTTTCGAGATTTATAATTTGTTGACGCGCTGGAATCCGATTAACGCCAAACGTCCGTATCAACTGCCTTACAACGGTAAAAATATTTTGGTCGTCGGGCTTGGTCCCGCAGGTTATACGCTGGCGCATTATCTTTTGAACGAAGGTTTCGGCGTTATCGGCATTGACGGTTTGAAAATCGAGCCTTTGCCGGAAGATTGGACGGGAAATCTCGGCAAACACTCGCCGAAACCGATTAAAGATTTATCGGAAATCACGGACGATTTAGATGAAAGAGTTTTGTCGGGCTTCGGCGGCGTTTCCGAATATGGAATTACGGTTCGTTGGGATAAAAATTTCTTGACGATGATGCAACTTATGTTATTCCGGCGCAAGCGTTTCCGCGCTTACGGCGGCGTTCGTTTCGGCGGGACTTTGACGATTGAAGACGCTTGGGATTTCGGTTTCGATCATATTGCGATTGCCACCGGCGCAGGTCGTCCAACGATTGTGCCGATGAAAAATAATCTGATTCGCGGCATTCGTCAAGCGTCCGATTTTCTGATGTCTTTGCAATTAACCGGCGCATTCAAAAAAGATACGCTTTCAAATTTGCAAGTTCGTCTGCCCGCAATTGTTATCGGCGGCGGTTTGACAGGCGTTGATACGGCGACCGAGACTTTCGCGTATTATCCGGTGCAAGTCGAAAAAATGCTCGAAAATTTTGAAGCGGTTTGCGAAGATCGCGGCGAAGAATCGGCGTGGGCGGCGTTTGATGAAGAAGAAAAGAAAGTTTTTGCGGAGTTTTTAGTTCACGGAAAAGCAATTCGTGAAGAAAGAATTCGCGCCGAAGAAGTAGGTGAAGAGCCGAATTTTGTGCCGCTGATTCAATCTTGGGGCGGCGTTTCGCTGGTTTATCGAAAACGTATGCAAGATTCGCCCGCATATCGTCTGAATCACGAAGAAGTTCAAAAAGCTCTCGAAGAAGGCATAAATTTTGTCGAATTGATGTCGCCGACCGAAGCCGTGCCGGACGAATACGGCGCGATAAAAGCTCTGGTTTTTGAAAAGCAAAATTATGACGCAGAAACCGGAAAATTTTCTGCCGCGAAGGAATTTGAAACATTTCCGGCGCGGACGGTTTGCGTTGCGGCGGGAACTTCGCCGAATGTGATTTACGAAAAAGAAAAACCCGGCACATTCCAACTCGACGAATGGCGGCAATTTTTCGAGCCGTTTGAAGTTATCAAAAACGGCGACGGAAAATCTCACGTCGTTCAATCAAAGGCGGGCTTTTTCACGTCTTACGAAAATGACGAAAAATTCATCAGCTATTACGGCGACAATCACCCGAAATATGCCGGAAACGTCGTCAAAGCAATGGCTTCCGCGAAACACGGATATTCAAAAGTTGTCGAACTTTTTGATGATGAATTAACGACACGCGGCGAATTGCCACAAGCCGAAAAAGATTTAATTTTTGATAATTTGGAAGCAAAATTGGATGAAGAACTTCGCGCTTACGTCGTCAAAATTGACCGCTTAACGCCGACGATTATTGATGTTATTGTCAAAGCACCGTTGCAAGCCAGAAAATTTGAACCGGGACAATTTTATCGTCTGCAAAACTTTGAAACGACCTCGCCGACAGTCGCCGGAAAGCGTTTGATGATGGAAGGTTTAGCATTAACCGGCGCGTGGGTTGATAGAGAAAAAGGCTTGCTTTCGATGATTGTTTTGGAAATGGGAACGTCGTCGCGGCTTTGTGCTTTGCTCAAAGAAGGCGAAGAAATTCTCGTGATGGGACCGACCGGAACGCCGACGGAAATCCCCGAAAACGAAACAGTTTTGCTCGCTGGCGGCGGTTTGGGAAATGCGGTTTTGTTCTCGATTGCGAAGGCTTTGCGCGAAAATAAGAACGAAGTAATTTATTTTGCCGGATACAAAAACGGCGCGGATTTGTTCAAACGCGAAGAAATCGAAAACGCGACGGATAAAGTCGTCTGGGCTTCTGATTATGGCGACGAAATCGTTCCGCAAAGACCGCAAGACGCGCATTTTCGCGGCAACATTGTGCAAGCGATGATTGCCTACGCCGAAGGAAATCTCGGCGATCAAACCGTTAATTTGAAAGACGTTGATCGTATCATCGCTATCGGCTCGGATCGAATGATGAACGGCGTTAAAGAAGCTCGACACAACACTTTACAGCCGTATCTGAAACCGAATCACACGGCAATCGGCTCAATCAACTCGCCGATGCAATGTATGATGAAGGAAGTCTGCGCCCAATGTTTGCAACGCCACGTCAATCCGCACACGGGCGAAGAATTTTTTGTTTTTTCGTGTTTCAATCAAGATCAGCATCTCGATTTTGTTGATTTTAAGAATTTGAATGATAGATTGCGGGCGAATTCGATTCAAGAAAAATTGTCGAATATGTGGCTTGATAAGATTTTCAAAGATAAAATAAATATATGATTGAAAGATTGAGCAAAGAAAGATTGAGAAAAATTCAACAGTTGATTTTAAATCCGCGTCCCGGAAGTAAAGTTGCAGCAGCAACGGAGTTTGGAATTGATTTGACTTTAACTTTTGGACAAATGAAAAAAACTCTGCAAGAAAGAGTTGAAGATCAACAGAGCGCAATGAGAAGTTTGGAAGATTTCAAACAACAAGTTAAAAAGAGTAGAGAGCGAAAAAATGATAGAATTTGAACCGGCATTAAAGGCATTAACCGATGAAAAAGTGGATTTTGTCGTCATCGGCGGACTTGCTATTTCTGCTCACTCGACAGGCTACATTACCAAAGACCTTGATTTTTGCTATTTGCGAACGCGGGAAAATTTGAAGAGAATTGTTGCGGCACTCGCGCCGTTTGCACCTCGCTTTCGCCATTTTCCAGAAGAATTGCCTTTTGTTTGGGATGAAAGAACTTTGCAAGGCGGCACAAATTTTACGCTGATAACGAGCATTGGCGATATTGATTTGCTTGGCGAAGTTGCCGGAGTCGGTGATTTTGAAGCAGTCAAAAACGAATCGTTAGTTGATACGCTTTACGGTTGCGAAGTTAGCATCTTGACCGTGGAAGGTTTGATAAAAGCCAAACGCGCCGCCGGACGAGCCAAAGATTTGCTTGTGTTGCCCGAACTCGAAGCGTTGCGCGAATTGCTTGCCGAAACCGAAGAATAAAATGGCGCAAGAAGAAACAACATTTAAACCGCAAACCTTTAAATTACCATCACAAGCCTTGGCGGAAAAAGACCGTGATTTGGGCTTTGGCGAAAAGGTTTCGCGTGAAAGCCGCGAGCGTCTGCTCAACCGTGACGGCACTTTTAATGTTGAGCGCACAGGACTTAAACTTTCGTCGCTGCTCAATCCGTATCATTTTTTGCTGACGATGACGTGGAAAATGTTCATCGCGCAGACGCTTCTTGTTTACTTTTTGAGCAATATTGTTTTCGGATTTTTTTATTCAATACTCGGTGCGTCTGCGCTCGTTGATACTTCGTCCTTGCCGATTGAGAATATCTTTTTGCGCGGATTTTTCTTCAGCGTTCAGACTTTTGCAACGATTGGTTACGGCACGATTCATCCGGTCGGATTTGTTGCGAATTTCCTCGTAACGGTCGAATCTTATTATTCGATGATTATGACCGCGCTCGTTACGGGCATCGTTTTTGCGCGGTTTGCGCGTCCGACAGCGCGAGTTTTATTCAGTAAAACGGCAGTTATCGCGCCTTATCAAGACAAACAAGCGTTTATGATGCGGCTCGTCAACGCACGAAATAATCAGATGATCGAAGTCGAAGCGCGGATAATGTTTTCGCGTCTGGTTAATGAAAACGGAAAAATCGTGCGGCGATTCGATATGCTCGAACTCGAACGCGAAAAGGTCGTTTTCTTTCCGCTGGCGTGGACAATCGTCCATCCGATTGACGAAAATTCGCCGCTTTTCGGTTTGACCAAAGAAGATTTTGAAAAATCGAACGCCGAATTTGCCGTTTTGCTGTCGGCAATGGACGAAACCTACGCGCAAATCGTCCATACGCGAACTTCATACAAGCCCGATGAAATAAAATGCGGCTACAAATTCGCCAACATTTACAACGAAACAGAAAGCGGCGAAAAAATTTCGATTGACGTGCGAAAATTATCGAAAATCGAAAAAGTTTGAAGTTTTGCTGACTTGATTCTATCTTAAGACTAATGCTGAATTTTGAAGAACTTTGGGAAAAACTCATAACGGGCGATGAATCCACCGAAATTGAAGCCAAACGCGGTGAAGATGTCGGCAAAAGCATTCTCGAAACGATTTCCGCCTTCGCCAATGAACCGGATAGCAGCGGCGGTTATTTTTTGCTTGGCGTAGTTAAAAAAGAAAATGCACTTTTTCCCGATTATCAAATTGTCGGTGTCAGCGATTTAGATAAAGTTCAAACAACTCTTGCAACCGTCTGCCGCGACTCGGTTCAGCCGCCTTTGCGTCCGACAATTTGGACGGAAACGATTGATGGAAAAACCGTTGTTATTGCCTACATTGCCGAAGCTCAACCGCACGAAAAGCCGGTTTTTATCAAAAGTCGAGGCATTATGCACGGCGCGTTTCGACGCATTGGCTCAACCGACCAGCGTTGCACCGATGAAGACATTGCTTTTCTTGTGCAGAATCGCGGACATCAAAGTTTCGACAAGACAATTCTGCCGCAAACCTCGATTATGGATTTCGAGCCGCGAGCCATAAAAGAATATCGAAATATTCGTGCAAAGGTTAATCCCAATGCATCGGAACTAAGTTTTTCCGATGCAGAATTGCTAGATTCAATCGGCGCGACCGACTTTCAAAATGGTGAACGATGTGCAACGGTAACAGGACTTTTGCTTTTCGGAACTCAAATGGCTTTGCGAAAACATTTTCCGATGACTCGGGTTGATTACATTCGTGTTCCGGGACGCGAATGGTTGACAAACGCCGATGAGCGTTATGATCTCGAAATGCGCGAAGCCCTTTTGTTGATGATTCCGCGCCTTATCAGCCAAATTTTGGATGACATTCCGAAAGGCGTATTTTTCCACGAAAACAGTCCGATACGCCAAGATGTGCCGCTGATTCCTTTGCGCGTTATTCGTGAAGCGGTTGTCAATGCCTTGATGCACCGTAATTATCGCACCGACAAAACCGTGATGATTATTCGTTACAGCAATCGCCTTGAAATTCACAATCCCGGTTATTCGCTGATTGCCGAAGAAAAACTCGGCGAACCGCACGCCACACAAGCAAGAAATCCGCGCATTGCCGATGTTTTGCACGATCTTAATCTTGCCGAAACAAAAGGCACAGGCATTCGGAGAATCCGCGAAGAAATGGAACGCGCCAATCTGACTTTACCGCTTTTCGAGTCTGACCGCGCCAAAGACGGTTTTACGGCTTCGCTTTTTACCGTTCATTTTTTTGAGCAGTCCGATATTGATTGGCTGACGAATTTTAAGGATTGCGCCTTAAAAGACGAAGAAGCGCGGGCATTGGTTTTTGTCAATAAAACAGAGATTATCAATAATTTTTTGTATCGTGAACTTAATCGTGGAACGGACACGCTCGAAGCCAGTCGTGCTTTGCAAAGATTAAGAGATTTGGAATTGATTGAAACTAGAAGCAAAGGTGCGGGGACTTTTTATGTTATCGGCAAGCGCATCAAAGAAGCTAATGGAATAGCTTACCAGATAAGCAAGACCAACTTACCAGATAACACCTTATCTGGTAAGTCCAACTTACCAGATAAGGAAAAAACTACACCTGTTCCGGTTTTACCAACTCATTTATACGAAGCGGTTGCACAACTTGGACAGCGGGCAACACACGAAGCTATCCGGTATGTTATCTGGAAACTTTGCAAGCACCGAGCTTTCCAGATAGCGGAGATGGCTGCCATATTGAACCGCAATCCTAAATATCTTTCGGAGCGGTTTATCAGTCCGATGGTTGAAGAAAATACGTTGTCTTTTACACATCCTGAGAATCCGACACATCCGCATCAGGCTTATAAAACGGTTAGTAAATCTCAATACCTTCGCCAAATGATACTTGAAAATTTGAAATAAGATAATGAAATGAAACGAGTTTTTTAGTAGATTATTTTTACTGAAATTTTCCGACTAAAATTAACAACTCGTTTCGATGGATATTTTACCACTTTTTGCTTGTTTTGAACTACTTATGCCGACCATTTCGGTTCGCCGATTGGCGGTTGTTGCCCAAGCCGTTTTGACGATGACCGGCAGAATGACGATGCTTTCGATTTCTCGGTGGACGGAAAAAGGCGGCAGTTATCGGACTGTGAACCGCTTTTTTGCCACTAAACTGCCGTGGTCTGAGATGTTTGCCAAGTTCTTTGAAACGCATAATTTTAATGCGGAACACGAATATATTTTGGCGGGCGATGAAACGGTAGTCAGCAAATCAGGGAAGGAAACTTTCGGGATTGACCGTTTTTTTTCGGGTTTGAAAGGCAAGGTGATCAGAGGTTTGAGTTTTTTTGTGGTGTCGTTGGTGGATGTCAAAGAGCGCAAAAGTTATCCGCTCGTGGTCAAACAAACGGTCAAAAGTGAGGCGGAAAAACAAGCCTCGAAGCATCGCCAAAAGAAGAAATCCCGATTACCGAAAGCGGTCAGAGGACGCGCCAAAGGAAGTCGGAATCGGGACAAAAACGAACTCAAGCTATCTTCGGAACTGTTGCGAATAAATGAGATGCTTCAATCGTTTTGGAAATTTATAAGACATTTTATGAAAGTCAAATACTTGGCGATGGACGGACATTTCGGACACAACCAAGCGGTTTTGATGGCACGCGCCAACGATTTAGAACTTATTTCAAAACTCAGACGAGATGCCGCCGTTTATGAAAAATATGAAGGCATTTATGGCGGACGAGGAGCGCGGAAAAAGTATGGAGCGAGATTGAAATATGACCTTTTACCGCTCAGATATTTGCGAAAAAGCGAGCAGCAAGGTGATATTATCACGAATTATTATCAAGGAATATTTTTGCACAAAGAGTTTGGGTGCGAGTTGAATGTGGTCATCATTGTCAAAATAAACGTGAAAACGAAAAAGATGGGACACGCGATATTGTTCAGCAGCGATGTCGAATTGGATTGGGAAAAGTTGGTGGAATATTACAGTCTGAGATTTCAGATTGAGTTTAACTTTCGTGATGCAAAACAGCATTTCGGACTTGAAGATTTTATGAATACCACGGAAGTCGGAGTAGAAAATGCGGCGAATCTGGCGTTTTTGATGATTTTGTTGAGTGCCAAACTGATAAAAAACAGGAAAGAAAAAGAGGTTGGAATAAATGACTTGAAAACGCATTATCGAGGCGTAAAATACGCCGTTTTGACATTAAAAAAGGTTCTGAAAAAACCAGAACCAGTTTTAATGAAACAAATAATTGAAGAGGTCAGCAGGCTAGGCAGTATTTATCAGCCCAAATCTGCTTCCCCAACCGCCTAATTTGGCGAAGGTATTGGTTCTGATGACGGCGAAAATTGGCAGGAACAATCCGCACCTTGGTCGCCGCGCGGTGGCGTAGTTGTTTGGGTTTTCAAAGACCAACTTTTTATGACCGGCGGAAAATATTCTTTCACCAAAAACGGCGAAATAACT
This sequence comes from Acidobacteriota bacterium, assembly GCA_031409875.1. Classification (GTDB taxonomy): domain Bacteria; phylum Acidobacteriota; class Blastocatellia; order Pyrinomonadales; family Pyrinomonadaceae; genus CALMEH01. The sequence continues at coordinate 7,966 of JANNYB010000006.1, read as the reverse complement.
TTCGTTTATAGCAACGATATTTGGGCATTAAGCAAAAGTCAGAACAAGGAGCGGTAGCGACTTGCTGATTTTGATGTAAAATCTACGGAAAGATAAAAATGGAGTGCGCCGCCCGAATGACCGAAAAGAAACCTGAACAAGATTTGCTTGCCGAATGCAAAAGCGGCAGTCGTAAGGCGTTTGAGTCGCTTTATCGGGCAAATCAAAGACGAGTTTTTTCGGTTGCTTTAAACTTTTTCGGCGGTAATCGGGAAATGGCGGAAGACGTTACGCAACAGGTTTTTTTGAAAATTTTCAACAAAATCGCCGACTTTCGCGCTGAAGCGGAATTGACGACTTGGATTTATCGAATGACCGTCAACGCTTGCATTGACGAACATCGCAAGACGCGCAGATTTTTCTCAATCGAAAAATTTTTCGGCGAAATTCGCGTAAAAAAAACGCAGGACGAAAAGTTTGAAAAACGCGAAATGGCGAATGAAGTCCAACGTGCCATCGGCGAATTAAAAGAAAAATTTCGTCTGCCGATTTTGCTTAAATATTCCGAAGGCTTGAGTTATGAAGAAATTGCGCGGGTTTTGGATTGCTCGATTGGAACAGTTTCATCACGTCTGAATCGCGGACACAAAATGTTGGCGCAGAAGTTGAAACATTTGAAAGGGGAAATTTAGTTTTGAGTCCCGCCTTTAGGCGGCATTTCGCCCGCGAAGCGCGGCGAAATCAAAAAGCCGCCTAAAGGCGGGACTCAAAACACAAACAATAATGAACGAGAAGCATTACAAAGAAAAACTCTCTGAATTTGTTAATCACGAATTAGCAAACGATGAACGGCAAGAAATTGGCGAACATCTTTTTCAGTGTGCCGAATGTCGTGCAGAACACGATGAAATTAAATTCGGCGCGGCTTTGGCGAGTCAATTAAATCAACACGATGCGCCCGAAAATCTTTGGCGCAAAATCGAAAACGACTTGGACAAAAAAGAGGAAAAAATATTTCCGCTTTTCGCGTTTTTCGGCTCACGCGCTTTTGCGGCAATGGCAGGTTTGCTTTTGATGTGCGGTTTAATTGCGGCAATTTATTTCGGATTTTTGAAAAATAATTCGTCGGAAATCGTTAAAAACGAAAAACCTGCAAATGTTGAAATGGCTGGAGTTATTCCGACTACAAACGAAATCGCAACAAATCAAATCTCTAATCGGATAATTGCGGAGAATAATAATTCAAATATTCAAATTGCGCCGAAAATTGCAAATTCCGATGTTCAAATTGCGCCGAAAATTGCAACGAATCAGCCGAAAAAACAAATAATTGCTCAAACAAATCTTCCGTCGTGGAATGTCGAAACTTTGGCGGGAATGCCGAAGGTTGGCGATTCTTTCGGGAATGAAAAATTAACCGTCGGCGAGTTTTTGGAAACCGATGCGAATTCACGCGCCAGAGTTCAAGTGGCGGACATCGGCAATGTCGAAATCGCGCCGAATTCACGGGTGAAATTGGTTAAAACAAAGGCAACCGAACATCGTCTTTCGCTTGAAAAAGGTTTGATTAAAGCGAAAATTGATGCGCCGCCGAGACTTTTTATTGTTGATACGCCGTCGGCTGTGGCGGTTGATTTGGGTTGCGAATACACGCTCGAAGTTGATAAAAACGGCAACAGCAAATTGCACGTTACGAGCGGTTTTGTCGCGCTCGAAAACGGTAAATTCTCATCAATCGTTCCGGCGGGCGCGATTGCTTTAACAAAAAAAGGTAAAGGCATCGGAACGCCTTTTGCGGAAGATTCGTCAGCCGAATTGCAGTCTGCGCTTTATCAATTCGACTTTGAAAATGGCGGAAATTCCGCGTTGGAAACAATTATTAAAGAAGCGAATTTGTATGATTCACTGACGCTTTGGCATCTGCTCTCGCGTGTGCCGAAAGCCGAGCGCGGGCGAATTTTTAATGCGTTGGCAAATTTGGTCGAACCGCCCGGAAATGTTACGGTCGAAGGCATTTTGCGGCTCGATAAAAAGATGCTCGACGCTTGGTGGAAAGAGGTGGAAAATGTTTGGTTTGAATGAAGAAATTAGCCACGGAGTTCACCGAGAAAAAGTATTATAACTCTGTGTTCTCTGTGAACTCTGTGGCTAATTTGAGGAAAAAATTATGAAACAATTTATTTTTGCATTGACTTTGATTTTAACGATTTTGCTCTCCGATTTTTATCTTCCCGCAAAGATTGAAGCAAATTTGTCGCCGACTGATTTGGTCGTTCACGAATGGGGAACTTTTACTTCGATTGCCGGAAAAAACGGCACGGCGATTGATTGGCGACCGCTGAACGGTGCGAGCGATTTGCCGACGTTTGTTTATAAACAAAACGAAGAACAAGGTTTTCGCGGAACTTACCAATCTACAGCGAGCGGCAAAGATTTGAAGCTCGTCAAGGTGCGGATGGAAACGCCCGTAATTTATTTTTACACCAAAAAAGAGATGGAAGTTGATGTCAGCGTTACGTTTCCGAATGGCGAAATAACCGAATGGTATCCGCAGGCGGGCATCGTCAACAACTACGCGGGAAACAATCAGCGAAGTAAGTTTCAATCAAACGGCATAAATTGGGGAACGATAAAACTTTTGCCCAACGAACAGCCGAATTTTTTGCGCGAAGTTTCATACAGCCATTATTATCCGGCGCGTGAAACCGATTCTGTGCCGATTCAGGTTTGCAACGCCAATAAGACCAAAATCGAAAAGGAAAAGTTTCTTTTTTATCGCGGCATTGGCGATTTTGAATTGCCTTTGAAGGTCAAATTAAACGGCGAAAAAGTTGTTCTCAACACAACCGAAGAACGCTACGGCTCGAAAAGCAATCCGGGCAGAAATATTACGAATCTAATCGTTTTTGAAAATCGCGGCGGCAAAATCGGTTATCAATTTGTGCCGACACTTTCAGGCGAAACGATTGTTGAGCGTCCGAAATTGAACAAAACTCTCGCGGATGTTTTTGACGAACTCGAAAAATCTCTGATCGCGCAAGGGCTTTACGAAAAAGAAGCAAAAGCGATGATTGAAACTTGGAAAGACAGTTGGTTTGAAGAAGGTTTGCGCGTTTTTTACATTTTGCCGCGAATGACGACCAATGAAGTTTTGCCTTTGCAGGTTGAGCCGCGACCGAAAGAAACCGTTCGCGTAATGGTCGGACGCGCTGAAGTTATCACGCCGGAAATGGAGCAAGACGTGCGAAAACAAGTTAGCTTTTTGCGCTCAAATTCAGCGAAAGTGCGCGAAGAAGCGCAGGCAAATTTGAAAAAATACGGCAGATTTTACGAACCGATTTTGAAAAATATTTTGGAAACTGAAAAAGATGCGGAGGTTCGAGAACAGATTCAGAACTTGATTGATTTGGGCTAAAAGATTGGAGCGCAAGCGTCCCCGCTTGCAATGAGCGTCAGCTTCGGGCGCGAAAAAGCCTTTGCGTTTTATTCAACTTGATTTCTATGCAAACGCCGTTACACCGCTGAAAAGCGCGGCGTTTGCAAGCGGGGACGCTTGCGCTCCAGTCTTTAAATTAAATGAACGAGCAAGCCGTCTTTCAGTTTCGGCTCGAACCAAGTTGATTTCGGCGGCATAATTTCGCCCATATCGGAAACAGCGAAAAGTTCGTCCATCGTCGTCGGGAACATCGAAAAAGCGACTTTTGCCGTGCCGTCGTTGACATATTTTTCGAGTTCGTCCGTGCCGCGTGCGCCACCGACAAAACCGATTCTTTTGCTCGTGCGCGGATCGTCAATTCCTAAAATCGCACCTAAAACATAATCCTGCAAAATGCTTACATCCAAACTTTCAATCGGGTCGGGTTGTCGGAAAAAAGCAACATTAAAGCGTAATTTATACCATTTCCCGCCGAAATACATACAAATATCAGCGTGTTCCGAAGGCGTTTTTTCTTCCGTTTCGCTGACGATAAAACTCGTCTGCAATTTCTCGAAAAATTCTTCCTCCCTTAAACCGTTCAAATCTTTAACCAAGCGATTGTAAGCCAAAATCTGCAAAGCTTCTGCCGGAAACATTCCCGCAACAACGTAGTTATAATCTTCTGTTCCGACGTGATTTTCGTTGCGTTCGCGCAATTTTTCCATCGCCAATTTCGCGCTTTCCATTCGATGATGTCCGTCGGCAATGTAAAGATTCGGGACTTCTTCAAACGCCGAAACGAAATTTTCGGGCGACGCGACTTTCCAAACCGTTTGGCGAACGCCGTCCGAGCAATGAAAATTATAGAGCGATTTTGTTTCGACAGTTTCCGCAATCAGATTTTTTATCGTTTCCGTATTGCGAAAAGCGAGAAAAATCAAGCCGGTTTGCGCTTCGAGTTCAATCATATGTCCGGTGCGGTCTTCGACTTTATCGGGGCGCGTTTTTTCGTGTTTTTTGATGATGTCGCGTTCGTATTCGTCAATCGAACAACAAGCGACAATACCAGTTTGCGAATGCGTTTCGGTTGAAAGACGATAAATGTAAATCGCAGGTTCGGCTTCGGTAAAAAAGATTTCGTCTGCGATAAATTTATCGAGATTTTCTTTTGCCTTGGCGAAAACTACGTCCGGCGCGGGCGTTTCGCCTTCGGGAAATTCGGCTTCCGAGCGCGTAACGCGCAAAAAGCTCAATGAATTCTTGCCGATAAACTCGCGCACCTCGCGTTCATAAACAACGTCGTAAGGCACACAGGAAACTTGCTTTGCCATCTCGAATGTCGGGCGCAAAGCGCGAAATGATTTGATTATTGCCACTTAAAAAATTATTCCTCTATTTATTTTTCAGTCTGTTTTGTATTGACTTTAATTCTTCGTTATTTGCCATCGAATTTTGATTCGTGTTCGGCTTGATATTTGCTTGATTGCCGTTTGAATTTGTCGGCGCGATATTTGAGTTAGATACAGGAATTGTCATTTGTTCATTCAAATGCTTTATATAATCTTCTGTATATTTATCAAGCGCGGTTTTCCATTCGCCCTCTTCACGCACGAGCGGAATAAGTTCAAATTCGTCACTCAAATAGTTTTTTACCTCAACAGTTGCCGTTTCACTCTGAATTTTTTCCGCACCATATTCACTAATGTTTTGAAATCTTACACTGTCTTCTCTAGCTAGAAATTGGTCGAGATTTTGGTTTTGCGCTTTCGCTAATTTTTCAAGCATTTCGAGCGAACCTTTCGACAGGAATTTTTTGGTTTCGGCGACATCTTTTTTCTTTCCGGCTTCGCCCAACGCTTTTAAAGTTTCGGTCGGCGTGCGGCTTGACGGATTGTTTGCCGTATTGCTGCATCCGGCGATGAAAAACGCACAAAGCGCGATGATTATAAATTTGTAAAACTTCATATTTTTTCTACGGATTAATCGTTTGATTCGTAATAATTGACGGCGCAACGGTCGGATCAATCGAATCTTTTGTTTGTGAATCTTTCGTCTGCGGCATATTCGGCGAAATCGAAAAATCTTGCGGATTCGTCGGATTAACCTGATTATTTTGTGGCATTGTCGGATTAACCGAACTGTCTTGCGGATTCGGATTATTTATCAAATCATCGAGCCGTTTGTTGTTTATATCGTTTTTCTGCTGAATTTGTGTGGCAATGCCTTGTTTGTCAATTTTCCAAATTCCTTCTTCGCGGATAAACGGCACGACATCCCACGAACCGAATCCGTTTTTGACTTCAATCGTCGCGCGGTCGCCTTCAACTTTTTCGTTGCGAAAGAAAATATCTTTCTGGCTTTCGGTAAAAAGCGTTTCGTTTTTCACGATGTCGTCAACTGTTACGCCTTGTTGCGCGGCTTGTTGTTCAGCCATTTTCAAAGAAGATTCGGAAAGCAACAGTTTCATCGTCGTCGTATCTTTTTGTTTGAAAGCCAGCGTGTAAGCCTTAAAAGTATCCATCGGTGTGGGCGGTATCTGATTTCCGCCGCAGGAAACAGCGAATAATATAAGAGCTAAAATAATAAATCTAAGTAATGAGCGCATTTTGAATAAACCTGTCTAAAATCGTTATAATTACAAAATCTAAAGTATAACCCAAAACATCAGGAGCGTAAAAAACAAAATGGAACGTAAGAAATTATCGGCAGAAGAAATTTCGATAAATTTAGCCGAAATGGAAGGTTGGAAGGCGGAAAATTCGATTTTGTCGAAAAGATTTGAATTTAAAAACTTCGCCGAAAGTCTGGCGTTTATCAATTGCGTCGGTGAAATTGCCGAAAAACACGATCATCATCCCGACATATATTTCGGTTGGGGTTATGCCGAAATAAATTTAACAACACACGACCGCGGCGGCATTACCGATTTCGATTTTGCCGTCGCCAAAGAAATCGAAGGAAAATAAACAACAAATTACACGGATTTCACAGATTTTGTTTTTTTAATTTGTGAAATTCGTGCAATTTGTTGTCATAAATCTTAAATGTTATCCACAATAGCATTCAGCGTTGCCGAAGGTCGCATTGCCGCGTAAGCCTTTTCAGAAATTGGCTGATAATAACCGCCGACATCTTGCGGTTTTCCTTGTGCGGCAATCAATTCTTCATTGATTTTCGTTTCGTTTTCCTTTAATGCTTCGGCAATCGGCGCAAATTTTGCAGAAATTTCTGCATCGGCAGTTTGATTTGCCAAGGCTTCCGCCCAATACATTGCCAAATAAAAATGAGAACCGCGATTATCAATTTGACCGACTTTTCTTGCGGGAGATTTGTCGGTTGCTAAAAATTTTGCATTCGCTTCGTCCAAAGCATCTGCTAAAACTTGGGCTTTTTTATTGTTTTGAGTTTGTGCAAGATGTTCAAAACTTGCTTGCAACGCCAAAAACTCACCGAGCGAATCCCAACGCAAATAGCCTTCGTGCAAAAATTGTTCGATGTGTTTCGGAGCAGAACCGCCTGCGCCTGTTTCAAATAAACCGCCGCCGTTCATCAGCGGAACAATCGAAAGCATTTTTGCCGAAGTTCCGAGTTCCAAAATCGGGAACATATCCGTCAAATAATCACGCAAAACATTGCCCGAAACTGAAATAGTGTCTTTGCCTTCTCGTCCACGTTTCAGCGTTTCAGTCATTGCGTCTTTGACATCCATAATTCTGATGTCGAGACCTGTTAAATCGTAATTTTGCAAGTATTTTTCGACCTTTTTGATGATTTGCGAATCGTGCGCTCGGTCTTTATCGAGCCAGAAAATCGCAGGTGTATCGGAAAGTTTTGCACGATTGACCGCCAATTTTACCCAATCTTGAATCGGCGCATCTTTGGTTTGGCACATTCTAAAAATATCGCCGTTGCTCACATTTTGTTCGAGCAGAACATTGCCGTTTTCGTCTTCAACTTTCACCGTTCCCGCTTCCGACATTTGGAAAGTCTTGTCGTGCGAACCGTATTCTTCGGCTTTTTGCGCCATCAAACCGACATTTGGAACAGAGCCAAAATTGCGTGGATCAATCGCTCCGTTTTGCTTCATATCTTGAATGATTGCATCATAAAAACCTGCGTAAGTTCGGTCGGGGATTATGCAAACGGTGTCTTCTTCTTTGCCTTCCGTGTTCCACATTTTCCCGCCGCCGCGAACTAATGCCGCCATCGAAGCGTCAACGATCACGTCCGAAGAAACGTGGAAATTGGTGATTCCTTTGTCCGAATTAACCATCGCAATTTTCGCGCTATTTTCGATTGTCTTGGCGATGTCTGCTTTTATTTCCGCTTCTTGGGCGTGTCCGGCAATTTTTTCGTCAAGCGTGGCTAAACCGTAATTCGGATTGATGTCTAATTCAGCAAAAGTGTCTTTATATTTCTCAAAAACGCCTTTGAAATAAGTTTCGACAATCGCCCCGAAAATAATCGGATCGGAAATCTTCATCATGGTCGCTTTTAAGTGTGCCGAAAGAAGAACATTTTTTTCTTTGGCTTCCTGAATTGCTTGCCCGACAAAAGATTTCAAAGCGA
>JANNYB010000005.1:0-20148 GCA_031409875.1 Acidobacteriota bacterium | reverse complement strand
CTGTTCAAATATCTCAAATTCTGTGGTATTATCCATCTGTAAAAGACCTTCCTTTTTGATTTAGTGTTTTTGTTCAAACTTAGATTGAATCAAATTTGAATGGTCTTTTCAATTTTTCAACGACTTTGCAATAGCCCTAGTTGTATGAAGAAGAAATAATTGATAATACGACGGTTGCGAAAAAATGAATTTTATTGACTCACATTGCCATATTGACGGCGAGGCGTTTGATGTTGACCGCGATGAAGTTGTTGAACGCGCACGACTTGCGGGCGTGGCGGCGATGTTGGTTGTCGGGACGGGAAATCCGCACGATGGCGAGATTGCGAAAGCGGTTGAAACTGCCGGAAAATATGAAAATGTTTTCGCGTCGGTCGGTGTTCATCCGCACGATGCGAAACTTTATGATGATAAGGCGGAAGAAACTTTAATTAACTTGGTTAAATCGTCGAAAAAAGTTATTGCTTGGGGCGAAATAGGGCTTGATTATTATTACGAACATTCGCCGCGAGATGTGCAACGTGAAGTTTTTATCAGACAAATTCGCACGGCTAAAAGTTTGGATTTGCCGATAATTATTCATTCGCGTGATGCCGATGAGGAGACAGTTGAAATTTTGACGAAAGAATGTTCTGACGAAAATTTCAAAGGAATTATGCACTGTTTCGGCGGCACGGCTGAGATGGCGCGAGATTTGATGGACATTGGTTTTCTAATAAGTTTTGCCGGAAATGTAACTTTCAAAAAAGCCGAAAATTTGCGCGATGCGGCGCGTGTTGTGCCGCTCGAAAAACTTTTAATCGAAACGGATTGCCCGTTTTTGACACCGATTCCGTTTCGCGGAAAGCGTAATGAACCGATGTATGTTGCCGAAACGGCGAAATTTTTGGCTAATTTTTATGACATCGAACTCGAAAAATTGGCAAATCAAACAACTCAAAATTTTATAGATTTTTTCGGAGTAAAATTAGCCACGAACAAACACGAAAATAACACGAAAAAATAAAACAAAATTTCTTTCGTGTCTTTTCGTGGTTGTTCGTGGCAAAATAAAAATATGGCAAAAGAAAATTCATTCGACATTGTATCGAAAACCGATTACGCGGAAGTTACGAACGCGCTTAACCAAACATCGAAGGAAATATCGCAAAGATTTGACTTCAAAGGCAGCAAAGCGGCGGTCGAACTTGTGGCAAAAGACTTGATTTTATCGGCAGAAGACGACACTCGTTTGCGAAATATGAACGATATTTTGCAATCGAAGTTTTTGAAACGCGGCATTTCGCTGAAAGCTCTCGATTATCAAAAAATCGAACCGGCAGCAGGCGGAACTGTGCGTCAAACCGTGAAAATTCAGCAGGGAATTCCGATTGAGAAAGCCAAAGAAGTCGTCAAATTTATCAAAGACGCAAAATATAAAGTGCAAGCCTCGATTCAAGGCGAAACCGTCCGCGTTTCGGGCAAAGACCGCGACACGCTTCAAGACGTAATGGCAAAATTGAAGGCGACAGACTTCGGAATTGATATGACTTTTGATAATTATCGGAGTAATTAAAATGATGCGAATTTTAATTTTTATAATTTTGGTTTTTTCCGTTTTGAGTGTTTCTGCACAAGATAAATTTGAATGGAAAGGTTTAAAGTTTGAAGAAACTTCGATTGATAAAACATTAGATTTATTTGGAAAACCGAATAAAGATAAAGTGGAAAAACCGAAAATTGATAAAGCGGTTGCTGGACAAGTTCCGGTGGAACTGAATTTTCGGAAATTTCAGTATAAAAACATTGATATTTACAAGGAAATTTATCTACTATTCTTAAACGAAAAACTTATCGCTTTTGAATTTATACCGCAAAAACAAAAAATGGCGGCGGCGGATTTGCCAAAAAATTTTAATGCGGATTTTTTATTTGCGGAAGGCAATAATATCGAAATTAGATTTAAAGACCTTGAAGGACAAAAAGAAACGAGTATTCCGAAAGTTTATCCGACAAATTATTATATGATTGCGGTTAAAGAGCATTATTCGATTGTCGCAACCATTGATAACAGCAGTTGGAAAGCGGTTTTGCGCGATGCGACAAATAAACCGACATCAGATAAATTTCCGGGTTTCGTTAAAACAATGCAGGTCATCAGCCGAAGTGTCGAGAAAAAATAATAAACATAGAATGCAAAAATTTGCGCCAATCAGAGAAAAATTAAATCCGCAGATTGCGGCGCAGAAGATTTTTAGTTTGATAAAAACGGAAATGGCTCTGGTCGAAGCGGAATTCGAGCGGCAGGCTTCGTCGAATATTCAGGTAATTGATTATTTGGGCGATTATTTGCGGGCTTCGGGCGGAAAGCGTGTGCGTCCGGCGTTGCTTTTGTTGTCGAATTTTGCTGTTGGCGGCGGGGCTTCGAGCGAAAATGTTGTGCGCCTTGCAACCGTGATGGAAATGCTGCACACGGCGACGCTTGTTCACGATGATATTATTGATAACGCCGACACGCGCCGAAATCGTTCGTCGGTTAATGCGCGTTTTGGCAATCAATCAGCGGTTTTAATGGGCGATTGGCTTTATATGTCGGCGTTTGAAACTTCTTTGAAAGAAAGGAGTTTGGAGATTTTGGACATTTTAACGCGGCTGACGCGCAAGATGACTGAAGGCGAATTGATTCAACTGACGACTTTGGGAAAATCGGATATTTCGGAAACCGAATATTTCAATATTTTGCAGAGAAAAACGGCATATTTATTTTCGGCGTGTTGCGAAATCGGCGCAATTTTGGGCAAAGCGTCGAAAGAACGACAAAACGCACTGCGCGATTATGGAATGAATCTCGGCACGGCGTTTCAACTTGCCGACGATGTTTTGGATTTTACGGCGGACGAAGAAATTTTGGGCAAAGCGTCGGGCGCAGACCTTTTGGAAGGGAAATTAACTTTGCCTTTGATACTTTTAGTTAAGGAAAATCCGTCCGTGAAAAAAGATTTGGAACAAATAATGGCGGACGGCGATTATTCAAAAATTCCGCGCGAAACGATTCTCGAAAATCTCGAAAATTCGGGCATTCTTTCGAGCGTTCGTGAACGTGCTTACAATTATGCGCGACAGGCGAGAAAAAATCTTGAACTTTTAGCGAAAACAGAGTATCGTAATGCCTTAGAAGAAATTCCCGCTTATATGATCGAGCGCAATAAATAGGTAAATAAAATTTTGAATGATTACAATCAAAAATCGTCGGGAGAAGTTATGTTAAACGAAAATCTTATTTCGACTCTTGAACAGAGTTTGCGGCAAACGCGCAACGCGCAAAACCGTCTGCTCGGACGACTGCGCGAAGTCGAAACCGAATCGGACAGTTTGCGCCAAGAGATTCAAGCGATGGAAAACAGCGCGGCACAAACCGAAGCCGCGATTTACTCGCTTTTGGCGACGATGGGATCGAGCAATAAGTCTTGGAATGTCCAAAATACGCAACCGCAATATGACGACGACGGTTACGATATGCCGCGCGAAGTAAAACGCCGTGTGCCGCCGCCGCGAAATATCAATCAAAACAATAATAATTCAAATCCGTATCGAAATAATAATAACAATAATAATAATTCGGTTTCATACATAAATCATCAACACCGCAACGTGCCTTCGATTGGTCCGCACATCGAACCGATTTCGCACCGTTTTGCAGACAGAACAATTACGCAAGCCTGCACACTTCTTTTGCGCGAAGCCGTCGAACCGCTTCACGTCAACGAACTTTACAATCTGCTCGTCGCCGGCGGTTTTGAATTCACGGGAAATAACCCGACAATTTCGATTGCCGTTTCGCTAAACCGCAATCGCCGTTTCCGCAAAGTCGCGCCCGGAACTTTTGATTTGGTTATGCGCGACGCTTCGCAAGCCGCTTCTTAAAATCGCAAAATCGTAAAATAAAATTTCATAACCGCGAATTTCGGATGAATTCGCGGTTATTTTTTTGCAGCAAAAAGATAATCGAAAAAAACTTGACAAAAAAATCAAACAGGCGCATAAAGGTTGTGTAACTCGATAAATTAAGTGCGGCGATTGCAATTTAATCAGCCGATTCCCAATTAACTTTTTGACGCGAGAGAAAAAAGCCTTTTCTCCCGAACGTATTACGGAGGCACAAATGAATGAACCCAGATTTTTCCGAAGTATTTTGCTACTTGTTTTTTGTCTTTTCAGCAGTCTGAGCATTTCGGCTCAAACTTCAAATACAAATTTCTTTAAAATTAATCCAATAAATTTCGACGCTATAAGCAAGCAAGCAAGCAAGCAAGCAAGCAAGCAAATATAGTTTTACCGACTTTATCACCAAGCCCAACGCCTGATGCAACGCCGCATACATTGGTCGGCGCATATTATTTGGTGGACGAAAATATCGAAGCCAAACTGCTTTTGAATAACAAAGGCAATGAGCCGATTGAAGTTCAGCCGACGCTTTATAACAAACAAGGTCAGCAACTGCAACTTCCGCCCGTTACGGTTGAGCCGCAGAATTTTCGATTTATCAATCTAAATGATTGGGTGATAATCGGTGGTGAAAGTTTCAAATCGGGCAACATCAAACTTTTTCATTACGGCAAAGACCTCGTTCTCGGAGCGCAGATTTATTTGACTGATGAAGTGAGAAGTTTGAGTTATGAAGAAAAACTTGCAGAAAAAGGCAAGTTCGATTCACGCCGACAAGAAGCTGTTTGGTGGATGCCTTCTAACAGCGCGGATGTAAAAATCGTTTTGACAAATACGACAAACGCGGTTTTGTCCGTTGCCGGAAAACTTGCTAAAAAGCCGAATCACGTCAGCAACGCGCAGACTTTTGAACTTCCGGCAAATCAAACAAAAGTTTTGGATTTACGGGAAGATTTTGCAGACGGCAATCAATTTGCAAATGCTGAAATCCTTGCTTTGTCTTTAGAACATTCCGGCGCGAAAGATGCTTTGTTGGCGCGTGTGATGATAGCCGAACCACAGCGCGGATATTCAAATATCGCGCAGTTTTCAAATCCGGCGGGCGGGAAATCCAGCGAATATCAAGGTGTCGGTTTTCAAATTGAAGACATTGCAAATCAAGAATTTGAACCAGTTATTGCCGCCCGAAATGTCGGAACTCAAACCGCAACCGTCAACGTCAAAGTTCCTTACACACGCGCAAACGGAACACGAGGCAACATTACGCTTCCGATTGAACAACTAAGTAGCGGAGAGATGCGGCTTATAAAAGTTCAAAATATAATTCAGCGCGTTCGGAACGAACAAATAAAAATTGCGAGTTTGGAAGTCGAATATAATACCGCGCCGGGAAGCGTAATTGTTGCGGCTCATAGTGTTAGCCAAAATCACAATCAAGTTTTTCGTGTGCCGATGTGGGATCCGTTCGGTCAACGCAGTCCGACGGGCGGTTATCCGTGGCTCATCGAGGGAACTTCAAAGACTGAAACCTACATCAAAAATATTTCCGAACAAGCGCAAGATTATGTGGCGTTTTTAGTTTGGGAAAACGGCGGAATGTATATGATTGGCTTAAAGCCGATTGCCGCTCACGAAACCGTTCACATTGACGTTAAAAAACTACGCGACGAGCAAATTCCCGATGAACGCGGCAGACTTATTCCGCTAAATCTTTCGAGCGGTCAACTGCAATGGACGCTGCGCCGCAAAGACACTTTGCCGGACGATGATGTTCGAGCTAATCTGGCTCTCATCGGACGATCCGAACAAGTTGATTTAACAAAAGGCATTGTCAATAATTACGCTTGCCAAAATTGTTGCACAGGCGATTTTATCAGCGGCAGAATTGTAGCCGCCGACCTCAGTCAAGAAGGACAACCTATTGAAGTTGGCAGTTCGCGCAATTACTTTGCTGTTGAAAGACAACAAACATGTTACGGTTTGCCGTATGAATTTACATACCAAGACGTTGGAATTTATAATGCGGTTTGGACTTCCAGTAATTATAATGTCGCCAATGTCATTCAAGGAAATGTAACTGGAGTTGGCGAGGGACAGGCAGAAATTCGGGCTTCTTGGTATCCATATACCGTAATTTCCACTCCTTGTTCGCCCCAAGGCGGAGGAAACCCATTAATTTCTGGAGAAGAAAATTGTGAAGAATCTGAAAGAAATAAGGAAAATTTTGAAGATGACACTACAATATCCAATATTGCTCAATGTGGCACTTGTCAAAGACGACGTTGGTCGAATCCCTATACTGCCGTCAAATATGTAACCGTTCCGCCGCCTCCAACTTTTACTTTAAATGTTCCTTCAACCGCAAATGATGGGAATACTGTTACTTTTAGCATAACTCCTCAGAATGGAACAGTAACGGGAGTTCAATGGGAATTTACAGCACCAAACGGAGCAGGAAATAATCCGCAAGTAAATTTTAGTGCGCCAACTTCTGCCACGACAACTGCAAGAGCGCATTGGTTTGCGCTTCCAAATGATCCTTGCACTGCGGCAGGTGTAGCAAACTATCAAATTACTGCTACAGTTACTTTTGATGGAGGATCTCAACAATCAAAAAGCAAAAACATGGCTGTAAATGGCTTTTGGAATCCGGGCGGTGAGACGGCAGAGCCTTCAATCACAGGCTCCCCGGCTATTGATTATGATCCGATGAGAGGCGTTTACTATGTTTCAGGGATTGGAACTATTACTAGAAATCCAACTCCTCCTGTTATTTATGTTCCGGTAACAAGTCAATTTCGTAATAAAGTTGTAGTTCATGAAAATAGGCATGATCAACAATGGCGCACAGGTATGTTGTCAGATATTTTACAGCCCACAAGTCTATTACAAGTTATTGCGAATTTTACAAATGCTTCACGCCCTGCACTCGTTCAGCAAATCAATGCTGCCCTTCAACCATGGAAGGACGGACAGGAGCTAATTTATATAGCAAGGAGAAATGCTGCCGAAATAGATGCGTATGATGTTTCAGACCCAATCGCACCCATGTATTTGTATCAAAGATGTGGGCGGACGGAATTTCCATTATTTGCAAGCAAGGAGGGAGAATGGCTTATCGCATTTTAATAATTATAACTTTAATTATTAGTTACTCACAGTTATCGATATTGGCGCAGAACCAATATGAAGAGTTGCTAATGACAAGTCAAATAGTCGTTGTAGGAAGAGTCGAAAAAACTCTTTCCGTAATTGATTCAAAGAAAATGAATGAGGCATCTGAGGATTTGCAAAAGGTTGAAGAAGCCGTGCTTGGTCGTTTGACGTTCTTCAAGGTCGAGGAAATCGTTTGGGCGGAAAAAACAATAAAAATTGAGCGCACAGTTTTAATTTATGTCCCCAAAGGGAATTGGACGGATAGTTCGTTGCCGCGATTCAAAAACAACGGAAGGTATTTGCTTTTTCTATCAGTTCAACAAAAAGAAACTATCTTGGAGAATGCAGTTATTTCTGATACTAAGGGAAAGAAGAATATTTTTGATTATGAGTTTCAGCCCGTTTTTAAGTTAACAAAAAATAAATTTGGTTTAGTGCCATTAACTGAGTCAAACGAAGAAATACTAATCAATTTAAGAGAATCAACAAGTTCGCGTTTTTCCCAAAAGCAGATTGAGGCATTTCCTTTATTGATGGCTTCATTAGGCAAAAGTGAATTTAGTGGCGGCGAATCTATAGATTTGGTTTTTACAATCAAAAACGAAACCAATTACGCCATTATATTGTTTGATACTGTTCCCGAAAGAAGTTTTGAGATTTCGGTGATGGATGACGAAGGAAAAGAACTTCCTTTATCGGAAATAGGAAGGAAAAGAAAAGACCCCGATATTGTTATGGCAAGGGAAATGGTTTATTTAGTTCCCGGAAAAGAATTAACTTGGCAACTTGATTTGAGAAGACTGTTTGAAATTAATAAAGCAGGAAATTACTCCGTCAAAGTTGAAAGGAAATATTTTCTTAAAGAGGATATAGAGAACAACCCGAAATCTAACGTGATTTCTTCAAAACCGATTAAGTTTAGAGTTGTAAAATAAATCGTGGTAGAATTCAGAGTGTTTTTGAGGATAAATTTGAATTTTTGTCGAAAAATGTAAATTGGAGCGGGAAAATTGCGAAATTTACAGGAAAATCGAAATTTTGGCGGATAAATCGAAATTTTTGTCAAAAAATCATAATTTCTCCGAATAAATGGAGTTTTTTGCGGATTCAGCGTGATTTCTCCGAATAAATGGATGTTTTTGCTGATAAATGCTGATTTTTTCAAATAAACGCGGATTTTGCTCAATATGTCAGAATAGCCTGCGTGAGCGGGCTGTCATACCGATTGATTACGAGTCCCGTTTATCAACGCCCGACAGCCCGCTCACGCAGGCTGTTCTGACAAAACCTTAATGGAGGACTAATAAAATATGAATGATGCACATCGCCGAAGAATGGATAAACTTGACCGTGAACGGGTTTTTGTAACCGATAATATCGCCGATTTTCCGAAGAATTCGCCTGTTGAATTGGTTTCCGTGACGATAAATACGAAAGCAACGAATGCTTTGTCGCGGGATGCGGTTTTGGTGGCGAGTTTGGGCGATAAATCGCAAGCGATGTCAATCAAGGGCGACCGCCGCGATAATCTGCTTGAAGCGTTTCGTGAAATCGTTTTGGGCGCACGCGCTATTGGCGAAACGAGTGTGCCGGGAATTACCTCGAAATTTAAGATGCCGAATCCGCGCACCGAACAAAATCTGATTGCGACGGCTGATGCTTTTCACGCGGAAACCGCCGCTTTGGAACAACAATTTATTGATGTCGGGTTGGATGCGGATTTTCGTGCCGCTCTGATTATTGCCAAAAATGATTTTCAATCTGCCCGCGATGAAGCCGACAGCGCGGCGGAAGAACACGGCGAAGCGGTCGGCGCACTCGAAGCATTAATGCGTGAAATGATGGCGCATTCACGCCAACGCGCGGCGATGGTCAAACTAAAACACAAAAATAATCCCGGCAAACTCGCGGCGTGGGCAATCGCCTCGCACCTCGAAAACGCACCGAAAAAACCGACAACTCCATAGATTACTTGGATTTTTCTGAAAAATAAGTTATTATTTTACGTTGTCCCCAAACAACATAATTTTTCTTTATTTTTTGAATAATATGAACTTTAAATCTATTGCCGTATTCATCGGAATTTTTCTGCTTTTATTGGGTTTGCAAACCGACGCTTTTGCGCGAAGAGTAAAACTTCGCAGTTCGATTGCGCCAACCTGTGCGACGACTTCAACGCTGAAATATGCGGATATTTATGCCGATGGAAACATTGCCGTTATGGGCAGTTATAATTGCCGCGGCGCATTTATCTTTAATATTGCGAATCCCGATGCGCCCGTGCTGGCGAGTTGGTATAATCCGGGCGCGAACCAACAGTTTCTTGAGGCTATCGTCGTCGGAAATCGCGGATATTTCGGAAGCGGTAACAGCGGCGGCGTGCATATTGTTGACTTAACAAATCCGGCAAGTCCGGTTTTGTTGGGGATTGTTAATGCCGCCAACGGAAACGGACACGCTTCGATTCACGAAATGAATGTCTTACAGCAAAATGGTCAGACATTTCTTATCGAAAACTTTAACGGCACTTCAAACAAAGTCATCAAAGTTATCAACGTAACCAATCCGGCAACTTCGGTTTTTGTGCGCGACATTGTGCCGACCGATCCGCAATGGGTTCACGCAATGCACATTCGCGGCAGTCGAATGTTCACGTCCGGCTGGGGCAACGGCACGGCTCGCGGGCGCACGGAAATTTACGATATTTCAAACATCGGCACACAAGCTCCGGTTTTGCTCGGTTTTATCGAGGACCCAATTTCGATAACCAACGGAAATTCGATGCACAGCAATTGGACGAGTGAGGACGGAAATTGGCTTTATTCGTGCCGCGAAACAACGGCAAGCAACACGGCAAATCCCGCAGACTTGCGCGTTTATGACATTTCAAATCCGGCGCAACCGATGATTGTAAATAAAATTTCGATGGCGAATCTCGGCATCAACGCCGTATCGCCGCATAATCCGGTCGTGATGGGCAACAAACTTTATATTGCGTGGTATCAAGCCGGAACACAGGTTTTTGACATCAGCAATCCCGCAAATCCTGTGAAAATCGGCGAATATGATACTTACGCGCCGGAATTTGTGCCAGTTGAAACCGCCGCTCCCGAATTTGCCGATCAACCCTGGGATATTATTTGCGGAACGAGTTCGGACGGACAAAATCTTTTGCCGACGAGTTATGCCGGAAATTGGGCGGTTTTTCCGTTCTTAGGCGAAGATAAAGTGCTTTTGGGAGATTTGGCAACGGGTTTGTATGTCGTAGATGTTACCGTGCAAAATCAAGTTTCGGATTTTGACGGCGACCGTCGCACAGATTATTCGGTTTTTACGCCAAGCACGGGAAATTGGACGTTTGAAAATAGTTCGAGCAATTTGATTTCAACGGTGAACTTCGGCTTAAACGGCGATAAAATCGAATCGGGCGATTATGACGGCGACAGTAAAACCGATTTGGCGATTTTCCGCCCGTCAACCGGAACTTGGTGGATTCGCCGTTCGACGAGTCCGGGCAATTTCCTTTCGGTTCAATTCGGCTCAAATGGTGATATTCCAGTCGCGGGCGATTATGATGCCGATGGAAAAACCGATTTTGCCGTGTTTCGTCCTTCAACGGGCGTTTGGTATATTCTGCAAAGCACTGCCGGAATTCGCATTGTGCAATGGGGAATTAATGGCGATGTTCCTTTTGCAGGCGATTACGACGGCGACGGCAAAGGCGATTTGGGAATTTTCCGCGCCGGAATTTGGTATATTTTGCAAGGTTCGGGCGCGACTTTGATTACGCAATTCGGAATTGCTTCGGACAAAGCCGTCGTCGGAAATTTTGACGGCGACGAAAAATCGGACATTGCCGTTTATCGTCCGTCGGAAGGAAATTGGTATATTTTGAATTCGGGAAATAATTCATACCGTGTCGTGCGTTTCGGCGCGGCAAACGATGTTCCGATTCCCGCAGATTACGACGGCGACGGCAAAGCCGACATCACCGTTTTCCGTCCGTCGGATAATGTTTGGTATCGTCTGAACAGTTCAAACGGCGCGTTTAGTTCGCGTCAATTCGGACAAACCGGCGACATTCCCTCGCCTGTTTCGTCCCAACCGTAAAGCGAGAAAGTGAGAAAGCGAGAAAGCGAGAAGGGGAGAATTTGATAATCGAATAACCATCTCCTCTTCTCGCTTTCTCATTTTCTCGTTTTCTAAATAAAATATGAAACTCTCTTTGACGATAAAAAGCGGCACGCTTTTGGGGCGAAAATTCGATTTGTCGGAAGGATTTTTGACCATCGGGCGCGGAGACAATTGCGGTGTCAGATTTGACCCGTTTGCCGAAAACATCGCTTCTAAACAACACGCTTTTATCGAATCAAAGCCCGACGGTTTCTACATCACAGACTACAACAGCACGAACGGCACATTTCTTAACGGACAAAAAATCAGCACTGCAAAACTAAATTCGGGCGATGTTATTCAATTCGGCAAAAACGGTTCGGAAGCCGCCGTTTCAATCGAACAAATCAAACCGACCGAACTGCCGACTCTTGCCGCGCCGATTTCCGAAAATTCATATTTAAAACCGGATTCGGAAGCAACGATTGTCAAACCTTTGATAAATTCAACAGATCCGACCGCCGTTTTTTCGCCTTCGATTCAAACTCAATATCACGCTTCGCCCGAAATGAGCGCACAACCGACGGAAATGTTTCAGCCCGTCAGCGTCAAAAATTCGTTTTCCGCAATCGGAATGGGCGCACCTGTTCTGCCGCAAGTTCAGCCGTCGGGAAATGTCGAAAGAAATCTGTTCATCGGAATTTCGATTTTTGCCGTTAGTTTTTTGACAATTTTCGTGGCGTTGATGATTATCTTGCCGAACTTGGGATTCGGCGTAGCGATAATCGCTTCGGTAATTGCTTTTTTTCCGGCGATATTTTATCTTTTGCCGCTGATTTGGATTGACCGTTACGATCCCGAACCGATTTGGCTTCTTGGACTCGCATTTGCTTGGGGCGCACTTATTTCGGTGATTATTTCGTATAAATTAAACACTGCATTTGCTCAAATTGCGGTTACGTTTTTCGGAGTCGAAACCGGAATGGCTTTGACGGCGATTGTTTCCGCGCCGATTTTTGAAGAAGCGACGAAAGGCATCGGTGTTTTATTGCTTTTGATATTTTTCCGCAAATATTTCGATGATATTCTCGATGGCATTGTCTTTGCCGGAACAATCGCGCTCGGTTTTGCGACCGTTGAAAATGTCATCTATTACGGCGGCGCATACATTCGCGCCGGCTCCGACGGGCTTTTCGCACTATTTATTTTGCGCGGCATTTTTTCGCCTTTCGCGCACGTTACATTTACGGCAATGACCGGAATCGGTTGCGGCATCGCCCGCGAATCGCACAACAAAACCGTGCGAATTTTGATGCCGGTTGTCGGTTACATCTGCGCCGTTTTTCTTCATTTTTTATGGAATTTAATGGCGACGGTTTTAAAAATTGACGGACTTCTCGAAGGTGATTGGTGGTATGGTTATCTGTTTTTGCAATTTCCGTTTTTCCTTGCGTTTATAGGATTTGCGTTTTATGTCATGCGTCGCCAAAACAAAATCTTAAACGAAATGCTGGCAATTGATGTCGCGCAAGGTTTGATTGCCGAAGATAATCAAAAAATCGCAACTTCGGCGTTTCGTTCGACCGGCTGGCTGATTTCCGGCATTTTCAGCGGCAAATTCGGCGCACGAAGCCGATACCTTCGCGCCGTCGGCAAACTCGGACTTTCCTATTGGCATATCCAACGCGCCAACGCCGCGCAAGGTCAAACTGCAAGTTATCAACAAAACCCGATTCTTCGCCAAGAAGTTCTCAAATGGCGCGATAAAGTTTAGCCTATAAACAAAGCGAACTTTTAAGCAAGGCAAAAGTTGCGACTTTTGCCTTGTTTTTTTGTGTGATAATCTTTCAATAGTTTTATGAAATCTTTTCAAGTAGAAAATGTAACATTCGGCAACGGAAATTTGACCTTTATTTTAGGTCCGTGCGTGGTCGAATCTTCTCAGCACGCGCTTTTTATGGCGCAGGAAATTAACGATATTTGTAAATCGGTCGGCGTTGAATTTGTTTATAAATCTTCGTTTGATAAAGCAAATCGGAGTTCGATTGAGAGTTTTCGCGGCGGCGGAATGGAATTTGGTTTGGACGTTTTGGCGCAGGTTAAAGCGGAAATCAGCGTTCCGGTGATTACGGATGTTCACGAAACTTGGCAAGTTGAAAAGGTTGCATCCGTTGCGGATATGATTCAGATTCCGGCGTTTTTGTGTCGGCAAACCGATTTGTTGGTTGCTTCGGCGAAATCGGGCAAAGCCGTAAATGTTAAAAAAGGGCAATTTCTCGCGCCTTGGGATGCGAAAAATATTGTCGAGAAAATGCAAAACGCCGGTTGTGAAAAATTGCTTTTGACCGAACGCGGCGCGAGTTTTGGTTATAATAATTTAGTTGTAGATTTGCGCTCGTTTCCGATAATGAGAAGTTTCGGCGTTCCCGTCGTTTTTGACGTAACGCATTCTTTACAACTTCCCGGCGGACTTGGAAAAGCAACCGACGGGCAAGCCGAATACATCGAACATTTTGCGCGTGCAGGTGTAGCTTGTGGCGTTGACGCGGTTTTTATGGAAGTTCACGATAATCCGAAAGTTGCGCCTTCAGACGGTCCGAATCAATTACCTTTAAATAAATTGGAAAAACTTTTGACGAAATTGAAAGCGATTCACGAATTAGTGAACGAAAAATAGAAAACTTTCCAAAATAATTGAGTAATGCTTGATAAATTTGTGATAAAAAGTCCGACACACTTTAGTTTGTCGCCGATGTTTATTATCAAAACTGCTAAATATCCGATTGAAATTTAGCTTGAAAGATGTTTAGTATTTCAACAAGCTAAAGCGTGTTGGACTTTAAGAATAAATTATTTTAGCCGTAAAGCTAATAAATAAAATGAGTTTAATTGTTGTAGATATTGAAGCGGACGGCGCGATTCCGCATAAATATTCGATGGTTTGTTTTGGTGCGATTGTCGTCGAGCCGAGTTTGTCGAAAACTTTTTATGGCAAAACGCGACCGATTTCCGATGAATTCGTGCCGGAAGCGTTGGCGATAAGCGGTTTTTCGCGTGAGGAACATTTGACGTTTGACGAACCGCAAGCCGTGATGCTCGAATTTCGGGATTGGATTAAAGAAAACGTCAACGGCAGTGCGATTTTTATTTCGGATAATCCGGCGTTTGATTGGCAATGGATAAATTATTATTTTCATTATTTCGTCGGCAGTAATCCGTTCGGTTTCAGCGCAAGACGCATCGGTGATTTGTATGCAGGTCTGGAAAAAGATTTTTTTGCCGCGTCGAAATGGAAAAAATTTCGCAAAACTTCGCACACGCACAATCCGGTTGACGATGCGAAGGGAAACGCCGAAGCACTTTTGAAGATTCGTGAGATGGGGTTGAAATTTCCTTTTTAGATTATTGCAAAAATCCCCGCGAAGTAATGGCGAAAAATGATTGAAATTTAAGTTTGCATTTACTTCGTGCGAATTTTATATTTCTTTCCGACAATGTAAATGGTTATGAAAATTCTCTTTTGGCAATTATTTTTCATCTTTTTACTTTTTACTTTTGCATTAAATGTGAAGGCTCAAAATTGTAAAGGCTCAAAATCTGACAATGATTTTCAAGCCGGATGTGCAAATTTAGTTAATGAAATTAATGAGTTTAATACATTAAAAAGCATTAAAGGTAAAGTTACGGCACTAACTGGAGAAGCAATTTTATCGGCGATAGAAGTTTACGAAGTATCGCCAACTGAAAAAGACCTCGGTGCTTACGATATTGTCCAAAATAAAAGCCCGATAAAAAAAATTGAAACAAACGTGAATGGAGAATTTTGCCTAAAAAAATTACCAGCCGGATTTTACGTTCTAAAAATTGGATCAAATAGCCTATCTGGATTTAATTGTTTATGGATCAAAGTTGAATTATCAAAAAAAGGTTCAAAGAAATCTCTTGAAATTGAACTGACACCTGGAATTTAAAAATGAAATATCTTAAATCAACTATAATTTTTATATTATTACTTTTTTCTTTTTCCGCTTTCGCACAAACCGATACGGTTGTTTCGCGGACTTGGGAAGTTCAGAAATATGACATCACGGCGACTTTGCCGAGTGCGGAAACCGATAGATTTTTAACGGCGAAGGCGATTTTGACGCTGAAAAATGTTTCGAGCGCGTCGGCTTCGCGTCTGACTTTGCGGATTTCGGATAAAGCGGAAATTACGGACGTAAAAGTTAATAATTCGGCGGCAACTTGGACAAAAGGCGAAGAAAAAATCAGCCAGACGCGAAATTTGCAACGTGCGGCGATGAGTGTTCCGGCAGTTTTGCCTAATCAAACGGTTACGGTTGAAGTCAATTATAAATTAAAGGTTGATGAAAACACGGGTTTGAACGCGATTTCGCCCGTCGGCGCACAATTTTTGCCGCTTTCGTTTTGGTATCCGACTCCGAATAGCTGGTTTTTTCCGCGCGGTGCAGATTCTGCGCCGTTTAAGATTCAAGTAAATTCGGCAAATGGCGCGGTTGTTTCTTCAGGAAACGGCACGGTTGTTTCTTCAGGCACAGGTTCGGGAAACGGTTTTGAGAATAAATCATTCGGTCAGCCGTTTTTTGTTACAGGAAATTGGGATTTAGTTGAAACGCAGGAGCAAGCCCTAAAAATTCCAGCCGTGATGAATTTTGCTTTTTTACCAAAAGGGGCAAGCGAATCTGAAAGACAACGAGCAATCGAATTACTGAAATTAGCGGAAGAAGCACAAAAATTTACCGAAGGACTTTTAGGAACAGTTTCTAATGCAATGCCTTTGCGGATTGTTGCGGTTGAACGCGGTGCAGGTTTTGCCAATGCGGGAACGATTTTTGTTGACGAAAATTTTTTTAAGCGGCAGAAAATTGATTCAAATACGGCGATGACGATTGCCGATGCCGTTGCCAGAATTTGGCTCGGCGGCGCGATAAACATTGACGGCGAAGGCGGCGGCGTTCTGCGCGAAGGTTTGCCGCGTTTTGTGGCAACGCAGTTTATTGAACAAAAATACGGCAAAGAAATTGCCGACATCGAGCGTTTGCGCCAGCGAACGGCGTATTCGGCAATCGTCAAACGCGACGCGCCTCTGATGATGGTTTCGCCTCTCGACGATTATTATTTTTCGGCAGTAATGAACAAAGGCGCGATGATTTGGCGGCTTTTGTCGAAAAAAATCGGGCAGGACGAATTCTTCAAACGAATTCGTGAAAATTCCGCCGATAAAATTTTAACTTTAAATGAAGTTCGCGCAGCCTTTTCGGAGCAGAAAGAATATTTGGATTACACTTTTACGCAAGTTACGGATATGAATTTGCGCGTCGGTTTGCCGCGTGTCGAAGGTGGCGAAACGAAATTGGCTCTGAGCAATGCCGGCTCGGTTGATGCGACGGTTACGATTACTGCAACGATGCAAAACGGCGAAAAAATGTCGGGAGCGTCAACGATTAAAGCCAAAAGTTTCGGCGAAATTGCGTTTAAGCCGACAAATAAAATTGTCCGTGCCGAAATTGATGCCGAAAAACTTTATCCGCAAACCGATTATGCGGACGACATTGCGCCGAAAGAATTTGAGGACAGCGACGCGCTGATTGTGGTCAAACGTCTGCTCGACAAACAGCAATTTGCCGACGCGGAAAAAAATGCGCGAATCGTGTTGAATTTAATGCCGCGTTTTGATGAAGTCCGCGTTCTGCTTGCCCGCGCTCTGCTCGGACAAGGAAAAAATGCCGAAGCCGAAAAAGAATTTCGCGCCGTGTTAGATGAAAAATTGCCGACAGTCAGAAGTCTTTCGCTGGCAAATGTCGGACTTGGTGAAGTAAATTTAAAGTCTGGGCAAAAACCGCAAGCCGCGCAATTTTACGCCGAAGCCGTCAAAACAGATTCCGAATCTTTGGCTGCGCGTGAAGGAAGAAATAATTCGGGCGGCACGACGACGATTGACGAATCGGTCAAAACTTTTTTCGCACAATTCGACAAAGCCGCGATTTCGGGAAGTAAAGCAAGCCTCGATGCAATGATTTTATCAGGCGAAACTACGCGATTTGCAGGCGGAATCGCCGGACAAGCGCAGACGTGGACGACGAAAATTTTGCAAGTTGATAAGTTGGACGCGAACACGGTTTTGGTCGAAGTCCAATTAAATATCCGTCTGCTCAATAAATCCGACGAAAGCGGCACGGCGGTTTTCCGCCTGTCAAAAATCGGAAACGGTTGGAAATTGAGCGGAATAAAAATCTTTGAAGTAAGGTAGAAATAAATTTGAACAACGAAATTTTACAACGCGCCCGAAAAATAAAACTGCTGTTGATGGATTGCGACGGCGTTTTGACCGATGGGCGGCTTTATTTTACCGAAGCTGGTGAAACGATAAAAGTTTTTCACGTCCGCGACGGGCAGGGAATTGTTTCGTGGCACGCGGCAGGTTTTCGTTCGGGAATTATTTCGGGCAGAAACTCAAAAATCGTCGAAATACGCGCCAAAGAACTCGGCATCGAATTCGTCCGGCAAGGCGCGGCGAATAAAATCGGAGTTTTTGAAGAAATTCTCGCACTGGCAAATGTTTCAGCGGAAGAAACCGCGTTTGTCGGCGATGACATTCCCGATATTTCATTATTTGAGCGCGTCGGTTTGGCAATCGCCGTCGCCGATGCTGTCAGCGAAGCCAAAGTGGTGGCACATTTTATCACCGAAACCAAAGGCGGACGCGGCGCAGTTAGGGAAATAACCGATTTGATTTTAGAATCCAAAGGAAATGGCGGCGCAATTTAATTTTAACCTGCGTTCGAGATAAGAATTTTTGCCCGCGAAACACGCGAAAAAAAAATCAAATTCAATAAGTCAGAACGGGGAGCGGTAGCGACTCGCTCAACCTTCGCCCACTCACTACCGTTCGGGGTTCTGACATTTTCTTCAAAGTTCGTTATTCTTTATCGGATAACGAACTTTTTTTATTTTTCTTTATAAGTTTTTCTCTTTTTTGGTGCGTTAGTGAATAGAAACAGATTTAAAATTCTTTTTACCGACGCAGTTATTAGCTGATGAAAGATAATTAATTGTTGAAAAAAAAAGATTTAGGCGTATAATTTGCGTAATTCGGAAAAATTCAATAGCAAAGCAGTAAGTTCGGCAAAACTTCCAGAGATACATTTTTAGAAAAAAAAGGTTCTGTAAAACCGTCGTTTTTTGATGGTTGTTGCAAAAGGAAAAAAATAACCGTTAAAACATTCATTTCCACTAGACGATTTAATTCTGCACGATTGTCGCCTCTCGCAATCGTCGCGCTTTTTTTTGATATTTGCACTTCGGCAACTTATCCGGAAAATATTACCGTAACCTTAAATGTGCCGAATGTGGCGAGTTCGATGGCTTGCAGTGAATTGCGGCTGCTTCATTTTGAAACAAATGCTTGGACGAGCAATATCAATGCACCGCCAATCTATAATGCCGGAATGCAGGTTTGCAAGATTTCGCCAACTGTTATTTCGCTTTCACCGTTTGCGGTTGTTCAATTCGCGCCGCTTGCCGCAAATGTTTCGGTCGGCGGAAGAATTTCGGCTTCAAACGGCAACGGCATTCGTAATGTGATTGTTTCGTTGACCGAGTCGGACGGGAACACGCGAACAGTGCGGACGGGCGCATTCGGCTATTATCGTTTTGATGAAGTAGAAGTCGGCGAAACATATATTATCTCGGTCAGGGCAAAACGATTTACATTCGCGCAGTCTTCGCAGGTTTTGAATGTGAGTGAAGATTCGGCAAATGTGGATTTTGTTGCTCAGGAATAAATAATAATGCGAATCAGTAGTTGAAATCGAGCCTTGTAAATCAACAACTTACGAGCCTAATTTTAACAAAAAAGACAAACCTGATTTTATAAGCCCTTTGTTTTCAACATTGGGATTTTTCAACTACTGATTCGCATTAATAATGTTTGAAAAACAGAAGTCTGTGCGTTAGTTTAGGTTAATGACGTGCGGACTTTTGTTTGATAAAAATCAGGCAAATTCAGTTCAAGTTAGATTGATCGCTTGAGAAAATACGGAAAGTTTGCTGGAAAATATAGAAAGGAAATGCTTGGAATTCTATTTTAATTCAGCAATTTACGATGCGAAAATAGATTGCCAAAGATTGTTTGTCGAAGTTCTGAAATTTAATTTGAGAATTGGTGAAACGCGCTTGACAAGAGTGAGGTAAATATAGAGAATAAATGTTTGCCGCTAAAAAGCGAAAACGACGTAGAAAAGAGAAACGTCAAATAAGTTTATTAGTTGGTTTGACAAATAAAATTGGTTCTATATAATCAATAGTTTCGCCCCAACGGGAAGTTAGAGCGAAATTGAGAATTAAATAGTTAGCCGCTAAGAAGCAAAATGACGTAGAAAATAAAAACGTCAAAAAGTTTCTTAGTCAGGTTGACAAACGAAATTGGTTCTGTATAATCAGTAATTTCGCCCCAACAGAAAGTCGGAGCGATTAACTAAAGTTGATGTTTGAAAACTAGATATGCGAGTCCATGTGTTAATTCAAAACATAGTTCGTGAAATGCGAACACAATTAAGCTAGTAATAACTTTTTAACGAGAGTTTGATCCTGGCTCAGAATCAACGCTGGCGGCGTGCCTCAGACATGCAAGTCGAACGATTAAAGCTCTCTTCGGAGAGTGTATAAAGTGGCGCACGGGTGAGTAACACGTAGGTAATCTACCTTTGAGTGGGGAATAACTTAGGGAAACTTAAGCTAATACCGCATAATGCAGCGGCACCGCAAGGTGACAGTTGTTAAAGATTTATCGCTTAAAGAGGAGCCTGCGGCAGATTAGCTAGTTGGTAAGGTAATGGCTTACCAAGGCTACGATCTGTAACCGACCTGAGAGGGTGGTCGGTCACACTGACACTGAATAACGGGTCAGACTCCTACGGGAGGCAGCAGTCGGGA
>JANNYB010000004.1:0-14061 GCA_031409875.1 Acidobacteriota bacterium | reverse complement strand
AAAGGCACGAAATCGTCGGGACATATGGGCGATGAGCGCGTAACCGTGAGAGGTTTGACCGTTGCGCGGGTTGATGCCGAAAACAATTTGATATTGGTAAAAGGCGCAGTGCCGGGCGCGAATGGAAGTTTAGTAATAGTAAAAAAATCAAGTCGGCAGTAGGCAATCGGCAGTAAAAACTGCACATTGACCACTGACCACTAACGGAGAATATTATGCCTACCGTAACGGTTCGCAATTTGAATAACAAAGAAGTTGGTGAAGTAACGCTTTCGGATGCCGTTTTTGGTGTCGCTTTAAACGAATCGTTGATTCACGCGGCGGTTATAAATTATCAGGCAAACGGACGGCAGGGAACATCGGCGACGAAAACTCGCGGCAATGTTTCCGGTTCGGGACGCAAGCTGTGGAAACAGAAAGGCACGGGACGCGCACGAATTGCGTCGCTTCGTTCGCCTCTGTGGAAAGGCGGCGGCAATGTTCACGGACCTCAACCGCGCGATTGGTCATATAATATGCCCAAGAAAATGCGTCGCGGTGCATTGCGTTCGGCTTTGTCCGAAAGATTGCGTGAGGGAAATTTGATTGTCGTTGACGAAATGATTTTTGATACGGCGAAAACGCAAGATTTTGTCAAAGCGATTAGCGGATTGAATCTGGCTACGAGCAAAAAGCCGGTCAAAACTTTGATTATTGATTCGCTTGATAATTCGAATTTGATTTTGTCATCGCGCAATGTCGAAAAAACGAAGGTTACAAACAGTTTCGGTTTGAACATTTACGACATTATTTATCACGAAAAACTCGTGATTTCAAAAGCGGCGATTGAAGAATTGAATAATCTTCTCGACCCGAAACGCGAACGCGGTGAAGCCGTAGTTAATACCGAAGAAATCAAAGCGGAAGAAATCAAAGTCGAAGAAACACCGAAAGCGAAAAAAGTAGCTAAGCCGAAAGCCGAGAAAAAGGTTAAAGAAGTTCCGGCAGAAGAAGTAAAAGCGGAAGAAAACGCTCCGGCAGTCGAAGAAATTCCGGCTGAAGAAACACCAAAGGAGGCTGAATAATTATGACAGAACAACTTAGTGTTTGGGATGTTTTGAAAACGCCGCTTGTAACCGAAAAATCGGTTTTGTTGAAAGAAGGCAGCAGCGGTGATGATGGATCAGGACAAGTTTTGACTTTCAAAATCAACACGAAAGCCGGAAAAAACGACATCCGACGCGCCATCGAAGAAATTTTCGGCGTAAAAGTCGCCAAAGTTCGCACGATACAATATCAAGGCAAAATGAAAAAACGCGGTCGGCACGAAGGTCGTCGTGCAAGCTGGAAAAAGGCTTACGTTACCTTGAAAAAAGGTGAACCGTTTGTAGATTACGCAGAAGCAATTTAATTAGTGGAAAGTGCTAAACGGTAAGTGGTAAGTGAAAACTTGCATTAACTTACCACTTACCACTTACCACTTACCACTTAAAAAAATGGGAATTAAAAGATTAAAACCGACATCACCCGCGAGACGTTATCAAACATATTTGACGCGGGATGAATTGACTCCGAAAGCAAAACCCGAAAAATCATTGCTGGAGCCGAAAATAAGAATTTCAGGTCACAACAATGACGGACGGATAACGGTTCGTCGGCGTGGCGGCGGACATAAACGCCATTACCGCATTATTGATTTCAAGCGCAACAAATTCGGTATTACGGGCAATGTTTCGCAGATTGAATATGATCCGAATCGTTCGGCACATATTGCTTTGATAACTTACTCAGACGGCGAAAAGCGTTATATTCTTGCGCCGGTCGGCATTAAGGTAGGTTCAAAAGTTTTGAGCGGACCCGAAGCCGATATTTTACCGGGAAATGCTCTGCCGATTGCGAATATTCCGAACGGAACGCAGATTCATAACATCGAATTGCGTCCTGGAAAAGGCGGTCAGATGGTTCGTTCAGCCGGCGGATTCGCACAAATCGTTGCGAAAGAAGGCGATTTTGCACAACTTAGAATGCCTTCAGGCGAAGTTCGCCGCGTTCCGGTTGTGTGTATGGCAACCGTCGGACAAGTCGGAAACACGGAAAACGAAAATGTTTCGTTGGGTAAAGCCGGACGCTCACGCTGGATGGGCAGAAGACCGAAAGTTCGCGGCGTAGCGATGAATCCGGTTGATCACCCGCACGGCGGCGGCGAAGGCAAAACTTCGGGCGGTCGGCATCCGGTTACACCTTGGGGACAACCGACTCGCGGCTACAAAACGCGACGCAACAAACGCACACAGAATATGATTGTGCGCGATAGAAGGAAGAAGTAGTTAAGGGATGAGGGATGAAGGATGAGGGATGAATAAGAAAGCCCGAAACTTTGAACTCGCAGATTTAAAATATTAGTGGATGACGGTTGATGGAACGAGCGGATGATTTATTCATCCCTTATCCCTTATCCCTCATCCCTCAAAAAATATGCCACGTTCAGTAAAAAAAGGACCGTTTATTGATTTAAGTGTCCAGAAAGTTTTGAAGAAAATTGCCGAAAGCGGAAAGAAACCGCAGGCGATTAAAACTTGGTCGCGCCGTTCGACGATTTCGCCGGAAATGGTCGGTTTGACCTTCGGTGTTCACAACGGCAAACGTCATATTCCCGTGTATGTTACGGAAAATATGGTCGGACACAAACTCGGAGAATTTTCGCCGACGCGCGTTTTTAAAGGACATCCTGGAACGAAAGCCGAGAAAATGGCGAAAAGAAAGTAATAAGTAATAAGTAATTAGCAATTAAGTTTTTGCCAATTACCTACTACCAATTACCTATTACCAAAAATATGGAAGCAATAGCAAAAACAAGACATTTGAAAGGTTCGCCGCGAAAGGCGCGGCTCGTGATTGATTTGATTCGCGGGCGGAATGTTTCGCAAGCCTTGAACATTTTGAAATTTACCGACAAACGCGCTGCTGACCCGATTGCGAAAACTTTGCGTTCGGCAATCGCCAACGCGACTTATCAAGCGGAACAGGCGAATATTGCGATTGACCCCGATGATTTGTATGTGAAAACCTGCTTTGTTGATATGGGCGCACATAAAAATCGCCGCCGGATGCGTCCTGCGCCGCAAGGTCGCGCTTATCGTGAACAGCGTCATTATTGCCACATCACGATTTTGGTTTCGAGCGATAAACCGGAAGTCATAGATGAAAAGCCGATTAAAAAAGCGAATCTGAAAACCGAAGATATAGGCGAAAAGCAGGCAAAACCGACGACTGAAAAGAAAGTAAAAAGCAAAAAATCTGCTGAAGAATTGGAATCGTTATTAGCCGAAGGAGAGACTGAAGTAGTTGAAAATCCGAAAGCGGCAAAAACGAAAGCCGTAGAAACGGAAGATGCTAAATCGGAAGCTGAAATCGCCGACGCGAAAGACGCAACTTCGCAAACACCGGCTGAAAAAAACGAAACCGCTCCGGCAGACGAAGCGCAGGAAAAGATTAACGAGGATTTGGAAAAACAGTAATAGTGCTAAGTGCTAAACGGTAAGCGGTAAGTTTTTATTCTTACACTTACCACTTACCACTTACCATTTACCACTAATTTTTATGGGACAAAAAGTTCATCCATACGGCTTTCGAGTCGGATATAACAAAGATTGGCACTCGCATTGGTATGCGAAAGGCGAATTTGCTGCATTTTTGGCGGAAGATTTGAAATTGAAACGCGATTTGAAAAAGCGTTTTTCGGGAGCAGGCGTTTCACACATTGATATTGAACGCGCCGCAAACCGTTTGAAAATCATTATTTATACTTCACGTCCCGGAATTATCATTGGACGCAAAGGTGCAGATATTGAAAAATTGCGCGAAGATTTGTCGAAAAAAACCGGACGCGAAGTTTTGATTTCGATTCAGGAAATTCGTCATCCCGAACTTAACGCACAGCTTCAAGCGGAAAAAATCGCCCAACAGCTTGAAAAGCGTATTGCTTTTCGCCGCGCAATGAAAAAAACGATTGAAGAATCAATTCGTTTCGGCGCACAGGGAATTAAAGTAATGATTGCCGGACGTTTGAACGGCGCAGAAATTGCTCGCACGGAATGGACTTTGGAAGGTCGTCTGCCGCTTCATACTTTAAGAGCTGATATTGATTACGGATTTGCCGAAGCCTTGACGACGTATGGAATTATTGGCGTAAAATGCTGGATTTATCGCGGTGAGCTGCTCGATCCGAATGCTTCGATGGCACGCGGAACAACGACAGATCCGATGAATGAAGTCAAAGTTCAACAAGGTGGACGCGGAGGAGACCGCAGACCACCGCGCCGCGACAGAGGCGATAACAGAAACGATAATAGAAATAGAAGGTAAAAAGGCAAAAGTAAAAAGTAAAAAGTAAAAAGTAGAAATTGAGGTAACTGATTATGTTAATGCCGAAAAAGGTGAAGCACCGAAGAGTGATGAAAGGTCGTATGCGCGGCGTAGCGTCTCGCGGCGATAAGTTGAATTTCGGTGAATTCGGACTCAAAACTTTAGAAGCGGCTTGGATTACCGACCGCCAAATCGAAGCGGCTCGTATTGCAATGACGCGCCATATCAAACGCGGTGGAAAAGTCTGGATTCGGATGTTTCCCGATAAGCCGATTACGAAAAAACCGGCGGAAACTCGTATGGGAAGCGGAAAAGGTGCGCCAGATCATTGGGTTGCCGTTGTTAAACCGGGCAGAATTTTGTATGAAATTCAAGGCGTTCCCGAACAATTGGCGCGTGAAGCAATGGCTTTAGCCGCGCAAAAACTTCCGATTAAAACGAAGTTTGTAACGCGCACCGATTTGGAAGGAGGCATTGTTTAAGTTTATGAAAAAGAAAGATTTAATGTTGCAAATCCAAGATATGAGCGTCGAAGAATTAACCGAACAAGCCGACAGTTTGAAAGAATCACTCTTTCGCTTAAAGTTCAAAAAATCTTTGGGCGTAGGTGATTCGGTCAGCGACATCAGACGCGAAAAGAAAACATTGGCGCGGGTTTATACGATTATTAACCAAAAAGCGGCAAGCAAGTAAAAAGTAAAAAGTAAAAAGTAAAAATTTACTTGAGTAAAAGAAAATGCCAAAGAAAAAGACAGAAGAAACAGTTGAAGAAACGGTGAACGAAGTAACCGAAACGGAAGAAACTTCGGAAGAAACCGTTGAAGCGTCGGAAGCAACCGCTGACGAAAGTGCAGCGGTTGAAGCGTCAGACGCGACTGAAGAAAAGCCGAAAAAAAGCGGCAAAAAGAAAGAAACCGATTCGGTGGAAGAAACATCTATTGTTGATTCAGTTGTAGAAACAGTTTCGGCGGCTGTCGAAACTGTTGTCGAAGCAGTTTCGAGCGGTGTTGAAACTATCGTTTCGGCGGTAACTGGCGGCGACACGAAAGAAACGAAAAAGAAATCGGGCAAACGCGCCGAACGTATCGGCATTGTTCAATCCGATAAAATGACGAAAACCGTAACGGTTCGCGTTGACCGCGTGGTCAAACATCCGGTTTATCGAAAATACGTCAAACGTCGCAAAAACTTTATGGCGCACGACGAAAAAGGCGCGAGTATCGGCGACAAAGTTCGGATTATCGAAACTCGTCCGATGTCAGCAAAAAAGCGTTGGCGCGTGGTTGAAATTATTCAAAAAGCAGAGAAATAGTAATAAGTAATTTGTAGTTGGTAATTAGTGTGAAGAAAAAAGACCAATTACTTATTACCAAATACCAATTACTGTGAACGGAGTGAGCAAGTTATGATTCAAATGCAAACCTCTTTAACGGTTGCCGATAATTCGGGCGCGAAAAGAGTTGAAATGATTATGTCAATCGGCGGTGCGACGGGCAGAATTGCGCGTCTCGGTGATAAAATTAAAGTTACCGTTAAAGAAGCCTCGCCGGACGGAACAGCGAAAAAAGGTAAAGTTTATAGCGCGGTTATTGTCAGAACGCACAAAGAGGTTCGCCGCAAAGACGGAACTTATATTCGATTTGACGAAAACGCCGCGGTTTTAATTAAAGACGACGGCACGCCGATTGGAACTCGTGTTTTCGGTCCGGTCGCCCGCGAATTGCGCGAAAAGAATTTTATGAAAATCGTTTCGCTTGCGCCGGAAGTTATATAAAAATAGAAAGTAAAGATTTACTTGAAACTTAAACGAGTAGAAAGATGAAACAAGAAAAGAAACAGGCAACACGCGCGAGAATTAAACGCGGCGATCAAGTTGTTTTTATTGCGGGTAAAGAATATAACCGCTATGATTCAAACGGCAAACGCACACCGTTTCGTGGCAAAGTAATTGAGGTTGATGCGCGTAACGGCAAAGTTAAAGTCGAAGGCGCAATGATTGTCAAACGCCATAAAAAAGCCGTTCCACAAATGAATGTCGAAGGCGGAATCATTGAGCAAGAAGCGTGGGCAAGCATTTCAAATGTCGCGCACATTGACCCCGAAACGGGCAAACCGACGCGCATTCGTTATGAAATAAAAGACGGCGTAAAAACGCGAGTGGCAAAGAGCGGCAAAACTATTTCCGAACCGCCGGTAACGAAAACTCGTAAAACAGAAGAAGAAGAGTAAAGTTTGAGGTTTGGAAACAGTAATAATTTGAGATTTTAATTTAAACTGAGACCCAAGCGCGAAACGAGGAGAACTCAAACAAAATGGCTAGACTTAAAGAAAAGTATAAAAACGAAATTGCTCCGGCAATCGCCAAAGAATTCGGGATTGAAAATCCGATGGCGATTCCGCGCATTGAAAAAATTGTCGTCAATATGGGAATGGGCGAAGCAATTGCCAATTCCAAAATTCTCGACACGGCGGTTGAAGAGTTGAGATCGGTTACGGGACAAAAACCTGTTATCACGAAAGCGAAAAAATCAATTGCGGCGTTCAAATTGCGCGAAGGAATGAACATCGGCACGATGGTTACACTGCGCGGCGAAAGAATGTATGAATTTCTCGACCGCCTGATTTCAGTAGCTCTGCCGCGTGTGCGCGACTTTCGCGGAATTTCGGCAAAGGCTTTTGACGGACGCGGAAATTATACGCTCGGTATTCGTGAGCAGCTTATTTTCCCCGAAATTGATTTTAATAAAGTTGATAAAACACGCGGAATGAATATTTCGATTGTTACGACGGCACGCAATGATGAACAAGCTCGTGCGCTTCTGAAAGCGATGGGAATGCCGTTTCGTCAGTAACGATTTCTAGTTTTCGGTTTCTGGTTTCCGGTTTGAAACGAGAAACGAGAAACGAGAAACTTAAAATATATGGCAAAGATTAGTAAAGTAGTTAAAAACGAACAACGCAAAAAGACGGTGGCACATTATGCCGAGCGTCGGACGGGATTGAAGAAAATTATCAACAATCCGGCTTCGAGCATTGAACAGGTTGATGAAGCGGTAATGAAATTGCAAAAACTGCCGCGCAATGCAAGTCCCGTGCGTGTTCGCAATCGCTGTTCGCAAACAGGTCGTCCGCGCGGATTTCTGCGTAAATTCGGCATTTCCCGCATTGCCTTAAGAGAATTAGCTCTGGAAGGACAAATTCCGGGCGTAACAAAATCAAGCTGGTAGTTCGATTTGGGATTGCTGATTTGGGATTTCGGATTTGAAATCCCAAATCCCAAATCCCAAATCCCAAATAATTTTACGGAGTAAAATATGACAGATCCAATAGCCGATATGCTAACACGGATTCGCAATGCGATTAGGGCGAATCATACTCGTGTGGATATTCCGGGTTCAAAACTGAAAATGGAAGTGGCGCGAATCTTGAAAGAAGAAGGCTACATCAACAATTTCGTCACCAAAGGCGAAGGTGTAAAATATATGATTCGCATCTTTTTGCGCTACGACGCGAAAGGTGTTTCTTCGATTACACATTTGTCGCGCGTTTCGCGTCCCGGACGGCGCGTTTATGTTCACGCTGCCGGAATTCCGCGCGTTCTCGGCGGTTACGGCATTAATATCGTTTCGACATCAAAAGGTTTGATGAGCGGAAAAAAAGCCCGCCACGAAAATTTCGGCGGAGAAATTTTAGCAGAAGTGTATTAAGGGATGAGGGATGAAGAATGAAGGATGAATAAGAAATCCCGAAACTTTGAACTCATAATTTAGAAATACTATGGATGACGGTTGATGGAAAGAGCGATGATTTATTCATCCCTTATCCCTTATCCCTTATCCCTCAAAAATTATGTCTCGTGTAGGAAAAAAACCGATTACGATACCAACGGGCGTAACCGTTGCGATTAATGACACGGAATTGGAATTTAAAGGTCCGAAAGGAACTTTGAAAACGCCGATTCCGACTGGCATAACCTTTAAAGAGGAAGACGGAAGCCTCGTGGCGGAACGCGCCGGAAAAGATAATGCGGCGGTTCACGGATTGGCGCGGGCTTTGGCAAATAATGCTGTGGTCGGCGTAACCGAAGGGTTTAAGAAAGATATGGATGTCGTTGGCGTTGGTTATAAAGCTGACGTGCAGGGGCAGAAAATTGTTTTCGCCCTCGGCTATTCGCATCCGATTGAATACGTTTTGCCCGATGGCATCGAAGCTAAAGCCGAAAGAGTCGGAACGAAAACATCAATCAATCAATATCAATTGACGTTGACATTAAGCGGTATTGACAAGCAGATGCTCGGTCAAGTCGCGGCGGAATTAAATCGTCTTCGTAAACCCGATGCTTACAAAGGTAAAGGTATTCGTTACGCTGATAAAGTTTATCGTCTGAAAGCAGGCAAGACAGGAAAATAGGTTGAGAGTTGCAGAAAGTTACAGAAAGTTGCAGAAAGTTAAAAAACTCTGGAAACTGTCTGAAACTATCTGTAACTTTCTGCAACTAAAAAGTTATGGCACAGAAAAGCAGAGCAGATATTCGTCGCGGAGTTCACAGCCGCATTCGCAAGAAAATTAGCGGTTCGGCGGAGCGTCCGCGTCTGGCAGTTTTCCGCAGTTTGAATCACATCTACGCACAGGTGATTGACGATGTGAGCGGCAAAACCTTGGCAGCGGCTTCCACAACGGAAAAAGAATTGAAAGGAAGCACGGGCGGAAATATCGAAGCAGCGCAAAAAATCGGCAAAGTAGTCGCCGAACGTGCGATTGCGGCGGGTATTTCAACTGTTGTTTTTGACCGCGGCGGTTATCTTTATCACGGGCGCGTCAAGGCATTACTCGACGCAACCCGCGAAGCCGGATTGAACAAATTGGAAGCGGCAGGAAAAGAGGAAGAAGGAAATAATGAATAATCAAAGAATTTCACCGCAAGGTTTGATTTTGAAAGATCAACTGATTTCGGTCAACCGCGTTACGAAAGTCGTCAAAGGCGGTAAAAATATGTCGTTTGCCGCGCTCGTCGTCGTTGGTGATGAAAACGGTCACGTCGGATTCGGCACGGGAAAAGCGAAGGAAGTTCCGAACGCGATTAAAAAAGCGGTCGAAGCGGCGAAGAAAAATTTAATTAAAGTTACGCTGATTGACGGAACTCTGCCGCACGAAATGATTGGCAAATACGGCGCAGGACGAGTTTTAATCAAACCGGCGAAAGAAGGAACAGGCGTTATTGCAGGCGGCGCGGTGCGTGCGGTTTTGCAATCGCTCGGCGTGCATAATGTTCGCACTAAAATTTTAGGTTCGACCAACGCGCACAATGTGATTCGCGCTACTTTCAACGGTTTGGAAAGAATGAAAGACCCGATGGAAGTTGCTCGTCTGCGCGGCAAACAAGTTGAGGAACTTTTATAAATTCCAAATTTCAAATTCCATATTCCAAATTTGGAATCTGAAATCTGGAATTTGAAATTATAAAAAAAATGGCTAAAGAAACTGAAAATACAAACGGCGGAACAACAATCAAGATTCAGTATTACAGAAGCTCGATTGGTTATTCCAAAAAGCAGAAAACGATTGTGAGAAGTTTGGGAATTACCAAACTCAACCAAACGGTTACACGCCCCGACAGTCCTGCAACGCGCGGCATCGTGGCGAAAATTCCGCATCTTTTAAGAATTGTAGATTAGGAGTTGGCGAATTAGTAAATTGGTAATTAGTAATTGGTCGAGTAAAACCAATTACTAATTACCAATTTACTAATTACCAAAAAAGAAAATGGCACTATCATTAAATAATTTAAAACCCGCACCGGGTTCGACGCATAAGAAAAAGCGTGTCGGACGCGGTCCCGGCTCAGGTTTGGGAAAAACTGCCGGACGCGGACATAAAGGACAAAAATCACGTTCAGGTTATTCGAGCAAAATCGGTTTTGAAGGCGGACAGATGCCGTTGCAACGCCGCCTGCCGAAGCGTGGTTTTACGAATATTTTCAAAAAACAATGGCTCGAAATCTCGCTGGCGAAATTGGAAGAAAATTTTAACGCAGGCGATGAAATTACGCCGGAAATTTTGCACACTCGCGGGCTGATTAAGAAAGCCAAGCACGACCTCGTAATTTTAGGAAACGGCGAAATCTCGAAATCATTAAATATTTCGGCACATCGTTTCACAAAAACCGCCAAAGATAAAATAGAAAAAGCGGGCGGCAATGCGACGCAAATTATAAAGCACGTTAAAGAAGAAGTTTAGTTATTCGTCCGTCGTTCGTTGCTTTTGCATCTGACTACTGACCACTGACAAATATATGGAAAAGTTTTTTGCCGCCGTTCAGAATATGTTCAAAGTTCCCGAATTGAGGAAGCGTATCTTCTTCACGTTGGGGCTTTTGGCGATTTATCGTCTTGGAGCGCACGTTCAATCTCCGGGCATTAATAAAGCACGGCTCGAACAAGTTTGGGGCGATGTTGCCGGAACTTTGCTCGGCGTGCTTGACCTTTTTTCCGGTGGGAATTTCCGCACGATTTCGGTTTTCGCGCTCGGCGTAACGCCTTATATTACGGCTTCGATTATTTTGCAATTGATGACGGTGCTTTATCCGCCCCTCAAAAAAGTGCAGGAAGAAGGCGAAGTCGGACGGCAGAAAATCAATCAATGGACACGCTATCTGACGGTTATTTTATGTTCCGTGCAGACGTTTTTCGTTTCCACTTGGCTTAGTAAAAACGGCATTATCGAAAATACTTGGTGGGCAACGGCAATGATTGTCGTAACGCTGACGACCGGAACGATTTTCGTAATGTGGCTCGGCGAACAAATTACCGAACGCGGTATCGGAAACGGTATTTCGCTTCTGATTTTCGCGGGTATCGTAATTGGTTTGCCGCGCGGAATTATGCAAGTTGCCGACAAAATCGGCACGGGCGACCCGATGGCGGCTCTCGGCGTAATCTTTATGGTTGCTGTTCTCGTCGGCTTGATTGCGTTAGTCGTGTATGTCGAATCGGCGCGGCGAAATATCGCTATTTCTTACGCTAGTCGAAAAGTCGGAGCGCAGACGTTTCGCGGACAAGAAACGAGTTTGCCGCTTAAAATCAATATGGGCGGCGTGATTCCGGTCATTTTTGCTTCGTCGGTTTTGGCGATGCCGCAAACGCTTTTTGCGGCGTTTCCTCCGATACAGCCCGGACAAGAAGGCTATGACCCAAATTCGACTTGGTCGAAAATTTACGGCTTTTCTCAACAGTTCCACGGCGGCAATCCGTATTATGAACTCGTCTTTCTGTCGTTGATTGTTTTGTTCACGTTCTTCTATATCACGATTGTTTTCAATACGGATGAAGTGGCGGACAATTTAAGAAAACACGGCGGATTTGTTCCGGGCGTTCGTCCGGGCGCACCGACGGCGGAATATCTGAACACGATTTTAACCAGATTGACAACGGTCGGCGCGTTATATTTGGCTTTTGTGGCTTTTGTTCCGCAATTGCTTTTAAGCGGTTTCAAACTCCAATATCTACCTTTTGTCGGAAATTCGCTTTTTAATTTTGTTGCGGCAACGCCGGGTTTGAGTTGGATTCCTGACGGTTTAGGTTATCAATTTTTCTTCGGCGGCACGTCGCTTTTGATTCTCGTCGGCGTGGCAATGGACACGATTGCCCAAATCGAAGCGCAACTCGTAATGCGAAATTACGAAGGTTTCTTGGGCGCAGGTTCGCGTCTGCGAGGCAGGAGAAGTTAAAATCAATTACGAATTACGAATTTCAAATTACGAATTAAAGTTAAATATTATTTCGTAATTCGTAATTTGAAATTCGTAATTTTCTTTCTATGAGTAAAATTATCGTTCTAATCGGCGCACCGGGCGCGGGCAAAGGCACACAAGCCAGACTTTTACAAGAACGGCGCGGCATTCCGCAAATCTCGACAGGCGATATGTTCCGCGAGATGAAAAATGCCGATACGCCACTTGCAAAAGAAGTTCAAGAGATTATGGCTTCGGGAAAATTGATTTCCGACGAATTAACATATCAGATTGTTAAAGATCGAACTTCGCGCGAAGATTGCAACGGAAATTATATTTTAGACGGCTATCCGCGAACGGCGGTGCAAGCCGACCAGCTTGAAAATTTGGCGAAGGAACAAGGCAAAACGATTCAGGCGATTGAAGTGAACATTGCGCGGGAAGAATTGATGAAGCGTCTGACCGGACGGCGTTCGTGTTCGGTTTGCGGTGAAATTTACAATATCTATTCAAAGCTGCCGAAAAATGATAATGTTTGCGATTTTCATCCCGAAACACAACTGACACATCGGGCAGATGATTATGAAGAAAGTGTTTCGGTAAGACTTGAAACTTACGATGCATTAACCAAACCTTTGCTTAATTATTATGAAAATTCAGGACGTTTGGAAATGGTCAGCGGCGAAGGTGATTTGGAAGAAATTTATCAAGCAATCAATAAACTGATTTAGTTTGGTGTAGGTCATAAATAAGTTAGTAACGGACAAAAGTGTTAGGAGAATTCTTCAATAATTTAAGCCGAGTATTTTTAGGAAAAGGAATGATAATCGCAAAGTCGCAAAAAGATTTAGATAAAATGCGCGAGGTTGGCGAACTGATTGCCGAAGTGCGCGAAACTTTGCGTGGAATGATTCAGCCGGGAATCACGACGCTCGATTTAAACGCGGTTGCCGAAAAAATGATGCGCGACGTGGGCGCGATTCCGACGTTTATCGGTTATAAGCCACACGGAATGACACCATTTCCGTTTGCGATTTGCGCGTCGGTTAATGAGGCGATTGTTCACGGATTTTCAAACAAAACGCCTTTGAAATCGGGTGATATTGTTTCGCTCGATATGGCGGCAACGTATAACGGATTTGTCGGCGACACGGCATTTACTGCGGCGGTCGGCGAAATCAGCGACGAGGCAAAACAACTTATTCGCGTAACGGAAGAATGTTTGGCGTTCGCCATCGAGCAATGTCATCCGAACAAAAGAGTCGGAGATATTTCTTGGGCGGTTCAATCACACGCCGACAAATACGGTTACGGAATTGTCCGCGATTACACCGGACACGGCATCGGGCGTTCGATGCACGAATCTCCGCAAATTCCGAATCACGGCAGAGCCGGAACAAAAGAAAAACTTCGCGCCGGATATTGCATTGCTATCGAACCGATGCTCAATCTCGGCACGGAAAAAACAAAGACTCTTGATGACAAATGGACAGTCGTAACCGAAGACGGAAAAGTCAGCGCACACGCCGAACATACGATTGCAATTACGGCGGAAGGTCCTGAGATTTTGACGCTCACAAAAGAGCAAAAAATGGAGTTGAAAAAAGAGAAAGCGAGCGCGGCTTGAAAAATCAGCGCAAAAAAGATAACATAAGCAGTTTGTCGTTAGGTTTGAAATTTTATTCTCTGCAATATATTGAGATTAACCGAAACGTTTCTGTAAGATATGTCAAAGGAAGACGCGATAGAAGTGACGGCAACCGTGCTTGAGACTTTGCCGAATGCGATGTTTAAAGTCGCACTCGAAAACAATCAGCATCAAGTCTTAGCACATATTTCCGGTAAGATGCGGAAGAATTTTATTCGTATTCTGCCCGGCGATAGAGTTTTAATCGAACTTTCGCCATACGATTTAAGTCGCGGGCGAATCACATATCGTTATAAATAAAAAAGGAAAGAGGACAAAAATATGAAAGTTCGTCCATCAG
>JANNYB010000003.1:0-28497 GCA_031409875.1 Acidobacteriota bacterium | reverse complement strand
TACTTTTTACTTTTTACTTTTTACTTTTTACTTTTTACTTTTTACTTTTTACTTTTTACTTTTTACTTTTTACTTTTTACTTTTTACTTTTTACTTTTTACTTTTTACTTTTTACTTTTTACTTTTTACTTTTTACCTTTTACCTTTTACTTATTTCGTGTTCATCCAATTTGCGCCCGCGCCGATTTCGACGGTTAATGGAACGTCTAATTCGACGGCTGATTCCATTGCTTGTTTGATAACTTCGATGGCTTTTTCGACTTCGTTTTCAGGCGATTCAAAAAGTAATTCGTCGTGAACTTGCATAATTACTTTTGTTTCGAGGTTTTCACGCTTCAAAGCCGCATCAACTTTGAGCATTGCAATCTTCACGATGTCGCTTGCCGAGCCTTGAATCGGCATATTTATCGCTTCGCGTTCGGCGCGTGAACGAATGTTAAAATTGCGGTCATTTATCGAAGGAAGATGTCGCCGTCTGCCGTAAATTGAAGTGATAAACCCTTGTTCACGCGCAACTTCGGGTGTGTCGTCCATAAATTTTTTGATGCCTTTGTAAGTTTCGTAATAATCTTCGATAACTTTTTTCGCTTCCGTGCGGCTGATGCCGACTCGGTTTGAAAGTCCGAACGCTTCGACCGCGTAGGCGATGCCGAAATTGACGATTTTCGCCAAACGACGTTTTTCTTTCATCTCTTTTTCGCCGGTTGCGCCAAAAACAAGCGCGGCGGTTTTGCTGTGAATGTCTTCGTTATTTTTGTAGGCTTCGAGCATAACTTCATCGTGCGTAATGTGCGCTAAAATTCGTAATTCTAGCTGCGAATAATCGGCGGAAATCAGCTTTTTGCCCGATTCGGGAATGAATGCGCGACGAATTTGCTGACCGAGTTCGGTGCGAATCGGAATATTTTGCAAATTCGGATCAGTTGACGATAATCTTCCGGTTGCGGCGACGGTTTGATTGAGTTTTCCGTGAATTCTACCGTCCGAAGCAATTTGCGTCGGAAGCGCGTCCGAATATGTCGCTTTGAGTTTGTCGAGTTCGCGGTAATCAATGATAAATTGTGCAATATCATAAGTTAGCGCAAGTTCGGTGAGAATATCTTTGCTCGTCGAAATTTGTCCGGTCGCAGTTTTTTTGCCGGTGGCGATGTTCAATTCCTGCAAAATTTCACCGACTTGTTTGGGCGAATTGATGTTAAATTCACGATTTGAAACCGCAAAAATTTTCTCGCGCAAACCTTCGAGTTCGGTCGAAACAAAATCCGAAAAACCACGCAAAGCATAAACGTCAACCTTCATTCCAACCATTTCGATTTTGTAAAGCACTGAAATTACAGGCATTTCGATTTCGCTGTAAATTTGTTCGAGGTTGTCTTCACGGATTTTTTGACGAAGTTTCGGCGCAAGTTGAAACGCAAAATCAGCGCGTTCGGCGGTGCGAAATTGATTTTC
Organism: Acidobacteriota bacterium; assembly: GCA_031409875.1. Lineage (GTDB taxonomy): Bacteria > Acidobacteriota > Blastocatellia > Pyrinomonadales > Pyrinomonadaceae > CALMEH01. Next base: position 27,045 of record JANNYB010000003.1, on the reverse strand, counting down.
CGTCCAACCTTCGGGAATTTCGGCGGCGATTTCTTGCCCTAAATTAAACTGCGCGAGAGTTTGCAAATCGTATTTTGAACGGCTCGAATCAAGCAAGTAAGCGGCAATCATCGTGTCGTCGGAAACCGATTCGGGCGTAATGCCGATTTTGTGCAAAACTGCGAGATTATTTTTCAAATCGTGCGTAACTTTTTCGAGAAAACCGTTTGATAAAATATCTTTCAGAGATTCAATCGCGGCTTCATTTCCGCCTTCAAAATTTGCTAAATCAACATAATGCGAAACTCCGGCGGCGGTTGTAATTGCAATTCCAATCGGCGGAAGTTTGTCAAAACTGCTCGCTTTCGGCGGTGAATTTGACGAATCAACTTCAAACGACCAATGTTCGGTTTCCCAAAGTTTGCGAATCAATTTATCCAAATCCGCGCTCGTTTTTATCATCTGATAATTGCGCGTTACAGGCGCGTCGGGCGAATCTTCCAAACCTGCAAAAAGCGGCATCGAATCAGCAAATTCGCGCATTAAAGTCGAAAATTCGAGTTCACGAAAAAGCGCGTAAGCCAGCGTCCGATCAGGTTCACGATGTTTGAGCTTGTCCAAATCGAGTTCAATATCCATCGTCGTATGGATTGTTGCAAGTTCGAGCGATTGACGAATAATATCCTGATTATTTTGCAAAGATTCGCGGTAAGTTTTATGCGTAACTTGGTCGGCATTTTGCATGGCACCTTCCGCCGAACCATATTCCAAAACCAATTTCAACGCGCCTTTTTCGCCAATTCCGGGCGCACCGGGAATGTTGTCAATCGCATCGCCCATTAAGCCGAGAAGATCAATAATTTTCGTCGGCGGCAGACCGAATTTGTTCTGAACCCAAGCCTCGTCGCAATATTCAATCGGCGGAACGGCAACTTTTCGTTTGAGATTTTGCGAATTTTGACGCATACAAACAATCAGCGGATCGCGCACGAGTTGGCACAAATCTTTGTCGTTGGAAACGATGACGGATTGCATTCCGTTTGCCGAAATTTTCTGCGCCATCGTGCCGATAATGTCGTCCGCTTCAAAACCCGGAACACGCAAAATCGGAATATTAAAAGCCTCGCAAACGCGAATAATAAACGGCAATTGCGCGACTAAATCATCAGGCATTTCAGCGCGATTCGCTTTGTAATCAGCATAAGAATCGTGGCGAAAAGTCTTTTCCGGCGAGTCGAAAACCGCTGCAATATAATCAGGTTTTTCGTCGTTCAAAAGTTTCCGCAACATATTCGTAAAGACGAAAACGGCTTGCGTAACTTGTCCTTTTGAATTTCGCAAAGGTTCTTGACGCATTCCCATCGGCGCAAAAAACGCACGAAAAATATGCGACATCGTATCAATCAAAAATACTCGTTTCAGTTTGGAATTTTCTTCTTTCGGCATTGTGTTTTAAGGATAAAAAATGACGCTTGCCGTTACAAGTTGCCGTGTGCGAAAGTTGTTGGTAATATTTCTCTAAAATATTCTTTTACAAAGTATTTAAATTATTTTTGTGGCAAAAAATCCGAACGCCGAATCATACATTCTACTCCTCAAAACTTTTTCTTCGGACGAAGAAACGGCAACAGATGCGTATTTGAAATTGCGGAATTTACTTGTTAAATTCTTACAAATAAAAGGCGATGACGAACCGGAAGAATCGGCGGACGAAACGCTCGACCGCGTTGCCGCGAAAATCGGCGCAAATGTTTTAATCGAAGATTTGACGAAATATTCTTTCGGTGTAGCGCGGCTCGTTTTTCTCGAAAATTTGCGAAAATCCGCTAACCGAAAAAAGGCTTTTGAAAACTTTCAAGCCGAATACGAAAGATTGGAAATAACTGAAGAATCAGACGATTTCAAGCCGTTCCGCGAATGTTTTGAAAGTTTGCCGGACACGGATAAAAATATTTTACGAGATTATTTTGAAGATTTACCAAACGCCGAATTAAACGAAAAAAGATTGAAATTAGCCGATTTACAATCGCTTTCGTTGAACGGTTTAAGGCTGAAAATCTTTCGTTTGCGAAAGCATTTGGACGATTGTGTGCGCGGCTTTCGAAAAAAAATCGAGAAAAAATGAAATTATTGCAATATTTTTGACACTATTAAATGTTAGGAACATCCGACGACGAAATTGAACGAACAAAATTTTAAAAACTACTTTTTAGGCAAACTTTCCGAAGCCGAAGGCGAAGCATTTGAAGAAAAAATCGCCACCGACGCGGAATTGACCGAAAAAGCGCAAATCGTTGAAAGCGAATTGATTGACGATTATTTGCGCGGCAATCTTTCCGCGTCCGAACGCCAATTATTTGAAGCCATTTATCTCATCACCGAAGCGCGGCGTGAGAAACTTCGATTTGCAAAATCTTTGTGGAAAGTTGCCAATGAGCAAAAATCAAACGAAATCGTTTTTGAAAAAACTCCAAACTCATTGTGGCAAATTTGGAACGCTTGGCGCGTTGCTTTTGTCGGCGTTGCCGCATTTTTGTTGCTCGGCGCGTTTGTTTTCTTTTGGATTAATTCGAGCAAAAAAGAAGAGATCGTCAAACAACAAAACACCAATCAATCGCCAACGCCGAAAGCCGAAAATCAAAATATTCAGCCGCTTGAAAGCGTCAATATCCCTAATCAAAAATCAAATAATTCAAACAAAAACATTTCGCCAACGCCCGAACCGAAATCATCGCCAACGCCGAAACCATCGGAACAACCTGCGCCGATTTTGGCAAGTTTCGTTCTCTCGCCCGGAACTCTGCGCGACGACGGCGAACAATTTATAAAAATCACCCCGAACACAAATAAAATCAATTTGCGCTTAAACTTACCAAAAGACGCAAACAAATATCAAACCTACACCGCGACCATCAAAACCGCCGATGGCGAAACAATTTTCACCGCGCCAAACCTAAAATCTCTCAATCTCACGCTGTCCGCCGACAAATTAGAAAATCGCACCTACATAATTTTCCTCGAAGGCAAAACCGCCGAAAATCCGCCCGAATCCGTCGCCGAATACACTTTCCGCGTCCGCCGCTAACTTTTTTTTCAAAAAAATCTTTCCTGTGTGAAATTTCCCGACATTTTTTGACACTTAGAAATGAAGAAGAAAATCTTCATCTCTTAAATTCTATTCTAAGCAATTCAACATCAAGATAAATACACGAAAAACCTCACCTTTCCTCACTTCCATTCGCCCGTGAGTGTGAAACTTGCCCAGTTTCGCGGGTTTGAAAAGCGCGGGATTTGGCGCATTTCGTTTTGGGCGATGCGGAGCGCAGACGAAGGCGTTTGGTTTTCTTTGAGCATTGCGCGGTAAAATCTTTTCATCAATTCGGCGGTTGCCGCGTCTTCGACTTTCCACAAACTCGACACGACGCTTGACGCGCCCGCATACATAAATCCGCGTGTCAGCCCGACAATTCCTTCGCCGTCAACGTCTTTGCCGAGCGCGGTTTGACACGCACTTAAGACAACCAAATCGGCGTTTAAGTTAAGCGAATACAAATCAATAACGCGCAGAAAACCGTTTTGCGCTTGGCGGTTTTCGTCGTAAAGCGAAAGCACCAAACCGGACAAATCGGGATTTTGCTGATTCAAAAATCCGTGCGTCGCAAAATGCAAAATCTTATATGAAGCAAAATCTCCGCGCAAAAAAGTTTGCCGCGAAGCCTTTGCACCTAAAGCCAAAGTTGTATTTTGCGGTGAAAATTTGGCAATTTCACGCGCTTCAATTCCGCTAAACGGCAGACGCGCAAGTCGGTCAACGCCGAAATCGCGCAAAGTTTGATTTAATTTTGCCGTTTCGTCGGATTTCGGCGAAGTTTTCGGTTTGATTTTGGAGATTCGTTCGTCGTCGTCTTGAAAAATCGGATCGGCGAAAATCGCCAGCAATTTATCCGACGAAGTTTGCCGGTTTGCTTTGTTTTCGCGCAAGAAAACAAGGCTCGAAAAAGACGGCGCGTTGACGATTTCCATTGTTGCCGTAAGCGGTTGAAAAGTTTCATCGTTTGAAAGTGTCAAAGCCGCAAACGGAACTAATTGCAAAGAACCATCGGCGATAATGATTAGTCGTTTGAGATTTACAATTTCTTTTGATAAAGGTTGTAAAATCTGTCGGCTCAACTGTTTAGATTTTTCAATTATTGCTGTCGTGTCTTTTGAATCACGATTTGTCAATGCCAGATAAAATTCACGCGCCGATTTGTTGATGTCATTGCGCGAGGGAAGTTTGACGAATTTAACGGAAGTTTTAGAAATTATCCAAACGTAACTTTGCCGTTCGCCGAGCGCAAATTGAACAAATGCCGTGTCGTTGTCGAGCAAGTTTTGCGCGTCGGCAAACGAAAAATCCTGCGGCTGATTTAACGCGGAAAAACGCGGATTTTTTCGGCGGATTTCTTCCTCCAAAATTTGATAATCGTCCAAAGATTTTTGCAAATTCTTTTCGGCTTCATTTTGTGCGATTACATTTTTGGCTTTCACGGCTTCGGCGCGTTTCAATTCCGATTCGGCAATTTTTTCGAGCAATACTTGTTCTTTCGCAAAAAAATCTTTCAACTCTAAATCGTTCAAATTAAAGCCGTTTTCCAAGAAATTTTCCAAAAGCGAACGGGCGCGAATTTTCTCTTGATTTTGCCACGCTTGCTCTAAATATTTTTCGTCTGCGCTTTTTTCGTAAAGTTTGACGAGCAATTCGATGTCTAATTCGTAATAACTTTTGAACAATCCGAGATACGCAGAACGCTGATTTTTTCCCAAAAGTTCGGCGCGGATAATTTCCGAATTATTGATGGCGCGGGCGATATATTGTCGTGCCAATTCGAGATTTTCGGCGCGATTTTCGAGCCGCGCGAGATTGTAAAGCGTCGCGGCTTCTGCATATCGGTCATTGCTTTTCCGTAAAATATCAACCGCTTCGAGAAGCAAAATTCGCGCTTTTTCGATTTGTCCGAGCGCGAGATAGCTTTTGGCAACGGAATTTAGCGCACCTTGTTGCCGAAAAGAATCGCTGTTTCGATAGATTTCCAACGCCTTCTCGCCATATTCCAGAGCTTTTTCAAATTTCTGTAAATCAAAATGAATTGAACTGAGCAAGGTCAAATAAAACGCCGAATAAAGCGGACGTTTGACTTGTTCTCCAATGATTAAGGCTTCTTCGAGCAACTTTATGGCAGGCGTAAATTTTTTTTTCTCATACAGAAGAATGGCAAGATTTGCTTTTAGTGTTGCCAACCGAATCGGGTTGACAAATTCTTTTATCAACTGCCCGCGCTCGATAGCAGTTTGTGAATAAATCAGTGCATTTTCAGAATCGCCGGTGTTTGAATAAAGCGCGGAAAGTGCGGAATAAGTCGTATAATCGGTGAGCGGATCGGCGTTTTGCCCGATTTTCAGCGATTCCCGACAGGTTTCAAAACCTTTCTGAAAATTCTGCGTGTCGTTATCCAAACGGCACAAAAAAGAAAGCGTTACGGCTTCGCCCAAACGATTATTTAATTTTCTTTGAAGCGCGAGGGCTTCGTTCAAATAAAGTAAACTTTTTTCTCTGTTTCCGCCGTCGCGCAATTCGTTTGCGGCGTAAGTCAGACAAATCGCGCGTCCGGCTTCATCATCAATTTTCAGCCATATTTGCAAGGCTTTTTCGTAAATTTCAACCGCTTTCCGATCATTGCCTAACTCGTTTCCGGTTATCAATCCGGTTTGAAAAAGCGAATTTGCCTGACCTTGCAAATCGTTTGATTTTTCAAACAATAGAAGCGATTTTTCAAGTTTTTCGATGGCTTGCGTTGCTTTTTCATAGCGATTTTCCGTGCCTTGTAAGATTTCACGCGCTTCGCCCAAAAGTTTCATCGCTTCGGCTCGCGTTAAATCATTTTCGCTTGCGGCGCGTTTGGTTTTAAGCAAAATCGAATAATTTCCAACAAAATTTCCCGGTCGGCGCGAACTGATTTCGATTCGATATTCACCGGAGTTTTCCGCAACAAAAGCTAATCTGTCGCGTCCGGCAAATCCGTCCGGCGCATTTGAAATTGAAATTTTTTCACCCGTTGACGCAAAAACAGTCATTGAAATATCAATGCTTTTGCGTTCACATTCGATTTCGATAAACTCTTTTTCTGCTGCCGTAATTGAATAAAAATGGCGTTCGCCGCTTTTTAGTTCACGCGCCGATGGCTCATTTGATTTCAGCGAAACCGAGTTTTGCGCCGAAATGTTCAGACCGGAAAACGCTAAAAAAAGAACGGCGATTGATACAAAAAAGGCACGGAAAATGTGCGCCATCGAATTAGACAAAAATACTCGTTTGGTTTTCGGTTTGCTCATTGTTTTGTTCAATTTGAATGATAGTCAAACATCTCAGTAGTTACAAGTTTATCGGTTTTTTCGGATTTTGGAGCGAACTAGAGCTAAACAGTTCAAAATGATTGACTTTTATTAATAATTGACGGTAAAATAATTTTCAAATTGAACATAAATTTTCTTTTCAAAATGCTTTAAAACAAATAAATTATCAAAGACATTAGTTCGTTCCGGCTATTCGTATCTCGAAAGTTTCATCGTAAACTGAGGCAGATTTACCGAAATTTTTGAATCAGGATTTGGTTACTTAAAACAGTTTCGCAAACGATATAAAAAAAGTTATGGCGACGACACAAGACAATAGATTGTTGGCGATTCACACTCCTTTGGGCAAGGATTTTCTGTTGCTCAACCGACTTTCAGCCAAGGAAGGACTTTCCAAATTTTTTACTTTTGAGGTCGAACTTCTTCACGAAGAAAACGAGCCGGGATTTAATCCGACGGTGGTTGAGGCGACATCAATTATCGGCAAGGCGGTTACGATTACAATTGATCAACGCGACGGAACGGTGCGTGAATTGACGGGAATTGTCAATCGTTTTTCGCAAGGCAACCGCGATATTCGTTTTTCCTATTATTATGCAACGATTGTGCCGCACGTTTGGATTTTGACGCAAAAATCTCAAAGCCGCATTTTTCAGAATCTTTCCGTGCCTGATATTTTAAGAGAGGTTTTTGCCGGATTCGAGGTTTCTTGGCAAATTCAAGGCGTTTCTAATAAGCGAAATTATTGTGTTCAATACCGCGAATCGGATTTTGATTTTGCGTGTCGTTTGATGGAAGAAGAAGGAATTTATTATTACTTTGAACATTCGGACGGCAAGCACAAATTGGTTGTTGCCAATACGCCGCAATCGCATCACGATTGCCCGTCGAAAGCAAAGATTCCGTATTTTATTGATGTAACCCGTCAATTTGAGGATTTCGTTACTTCGATTAATCGTTGGCAAACCGACTATAATCTCCAAACCGGCAAAGTAACTTTCTGGGACTATAATTTTCAACTTCCCGCGAAAAAACTCGACCATCAGCAGACGAGTAGGTTTTCGGTTGCCGATAATCAAAAACTTGAGCTTTATGATTTTCCCGGCGGTTATGCCCGAAAATATGACGGCATCAGCAGTTCGGGTGGAGAGCAAAGCAGTGAATTGGCTCACGTTGATACCGATAAACAAGACAGCGTTAAGATAAAGATGCAATCTTTGGACGCGCAATACAAAGTAATCAGCGGCGCGGGCGATTGTTCGGCGATGACTTCGGGTTATCGTTTTGAACTTTTTAATCATCCGAACAGCAACTCAAACGGGCAATATGTGATTACCTCGATAACGCACGAAGCCGAGCAAAATCCGACCTACGTTTCAGATAACAATACTGAAAATCCATATACGAACAATTTTACTTGCATTGCTCACGGCAACAATGCGCCGCCGTTTCGTCCCGTCAGAGAAACGCCAAAACCGATTGTTCACGGTTCGCAAACCGCGTTTGTCGTCGGTCCGGCGGGCGAGGAAATTTTTACCGACAAATACGGGCGCGTCAAAGTTCAGCTTCATTGGGACCGAGACGGACAGGTTAATGCGAGCAGTTCTTGTTGGGTGCGCGTCGCGCAAACTTGGGCTGGAAACAAATGGGGAACGATGTTTATTCCGCGAATCGGGATGGAAGTGATTGTCAATTTTCTCGAAGGCGACCCCGATCAACCGATAATCACGGGTTGCGTTTATAATCCGCAAACGATGCCGCCTTATACTTTGCCGGATGAAAAGACGAAATCAACTATCAAATCAAATTCATCAAAAGGCGGCGGCGGTTTTAACGAGTTTCGGTTTGAAGATAAAAAAGGTTCGGAGCAGATTTTTATTCACGCCGAAAAGAATCAGGATATTCGCGTTAAAAATGATGTGATGGAAACGATTTTGCACGACCGACATTTGATAATCGAGAATGAGCAGTTTGAAAAAATCAAGAAAGACAAGCACTTAAAAGTTATGGGCGACCATAACGAAAAAGTTGACGGCTCGATTTCGACACACGCCGGAGCAGATTTTGAAGAAAAAGCCGGAACAAAATTTGCGGTTGAGGCGGGAACGGAAATTCATCTGAAATCGGGAACGAGTATGACGCTGGAAACCGGCACATCTCTGACTTTGAAGGTCGGCGGAAATTTCATCAACATCAATTCGGGCGGCATTTTTATCAAAGGCACGATGGTTTTCATCAACAGCGGCGGCGCGGCAGGCGCAGGTTCGGGCAGTAGCCCCGAAGCTCCGAAAGACCCGAAAGAAGCCGATAACGCCCAACCGGGCGCAAAAGTTGCGCTAACGCCGAAAGCACCGCCGCCGAAACCGGAATTTCAGAGTCCGGCGGCACTTGTGTTGACCGCCGCCGCGAACAACGGCGCGACATTTTGTGAAATTTGCGCCAGACATAGAGCTTCACTTGGGCAGACTTAATTAATTTGAATTGATGGATAAACAACTGATAAAACAGCAATTAGAGAAATATCTGTTTAGAAATGACGCGCATACTTACGCCGTGTTAGACGGTGCATCTGTGCCGGATTTGCCCGTCAAACTCTATGAGATGAATCCGCGAAATTTCTGTCTGTATCGCGGCGAGCTTCCGGCTGACCTCGTTTATGTTGCGCCGTATTTGGTTCATCTTTTTCCCGGAACGCCTTTTACGGAATGGCTTTTGTCGGAGTGTTGGGGAAAACATTGGGGCATTTTCGCGCAAAGTCAGTTGTCAATCGCCGGAATGCGGAAACATTTTCGGCTACTTTTGACGGTGGACGATGAAGCGGGCAAGCCGATGCTTTTTCGTTATTATGATCCGCGTGTTTTGCCGCCGTTTCTGATGACCTGCAATCGGGACGAACTTGAAATAATATTTGGAAAAGTCAGATATTATTTTGCCGAATCGCCGGACGCAAACGAATTATGCAGATTTCATTTTGATAAAAACAAATTGAATGAAGCCAAGCTGAAGTTGGAGTCTTGAGTCTTAATTATTAAGCAGTTGGCAGAAAGTTATCAGAGTTACAGAAAGTTGCAGAGTTGTTGGAAATTAACGGTTTAGCGAGTTTCAAAAGACCTGAAAACATTCTCTTATCTGCTTAAGTCTAAATTGACTTGAACGATTGCGATTTTGTCGCTGAAAGCGACGAACATTATAGCCTAGCGAGAATCGCTAGGTCAGTTTGCATAATTTTCCGTCGCTGAAGGCGACGAACAAAACTTGCGGCGATTGTTGCTCACCTTCAGCGAGCAAAACTTTTATCGCAATCAACCTAGCGATTCTCGCTAGGCTATAATGTCAGTCGCTTTCAGCGACAAAAAACGAAAATTTCAGGTGTTTCCAACTTGTTTAGAAACTAATAGTCTTAAGTCAAGAAAATTTGACTCAAGACTTATGATTTAGAAATTGAAGAAATGAGATTATCAATTCGGGCTGAACAAATGTCGGTTATCGAGACAGTCGCCCAAGAAAAATTTGTGCATCGAATCGCCGTGCATCTGCTCGAAGAATATCCGAAAGCCGTGGTTATTCTTCCCGATGACGAGAAATTTCCGGTTGATGAATTGCCCGAAGAAACGCTCTACGATTTGGTTCGCGTCGGCATTGCGCGGGCGCGGAGTTACGGCTTGACGTTTGAATCTGCAATCGCCGCTTTTACGGCTGTAATGTTTGAGATTTCTCCGAATTTCGACACACATCAGTTGTGTCAGGTGCTTCTCAATGATGAAGAAGTAGAACCAAATGTGCGGCTTGATGAATTGATGAAAGTCTTGAACGAAAAGAATTGGGAATCTATCAGGGCGGAATATGACCCGAAAGCGTGGCAAGCGGAAGAAGAAATCGAGGCGGAAGAATCGTCGGAAAGCGAAGAAATTAAAGCCGCACCGAAAGATTCGGATTTCAAAGAAACGGTAAAAAATCCCGTTAAACCGAAAGAGTATGATTTCAAGACACGGTAAAAATAAATCGCTGAGAATAAAAAAAGATGTCGAAAACTTTAGCCGATAAAATCAATAATACGCAGAATTCTTTCGCGCCCCAACCGCCCGGAGCAACTGTTCCTTGTCCTTTTGCGAAAACAGTTTCTGAAAGTCCGACTGCGCCGGTTGAAGTGAAAACCGATTTTTCGCTGACTCAGCAAATTCTACAAACGGTTGACACAAGCAGTAAGCCGACGGAAAAACCACAAGTTAAAAAGGCTTGGATCGAGATAATTTTGGTTGATATGGTCGGCAAACCGATTCCGAATGTTCGTTACCGAATTACACCGCCGAGCGGCGCACCAAAAGAAGGCAAACTCAACGAACACGGACAAGCCGGACTTTATCAGATTGACCCCGGCAACTGTAAAATTACGTTTCCCGATTTGGATAAAGACGCTTGGGAATAGCAGAAATGAGAATGAATTAAAAGTAATGCTGTTTTAAATTCTTTGATAAATTGCCGCTAGCTTCAGCTAGTGGACAGCAAATCAATAAACAAGGCTTTAGCCGAATATCTGAAAAATAAAATTCCGATTGGCTTTAGCCTAATTTGCGCTAAAGCGATAAGAATTTTATCTTATTACAGATATTCGGCTAAAGCCGCTTGGCTTTTCAAATTTGTTCCACTAGCTGAAGCTAGTGGCAATTTATAAAGGATTACTTTTATTTCACTACCGAAAAAAGAAGCATTGGAGAATTATTGATGCCTATCAGACACGAGATAAAACAAGGCGAAAGCGTGATTAGCTTGTCGGAATTGCACGGCTTGTTTGCCGACACGATTTGGAATCATCCTGAGAATGCCGAGCTAAAGGAAAAACGCGAAAATATGAATATTTTGATGCCCGGCGACATTCTTTTTATTCCCGATAAACGCCCGAAAGAAGTCAGCCGTGAAACAAACAATGTCCATAAATTTCAGCGAAAAGGCGTTCCTGCGCTTTTTCGTTTGCAACTTTTCGACATCGAAGAACCGCGAGCCGATCAAGATTACACGCTCGATGTTGACGGTCAAATTCTGACGGGAAAAACCGATTCACGCGGCGTGCTTGAGCAACATCTTCCGGCAATTTCAAAAAAAGGCGTTTTAATTATCAAAGCGGATGAATCTCGTGAAGAATTTCGTCTGGAAATAGATTTCGGTTATCTCGATCCGATTAACGAAACTGCCGGTGTCAAAAAACGTCTGAATAATATGGGCTACGATTGCGGCGAACCGAACAATAAACTCGACGATAAAATGAAACTCCAATTACGACTTTTTCAGAAAAGATTCAGCCTTGAAGAAACCGGCGAAGTTGATGCGCCGACTTTAGCAAAACTGGAAGAACTTCACGAAAAACCTAAGGAATTTCCGCCGTTTGTTGAAGGAAATTCGCAAGGAGGTGTCCGATGACAAACGAAGACAAATTATTGGAAGAATTAAAAAGACGCGAGGAAGAACGCCGTCTAAGAGAAGAAGAAGATTTAAGACGAAGAAAAGCGTTTGAGGAAAACGAACTCCGCATCAAGCAAGAACGCGAGGAAAGAGAGCGTGTTAACAAAGAAGAGCGCGAGAAAAGAGAAAAAGAGCGTGTAGTAGAACGCGAAAAAGAAGAAAAAGAAAGAGAAAAACGTCTTGAGCAACAAAAAAAAGAAGAAGAAGCGCAAGAAAAACTACGCAAAAAATATGCAGAGAGAGAAGTTAGAAGATTACTGAAAAACGTCTCGAATAGAATGTCCGGCAGTTTGCAAGAGATTGGCGCAACCGGCGTAAATACGCACAGCGGAACGATGCCCGTGTATTACGTTATCGTCGGACGCGGACCGGCGGCAATCATAAATCACACGACTTTAAGACAAACAGAATTCGGCAAAAAACGTATCGCGGGTTTGCCCGTAATGCACGTTGGTTTCGCCAATCCGTGGACGAAATATATGCAACACGGAATGGGACAACCGCCTCGTTTGCTTAATCTTCCAGGCTTTGAAAAACATCCTGACGACATAACTCACGATGCCGGTTTAGATTCAAAGCATTTCGGTCAATGTGTCGAAGATGAATATAATCGTCTCGAATCTCGATATGGCGAAAAAGTTCTGACGGAAGAATCGTGGGTCGTTTGGATTCAATCCAAGTCTTTGGAGAAGATGGGCAATGATACGGAGGACGAACTTGAAAAAGACGGAATGCCGACAAGTTTTCTCGATATTATGGTCGAAAAATTGGCTGAGAAATTTCAAAGCGAAACTGCCTATTTTCGCGTTTTGGTGATGAAGCCTAAACCTGCAAACGAACTAAAAAAAGAAGACCTTTTATTTATTTATGCCTCTAATGTTGACATCTGCACCGGACCGGGAAGACCGATTGTGATTCCGCCGGGCAAAGGCGACACGGACGAATGCAAAAAAGCGCGAACGGCGGCTTGGCTCTCGCCCGAAACTTGGACAGGAGGCTGGGGCGAAGAGTTAAAAGCACGGAAAGTATTAAATGGCGTTGATTCGATACGCGATGAAATTACTTGGACGGCGAACGAAAGAGTTTGCGTTACGGCGGGCGGCGGCGTTGGGCTTAATGCGGCAGAGCGGGCGCGAAATAATGATTGTAAATTGGATTGGTTCGGAAGAAATACGCTGATGGAAACTTTTGCCAATCCGCGCAATGATACGATTCTCAGACATCCGACAGCAAACCGTCTGTTGATTCCGGGCGAGAGTCGGAAGCCGCCTTTAGTTTGGACACAAGACGACCAAATTATTCCGTGTAAAAACGATTTGCGGTATGGATATGGCGCGGCTTTAGATAAGACGGAACTTGTCAATACTAAAGTAAAAGTAACATTGAAAGTCGCCGATGCAAAAAAAGCTACGAAAATTAAAGATTATTTCAATGAACAAGTAGGATTTTCCGGCACTACAATGTGGGATTTCTCGCCGCAGTATAAGGTGCATATCAACCAAGAACCTTCGGAACTCTATGACCGACTGGTTATTCCGAACGGGCAGGCTTCAAAAGCTCTCGGACACGCCTATTATTTTGCCAGACATTTAAGGTTCTTTCCGATTACAATAAAATTGGGGCAAATGATTGGATTAGGAACTCTCGATAAGCGGATTCGCGTCTTGGGCGCGGCGGCGCAGACTTACGACAACTACGGAGTTCTTCAGAGAAAGGCAACGATGGATGGCGAGAAAATGTGGTTATATTGGGATTCGCTGCCGGTTTCAGCCGTGCCTGACGGTTTTATCTTTAGCGGCGCAAACATCGCTCTTGCAAATGAATTTTTCAGTAGCAAAAAACCTAATAAAAATGTAACTACTGCGTCGCAGGATGAAATGCTTGAAATATTGATGACCAAATTCGGGTATTTAGATTCAGAACTTATTGCCAAAATTATTGTAGATAAACGTCGGCGACCCGATAACAACGGCTTTGAATCTATGGATAAAGTAATCGAGGCTTTGAGAAACGATGACGAGGCAAAAAAAATTGCGTCATTAGACTCGATTATCGGTTTGTTGGATGTCAGCTATACCAAATCAATAGCAGATGACCTTTTGGTTGATGTTTAAATCACGCCCTAAAACGGCTCGGATGATAGTCGGAAATCGTTTCGCCGTCCCGATGAAGCCAAGGAATATGACCGAATTGATTTTCAAGAATTTGTCCGGCTTCGGGCATCCAAGTTGCCACGACCACATCGCTGTCAACGCCTAATTCCTCACACGGATCAACGGGATTTCCGCCAAAATTCGTATAACGCAACTGCTTTAAATACGGCGATTTTACAAGGGCTTCGATGCCCGCCATTCCGATTTCATTTTCTCTGAGCGAAAGCCAACGCAGTTGAGAAATGTGCGGCGAAGCGGCAAAAAGTTCGAGATGATTATCGTTCAAGCCGCAATTATTCATTTGCAAAGAACGCATTCTGCCCAAATAATTCGAGGCAAACAATTCATCGGCAACACTAATAACATTGGTCAGTTCGAGATGATAAATCGGCGCAAGTTCAAACAACCGAGCGGCATTTTCTAAAAAATCACGCGCCGAAAGGCTGATAAATTCGACAAATCCGCGATTAAACTCGAAATTATTACCTACTGCGCCAACCCAAGATGCCCACACGACTTTATGTGCGTCCTGCAATTTCATCGCATCATACAGTTGATTATAAGCCTCGCCGCGACCGATGGCGGCATTGCTCATTCGGGCAATTTCAATTTGTAATCTGACAAATTCAGCGCGGGCTTTGGTCGCCGCATCGCTCTGCCGTTCGCACCAATCAGCATAGTTCAAACGCGGAACATCATTATCAGGCTCGTCCAATACGGCTTTTAGTAAAATCGGGTCTTCGGTCATATTTGGTTTTCTCTAAAATTGAATCATTTGAAGTAAATTACTTTATTTTCGTGCGGACTTCAATCGCACACAAAACCATATTTGGCAGCAAAACTGCTAAAAACCAATTATGACAAAGTTTGCAAGCATTTAGAAGTAGGTTGAAATGATTTTAAGATGCTTTGGTGTAATGTTTTCCTAGGGCTTTCTCATAAAAATTGAAAGTTAAACAAAAATCGAAAAAATTAACAGGGATTGAAAGGATGAAAGGGATTTTTTAATGTTTTTTTTCAGTTTTTATCCCTTGCATCCCCTTTATCTCTGTCAATTTTTTCATAATTGGCAAGTTACCGGCAACTTTGTTTTTATGAGAAAAACCTAAATGTTTTCCGAACTTTGTGAAGAATTTCTCCTATTCGTTTGACAGAAAAATTTGGATAAGATAATCTAACAATTCGTTTTTCGTTGAGAAAGGCGAGATATTTGTAAGCTAAAAAGATTTGTTTGGAGATTTTCTCCGCAAAATTCTTTCTGTGGTCGATTCGTCTAGGGGTCTAGGACACCGCCCTTTCACGGCGGCGACACGGGTTCAAATCCCGTATCGACTACCATCTTTTTTCGGAAAAACTGCATCTACTTAATTAAACCGAATCGCTTGCATCTCAAGCGGTTTTTTTGTTTTATAGGGAATTAAATGCTGAAAAAGATTTTATTTACAATCGTTTGCGCTTTGTTTTTGACGGCTTCAACAACCGCGCAGAATTCCGATACGGCGATGATTTTGCCGTTTGAAAATGCTTCGGGCAAGACGGAATTTAACTGGGTTGGCGAAAGTTTTGCCGATGCGCTTTCGGATTTATTGAAAGTTCCGAATTTGAATGTTATTACAAATCAGGAGCGCAAAATTATCCAACAGCGTCTGCGCGTGCCTCTGACGAATTTGCCTTCGCTGGCAACTTCTTTGAAATTAGCGCGAGACGGCAGAGCGACGCTTTTGATTGCGGGAAAATACAATATTCAACCGGCGCAAGGCGAAATGGCGGCGAAAGTTACGGTTACGGCAAAGATTATTCGTGTCAACGAAGGCAGATTTTTGAGCGAAGAATTTGAAGGCAAGCCCGTTACGCGCGACATTAGAATTGACGACGCGCTCGGAAATCTTCAAACCGTGCAGGGCGAAATCGCGTATGTTATTTTGTATCAGTTGTTTAAATCAACACTGACGACTTCGCGCAATGACATCGTGCAATCGGCAAACAAAGTTCCGGCGCGAGCGTTTGAGGCATATATCAAAGGGCTTTTGACAAACGAAACCGAAGTTCAAACGCGCGAAAATTTTCTCAAAAATTCGATGCGGATTTACGCCGACGACGAGAAAACAAAAGGTTTGATTTACGCGGAAGCGGCGTTGGAATTGGGACATTTGTTTCTTAATCAGCGCAAATTTGCGGAAGCCGTAAATTATTTTTCGCAAGTTCCGGCGGCGAGCAGTCAATACCCGGAAGCCGCGTTTTATACGGGTTTGATTTATTGGCAACAGCAGAATTATGAACAGGCTTTGGGCGTTTTGCGACCGCTTGCCGATGATTTGAAATTAACGAGCGTTTATAACACTTTGGGCGCGATTGCGATTCAGGCTTCGCGGGCTGAGAAGAAAAATAAAGGTAATTCGGATAAATGGATGCTCGAAGGTTTGGAGTTTTTGAAAAAAGCGGCGGAATCATCGGACACGGAAACAAACGCGAAATTTAATTACGGACTCGCGCTTTATCTGCACGGCGATTACGCGGAAGCCGCGAAACAATTTCGCCCCGTGTTAGCAAGCAATCCGCGCGACGGCGAAGCATATTTTTTGTTGGCAAAGACTTTGGAAAGATTGGGCGACGCAACATCCGCCGAATTTGATAATCAGGCGCGAAGATTTTTGACCGACGGCAATCGTTACGCAAAACTTGCGACAGATTGGAGCGCGAACAAAACCGACGGCATTGCATTAAGAGTCGAACAACCGGCGCGGAAAGATTTCGTGAGCGTCGTTTTGACGAAAAAACAGGCAACGACGACGCAAGTGCCTGTCAGCGAAACCGATAAACTTCTGGCAGAAGCGCAAGGTTTTTACAAAAAAGGCAGCGACGACGAAGCAATGGCGGTTTTACGCAAGGTTTTGGTGAGCGAACCGATGAGCGCACAGGCTTATTTGCTTCTCGGACAAATTCATCTGCGGCGCGGCGATTCCGATCAAGCCGTGAGCAGTTTGAAAACCGCTCTGTTTTGGGATAATCGTTTGATTGAAGCGCACGTTCTTCTCGGAAGAATTTATATTCAGCGAAGCGATTGCCAATCAGCGCAGACTTATTTTACTTCCGCTTCGTTGATTGACGCGGAAAATCAAGAAGTTTTGGGCTTAAAACGAATGGTCGAACGCTGTTCTACCAAATAGTGTAACTTTCGGTTTGAAATATCGGTTCAAATTGATAGAATATTGACATCGAGTAATTTTTTACGAGTTTCCGAAATGCCTAATTCATTAGGTTTTATCGGGGAAATATAAACTTGAGAAATAAATTTTCAAGTTTATCCCTTCTGTGGCACGCGAAGTGCATTAGAGTAAAGCGGCTAGCTTGATGAAGTTCATCGAGACCCCGCCGCCAACTCTTCTCCGAGCGCAGTTTGCTATTGCGCTTGACCACCTTCCGAGCGTTCCTTCAGTTGTCCTTCCGAATATGAGCCTTGTCAGCAATGACAAGGCTCTCCTACTTTTAAATAGCTTGTTTATTATGGTTTAGACGGAATCGTTCAATTTGATTAACAGTTTTTGTATGTTCGTGTGAAAAAGATTGCAAAGTGATGGATAAATAATCTTTTTGCGAAATATTAACAAAATCTGTCACTTTTCGGGTGACAAAATTTGTATGCGTCAATCAATGTGAACGGTCAAATTGATTGATGTTGATTGAAAATGACAAATCCTTTCAGTAAAGTTTCCGCAACCGTTGAAGAATGAGCGAAAAAATATTATGTTTTAGACAGAGAATATCTTCTAAAAAGGAATCGAAACTGAAAGTGAAACCAACCGATATAAAAGACCCTGAATATTTTCATAAAGTTGTTGACTGTCAACACGCTTGTCCGGCGCACACGCCTGTTCCCGAATACATTCGGCTGATTGCGGAAGGAAAATATACCGAAGCCTATATGATAAATTGGGATTCCAATGTTTTTCCGGGCATTTTGGGCAGAACTTGTGATCGTCCGTGCGAACCTGCTTGTCGTCGCGGGCGCGTGGATCAACAAGAACCTGTGGCGATTTGCCGTTTAAAGCGCGTTGCCGCCGACAATAAAGATGACGTAAAACATCTGATGCCGCAAGCTCCGTTTAAACCGAACGGCAAAAAAATCGCTCTGATCGGCGCAGGTCCGGCTTCGTTGACCGTAGCGCGTGATCTTGCGCCGCTCGGTTACGAAATTCATCTTTTTGACGAACAGATTAAAGGCGGCGGCTTTATGGTCAGCCAAATTCCTTCGTTTCGTTTGCCGGAAAGCGTTTTGGACGAAGAAGTTAATTACATTCTTGATTTGGGAATTCACACGCATTTCAAGCAATATGTTTCGAGTTTGAAATCCGTTTTGGAACAAGATTACGACGCAATCTTTGTCGGAACGGGCGCACCGCGAGGGAAAGATTTGCCGAAATTGCCCGGACGTTGGGAAGCCGAAAAAAATATTCATATCGGAATAAATTGGCTCGGAAGCGTCGCGTTTGAACATACAACGAAAATCGGCAAAAAAGTTATTGTCGTCGGCGGCGGAAATACGGCGATGGATTGTTGCCGAACTTCGCGGCGTTTGGGCGGCGAAGAAGTAAAAGTCGTTGTGCGTTCGCCGTTTGCCGATATGAAAGCGTCGCCGTGGGAAAAAGAAGACGCGATGCACGAAGATATTCCGATTATTGACAATCATCCGCCGAAATCTTTTGTCGTTGAAGACGGCAAATTGAAAGGAATGATGTTTGAAAAAGTCGCGCCTGCGTATGATGAAAACGGCAAACGAAAATTAGTTCCGACGGGCGAACCGGACGTTTTTATCGAAGCCGACGACGTGATTTTGGCAATCGGACAAGACAACGCTTTCCCTTGGATCGAGCGCGACATCGGTGTCGAATTCGGCGAATGGGAAATGCCGATTGTGAATAAGGTTACGTTTCAATCAACGCATCCGAAAGTATTTTTCGGCGGCGATGCGGCTTTCGGTCCCGAAAATGTCATCACGGCAGTCGCGCACGGACATCAAGCGGCGGTTTCGATTCACCGCGTTTGCCAAGGCGAAGATGTTAATGAGCGTCTTTCGCCGTATGTAAATTTGCACAGCGCGAAAATGGGCATTCACGAATGGTCATTCGACAGCGAAATCGCGCACGATGAACGATACGTCGTGCCGCAAGCCGATAAATCGATCACGCTCAAAAACCGCAAACAAGAAGTCGAACTCGGTTTCGATAAACTCGACGGCTTCAAAGAAGCGCAACGCTGTCTGAACTGCGATGTCCAAACCGTTTTCACCGAATCGAAATGTATCGAATGCGATGCCTGTATGGACATCTGTCCGACAGCTTGCATCACGTTCACGATGAACGCCGAAGAACCCGAATTACGCGCCAAACTAAAAGTTCCCGCGCTGAATTTAACGCAAGATTTATATGTTTCCGACACGCTGAAAACAAGCCGCGTAATGGTCAAAGACGAAGACGTTTGCCTGCATTGCGGTTTGTGCGCCGAAAGATGTCCGACAGCAGCTTGGGATATGCAACAGTTTTATTACAACGTTACGAAAACTTATAATAGTTGTGGAAAATAAAGAATAATTAACCGCGAAACACGCGAAAAGACGCTAAAAAAAATCAATAATAATTTTCGCGTGTTTCGCGGTTAATTAAATTAAAACCTTAAATGAGCGAAACAAAAATAAACGATTTTGTAGTCAGATTTGCCAACGCCAACGGCACAGATTCGGCGAGTGCGAATGAGTTAGAAATGGATATGTTAAAATTGAGTTTATGATAAATGTAGTATCAACATCGGAAATCAAACTGACAAAAACCAAAGCGGGCGTTCTTCGCATCGGCGATACGCGGGTTTCGCTCGATTCGGTGATTATTGCTTTTAATCAAGGTTCTGCGCCCGAACAGATTGTTTATGATTACGACACGCTAACTTTATCGGAAGTTTATGCGGCGATTAGTTATTATTTGCAAAATAGTGAAACGGTTGACGCTTATCTGGCGAAAAGAGCGAAGCAAAACGCAAAACTGCGCGAAGCAAACGATGTGCGTTTCGGTCATCAAGGAATCCGCGAAAAACTTCTGGCTCGCCGCCGAAACGGTTTATGAAACTCGTCTCCGATGAAGATTTTAACAATCGAATTGTGCGCGGATTGCTTCGCCGATTTTCTGCGCTTGATTTGGTTCGGGCGCAAGACGTAGAACTAAACGGAAAACACGACACAATAGTTTTGGCTTGGGCGGCTCACGAAAATCGTCTGGTTTTGACTCACGATTTTGCGACGATGCTTGATTTTGCATACAGCCGCGTAGCTGACAGTTTGAAGATGCCGGACGTGATTGCCGTGCCGCAAGATTTGGCGATTGGCGAAGCAATCGAAGAAATCTTCACACTGATTGAATGTAGCCTCGAAAACGAATGGGAAAACCAAATCGTTTTTATGCCGTTAAAATAGTTGCCGTCATTGATTTATTCGAGTGGTTTCAGAAACTGTGTGAATATTTTTATATGAAATATTCTTATTCCGAGATGCGGCGAGGAAAGAACTATGAAACATTGTCCGACTTGTCAGATTGTTTATGCCGATGACACTTTGCGGTTTTGTTTGCAGGACGGGACAGGTTTGCGCGATTCTGTGGATAATGCGCCCGCGCCGACCGTAGATTTTAGCGAACGGGAAACCGTTGTCCGTCAAAAGCCGATGACTTCGGACTGGCAACCGAGCCGCGTAACACAAGGCGCGAAAGTTGAAACGGAAGCGAAAAAATCATATACGTTTCCGGCGATTATCATAACCGCATTGGTTATGTGTGTGGTTTTCGGAGGCATCTTTGTCGTTTGGCAAATGTTTGGCAGCAGTAGTTCGGAAAACGCTAACGGTAAAAACAAGGTAATTGTAAATGAAAATAAACAAAATAATAAGACGACTCCGACTCCCGAAATAATAACGAAGTGGGAAGCGACAGATTTTAATGCCAGTTTGGACGGCGAAAGGCTGACTTATTATCAAGGAACAACTCACGAAAAATGTAAAGCCGATTGTGATGGAAATCCGAAATGTAAAGGATTTGGATTAGTCAGAGCAGGTTTTTATAATCCGAACGATCCGCCGATGTGTTATCTGCTTTCCGAAGTTACAAGTTCGACTCCTTCGGCTTGCTGTATTTCGGCAATAAAAAGATGAAATTGGGAGTAAGATACGAGTATTACGCAGAGAAAAAAGCAAAGAAACAAAAGCCTTAAAACCATAAAATTTATAGATGAGCGAAACTAAAATAAACGATTTTGTAGTCAGATTTGCCAACGTCAACGGGACGGGTTCGGCGAGTGCGAATGCTTTGTTCACCAAAGCGATTTTTAAGATGGGAATTCCGGTTACGCCGAAGAATATTTTTCCGTCGAATATTCAGGGATTGCCGACGTGGTATGAAGTTCGTGTCAGCGAACGCGGATTTCTGGGGCGGCGCGAAGGCATTGATTTGATGGTTTGCGTCAATCCGCAAAGTATGCAAAAAGATGTTGCGGACGTAAAATCGGGCGGCTATTTTGTCTATGACAACACGAAACCGCTTCATTCGCAGTTTATCCGCGACGACATCAAATATCTCGGAATTCCGATGACCGAACTTTGCAATAGTGCTTTTACCGATGCGCGTCAGCGGCAACTTTTCAAAAATATTATCTATATCGGTGCGCTTGCCGAATTGTTGAATTTTGAATTTGAAGTGTTTGAATATTTAATTGGCGAACAATTTAAAGGCAAGGAAAAATTGATTGAACCGAATATCAAAGCCTTGAAAATGGGCGTTGATTATGTTCGTGAAAACTTTGAACCGCTCGATTTGCGCGTCGAACGGCGCGATTTGCTTGGCGATAAGATTCTAATCGGCGGCAATACGGCGTGCGCTCTTGGCGCGATTTACGGCGGCGCGACGGTTGCGGCTTGGTATCCGATTACGCCTTCGACTTCGGTTGTTGACGCATTCGCAAAATACGCCGAAAAATTACGAATTGATAAAGAAACAGGCAAGAAAAATTTCGCCATCGTGCAAGCCGAAGACGAACTTGCGGCAATCGGAATGGTGATGGGCGCGAGTTGGAACGGCGCACGCGCTTTTACGGCAACCAGCGGTCCGGGCGTTTCTTTGATGAACGAATTTCTCGGTTTAGGATATTTCGCCGAAATTCCGACGGTTTTAATTGACGTTCAGCGCACCGGACCTTCGACCGGAATGCCGACGCGCACACAGCAATCCGACATTCTCGAAGCCGCTTACGCTTCGCACGGCGACACGAAACACATTTTGCTTTTTCCCGCTTCGCCGAAAGAATGTTTTGATCTGACCGCGCAAGCATTTGATCTGACCGAGCAACTTCAAACGCCGATTATTCTGATGACCGATCTCGATTTGGGAATGAACGACCACATTTCCGCGCCGCTCGATTGGGACGAAAATCGCCAATATGATCGCGGAAAAGTCTATTCCGGCGCACAACTCGAAGCGATGACCGAGCGTTACGGACGCTATCTCGATTCGGACGGCGACGGCATTCCGTATCGCACGATTCCGGCGGCACACGCGACCAAAGGCGCATTCGTAACACGCGGCAGTTCGCGCGAAGAATACGCCGTCTATACCGAAGACAGCGCGGTTTATAAACGCAATATGGACAGGCTCGTCAAGAAATTTGAAACCGCCAAAGAACTCGTTCCCGCGCCCGAATTCTACTTGTCAGAACCGGAAGCGGTAGCGACCGGCTCGCGCCACGGCGTAATCTTTTTCGGCACATCAACTTACGCCGCAGAAGAAGCCATCGAACTGTTAAAAAACGAAAACATCACGCTCGACGCAATGCGCCCGAAAGCCTTTCCGTTCGGCAAAGATTTTGTAAATTTCATCAATGAACACAACAAAATTTTCGTCATTGAACAAAACCGCGACGCACAATTTAAAAGCCTGATGATGATCGAACTCGGCATCAATCCCGAAAAATTAATTTCAGTTTTGAATTACGACGGAATGCCGATTACGGCGGATTTTATTTTTAACCGGATAAAGGGGAACTTGTAAACTTTCTTGCTTGTCAACAATAAAAGCAATATTATTTAAGCTATGGATTACCGAGATATTATTACAATCGAGCCGGGCAAACGAAGCGGTCAGCCGTGTATTCGAGGATTGCGAATGACTGTTCAAGACGTGCTTGAATATTTGGCTGCCGGAATGAGCGAGGCGGAAATTTTAGACGATTTCCCTGATTTAACACACGAAGACATTCGCGCTTGTTTGGCGTATGCCGCTGACCGTGAACGGCGGCTTGCCGTTTTGCCGCAATATGAAATTACTGTTTGACCAAAACTTATCGTGGCGGCTTCCGGCGAGACTTGCCGATATTTATCCCGATAGCCGACACGTCCGCGAATTTGGAATGAAGGAATCGCAAGACCTTGACATTTGGAGCTACGCCAAAATGCACGATTTTGTGATTGTTACGAAAGATTTGGACTTCCAACAGCTAAGTTTGTTGTTCGGACATCCGCCGAAAGTCATTCGTTTGCGCGTCGGAAACTGCACGGTTCAAATGATTGAGGAATTATTGCGAAAATATTCAGCGATTATTCATACTTTTGAGGTAGATGAAAAGAAATCCTATCTGGTTTTACCGTAAAATCACGAAAGATTTATGACCGCATCATACAACAAGAAAATTTACGGTCAGCTTTTGGTTAATGTTTTACCGTCTTCGATTGACTCGGATGAAGAATATAACCGAGTCGAATCCATCTTCAATAATTTATGGAACAAGAAAAAACTATCACCCGAAGAAGAAAGACTGTTTCATTTATTGGCGGATTTGCTGGAAGATTACGGAAAAAAAAGCAGTCGGCGAGATTCCACCTTTTACGCCGCGAGAATTGCTTGCGTCTTTGATTAAAGAAAATGGCTTGAAACAAGCCGATTTAGCTGATATTTTTGGAACTCAAAGCGTCGTTTCAGAAGTTCTCGCCGGAAAACGCGAGATTACAAAATTGCAAGCTAAGGCTTTGGCAGAAAAATTTGCAATAAAGGTCGAGGCATTTATTTAATATGCCGTTTGAAACAATTAAGATAATTGACCCTTACGTTGAAAAAGGTTGGACACCTGAAATTAAATTGACAGTTGTTGCACCTGATGAGGTCAAAACTGTCGAAACTTCGATAAGTGTTTCATTTCCTGACGGATACAAAGAATATGTAACAACGCTCGGCTTTGGTGAATACTGTAATTTCATTAGAATTAATATGCCGTCAGTAATTTTGTCCGATTATAAGGAATATCAAAATTTTTTAGATGAATATTGGTTTTGGGAAATGGGCGAAGATTTGTTACCGAAAGAAAAAGCGATTGAGTCAATAAAACTTGGCGATACGGTTGACGGCGATGTAATAATTTTTCATCCTTCAAATTCTAATGAAATTTATGTTTTGCCGCGCCATGACGATATGCTCTATAAAATTGGCGGTAATTTATACGAGGCGATTGATTGGTTGTGTGTTGAAAGAAAATCTGAAACAGGTTTTGTAGGAGAAACTCACGAAAAAAGATACTTCGTTCCAGATAATCCGTTTGCTTATACACACGGAGTTTTACGACCAAATAATATTTAGATTTAACTAATTATGTCATACGTTCGTTCTATATTTCAGCATCCGGCATTGCACAAAAACGATTTGAGTTATTATGGTAAATGGACAAGGAGAATTTTTATGTCTGAAATAGTTTTGACGTTACCGGACAATTTAGCTCAAGAAGCGCAAGCTAACGGATTATTAAAGCCGGAATTTATTGCTTCGATGTTTCGGGCGGAGATTCGGCGGCGGCGTGTGAATAAATTATTTGCGGCTGCTGATCGGTTGGCTGATTTAGATGAGCCGATAACGGAAGCGGAAATTGCGGAAGAAATTGCGTCATCTCGCAAAGAAAAGCGGTAAAAGATGCGAACCGTTCCTGATACAAATATTGTCGTTTCGGGTTTGTTGTGGCGCGGCAATCCGCGTCGGGTTTTGGATGCTGCCCGTGATGGAATTATCGAGATTTTTACGAGTCCGGTTTTGCTCGAAGAATTGGAAGATGTTTTAAGCCGTAAGAAATTTGCCGCTCGTCTTGAAGCCGCAGGCGTAACTGTTCAAGAATTAATCGAAGGTTATGCGGCTTTGGCAACTGTCATTGATGCCGCGCCGATTGAGCCGGTGATTATCCGCGATCCCGATGATGATGCGGTTTTAGCTTGCGCGATTGCCGCCGAAGCTGAAATTATCGCTTCGGGAGATGATGATTTGCTAAGTTTGAAGGAGCATCAAAATATTCGCATTTTAACAGCGACTGAATTGCTTGAAGAACTTTTTTTATAAATTTTTATGTCATACGTTCGTTCTATATTTCGGCATCCGAATTTACCCAAAAACGATTTGGGTTATACGGTTGATTATTATGAAGGCTCGCTTTCGACGCTTTGTGCGGGTTGCGGACACGATTCGATAAGTGCGGCGATTGCTGAGGCTTGTTTTGAATTGAACATCGAACCGCACAGAGTTGCGAAACTTTCGGGCATCGGTTGTTCGTCAAAAACTCCGGCTTATTTTTTGTCGAATTCGCACGGATTTAACTCCGTTCACGGGCGAATGCCGTCTGTGGCGACGGGCGCGAATCTGGCGAATCGGGAATTGATTTATCTCGGCGTTTCGGGCGACGGCGACACGGCTTCAATCGGAATGGGACAATTTGTTCACGTCATTCGGCGCAATCTCGATATGGTTTATATCGTGATGAACAATGGTTGCTACGGTTTGACGAAAGGGCAAGATTCGGCGACGGCGGACAACGGCTCGAAAAATAAATCCGGCTCGGTCAATCATTTTGAAGCGATTGATCTGGCGAGTTTGGCAATGGAACTCGGCGCAACTTTTGTCGGGCAGAGCTTTTCGGGCGACAAGGAACAGCTCACGCCGCTCATCAAAGCCGCCGTTAATCATCGCGGATTTTCGTTTTTGAATGTCATTTCGCCGTGCGTTACGTTCAATAATAATGACGGCTCGACAAAATCTTACGATTATGTCCGCGAACATCAAGAAGCGACCGCGACATTTGATTTTGTGCCGATTCAGCGCGAAATTAAAACGCAATATGAGGAAGGCGCAACGCAAGATTTGACGATGCACGATGGCTCGGTGATTCGGCTCAACAAACTCGCCAAAAATTGGAATCCGTTGGACAGATTTTCGGCAATCAACGCGATGCAAACCGCCAAATCGAAAGGCGAAATCTTAACAGGATTGCTTTACATCAATCCTGATTCGACCGATTTGCACACGCTTCTGAACACGACCGAAACGCCTCTGAATTCATTAACCGAATCAGAACTTTGCCCCGGCGCAGAGGTTTTGGAAGGAATTAACGCGAGTTTTCGATGATAAAGAGAAGAAATTTTATCCACAGATGAACACAGATGAACACAGATAAATCGGAGAGTTTAAAATCGCTTTTTGATGGAAACTCGAATAACCTCAACCAAATTACGGAAAAGATTATCGGCTGTTCTTATACTGTCAGCAATACTTTGGGATGTGGATTTTTGGAAAAAGTTTATGAAAACGCTTTGGCTCACGAGTTGAAAAAAACAGGCTTTAAAGTTTTTCAGCAACACGAAATCAAAGTCTTTTACGATGGTGTTGATGTTGGAAAATACGTTGCAGATTTGTTTGTCGAAGATTCCGTAATAGTTGAAATAAAAGCAATTAGCGGTTTAGCCGATTCACAAAAAGCACAATGTTTGAATTATTTAAAAGCGACAGGTTTGAAAGTCGGATTACTGATAAATTTCGGAATACCAAGAATCGAAATCAAAAGAGTTTCATTATAAGAAAATAAGAAAATCGTCCACAGAGCAACTGTGATAAAAGTCAAGCCGAAACTTGAGTAACTTTGGGATTCCAAGCAGAATTATTTTTGACCATTGAATTTAGAAAAGTCATCAATTTTCTGGCACAGGCAATTAAAGCTACTTTTTTCAGTTTTC
>JANNYB010000002.1:0-8083 GCA_031409875.1 Acidobacteriota bacterium | reverse complement strand
CGTTTTTAACTGTGCCTTTTTTGTTTGTTTTGGTTTTCATCGCCGCTGTTACGGGCGCGAAAGCCGCGACGCTTTACGGTGTTACGTCAGCCAATAATCTGATTAGATTCGATTCGGCAACGCCGGGAACAGTTATCAACGTCGGGGCAATCACGGGATTGCAAGGCGGTGAAAATGTTTTAGGAATTGACTTTCGTCCGGCAACGGGCGAACTTTACGCACTCGGCAGCACAAGCCGACTTTATACAATTAACAAAACTTCGGGCGCGGCAACCGTTGTCGGAACTTTATCAACGGCTTTGAGCGGCGCGGAATTCGGAATGGATTTCAACCCGACGGTTGACCGCATTCGCATCGTTTCAAACACGGGACAAAATTTGCGCGTCAATCCGACAAACGGTGCCGCGATTGTTGACGGCGTATTGAATCCGGGAACGCCGAATATAACTGCCGCCGGTTATACAAACAGCTTCAGCGGTTCAACGATGACCACGCTTTTCGATATTGACACGACGACCGACCAACTTTTTACGCAAAATCCGCCGAACGCGGGAACGCTCGTATTGGTTGGTGCGCTCGGTGTAAATGCGACGGATGTCAACGGTTTTGATATTTCAGCCGCTGACAATCAGGCTTTTGCGGCTTTGACCGTTGCGGCTGTAACATCGCTTTACACGATTAACACGACAACCGGCGCGGCAACTTCCGTCGGTGCAATCGGCGCGGGAGCAAATAATTTACGCGGACTCGCGGCAGACATCGGAACTTCGGCTTCAAACTTCAATGCTTACGGTTTGACCAATACGAATCAACTGATTCGATTTAACACGGCGCGACCGAATACGATTTTAAGCACGGTTGCCATTACCGGACTTCAAGCGGGTGAAAATCTGCTCGGTATTGATTTCCGTCCGGCTACCGGACAGCTTTTCGGTTTAGGCAGCACGAGCCGTCTTTACACGATTAATCTTGCAACGGGCGCGGCAACGCAAGTCGGCGCAACCGGCGCATTTACGTTAGTCGGAACTGATTTCGGTTTCGATTTCAATCCTGTCCCTGACCGCATCCGCGTTGTTTCAAACACCGGACAAAATCTGCGTCTGAATCCGAATGACGGAACTTTGGCGGGAACCGATACACCGTTAAATCCGGGAACGCCGACTGTAACTGCCGCCGGTTATACGAACAGTTTTGCAGGCACAGCGGCAACGACGCTTTATGTTCTTGACAGCGGAAACGATACGCTGAACATTCAAAATCCGCCGAATAACGGAACACTCGTTCCGGTTGGTGCGCTCGGCATTGACATTACGGCGGTCAACGGTTTCGACATTTCCGCCGGAAACAACACGGCTTTAGCGGCTGTTCAACTGACAGGCGGAACTTCTTCGCAACTTTATGCGATTAATTTAACAACCGGCGCGGCTTCCTTTGTCGGACCTATCGGCGGCGGAATTCCTTTGCGCGGACTTGCTTTGACAGGCGGTTCGGCAGCAAGCGCAACGGCTGATTTTGACGGCGACCGACGCACGGATTACAGCGTTTTCCGCACGACCAATAACACTTGGTATATCAATAACAGTTCGACAAATACGTTCAGCTTTACGCAATTCGGTTTGACCGGCGATGTTTTCACACCCGGCGATTATGACGGCGACGGCAGAGCGGACATTTCAGTTTGGCGCAATACGACGGGCGTTTTCTTCGTTTTGAGAAGTTCAAACAGCACGGTTCAGGCTTATCAATTCGGAACAAACGGCGATGAACCTGTTGCCCGCGATTACGACGGCGACGGCAGAACCGATTTCGCAGTCGTGCGACGCACGGGCGGACAGATGATTTGGTATGTCAACAACAGCGCGGCGAATACTTTCCGCATCGAGCAATTCGGTCTCGATTCGGACGTAACCGCACCGGGCGATTATGACGGCGACGGACGTTTCGATTTAGCCGTTTATCGCGGTTCGGGCAACAGTCCGGCGACGTTCTTTGTTCAGCAATCAACTGCCGGATTTACTGCCAGACAATGGGGCTTAGGCAGTGATTTGGTCGTTCCCGGCGATTATGACGGCGACGGTAAAACCGATTTTGCCGTAGTTCGCACCGGCACGCAATATTCTTGGTATATTTTGCGAAGTTCGGACGGCGGATTTACGCCCGCGAATTTCGGCGCGAAATCGCATTTCACGACACAAGGCGATTATGACGGCGACGGCAAAACGGATATTTCCGTATATGATCCGGCTCTCGGCGCATTCTATGTCTTACGCACGGTCAATTCGGCTGTTGTTTTCTATCGCTTCGGACAAAACGGTGATATTCCTATTGCCAATTTTGATACACACTAATTCGATTTGGGATTTGGGATTGCGGATTGCGGATTTTTATTAAATCCCAAATCCCAAATCCCGAATCCCAAATCCCAACGGAGGAAATATTTATGAAAAATTTACTTAAAAAACTCGGAAAAGGTTTGGCTGGAATATCGCTTATCTTTTCGCTGTCGGCAATCCCGACATTAGCTTCGAGCCACTCGGAAGCACCGCTTATTTCGATGGACAGATTTGCTGATAACACAGACACTTACGCCTTTAGAAGCGTCGAAGCGGGACGCGACGGCTTTGTTACTTTGATTGCCAATTTCATTCCTTTGCAAGAGCCTTCGGGCGGACCGCAATGGTTTCGTTTTGACGACACGGTTTTGTATGAAATCAAAATTGACAACACCGGCGACGGCGTTGAAGACATTCGTTATCAATTTCAATTTACGACGCAAACCTTTAACAGCAACACCGTTTTAGGGCAACATACGATTAATCAGGACGGCGCAATTTCGAGCTTGACGGACATTGATTACAATATGCCGCAAACCTACACGGTGCGCCGCATTGACCGCACTTCGGGGCGCAACGGCAGAATCGTTGCCGCCGGACTTCGCACGCCGCCCGCCAACATCGGACCGCGTGTAACGCCGAATTACGAAATGAATCTCGGTCAACCCGCGATTTATCCTTTGCCGAACGGCGGAAAAGTTTTTGCCGGAACGCGCGATGAATATTTTTATATTGATTTGGGCGTTTTCGACGGTTTGAAACTTCGCACGATTGATACCGGCGGTCCCGGTATTTTTAACGGTAACGGCGTTGATTCGACACAACAATACAACGTCAGCTCGATTGCGATTGAAGTTCCGATTCAAGAATTAACGCGCAATTTCGCCGTGCCGACAGGTGCGACCGATCCGAATGCGGTCATCGGCGTTTGGTCAACGGCGAGTCGTCGTTCGACACGAGTCATCAGTCAGGGTGGAGCGCGGACTAATTCGGGCGATTGGGTGCAGATTTCGCGTCTTGGCAATCCGCTCGTTAATGAAGTCGTCATTCCGCTTGCGCTGAAAGACGCTTTCAACTCGCTGTCGCCGAAAGATGATGCGGTTGCCGCGCCGGCGGTTCTCGATCCCGAATTTCCGAAAATCGTCAAATTTGCGCTCGCCGCATTTTACGGGTTGAATATCAACATTCCGCCCGCGCCGCGCAACGATTTGGTCGCAATTTTCGCTACGGGAATTCCGGTTAATCCGATAACGGGACCGAATTACACGACGTTTCTTTCGGACGGCATACCGCACGAATATTTACGTCTGAACACGGCAATTCCGGTTACGCCGATTGGTTCGCAAAATCGTCTGGGCTTGCTCGGCGGTGATGTTGCCGGTTTCCCGAACGGTCGGCGCGTGTTTGACGATGTAACCGACATCGCGCTTCGTGCCACGCTCGGCGGAACGCCTTTCACGCCTGATTTCAACGTCGCGCCGAACAATGCGGCGGGCGATGGTGTCAGCGCAAATCCCGAAGGTCCGCTTTTAACACGTTTTCCTTATTTGTTGCCGCCGAATGCGGGTAATACGCCGCGAACTTCAAACATTCGCCCTGTAACCGGATTTAACGACATCGGTTTTGAGAACATAATGCAGAAGTAATGCTGTAACAATTTCGTTTAGAGGCAGTGTTTAATTGCCTCTAAACGAAATTTTTATAATGTCCGACACGCTTTAGCTTGTCGAATCCTTCAGCGGTCAACAAGCTAAAGCGTGTTGGACAATTAAAACAAATCTTTCGCAAACCAATTTTCGTTTGGATAGATTCAATAATATGAAAAACTTAACCGCAAAACTGTATCTTTTACTTCTAATTGTCGCTGTCTGTTTCGTTGGCGCGTGTTCATCTGCGAAAAGCGAAAGTCAAATAGTCCAAACGACAAACGCCAATTCGTTAAACGATACGGAAGATGCGGACGTTAATTCGGCTCTTAAAATCATCGAAAAATTGCCTGAATCGCCCGAAGGTTATTCACAACTTGCGATTGCATACATCAAACGCGCACGGCAAACAGGCGATTTCAGCCTTAATTCAAAAGCCGAAACTTCTGTCAAAAAAGCTCTGGAAATTGACCCGAAAAACGCGATTTCCTTAAAACTTCGTGCCTCGCTTCATCTGACATTTCATCGTTTTAACGAAGCCCTCGAAGCGGGCAAGCAATTAACCAAAGATTTTCCGCAAGACGCTTTTGGCTATGGCGTTTTGTCGGACGCGCACGCCGAACTCGGAAATTATAAAGACGCAATTTCGGCGGTGCAAAAAATGGTTGATTTGAAACCTAATTCATCGTCTTACGCTCGCGTCGCACATTTGCGTTCGCTTCACGGCGACACCAACGGCGCAATCGAAATGTTCAAAACTGCCGCGCGAACGACCGATCCTTCTGACAAAGAAGGTCAAAGTTGGTGTTTGGTGCAATTAGGCGATGAATATTGGAAATACGGTAAATTTGCCGAAGCCGAAAAGGTTTATGACGAAGCCTTGCAAAATCTGCCGAATTTTTATCTCGCGCTTGCCGGCAAAGGAAAGGCACGCGCCGCGCAAAACGATTTTGATTTCGCAATCAAGATTTTAACCGATGCCAACAACCGCGTTCCGAACGTCGAAACCGCAATTTTGCTCGGCGATATTTACACCAAACAAGGCAACGAAGCCAAAGCCAAAGAGCAATATGATTTAGTCGAAATTATCGAAAAGAAAATCGGTGTCAGCAACGATCAAAAGCGTCTGGCATTACTTTGGGCTGATCACGATGTAAAATTGGACGACGCACTTGCCATCACGAAACGCGAATCAAACGACCGCAAAGACATTTTTACAATGGACGCGCTGGCTTGGACTTTATACAAAAAAGGAATTTTAACGGACGCGAAAACCGCAATCACCAACGCGCTGAATCTAAAATCGAACGACGCGCGAATTCTCTATCACGCGGGAATGATTGAAAAGGCTTCGGGCAATTCGGTTGAAGCCAAAAAATTTCTCGAACAAGCATTAAAACTAAATCCGGCGTTTGACCTTTTGCAAGCCGAAAATGCTCGAAAAACATTGTCGGAATTGAAATAAAGTTTTGAGTCCACGCTTCAGCGTGCCGCAACCGCGAGCGAAGCAAAGCGGTTGCCTGATGGTAGATGAACCAGAATTGTAATCGAAGTGAAAACCGCCTTGCTTCGCTCGCGGTTTGCAGCCTGAAGGCTGGACTCAAAACAATAATATGAAAAAGAATTTTTATATCTTCATCGCGCTTTTGATTTTAGCTGTTTCGGCGGCGGCGCATCCGCTCGGAAATTTCAGCGTTAATCAATATTCGCGGCTCGAAGTTGAAAAATCGAACATCAAAATCAGGCAGATTTTGGATATGGCGGAAATTCCGACATTTCAGGCGCAAAGCACGATTGACACCGATAAAGACGGCAAAATGTCCGACGCGGAATTAAATGTTTACGCCGACCAAATTGCGCCGCAAATTATTTCCAATCTTTTTTTAACGGTTAATAATCAACCCGTCGAAATTGCCGCGCAAAAGAAAAATATTCTACTTCACACCGGCGAAGGAAATTTGCCGACAATTCGTTTTGAATTAGATTTAATCGGCAAATTATCTAGTTTACAAGAAATTAACCGCGTAAATTTTGAAAATAAAAATTACACGGAACGAATCGGCTGGAACGAAATCGTCATTGCCCGTGCCGGAGACATTGGCGTTTTTGACAGCACGGCGTTCGGAAGCGGCGTAACCAACGAGATACAAACGTATCCGCAAGAGACGTTGGACGCGCCGCTTCGTGAACGAAAAGCCGAATTTTCATTTACCTCAGGCACAACTCCAGTCTCCTCAAAACTTTTGCAAAACCGCGACGGACATCTGACTGTCGCAGTTTTGCAGAAGGATAAACTCGCTGAATTAATTTCAGTTCCCGAAATCACGCTTTCAATTGCTTTGTTCGGTTTGCTTCTCGCTTTCGGACTCGGCGCAATGCACGCAATGTCGCCCGGACACGGCAAAACCGTCGTTGGCGCATATCTCGTCGGTTCACGCGGAACGATGAAACACGCCGCTTTTTTAGGTTTAACCGTTACCGTTACGCACACGCTCGGCGTTTTTGCGCTCGGTTTGATTACGCTTTTTGCTTCAAACTATATTTTGCCCGAAAAAATAATGCCTTTTCTCGGCTTTATTTCGGGTTTGTTGGTTTTGTATATCGGTTTGACGATGTTTAAGACGCGATTGTTTTCGATTTTAGGTTGGGAAAAAGCCGGACATCACGGACATTCGCACGATGAACACGCGCACGATGGAAATACGCATACGCACGATGGAAATACGCATTCGCATCTGCCGCCGGAAGCAGTTTCGTGGAAAAGTTTGCTTGCGCTCGGAATTTCCGGCGGACTTCTGCCGTGTCCGTCGGCGTTGGTCTTAATGCTTTCGTCAATTTCGCTCGGTCGCATCGGTTACGGATTGATTTTGACAATTGCTTTCAGCTTTGGTTTGGCGGCAACTTTAACCTCAGTCGGATTGATTTTTCTTTATGTCGGAAAAACATTTGGCGGTTCGCGTCTAGCAGAAAATCGAATATTTAAAGCCTTGCCGGTTGCAAGCGCATTCATAATTGCGTGCGTCGGCGCGGTTATCTGCTATACTTCAATAGCATAAACTTGAAAAACGTAACACTATGAACGCAATTCTTTTATTTTCAACTGCTTCGACACTCGGCATCTTGGGTTTAGGTTTTCTGCTCGGCTTAAAACACGCCACCGAAGCCGATCACTTAGCCGCCGTCGGCACAATGGTTTCGGAACGCAAAAATCTTTGGAGTTCGGCAATTGTCGGTGGACTTTGGGGTTTGGGACACACAATTTCGCTTTTCGTTGCCGGAGTTTTTGTGCTTCTGCTGAATTTTCAAATCAGCGAACAAACCGAACGGATTTTAGAATTTTGCGTCGGCATTATGCTTTTAATTTTGGGGTTAAATGTTCTCAGAAAATTTCTTAAAGGCGGAAAACTTCACTTTCACGCACACGACCACAACGCGCACGAACACGCGCATCCGCACATTCATAAACACGCCGAAGCCGACGAAGAAAATACGCATCACGGTTTTTCATTCAATCCGCGAGCTTTAATTATCGGAATGATTCACGGACTTGCCGGAAGCGCGGCGTTAATGCTTTTGCTGATTCCGACTATCGAATCAAAAACCGTCGGCTTAATTTACATCATAATTTTCGGCATCGGTTCAATCGGCGGAATGATGATTATGAGTTTTCTAGTCGGTTTGCCGTTTCATTTTACTGCGTTTCGAGCAAGTAATCTTAACCGGATACTGCAAGGCATCGCGGCTTTGGTCAGCATCGTTATCGGTCTGACAATTATCTACGAAAAAGGCGTTACCGAAGGCTTATTCGGATAAAACATAGCTGTCAGAACCGCGAACTGTAGTGAGCGGCTAATCTAGCAAGTCGCTACCGCTTCTTGTTCTGACATTGCCGTTGCGTAATTTCAGTTAATCACTATAATTATCCAATATCGCTTATGTTTTTTGGACATAAACGATAAAAACTAATTAGATGTTCCGATAAACTTCTCTAGAAAATCAAGTTCATTGAAAATTTATTAAGGTTATGAGTCTTGATAACCTAAAAATGTTTCCTAAAAATCGAATCAAGTCATTATTTGGACTTGAGCCGGAAGTCTTAGCCGA
>JANNYB010000001.1:0-20495 GCA_031409875.1 Acidobacteriota bacterium | reverse complement strand
TTCGCGGCACTTGCCACCGTGTCTTGCGGCGTGCAGCATTCAGACGCTTCGATTGGTTTCATGACATCACTACAACAACTCATTTTTTTTCTCCTACATCTTCATTTTCTTGTCGGACTTATCCATTTTTTCAAGTTGCATTACAAGAGCGGCGACGTGTTTATTAACTTCCAACGCATTCGGTGTCGCAACCTGCAAAGCCTTTTCGAGTTCGATAATATGTCCATTGACAATGGCTTTTTCAGCCTGCATTTTCTCCATCATCGGCTTCATCATTTCGCGCTTTTCCGCACTCATTTTGCCCATCTGCGATTGATGAATTTCGCCCATCTTTTCCATACTGTGTTTTATTTCAGCAAAGGCGTTCCGCGCCAAATCTACGTCTTCCAATTTGCCGCCCGCCGTCATCTCACGGAGGCTTTTAGCAAATGTCAAAACATTATGACGATATGCCATCATTACCAAGTGATGCGGACTTTTCATCATTGCCGCCATATCCATTTTCATCTTTTTGCTGTCTTGAGCAGCGATACTGCCGACGCTTAAAAGAACCACTACAATTACCATCGAAATCATTAAAATTTGTTTTTTCATTTTTCTCTCCTATATGTTTTTGAGTTTGATTATCGTAGAACTTCAAACTCCAATATGAAACGATTATTATCTGTCAATATTTCGCTTCGTTGTTCTAATTCCAATATTTAGAACTGTTTAGACTCATCATTTAATAAAAGTTTCCCGAAATTAACGGGTTAGCTTTGCTATGCAAAACACAACAGACCTAATTTGCATTATTGGCTAAATCACTTGCCAGAACATTCTTTTTCTCTTGATATTCCTCAGCAGTAATCTCGCCCGAAGCGAATCGCTTTTGTAAAATATCGAGCGGCGAATCTTTTCTAATCCGCCTTTTCGGAACCGGTTCAAACCACCCGAAAAGAATGCCAATAAGAAGTATCCAAAATAACCACCAAAGCATGTGCATTCCAAAGAAACCATATTCATAATTCATCATAATTTTTCACCTCTAAAGTTAAATTTATACGAGTTGTTTAATCTCAAAATGCTCGTATCTCATTTTGATTCATCACTAAAATTGTAATTCGCAAGGTTTTCAATTCTTGGTCAAAAGGTTGTAAATCGTCGCTAAAATCCAAGCGAAAATTCCCGCGAATAAACTCCACCCGACAAGTCCCCAAATAACACCGAGCGGTGAAAGCATAAAACCGGACTTGCCCATCTCCAAATGAAATAAATTCATGATCATATTCATCATTGCTCCGGGCATTATCCAGATTAGCAGCGAGCAGATTAACCACACTACGGCGGCGGTAATCGCGCTTGCCAACGCAAAATTTAACGAATTGATTTTCATAACTTTCACCTCCTAAAAATTCGATTGCCTAAAAACTAAAAAGTTCTTATAGCTTTCTAAAGACAAGTTTAATGCCAGACTTCGGCAATCATCAAAATTAACGCTTCGGCATCGGCGGGCAGTCCAGCCCGTTGCAAATCATCGAGCGCGGCATCAGCCGAGAGCGAGCCGTCATATCCGATCAATATCTTCATAAAATCTCCATCTTCTCTAGCGAGCCAACTTTCCGACCTAATAAATTGCAAACATTATGCCAAGCATAAATTACGGAATTTATTGCAATCCCGATTACTGAGCCGTGAAAAGTTCCACGGTAGAGCGCGAAATTTTCCGCACATAAACGCGGAATTTCCCGAATGTGTGATTTAATAGAGCTAATAAAAGTTTCAACATTGGAATTTTCGTAAAAATATTTTACCGATTAAATATTTTTAAAGGAGAAAAACCGCTTGCCGACTGCACTTGAAACAATTTTGATAGTTGATGACGACCGCCAGATTCGCCGGACGCTTGATGCGGCTTTGCGCTCGTGGAATTACAACTGTCTGCAAGCGGAAAATATCGCCGATGCGACGCGGATTTTTGAGGCAAAAGAACCGGGCATTGTCTTACTCGACATTGATTTGCCGGACGGTTCGGGACTCGATTTTTTGACCGAAATTAAAGACCTAAAGCCCGAAACCATCGTCGTAATGATTACCGGAAATGTTGACGTAAAAAACACTATTGCCGCCTTGCGTGGCGGAGCGCACGATTTTATTGACAAACCGATTCGATTGGAAGAATTGCGCGTTACTTTGCGAAACGGCGCGGAAACTCGCAAACTTCGCCGACATCTCAAACAAGTTCGCCGCGAACAAAGCGGGAAATTCAGTTTTGAAGGAATTATCGGCAAATCTGTCGCCATCAAAAAAGCCGTCGAACTTGCCCGAAAAGTTGCGGAAAGCGACATCAACGCCGTGCTTTTGCAGGGCGAAACCGGCACGGGCAAGGATTTATTTGCTCAGGCGATTCATTACGCTTCCGAACGCAGCGACGCGCCGTATTTGGCGATCAACTGCGCCGCGCTTCCGGCAAACTTAATCGAATCAGAACTTTTCGGACACGAAAAAGGCGCGTTCACCGATGCCAAAGCCCGAAAAGAAGGACTTTTAGAACAAGCTGACGGCGGCACGCTTTTTCTTGACGAAATCGGCGAAATGGAAATATCACTGCAAGCCAAATTGTTGCGCGTTTTGGAAGAAGGCGCGTTCCGGCGCGTCGGTGGCTTGAAAGAAATTCCGCTTGACGTGCGCGTGATCGCCGCCTCGAACCGCGATTTGAAAAAGGAAAGCGCGGACGGAAATTTTCGGCTCGATTTATTTTATCGTTTGTCGGTTATTCAAATTGACATTCCGCCCCTTCGGGCAAGAGACGATGACGCTCTATTGCTCGCCGATTACTACATCGGAAAAACGAATGCGAAACGGCGCGGCGACAAAAAATTGCGCGGTCTCGCGCCAAAGACGGCGGAAATCTTTCGCCGTTACGAATGGACGGGAAACGTCCGCGAACTGAAAAATGTCATCGAACGCGCTTCGATTCTCGAAGACGGCGCACTTGTTACGACCGAACATTTACCGTTCGATTTAATTGGCGGAAAATCTGCCGCCAACATTTCAAACGGCACTTCGCTGTTCATACTTCCGCCCGACGGCATTCCGCTCAGCGAAGTTGAACTTAATCTTGCCCAACAAGCATTTGAACGAACCGGCGGAAATCTGACGCGAGCCGCCGGACTTTTGCATATTTCGCGTGACCAACTTCGTTACAGGCTTAATAAATCGAAGGACGGCGAAGTCTTAAAAGCAGAAACCGAATAGATTTTGAAATAGACGGGGAATTTTTTCTTTGGGTATGTGTGATAACGCACGAACATTAAAAGCAAACTCTAGTATTTTATATCAAACAGGAATTGGTTTGCGAAAATATTTGATTAAAAAGTCCAACACGCTTTAGCTTGTTGAGATGTCAGGCAATCAACAAGCTAAAGCGTGTTGGACTTTTTTCGGCTACCTATTTTTCGCAATTCATATTCTTTTGGGTAAATAATTAATTAAGATGAAATTAGAGAAAGCCAACGGTATCAGCGAAACTGAGAACAATCGTGATAAAAAGTCCCGACTTGTCCGGCATTTTCAAACCGATCCATTATTTAAATCTGGCGCACAAGACTTCGATAATTTGCTCAAGGAATTGAGCGATATAAAATTTGCGCTCGACGAATCAACCATTTTGGCGATGACCGACCGGCGTGGGACGATTACCTACGTCAACGATAAATTCTGCGAAATCTCGCAATACTCGCGCTCTGAACTCCTTGGACAAAATCACCGCCTAATTAATTCAGGTTTTCATCCACCGGAGTTTTTTCAGGCGATGTGGGCGACAATTTCCAGCGGTGAAATTTGGCGCGGCGAGATTTGCAACCGCGCTCAAGACGGCTCGATTTATTGGGTGGCGACGACGATTGTGCCGTTTTTGGACGAAGGCGGAAAATCCAATCAATACGTTGCCATTCGGCACATTATTACCGAGCGCAAACTCGCCGAAGCAGCTTTAGCCGAAAGCGAAAGTCGTCTGCTTGAGCAAAAAGATTTGCTCGAACAAACGCACGACGCGATTTTTACATGGAAACTCGGAGACGGCGTAATCAGCTGGAACAAAAACGCCGAACGGCTTTACGGTTACAGCCAAGCGGAAGTCTTGGGCGAGGAAATTTACTTGCGGCTGAAAACCGTCTATCCGGTTTCGTTCGATAATTATATCGTCGAATTGAAACGCGAAAATCGCTGGGAAGGCGAATTGCGGCAGACGACTAAAGACGGCGAACTGATTTTTGTCGAAAGCCGTCAGGTCGTTTCCCAAGCCGGCGAAGGCGAATTTATCGTGCTTGAAACGAGCCGCGACATCACCAAACGCAAACTCTCCGACGAGCGTCTGCTCCAACAGGCTTCCTTGCTCGACAAAGCGCAAGATGCGATTTTGGTATGCGATTTAAATCACCGGATTATATTTTGGAACAAAGGCGCAGAGCGCGTCTATGGTTGGGAATCCGCCGAAGTTTTGGGCAGAGAAATCGGCGAAGTAATTACCGAAGGCGACAATACGGTCATTGAAAAAGCCTCGGAAGTTCTCAAACAAAAAGACGAATGGCTCAAAGAAACCGCTCATTACACGAAAGACAAACGTAAAATAATCGTCGTCAGCCGCTGGACGCTCGTGAGAAACGAGATTGGACAGCCGGATTATTTTCTCGTGATTAACACGGACATTACGAATCTTAAACAAGCGGAAGAGCAGCTTTATCGCGCACAACGAATGGAATCAATCGGAACGCTCGCCGGCGGCATCGCGCACGATTTGAATAATGTTTTGTCGCCGATTCTGATGTCAGTCGAGATGCTGCAAAGCGATGAAACGATTGATAAAAATGGTCAACCGTGGCTTTCGATTATCAGAGAAAATACCGAGCGCGGCGCGAGTTTAATCAAACAGGTTTTGACCTTCGCACGCGGCGCGGAAGGCGAAAGAATCAACGTCCAACTGCGTCATCTCGTTCAGGATTTAATCAAAGTTCTCGGCGAAACTCTGCCGAAAACCATCACAGTCAAATTCAATATCGCGCCTGAACTGGAAACGATTTCCGGCGACCCGACGCAGATTCATCAGGTTTTAATGAATCTCTCGGTCAACGCCAGCGACGCGATGCCGGATGGCGGAACGCTGACGATTACCGCGCAGAATATCACGCTCGACGAAAACTACACGCGGATGAACATTGAAGCTCACGCGGGCAAATATGTTTTATTTGAAGTCAAAGATACCGGAATGGGAATGTTGCCGGAAATTGTCAACCGTATTTTCGATCCGTTTTTTACGACTAAAGAAGTCGGCAAAGGCACAGGTTTAGGACTTTCGACCGCGCTTTCGATTGTCAAAAGCCACGGCGGATTCATCAACACATACAGCGAACTGAATCGCGGAACTCAATTTTCAGTCTATCTGCCCGCAACCGTAAATGAAGATTCTCAAACCGAAACCGAAGCGAAAAATACTCCTTTTCCGGTCGGCAACGGCGAACTTATTTTAATCGTTGACGACGAAAAAAATATTCGCCAAGTAACGAGCGCGACACTTGAAAAATACGGCTATCAAACT
Source organism: Acidobacteriota bacterium (assembly GCA_031409875.1). Taxonomy (GTDB): domain Bacteria; phylum Acidobacteriota; class Blastocatellia; order Pyrinomonadales; family Pyrinomonadaceae; genus CALMEH01. The sequence goes on along the minus strand of JANNYB010000001.1, from coordinate 14,920 downwards.
TTAGCTGCATCTGACGGCGCGGAAGCATTGGCAATTTACAAGCAAAACTCCGAAAAAATTGCGTTAGTTTTAACCGATATGGCGATGCCCGTAATGGACGGCGCAACCTTGATTCGTGCTTTGCAGCAACTCGATTCGCCGCCGAAAATCATTTCCGCGAGCGGTTTAACGACTGAACACAAAACGGAAATCAACGCCGACGCGTTTCTGACAAAACCTTTCACAGCGGAAAAACTTTTGAACACAGTCGCTAACCTTTTAATCGGAAAATAATTCCCTCCAAAAACCACACAATCTTGCGCCAGACCGTGAAAAGTTTCGCGGAAAAGCGCGGGATTTTTCACAGTTAGAGTTCACTTTCCTAGCCAAAATGCTTTGATTAAGCCGTTTTCATTCAGGCACGTTCGTTGCAATTGAAAAGTCACAGGAAGGCAAAATTATGAAAAATAATTTTTGATTTTTTACGCTGTTATCGTTTCGCAGTTTGAAATGATGAAAATGCCTGAGAGTAAAAACGCTGTCTAAAACTAGAGTCAAGAGGAATAATTTATGAGCAAAAATGTAGGTTTATGGATAGATCATCATAAAGCGGTTATTGTTTCAGTCACCGGTGAAGATCAAGAAACCAAAATAATTCATTCGGATATTGAAAAACACGGTCAAGGTGGAAATCAAGCCGATGATACTAAACTTCAAGTGTTGACGCACCACTTAAATAGTTTTTACGAGCAAGTAATTGTTCACCTTCACGAAGCCGAATCTGTGTTTATTTTCGGTCCCGGCGAAGCGAAGGGCGAACTGGAAAAAAGTCTGGCGAAGAATCAGCGGGACAGCCGCGTCGTAACGGTGGAAACTGCCGACAAAATGACTGATCCGCAGATTGTCGAAAAAATTAAAAAACATTTTCTTCATCACGGGGCGATGCGAATTATGCCGAATTAAATGGAGCGTGATGATTAAAAATTTGAACGAAAATGAAACGCAAAAATTGTTGAAAGAGCAAAAATTCGGACATCTCGGCTGCGTGCTGGAAAGCGGCGAACCGTATGTTGTGCCGGTCAATTATTTGTTCAAAGACAATGAAATTTATATACATTGCTTGCCCGGACAAAAGCTCGACGCGCTGCGGGCAAACGGCAAAGTCTGTCTGCAAGTTGAAAAAATTGGTGATTCCTGCCGGTGGCAAAGCGCGATTGCGTTCGGCGAATTTGAGGAAGTTAAGAGAATGAACAAAAAAGTCGAAATTTTGAAAGAATTTTCCGCCGGTTTCGAGCATTTAACTCCGGTTGAATCAATGATTGAAGAAGAATGGAATCTCGGCGGACTCGTCGTTTTTCGCATCAACATTAAACGAATGACGGGAATGTCGGAAAGCTGAAATTTTGTTTGTGTAGATTGGAGATGAACTTTTATGAAAATTTTAATTGCATTTGACGGGTCTGATTGCGCTAATGACGCGATTGAAGATTTGAGCCGCGCCGGTTTGCCGAACGATACGGAAGCTCTGATTTTAACAGCGTCCGAAACATGGTTGCCGAAGGATTTTGAAAACGAATCGTTTGTCGAAACAGTTGGCTGGACGGGCGCGGAAAGTATTAACCAAATGCGCCAAACGGCTATCGAAAAAGTGGCGGAAGGCGATAAATTAGCTGAAGATGCGAGCCGCCTGGTTCAGCAGAAATTTCCGGCGTGGCAAGTGCGACATAAAGCCGTCGGCGGTTTCGCGGAACGGGAGATTGTCGCGGAAGCAAACGAATCGAAGCCGGATTTGATTGTCATCGGCTCGCACGGGCGCAGCGGCGTGGGACGTTTTCTTTTAGGCAGCGTCTCGCTCAAAGTTTTGTCCGAAGCCGAATGTTCGGTGCGCGTTGCTCGCCGTTCGCCGGTTCGCGCCGAAGATGATGATTCACCAATGCGGATTGTCATTGCCATTGACGGCTCGCCCGATTCATTAATCGCGGTTGAATCGGTAATGAACCGCCAATGGCTGCCCGAAACTTCCGTGCGGCTGATCTCGGCAGTCGAATCGCTTCCTTTTTCGATATTGCTCGCCGAAATGCCGAAAGCGGAAGAATTACGCGAAGCCGCTTCTGCCAAGTTAAAGGCTAAAGGTCTGCACGTTTCAACGGTCGTTCAATTCGGGCGGGCGAAAGATGTCATCATCGAAGAATCTGAAAAATGGGGCGCGGACGCAATTTTTATCGGTGCGAAAGGTCATAGTTTGATGGAGCGCGTGATGCTCGGCAGTGTTTCTTATTCGGTAGCGGCGCGTGCCGGTTGCACGGTCGAAGTCGTTCGATAAATCAAATGATAATTTGCACTATCGGAGCGCAGCCAAAAATCAATTTTATTTCGAGGTATTTATATGATTGAGAGAATGAAAATTCTGATTGCTTGCGACGGTTCGGCTTGTGCCGACGATGCGCTTGATGATTTGCCGCGTGCCGGATTGCCGCGCGAAGCCGATGCGTTAATCGTCCACGTTGCGGAGCAATGGCTGTCTGCGCCGATAGATTATGAAATGATTGAAGACGTTTCCGTTATTACAAATTCGGCTGCCGCAAAACCGATGCTGATTATGGAACAAGCCCAGACTGAAATTGGTGATGAAAGCCGGATCAGTCTTGAGCAGGCTTCACAAAAGCTCGGCGCACACTTTCCCGAATGGCAAACTGACACCGTATCGCTCAAAGGTTCGCCGGCGCGTGAAATTATCCGTCTGGCGCAAGAATGGAACGCGAATTTAATTGTCGTCGGCTCGCACGGACACACGGAAAGTAAAAGGTTTATGATCGGTTCGGTTTCAGCAAAAATCGCCAATGAAGCGGCGTGTTCGGTTCGCATCGTGCGCGGACAAGGTTGGAAAAACGGTTCGCCGAGTCGTCTTTTAATCGGTTTGGACGGCTCTGCCGGAGCATCGGCGGCAGTCGAAGAAGTTGCGCGACGAATGTGGATTATGGGCAGTGAAGTTCGGCTTGTCGTCGCGTGCGATAAGTCGGAAAGAAACTCCAAATGGCTCGGCGGATATATCGAAAATATCAGGAAAATACTGGAACGCGCCGAACTCTCCGTTACCGAATTGATTGAAGAAGACAACCCGAAACAAATCATCGTCGCATTAGCGGAAGAATGGGGCGCAGACTGTATTTTTCTCGGCGCAAACGACGCGGGAAATTTTAATGAATTTCACTTGCTCGGCAGCGTTTCGACGGCGGTCGTCGCCCGCGCTCACTGCACGGTGGAAATTGTGCGCTGAGGAGAGATTTGCAACCAAAAAATGTTTGATTTTCTGAAATTCGGCAGAGGCGAAACTGTTCCTCCAAATTTGACTGCTGAAGACAATTCGCCGTTGGACGGAGAAGTTTTCAGTCTTGAACAACTGCTCGCACAGGCGGCGGAACTTGCCGTTACACATCGCATTACCGCCAAAGAAAAATACGGCTTCGACCTTTTGGCGCGGCTCGAAAACAATAAAAATGAACTGGTCAAAATCTATCGCGCACTGACGGGCGCGGCGCGTGATGAACCTTTGACACCTTCCGCCGAATGGCTGGTTGATAATTTTCACATCATCGAAGAACAATTGCGCGAAGTCCGGCAGGATTTGCCGCGCAAATATTACCGCGAACTTCCCAAACTCGAAACCGGAGCTTTCAAAAATTATCCGCGCATTTATCATCTTGCGTTTAGAATTGTCGCCGACACCGACAACCGACTCGATGCCGCAACGCTAACCGCATTTCTCGAAACTTACCAAAATCATTCGCCGCTCACCATCGGCGAAATTTGGGCGTTTCCGATTTCTTTGCGACTCGCTTTAATTGAAAATCTGCGTCATTTTGCCGTTAAAATTCTCAAGGCACGCCGCGACCGTTCCGCCGCCGACTCATTAGCCGACGAATTAGCCAAATATACCGGCAAGGAATTTTCCGGCAGAACTTTTGAACTGCTCGCCGAAAACTTCGACGGCGGACGTTTGACCGAAAAATTTTCGCGGGCGTTTCTCGTTCAATTTGCGGCTCGTCTGCACGAAGGCGATGATTATATCGGTTACGAACTCGAAAAACTGCAGCGTCGCCTGCTTCCCGAAGGCGTAACGCTCGAACATTTAGCGCACCGCGAACACAACCGACAGGCTTCCGCGCAGATTTCAGTCGCCAATATTATTATGAGTATGCGTCTGCTTTCGACGCTCGATTGGCGCGATTTTTTTGAGAGCGTGAGCCGCGTTGACCGTGTTTTGCGCGAGAAAGACCCGTCAAAAGACTACGGCAAAATGGATTTTGCGACGCGCGATTGTTATCGCCACAACATCGAACGCATTGCAAAGCGAACTCGCACCGACGAAATCGTTGTGGCACAGCGCGTTGTCGAATTTTCCGAAAAACAGACGGACGACGCACGCAAAAATCACATCGGTTATTTTCTTAACACCGATGAAGGTTTGACGAAATTTGAAAATTCGTTCGGTTATTCGCCGACTTTACGCGAAAATTTCGTGCGTTTTCTGCGCCGCCGACCGACTGCAATTTATCTGACGAGCATCGCCGCGCTGACGTTTATTTTTATCGGCGGAATGATTTACACCGCCGCGCAAACGCTGAATTTTTCAATTTACATATTAATTTTTGCCGTGATTTTGGTGATTATTCCGGCGAGCGAACTGGCGATAACTTTAATAAATCGGCTGGTCAACGACATTATCAGTCCGAATTTTGTGCCGAAGATGGATTTGAGAGACGGCATTCCCGAAACGGCGCGAACCGTTGTTGTTGTGCCGACTTTGTTGACCGACACAAATACGATTAGCCAATTAATCGGCAATCTCGAAGTTTATCATCTCGCCAATCGTGATCAAGAACTTTTTTTCGCGCTTCTCGGCGATTTGCCCGATGCTGAAAGCGAGATTTTGCCGTCCGACAATGAACTTATCGAATCGGCGCGGCAAATAATCGCTGAACTCAATCGTAAATACGAATCGGAAGAAACCGCGCCGCGTTTTATGTTTTTTACACGGCGGAGAATTTGGAACGCGGGCGAAAATAAATGGATTTGCACCGAAAGAAAGCGCGGAAACCTGCACGAATTTAATTTAATTTTGCGCGGTCTACCGGGCGCGAGTTACGTTTTAGATGAAACGATTGACTTCGATTTTTTGAAGACGATTCGCTACGTTATAACTTTGGATGCCGATACACAGATGCCGCGTGAAACGGCGCGAAAGCTCATCGGAACTATCGAACATCCGTTAAATCGTCCAGTTTTCGACGCACAATCAGGGCGCGTTACGAAGGGTTATGCAATCTTACAGCCGCGCATCGAAATCAGTCTGCCGAGTGCTTTGCGTTCAACCTTTGCGCGGATTTATTCGTCGAGCAAAGGTTACGATCCATATACGAGCGCGGTTTCGGACGTTTATCAAGATTTGTTTTCCGAAGGCAGTTTTGTCGGCAAAGGTTTGTATGACGTTGACGCTTTTGAAGCCGCGCTCGACCGCCGAATTCCCGAAAACAAACTCTTGAGCCACGATCTTTTTGAAGGACTTTATGCTCGTGTTGCGCTGTTGACAGATGTTGCGTTATATGACGATTATCCGTCGAATTACGAATCTTATACCAAACGAAATCATCGTTGGACTCGCGGCGATTGGCAGATTGCGCGTTGGGTTTTGCCGTTTGTCCCAAACGCGGGCGGACAAATTGTGCGAAATAATTTGCCGTTAATAGCGCGTTGGAAAATTTTGGACAATCTGCGCCGAAGTTTGCTTGCGCCGACGCTGGTTTCGTGGCTCGTTTTCGCGTGGACTTATGCGTTTATTTCGCCGCTTTCCGCCGCTGTTTTCGCGTTGCTTATTTTGACCGCACCGCTTTATTTGCATATTACTTCGACTTCTTTGGCGGCAATCGAAAACAATAAATGGAAGAAAATCAGCATCGGTTTTTCAAATTTGTGGAGCGAAGTCAAAACAATTGTGCCGCAAATATTTTTCCGAATTACTTTTCTCGCCCACGAAACCGCGCTAACGATTGATGCTGTTTCGCGCATCTTTTATCGCAAAACAATCTCCAAAAAAAATCTGCTCGAATGGGAAACGGCGGCACAGAGCGAACGACGAAGCAAAGAAAGTTTGCGCGGCTATTGTTCATTTATGGCAATTTCGCCGGCGATTGCTTTCGTCATTTTTTTGCTGTTAATTATTTTTCAGCCGCTGAGTTTGATTGTCGCCGCGCCGTTTTTGTTGTTGTGGACGATTGCGCCGTTTGTCGCATATAAATTGAGTTTACCGCGTGTTGAAAGTGATGAAAAAGATGAACTCGGCGGAGCTGATATTAAATGGTTGCGACTTGCGGCGCGTCGGACTTGGCGATATTTTGAAACTTTTGTCGGCGAAACCGATCATTGGCTGCCGCCCGATAATTTTCAGCAAGACCCGACGGATTTAATCGCGCACCGCACTTCGCCGACCAATATCGGTTTACTGCTTTTATCAACAATTGCGGCGCGTGATTTCGGTTTTATCGGCACGCTCGAAACTATCGAACGCATCGAACTGACTTTAATGACGCTCGAAAGATTGCCGCGTTATCGCGGGCATTTTCTAAACTGGTATGACACGCGCTCGTTAGAACCGCTCGTGCCGCAATACGTTTCGACCGTTGACAGCGGAAATCTTGCCGGACACTTAATTGCCGTTGCCGAAGGTTGCCGCGAATTTGCGAACGCGCCGTTGTTCGGCGAAAACACTTTGCAAGGACTGTTCGACACGCTCGATTTTCTGAAAATCGAAGTCGCAAACATCGAAAAAAGCGGTTTTTTGAAAGATTCTATTAAACTCGAAAAGATCAAAATTATCGCCCTTGAATGCGAAACTGCTCTGCGCCAAAATGCACCGCAAAACGGTGAAGAATGGCAGACTTTTTTCACGTTTTTAACTGCGAACGGCGAAGCAATCACCGACCTTTCAGCCGAAATATCCAAAAAGCCGGAAGACTTTTCCGAGTTGAAATTCTGGACAACGGCACTCGTCAATCTGTCAAAAAATTTCAGCCGCGATTGGCAGACGTTGTATCCCAAAGACGTGGAAAAAGCTCTGCAAGCCCGCGCCAATTTCGCCGCTCGACTGGAAAGCATCGCGGGATTTTGCCGACGCATCAGCCGTGAGATGGATTTTGCGTTTTTGTATGATAACGAGAAAAAAGTTTTGACCATCGGTTATCGTCCGGTCGAAGGCGTGCGCGATAATTCTTTTTACGATTTGCTTGCTTCCGAAGCGCGTTTGGCGAGTTTTATCGCCGTTGCTTCGGGCGATGTCGAACAGGAACATTGGTTTCGTCTCGGTCGCAGTTTAGTCGGCACGGAAGGCAAACGGGCGCTCGTTTCGTGGTCGGGAACGATGTTTGAATATTTGATGCCGCTGCTCGTGATGCGAAATCATGAACGCACTCTGCTCGATGAAACTTACCGCGCAATCGTGCGGCGGCAAATCGAATACGGCAAAGAACACAACATCGCGTGGGGCGTTTCCGAATCGGCTTACAACGCCCGCGATTTGCAGCTTAATTATCAATATGCGCCGTTCGGTGTTCCCGGTTTGGGCTTAAAACGCGGGCTGGCGGAGGATTTGGTGATTACGCCATATGCAACTGCGCTTGCTTTGCCTTTTGCGCCACAGGAAGCGTTGGCAAATTTGCGCCGGCTTGACGATGAAGGAATGTTTGCCCGTTACGGATTTTTTGAAGCGGTAGATTATACAAAAAACCGTCTGCCGCCGAAACAAATTTCCGCCCGCGTCGAAGCGTTTATGTCGCATCATCAAGGAATGATTTTTGTCGCGCTCGATAATTTTTTGTTTGATAACGTGATGCAAAAGCGTTTTCACCGCGAGCCGCTGATTGAATCCGCCGATTTATTGCTTCAGGAGCGTGTGCCGCGTTTGACCGAAGAATTGGAGCGTCCGCAATTTGCCGAGGAAGTTTTAGACGGTCGCCGCAATCGCGTTACCCGTGCGCTCGTTGCGCCTCTGCCGCGCCGGTTCGCGTCGGCAAATCAGACGACTCCGCAGGTTTGTTTGCTTTCAAACGGCAATTATACGGTGATGCTTACTTCTGCCGGAAGCGGTTTTTCGCGTTGCGGAAATCGTGCCGTTACGCGCTGGCGTGAAGATTCGGTGCGCGATAATTGGGGACAATTTTTTTATCTGCGCGATGTGCGGAGCGGCGCAATTTGGTCGAGCGGTTTTCAGCCGACGGCACGCGAACCGCAAGATTACGAAGTTATTTTCACCGAAAGCAAAGCCGAATTTAAAAGACGCGACGCAGGAATTTTCACGCACACGGAAATCATCGTTTCAACCGAAGACGACGCAGAATTGCGCCGCATTACTTTAACAAACGAATCAACCCGAACACGCGAAATCGAAATCACGAGCTACGCGGAAATTGTTTTGAACGAACAAGCCGCCGACGAATCTCATCCGGCGTTCAGCAATATGTTTGTCGAAACCGAATATGTTGCAGAGCAGCAAACTTTACTCGCTCGTCGTCGCCAACGCTCCGTCGAAGAAGCGGAAATTTGGGGAGCGCAAACCGTCGCCGTCAAAGGCAAAACAGACGGCGAAGTCAAATTTGAAACCGACCGCGCTAAGTTTCTCGGACGCAATCGAACCGCCAACAATCCGCTGGCGATAAACTCCGAAAACCAACTTTCGGGAATGACAGGCGAACCGCTCGATCCGATTTTCAGCCTTCGCGTTCGCATTTTAATCGAGCCGGGCGAATCGGCGATTTTGATTTTTTCAACCGTTGTTGCCGATTCGCGTGAAAAAATCCTTGCCTTATCAGACAAATACCGCGAACCGAACGCCTTTGACCGCGCCGAAAAACTCGCTTGGACGCGCTCGCAAGTCGAACTGCGGCATCTCGGTATTTCAACCGACGAAGCCAATCTTTTTCAACGTCTTGCCGGACATTTGATTTACGCGGACGAAACTTTGCGCCCGCGCCCGCGCATTTTAAAACTCAATCGCGGAACGCAGAAAGATTTGTGGAAATACGGCATCGGCGGCGATCTTCCGTTGATGATTATCCGCGTCAGCGAAGGCAAAGACGCACGTTCCGGCATTCGCCAAATTTTGCGCGGACACGCTTATCTGCACGGTAAAAAAATACTGTTCGACTTGCTGATTTTGAACGATCAGCCGTCGAGTTATGAGCAATCATTTAACGAAGATTTGCAAGCGATGATTCGTTCCGGCGGAATGCAGACGGAGATGAATAAACCCGGCGGAGTTTTTCTGCGGCGCACCGATATTATGTCCGAAGCCGACCGCATCACTTTGCACACGGCGGCGCGTGTAACTTTTGTAACGAGTCGCGGAACGCTCGAAGAAGAATTGGCGCGAAAAATAAAGGAAAAGGAATTTCCGCCGCTGTTTATTCCGCGCAAATCTTCGCGTGTTTATGATGACCAATTTGAAATTGCGCCCGAAACGGAATTCGCCAATGAATTCGGCGGTTTTATCAAACAGGGAACCGAGTATTTCATCAAACTCGAAAAAGATAAATCAACGCCCGCGCCGTGGTCGAATGTTATTTCCAATGAACGCGGTTTCGGATTTTTGACGACCGAAACCGGCGCGGGCGTAACGTGGTCAAATAACAGCCGCGAAAATCGTCTGACGAGTTGGTCAAACGATGCGGTCAGTAATTCGCCGCCCGAATGCGTCTTTTTGCGCGACGAAGAAACGGGAAGTTTTTGGACACCGACCGCGCTTCCGATTCGTGAAAATTCGCCATATACGATTTCGCACGGACAAGGTTATTCGATTTATAAACACGCAAGCCACGGCATCAATCAAGAATTATTGGTCTTTGCGCCGGTTAACGGCAATGTAAAAATTTCGCGTCTGCGTCTGAAAAATCTGACCGAACGGAAACGCACAATTTCAATAACATATTTTGCCGAACTCGTTCTCGGTGTTAATCGGGCGCAGTCTGCGCCGTTTGTCATCACGGAAATTGACGCGACGACCGGCGCAATTCTCGCCCGAAATCCGTATAACAACGAATTTGCCGACCGCGTAGCTTTTATTGCGACGAGCGCAGAAACTAAAACTTGGACGTGCGACCGACAGGAATTTATCGGGCGAAATCACTCTTTGGCGCGTCCAGCCGCGATGTTGCGGACAAATCTTTCAGGCGCAATCGGCGCGGGACTCGATCCGTGTGCCGCAATTCAAACCGACATCGAAATTGCTCCCGGCGAAACCTGCGAAATCGTTTTTCTACTTGGCGAAGAAGATTCCCTCGAAAACGCGCAGGGCAGTGTTTCGCGTTATCGGCAAAAACGAATCGTTGACGAAGAATTTAATCGCGTTCGTGAATTTTGGAATAAAACTTTGGATGTAATCAAAGTAAAAACGCCGGACGAATCGCTTAACTTGATGATGAATCGCTGGCTTGTCTATCAATCGCTCGCGTGTCGTTTTTGGGCGCGAACGGCGTTTTATCAATCGAGTGGCGCGTTTGGTTTCCGCGATCAATTACAAGATGCAATGGCACTGATTTATACGCGCCCCGATTTGGCGCGGGCGCACATTTTACACGCCGCCGCGCACCAATTCAAAGAAGGCGATGTGCAGCATTGGTGGCACGAACCGTCAAACACCGGAACGCGCACACGCATTTCCGACAACTTGATTTGGCTCGTTTATGTCGCTTGTTTTTACGCGGAAAAAACGGCGGACTTCAGTGTTTTCGATGAAATCGTTTCGTTTCTCGACGCGCCCGTTTTAGCTGACGGTGAAATGGAAACTTACTTGCGCCCGATTGTTTCAGGCGAAAGTGCGACGATTTTTGAACATTGCATTCGCGCCGTCGAAAAAAGTTTAGCAGTCGGCGCAAACGGTTTGCCGATGATCGGTGCGGGCGATTGGAGCGACGGGCTAAATCACGTCGGCAAAGGCGGCAAAGGCGAAAGCGTTTGGATGGGTTGGTTTCTGGCAAAAAGTTTAGAAGATTTTGCCGAAATTTGCGACACACGAAATGAAGCCGAACGTGCCGAAAAATATCGCAAACACGCCAAACTTTTAATCAAAAACCTCGAAAAAAACGGTTGGGACGGCGATTGGTATTTACGCGCATTTTTCGACGACGGAACGCCGCTCGGCTCGCATACGAACGATGAATGTCAAATTGATTCGCTCTCGCAAAGTTGGAGCGTGATTTCAGGTTTTGGCAACAAGAATCGCGCAAATAAAGCGATGCAGTCAGTTGATGAACAATTAATAAAACCGCACGAAAAACTTGCGCTTCTCTTAACGCCGCCGTTCGATAAAACCGCGCTTGATCCGGGTTATATCAAAGGTTATCCGCCCGGAATTCGTGAAAATGGCGGACAATATACGCACGCTGCCGTGTGGACAATTATCGCTTTTGCAATGCTCGGCAACGGCGACAAAGCGCACGAGATTTTTTCGATGATAAACCCGATCAATCACACCAGATCGGCTGAAGAATTGGAAATCTACAAAACCGAACCTTACGTTATCGCGGCTGATATTTATTCCAATCCGCAACACATCGGGCGCGGCGGCTGGACGTGGTATACGGGCGCGGCTGGCTGGCTGTATCGTGCTGCGCTCGAAAACATTCTCGGCTTTCATAAGCTCGGCGAAACTTTGTCAATCGAGCCGTGCATACCGCAGGATTGGAAGGAATTTGAAATCACCTATCGCCACAAATCCGCGACGTATTTAATCCTCGTTGAAAATCCGCTCGGCGTTTGCAGGGGCAGCGTGAAAATTGAAATGGACGGCAAAATGCTTTCATCGAATCTAATTGAACTCGTTGATGACGGACAGGTGCATAACGTCAAAGTGATTATCGGCGTTTCGGCGATTGGAAAAGTCGGCGCTGTAACTTGATAGCCATTTCAAAAACTAATCAATTCTCATCAAACGACGTTTGACCAACTCAACCAACAGCAAATAAGTCGTGGTCGCCGCGCCGAGAAAGACAAAGTAACCGAGGGGAGCGGCACGAAACCCAGAACTCCGGCAAAAGGCGAAAACGGCAGCAAAACGCTGATTAAAATTACCGTTAAAACCGTCAAAGCAAGAGCGCGACTCGGTCGGCTTTTGAAAGGATTTCCCGCCGTGCGGATGATAAAAACAACCGCCGTCTGCGTCGCCAGAGACTCGACGAACCAACCCGTGTGGAATTCTTTTTCGCCCGCTTGAAAGAATTTCAGCAGCACAAAGAACGTCAGAAAATCGTAAATCGAACTTAACGGTCCGATATAAAACATAAAATTGCGGATAAGTTTGATGTCCCAATGTTTGGGCTTACGGATAAATGTTTCGTCAACATTGTCGGTCGGAATCGTGATTTGCGCCAAATCGTAAAGGGAGTTATTCAGCAAAATTTGGACGGGAAGCATCGGCAGAAACGGCAGAAAAATTGACGCGCCCGCCATACTGAACATATTGCCGAAGTTGGAACTCGTCCCCATCAACAGATATTTCATCACATTGCCGAAAGATTTGCGCCCTTCGATCACGCCCTTATGCAAAACCTCAAGCCCTCGTTCGAGCAAAATAATTTCCGCCGCATCTTTCGCCACGTCCGTCGCGGTTGAAACCGAAATGCCGACATCCGCCGAACGAAGGCTGGGCGCGTCGTTGATGCCGTCGCCCAAAAAACCGACGACGTGACCGCGCCCCTTGAGCGCGAGGAGAATCCGACTTTTTTGCATCGGCGAGATGCGGGCGAAAATATTTACCTGTTCGGCGATGTGCGCCAGCGCACTATCAGCCATCTTTTCTATTTCATCGCCCAAGACAATTCTCTCGCTCGATAAGCCGACTTGTTCGCAGACGTGCCGCGCCACGAGTTCGTTATCGCCCGTGAGGATTTTGACCTGCACGCCGTCTTTGGCTAAATCGCGTAAGGCTTGGGCGGCGGATTCAAGCGGCTCATCGGCAAAAGTTAGAAATCCCGACAGAATCATTTCGCTTTCCGCCTCCTTACGATAACTTTTTTCGGTCTCAACCATTTTGTAGGCGACCGCTAAAACGCGCAAGCCTTTTTCGCAGAAATTGTGGAAGGTTTGATTGACGGTAATTTGCGCGGCGTTATCGAAAGACAAAGTTTGAAAATCAAGCTGATAGCTCGAACAAACGGCGAAAACGCTTTCCGGCGCGCCCTTGCAGATCAACATTCGTCCCCCGTTTTTTTCGACGACAACCGAAGCTCTGCGCCGTTCAAAATCGAAAGGCATTTCATCAATTTTGCGATACTCGTCAACATTCGGGCGGGCGTGTTCGAGAATCGCCTCATCAAGCGGATTAACTTTACTTTTGATAGCCGAATTAACCGGATTGACGATGCCGGTTTCAAAAAAACTGTTGAGATACGCGAGCTTGAAAACACCATCAAAGACTTTGCCGAGAGGGTTAAAATTTTGTTCGAGCGAAAGCTCGCCGCTCGTCAAAGTTCCGGTTTTATCACTGCATAAAATATCCATACTGCCCAAGTTTTGCATCGCCGCCAGATGCTTCACGATAACTTTATGCCGCGCCATTTTGACCGCGCCCTGACCAAGAGTGACGGCGGTGATCATCGGCAAAAATCCGGGTGTCAATCCGACGGCGAGAGCAATCGAGAAAAACAGCGATTCGAGCGGGTCGCGGTGCAGCATCGTGTTGACGAAAAAGACGAAAATTACCAAAACGAACACGACGCGGACAATCAAATAACCGAATTTTTTAGTTCCGCGTTCAAAATCGGTTTCGGGAACTTTTTCCGTCAGACGTTTGGCGATTGCGCCGAATGCGGTGTCGCCGCCCGTCGCCGTGACGACTGCCGTTCCGGTTCCGCTGACCACCGAAGTTCCTAAAGAAATCTTGCTTTGCGTCGGATTTTGAGCGTCGGCTTCTTTTTCAACCGGCAGCGATTCGCCGGTCAAGGCGGCTTCCGACGCGTGCAAATCCCGCGCCTCGAATAATTGCGCGTCGGCGGGAACTAAATCGCCCGCCGACAGCCGAATTACATCGCCCAAGACGACTTCGCAGCGCGGAATCTCTCGCCATTCGCCGTCACGCAAAACGGTGGCTGTCAGCGATATTGCCTTTTGCAAACTGCTGGCGGCACGCTGTGAACGTGAAGTTTGCACGAAATTCAGGATTACGCCTAAAAAAACCATCACGACGATAATGGCGGCGTTCACCGAATCGCCGACGAACACGGAAACCGCGCTGGCGATGAGCAAAATAATAATCAGCGGTTCGGTGAACAAAAGTAGAAATTGAACCACTACCCGGCTTTTGCGAGTTTGAACCGGCTCGTTAAAGCCGAGTTTTTTCAAACGCCGACGCGCTTCATCGCCGGTCAAGCCTGAAAATTGTTCAATTGTTTTTGGGTCTTCGGTTAATTTTGCGAGAACCGTTGGCTGCATATTTTTTCCCTCACATTAGGGAAGTGCAATCAATGTGCCTCGTTTCGACGTTTGCAAACAGCGGCTGATTTGAATCAGAGGAGCGAAAAATCTCTTCAGGTGCGAAATTCTACTCGATAAAGCGCGAAATTTTCCGCAGTAGATAAACAATCAAAATTACGTTTCGGCGGTATTTGTTGTTTTTATGGGGCGGCACGTTTATTGCTTAATTGTTGTGATGAACAGTAGAAAGTCGAGAAAGAAAACAAGGAGCTTAAGAAAATGACATTAGATATACCGAAAGAAAAATGGGCGCAGTTTTTTAGTGATTTGAGCAAGCGGCGGTTCGGTTGGACGACCAGAATCGAAGTGATGAATGATGCCATCGGCGATCAGGTTTTGAGCGAAAATTTGCCGCTCAATGGAATTACTGCGGAGCAAAACGGCGATGATACGACGATTGAAATCGCGGTCGGTGTCAATACGA